>JAHEAV010000022.1 GCA_024642565.1 Erythrobacter sp.
TGGTGCGGGTGACTGGACTCGAACCAGCACGATCAAAGATCAGGGGATTTTAAGTCCCCGGCGTCTACCATTCCGCCACACCCGCAGTGCTGGCGCCCTAGCGCGCCAGCAAGCCGGTGCCAATATGGTATCATTCAAAGCGAAGGGCTGGCGCCATTCGCAGGTCAGGGAGCGCGATCAGTCAGCGTTTAGACGCTGCCGCATTTCCTTGCCTGGCTTGAAGTAGGGCACGCTCTTGCCCGGAACATCGACCGATTCACCCGTGCGAGGATTGCGCCCCTTGCGTGCGCCGCGTTCACGTGTCGAAAAGGCACCAAAGCCGCGCAGTTCCACGCGCCCGCCATCGGTGAGCCGCTGTGCAACTTCTTCGAAAAAGATATCGACAACCTGCTCGACTTCATCAGCGCGCAGTTCAGGATTATCCTTGGCAAGTGCCTGCAACAATTCCGATCTGATCATTATTCTCTCCCCCGCTCGGCCTAATTGGCGCGAGCTAGCAATCTGATGCCGTAATCTTACGGCAAAAATCACGACCCTTGAGGGCAAAATGGCAGACTGTAGGGCGCTGTGCAATATACCATCGGAATAATAGGCAAATTTCCTGCAGCGGCGATCAGGTTGCTGGGTGGAGCAGTTCCGCCGGCTTGATCCCGAGCCGCTGCATTCGCGCGACGATTTCGGGCCATTCGCGGGCAATGAATGCCGCCCGCTCCGTACTGCGCAGTTTGGCCGCTGCACCGCGCACCACATACATGCCAACCCCGCGCTGAACTTCGACCAGTCCATCGGCTTGAAATTGTTGATAAGCCTTGGCCACTGTCAGCGGATTGGCGCCCTGGGCCGCGGCAAAGGCCCGTACGGACGGCAGCATTTCCCCTTCCCTGTATTCCCCTTCGATAATAGCGGCCGCGATGAGATCGCGAAGCTTGAGATAAACAGGACGGCTTTGCTGGGTCATCATGATTCCTTACTTAGGTGCATCAGTGCCATAATACAGCGCGGCGCGTCAAGGCCCGGAGGAAAGCGGTGGTTTCACCCACATGGGCAGTTTCGTTAGAAACTATCGCTTCACAAGCGCGAAACAGCCGTTAGGTTGCCGGTTTGCGATCCCCGCGCCAAGCCGGTGGACGCAGGGGTTCAGGGTTAGACAAAGGGTTATCAGCGCAATGGCAACGAAATACGCCGAGGACGGAAATTCGGCAGGCACAATTTTGGGTCATCCCAAGGGATTGTTTGTCCTGTTCTTCGCCGAGATGTGGGAACGCTTCTCCTATTACGGCATGCGCGCGCTGCTGATTTTCTATCTGACCAAGCACTGGTTATTTTCTGACAGTGATGCCGGGATCATCTACGGTGCCTACACCGCGCTGGTCTATATCACGCCGGTGGTCGGCGGGTATCTCGCCGATAAATGGCTGGGCCAGCGAAAAGCGGTCTTGTTTGGCGCCATCCTGCTAACCTTCGGCCATTTCATTATGGGTATCGAAGGAAACGGCGGCCAGGACCCGGCAGCTTTGAACATTTTCTGGCTGGCACTGGCCTTCATCATTGTCGGCGCCGGCTTCCTGAAAGCCAATATCTCGGTCATCGTCGGCCAACTTTATCCGCGAACCGACGCCCGCCGCGACCCCGCTTACACCATTTTTTACATGGGCATTAATCTCGGCGCCTTCCTCGGTTCGCTGCTGTGCGGCTATATCGGTGAAACCTATGGCTGGTCGTACGGCTTCGGGCTGGCGGGCGTGGGCATGTTGCTTGGCCTGATCGTGTTTATCTGGGGCAAACCGCTGTTGCTTGGCCGCGGCGAACCGTCCCAGCCACTCAGCCGGGGGACCGAATGGGGCCTCTACGCAGTCGGCCTTGCGCTGGTCGCATTGTGTTGGTGGATGGTGCAGAACCAGTCGATCGTGGGCACCTTCCTGGGCGTTTTTGGCGGCATTCTGGTGACCTATGTTCTGGGTGTTGCCGTCATAAAGTTACCTTCCGAAGACCGTGATCGAATCTTCGCCGCGATGTTCCTGATCTTTGTATCAATCGTGTTCTGGGCCTTGTTCGAACAGGCTGGCAATTCGCTTAGCCTGTTCACGGACCGGCATGTTGACCGTGCAGGCGTTCCGGCGTCGGTTTTCCAGTCACTCAATGCTGCCTATATCTTCCTGCTTGCGCCGGTCTTCGCGTGGTTGTGGACGACCTTGGGGAAACGCGGCCTTGAACCATCTGCTCCATTCAAATTTGGCCTGGGCGTGGTGCAGGTTGGCATCGGCTTCCTTGTGCTGGTGTGGGGCGCGAATGCCGCGGGTGCCAATGCGGCAGTTCCCGTGGTGTTCATTTTCCTTCTCTATCTGCTGCACACGACGGGCGAACTGTGCCTGTCGCCTGTGGGCCTTTCCGCGATGAACCGCCTGACCCCGTCGCATATGGCCAGTCTGATGATGGGCACCTGGTTCTTTGCTTCGGCAACGGGCAATTTCGCTGCGGGCCTGATCTCGGCTGCGGCCGGGGGTGAAGGGCTGGAAGGCGAAGAGGCGGGCCGCGAACTGGTGCTCAGCGTGTATTCCACCGTAGGCTGGTATGCGATCGGTATCGGCGTGGTCGTTCTGGTCATCAGCCCGCTGGTCAAGAAGCTGATGCATCTCGACACTCTGCAAGACGACGATGCTGATGCTGGCCACGTTTCCGGCGAAGCCGGATTGGGCGAACCCCAGGCAGCGGGCGTTCACCCAGCGTCGAACCAGTAAGTCTTAACATTGAAAATAGGGGTCTACCCAATGCAGTTTCGCACCTTGGCATTGCTGGGGGGCATGATCGCGCTCGCGGCTTGCTCAACCACTGGGGACAGCCGGCCTGGCACATCATCAAAGAATGCCGCTACAGAAAACGGCGCCCCTTTCCCGTCAACTTATAAACCCTACCCCGGCGTACCAACCGCGCTGGTCGGCGCGACCGTGTTTGATGGTGCTGGCGCAAAGATTGAGAACGGCACCGTGTTGCTTGCTGGCGGCAAAGTGGTTGCAATTGGCGGGCCGGACCTTGCCATTCCGGCGGAATACACCCGGATCGACGGGGTGGGCAAATTCGTCACCCCCGGGGTAATCGACATCCATTCGCACCTTGGCGACTATGCCAGCCCTGCGGTTGAGGCCAATTCGGATGGGAATGAAGCGACCAGCCCGACAACCCCGGAAGTCTGGGCCGAACATTCGGTCTGGCCGCAGGACCCCGGATTCAGCCGCGCGCTGGCCAATGGCGGGGTAACATCGCTGCAGATCCTGCCCGGATCGGCCAATTTGATGGGTGGCCGCTCGGTCACGCTCAAGAATATTCCCAGCCGCACGGTCCAGGGGATGAAGTTCCCCGGAGCTCCTTACGGTTTCAAGATGGCGTGCGGCGAAAATCCCAAGCGCGTCTACGGCGGAAAGGGCAGAATGCCCTCGACCCGCATGGGCAACTTTGCGGTCAATCGGCAGACCTGGCTCGATGCCAAGAAATACGCCGCCGGGGACCGCAAGAATCGCGATCTTGCCAAGGAAACTCTTGCCGGGGCGCTCGACGGGCAAATCCTGGTTCACAACCACTGTTACCGGGCCGACGAGATGGCACTGGTAATCGATATGGCCAAGGAAATGGGCTACAAGGTCAGCGCATTCCACCATGCTGTTGAAAGCTACAAGATCGGCGACCTGCTCAAGGAAAACGATATTTGCTCCGCGATCTGGGCAGACTGGTATGGCTTCAAGATGGAAAGCTATGACGGGATTCCCGAAAACGCTGCCATCCTGCAACGCGAAGGGGCCTGCGTGGTGATCCATTCGGATGATGCCAACGGTATCCAGCGCTTGAATCAGGAAGCGGCCAAGGCACAGGCTTCAGGGCGGCGGATGGGCATTACCATTGCGGATGCGGACGTGATTTCGTGGTTCACGCGCAATCCAGCCAAGGCAATGGGCATCGACAAGCAGACGGGCAGTCTCGAGGCCGGTAAAATGGCGGATGTCGTCCTGTGGAACGGAAATCCGCTGTCGATTTACTCGCGGCCGGAAAAGGTCTGGATCGATGGCGCCCTGATGTATGATTACGACAATCCCAAAATGCGGCCTGTGAGCGATTTCGAGCTTGGCCAACCCGGCGAAGGAGACGTGAAATGACGGCACGCAGATTCCTTCTGGCCGCGGTTTCCCTGATCGCTTTGCCGCAGGTCGTGCACGCGCAGGACTTCGTGATCACCAACGCCACGGTGGCCAAAGGAGACGGCAGCGAGCCGATTTCAGGCGGCGTGGTCGAAGTGCGCGGCGGTAAAGTGGTCTATGCCGGGCCCGCTATGGGCCAAGCGATGGAAACCGATACGGTCATCGATGTGGCCGGGATGTGGGTAACGCCGGGCATCTTTGCGGCGGTGACGGATATCGGCCTCGCCGACGTAGGCGGGGTCAGCGAAAGCAACGATACCAGCGCCAACAGTTCCCCCTTCAACGCGGCTCTGGATGTGGCCACATCGATCAATCCATCATCGCAGGATATCGCCGTGACACGGGTTGGCGGGGTTACCCGGGCCACGGTTGCCCCATCACCGGGCAAATCAATTTTCGCCGGTCAGGGTGCGCTGATCGATACCGGTGCCGATCCCGATGCGGTGACTGAGGCACGCGCGTTCCAGCTGGTGACACTTGGCGAAGGCGGTGCACGGCTGGCAGGCGGAAGCCGTGTGGCCAGCGAAGTCACCTTGCGCAATGCATTGCGTGAAGCGCGCGCCTTTGCCGATGGCAAATGGGGCGGCGATGACGCCATGCTGACCCGCGCAGACGCCGCCGCTCTCGGCCCAGTGGTGGCCGGGAAACAAAAGCTCTACATTCGGGTCGAACGCGCGTCGGATATCCGCACTTTGCTGGCGATGAAGCAAGAGTTTCAACAGCTCGATATGGTGCTGGTCGGGGTGAGTGAAGGCTGGCTGGTGGCCAAGGAACTGGCCGCTTCCGGTGTGCCCGTTATCGCCGACCCGCTCGATGATTTGCCGTCCAGTTTTGAACAGCTTGCTGCCACGCAAAGCAATGTCGGGCGCATGACACAGGCGGGGGTCAAGGTTGCGATCGGCGGCATTGCTGCATTCGATCAGCCGCGCAATCTGAAACAATATGCCGGTAATCTGGTCGCCTTGCAGAAGGTGCCGCGCGCTGCTGGGCTAAGCTGGGGGCAAGCGCTCGCTTCGATCACTTCTATACCAGCCGCAATCAGCGGCATGGGCGGCAAGCTGGGCGTCCTCGCGCCGGGTGCAGCGGCGGATGTGGTGGTGTGGGACGGTGACCCGCTCGAGCTTTCCTCTGCGCCGGTGCACGTGTTTATCGACGGGGTGCAACAACCTCTGGAAAACCATCAGACCCGCCTTCGTGACCGTTACAAGAACCTGGACGAGAGCGCCCTGCCCAAAGCCTATGACTGGTAGGTGCAATCACCAATTTCACTGGGAGTAGCACTATGGACCCTGCACTGACATCGCTTGTCGCGGCCTGCGCCGCCCTTGTTGGTACGCATTTCGCAATGTCACACCCACTGCGCGCAGTCATGGTGCGGGCGCTGGGCGCTGCGGGTTTCCAGATTGTCTACAGCCTGGTCAGCCTGGCTGCGCTGGCCTGGATCTATCTCGCCTTCACCGCTGTTGGCGCGCCATCTGTGCCGTTGTGGAGCGGGTATGATGATTTCAGTTGGGGCGTTGGCAGTGCGCTCGCACTGCTTGGCATGGTGCTATATGCTGGATCGTTTCGCGGCAATCCGGCAATGCCGGCACCGGGGGCAGAACAGGCCGCCCGCGCAGAACCGGCAGGGGTTTTCCGCGTGACACGTCACCCGATGATGTGGGGTTTCGCCCTGATCGCACTGGGCCATCTCGTCGCCGCGCCGACCGCTCGCACGTTGGTGGTCATGACCAGCATGATCGTGCTCGCGCTTGTCGGCGCACGGCTGCAGGACGGCAAGAAGCAGGCGTTGATGGGTGATGCATGGCGCGCGTGGGAGAGCAAGACAAGCTTCGCCCCGCGCTGGTCCTACCTGTTGGAAGTGAAGCCCGCTCTGTGGTTGGCCGCGCTTGGGCTGTGGCTGGCGGTCACCTGGTTGCACGCACCTGCGGGCGGTATCGCAGCCGGCATCTGGCGCTGGGCCAGCTGATAAGGCGAGAGGGCTAAGCCCGCGCCTCTTCGATACCGGCGGAATTGTGCCGCAGTGTCTTCAGCACTGTGTCCACGATATGCGGCGCGTTGAGCCCGGCTTCGTCATATTGCCGGTCCGGCGAATCATGGTCCTGGAAAATGTCGGGCAGGCGCAATGTGCGGATCTTCAGGCCGCCATCGGTCAGGCCAAGGTCACTCGCCAAAGTCAGGACATGCGCGCCGAGGCCGCCGATGCTGCCTTCTTCCACCGTCACCACCACTTCATGCGTGCGCATCAATTTTTCGATCAATGCACTGTCGAGCGGCTTGGCAAAACGCAGGTCGGCAACCGTGGTCGAAAGGCCCTTGGCTTCCAATGTGTCAGCCGCTTTCATCGCTTCTGCCAACCGGGTTCCGAGGCTGAGCAAGGCGATCTTGGTGCCTTCGCGAACGATTCGGCCCTTGCCAATCGGCAGCAATTGGGGCGTTTCGGGCAATGGCACACCAACCCCGTTACCGCGCGGATATCGGAAGGCAATCGGGCCGCTGTCATGGCAGGCCGCAGTATAGGTCATGTGGACCAGTTCGGCTTCGTCCGCCGCCGCCATCACCACGAAATTGGGTAAGGTCGCCAGATAGGTAATGTCGAAGCTTCCGGCATGGGTTGCGCCGTCGGCACCGACCAGGCCTGCGCGGTCAATGGCAAAGCGGACCGGCAGGTTCTGGATTGCCACATCATGCACCACCTGATCGAAGGCCCGCTGCAGGAAGGTCGAATAGATCGCGCAGAACGGGCGCATGCCTTGCGCCGCCAAGCCCGCCGCAAACGTCACGCCATGCTGTTCGGCAATGCCGACATCGAAGGCACGATCCGGATGTGCCTTGGCAAATCTGTCCACCCCGGTGCCCGATGGCATCGCGGCTGTAATGGCGCAGATCAGCGGATCATCCTCAGCCAGTTTGGCCAAGGTTTCGCCAAAAACATTCTGGTAGGCAGGCGGGCCGCCGCCCGGCCCCTTGTCCTGTTTGCCGCTGATAATGTCGAATTTGGCGACACCATGATATTTGTCGGCGCTTTCTTCGGCCGGACCATAGCCCTTGCCCTTTTGCGTGACGACATGGACCAGAATCGGCCCCTGTTCACTATCGCGAACGTTTTCCAGGATCGGGATCAGATGATCGAGATTATGCCCGTCAATCGGGCCGACGTAATAGAAGCCCAATTCTTCAAACAAGGTTCCGCCGGTAACCATCCCACGCGTAAATTCTTCGGCCTTCTCCAGACCCGAATGGATTCTGCGGGAAAACTTCCGGGCCACCTTGGAAGCAAGGCTGCGCAAACCCAGATATTCGCTGGAGGATACCATCCGCGCCAGATAGGCGGACAGCCCGCCCACCGGGGGGGCAATCGACATATCATTGTCGTTCAGGATCACCACCAGCCGGTTTCCCGCCTGTTCGGCATTATTCATCGCCTCATAAGCCATGCCCGCGCTCATCGCGCCATCGCCGATGACTGCGATTGCCTTGCCCGGTGCGCCTGCCAGCTTGTTTGCCACCGCAAAGCCGAGACCGGCGCTGATCGAGGTGGAGCTGTGGGCTGCACCAAAGGGATCATATTCGCTTTCGCTGCGCTTGGTGAAGCCGCTTAGCCCGCCGCCCTGGCGCAGAGTGCGAATCTGGCCGCGCCGCCCGGTGAGGATCTTGTGCGGATAGGCCTGATGCCCGACATCCCAGATCAGCCGGTCTTCCGGAGTGTTGAATACGTAATGGATCGCGGTGGTCAATTCGACCACGCCAAGTCCGGAACCCAGATGCCCGCCGGTACTGCCGACGGCAGAAATCATTTCCGCGCGCAGTTCATCGGCCAATTGGCGGAGCTGTTTGGGTTTGAGCTTGCGCAGGTCGGCTGGTGTACCAACCGTATCCAGAAGCGGGGTATCGGGCCTTGAAGTCATGCGCTGGGGTTTACACAGGGAATTCGCGCCTGTCGACAAACGACGCATCTGCGGAAATTTTCGTCAAATTATTGGCAGGATTGGCACAGTCCGCGAATTTCCATGATCGGTCGGACAGGTTTGAATTGCTGGGTCTGTGCAACAGTGCGAACCCGCGCCGAAACATCATCATCATCGACATGCGTGGCTTCCCCGCATTCATCACACACCAGAAAAATGCAGTCATGCGTGCATCCCGGATGCGTGTTGGCGAGGTAGGCATTGGCGCTTTCCACCCGCATCGCCAGATTGTTGGTCACAAACAGATCAAGGATTCGGTAGACGCTGTTGGGCGCCACCCGCTTGCCTCGTGATTTGGAAAGATTATCGGCAATGTCATAGGCGGACGCCGGGCGTTCGTGACTTGCCAGTTCTTCGAATACGTCGGCCCGCATACCCGTCCACTGCTCGCCAGCCGCGGTCAGCGCGTTGCGAGCTGCTTCGACCAGTGTTTCGCCCGCATGTTCGGCGTGTCGGTGATGATGAACGGCCATTGGCCCCATATAGAGGCCTAATCGGCAAAATGCTACTCAACCCGGCTGAAAGGCCTGGCTGTACAAGGCAGGATACATGGATTTCAGCGCGCGGATCTTCGGCATGTCCCAGCGCAGGATATAACCCTGGTTCGGGTTCTTCAGGATAAAATCCTGATGATAGGCTTCTGCCGGATAAAACGCCTTGTAGGCTTCTATTCCCGTGACAATGGGCCGGTTCCATTTTCCGGACTTGCGCATCTGCGCAAGATATGCGGCTGCAACGGCGGCCTGTTCCTTGTTCATCGGGATCAGCGCAGCGCGATATTGGGGACCGGAGTCGGGGCCCTGCCGGTTCTTTAACGTCGGGTCTGCACCAACCGAAAAGAAGATCTGCAACAATTGATCGTAGCGAACGATCTTGGGATCATAGGTAACGCGAACCGCTTCGGCATGGCTGGAAGCGCCGCTGCTGACAACATCATAGCTGGCGCTGGCGGCGTTACCGCCATGATAGCCCGATATGGCGCTTTTTACGCCTCTGACATGGCTGAACACGCCTTCGATGCCCCAAAAACATCCGCCGGCAAAAATGGCGGTTTTGAGGCCAGCCCCTTCCTTGGAAATGCGCGCAGGAACAGGTGCAGCCACTGCTTCTTCAGCGGCAAATGCGACGGGCTGACAGGCCGCAAGGAGAACTCCGGCCGCAAGCAGGAGGGTGGAGGCCCGGGTCATCGCGCGGAATGCATGTTTTCGGTCGCGGCGATCGCTTGCGGCAAGGGGTCGGTCAAGAATTGCGGGGCAATCTGCGAAATGACGATCAGCGCACCGAATGCGAAGCCGATTCCGAAACTGCGGTAGAGGTCAGATTTGAAAAGGCCCATGGCGTTGCTGCACTTGCTTTCTGTCGTTCACGTGTTGCGGCCTTAAATAGAGCGCTTGCCTGACATTTCGCTGAACTCGGCGGAAAGGTTGCAGCAAGCACGACAAAGCGCGCGGTTTCCGCGACCGATGGATGCGGGGCGCGAAACACTCGGTAGAGTTACTGCAGATCAGTGCCGGAAGTGCCGCATTCCGGTGAAGACCATCGCAAGACCGGCGGCGTCGGCCGCATCGATCACTTCCTGATCGCGCATGGAGCCGCCCGGCTGGATGATCGCCGTCGCCCCAGCCTCTGCCGCCGCCAGCAACCCGTCGGCAAATGGGAAGAATGCGTCGGAAGCTACCGCGCTGCCTGCGGTGCGGGGTTCATCCCAACCATAGGTCTCGGCGGCCTCGGCGGCCTTCATGGCGGCGATGCGCGAACTGTCGCGGCGGTTCATCTGGCCCGCGCCGATGCCCGCAGTAACGCCGTCTCTGGCGTATACGATCGCGTTGGATTTGACGTGGCGAGCGACTGTCCAGGCAAACAGGCAGTCCTTCAGTTCCTGTTCTGTGGGCGCGCGCTTGGTGACAATCTTGAGATCGCCAGCGGAAATTGCGCCATTATCGCGGTCCTGCACCAGAATGCCCCCGGCAATAATGGCCAATGTCTGGCCGGGACGGCGCGGATCAGGCAGATCCTTGGTCAGGAGAAGGCGCAGATTCTTCTTTCTGGCAAAGGCCGCGCGCGCCGCATCATCAGCCCCCGGCGCAACCACGACTTCGGTGAAAATCTCGCAGATCGCCTCCGCCGTCGGCCCGTCGAGCGGGACATTGCAGGCAACGATTCCGCCGAAAGCCGAAACGCTGTCACAATGGAGCGCCTCGTGCCAGGCCTCGAGCAAGCTGCCGCGCTGCGCCACACCGCAGGGATTGGCGTGTTTGACGATAACCACAGCCGGGTCCTGGCCGCGGAATTCGGCCACCAGTTCCAGGGCCGCATTGGCATCGTTGTAATTGTTGTAACTCAATTCCTTGCCCTGGATCTGCTCAGCTTGGGGCAAGCCCTGCGTATGCGGCCCGGCAGGAAGGTAGAGCGCCGCATCCTGATGCGGATTTTCGCCATAACGCAAAGTGCCCGCAAGCTTCCGCGTCATGCTGACCATCGGAGGGAATTTCTGGTGTTGGTCGGCAAAGGCAAACCACTGACCGATCATCGAATCATACGCGGCGGTGGCCGCAAAAGCCTTCGCTGCCATGGCCTTGCGGAACGCCAGGCTGGTTGAACCGCCCGTTTCTTCGATTTCGCCAAGCAGCGCTTCGTAATCCGAAGGGTTGGTCACAATAGTGACAAATTGGTGATTTTTTGCCGCAGAGCGAACCATTGACGGCCCGCCAATATCAATATTCTCGATCACTTCATCCCGATCGGCGCCGCGCATCACGGTTGCTTCGAAGGGATAGAGATTGACCACGACAAGATCGATTGCGCCGATCTGATGCGCCGCCATCGCCGCGGCATGTTCCGGATTGTCGCGCACCGCCAGCAGCCCGCCATGCACCATCGGGTGCAATGTCTTGACGCGCCCGTCCATCATTTCGGGAAAGCCGGTTAGGTCGGAAACGTCCCGCACCTGCAGTCCGGCCTCGCGCAGCGCCTTGGCTGTGCCGCCGGTGGAAACCAGTTCGACCCCGCGCGCAGCCAAGGCGGTGCCCAGATCAACCAATCCGTCCTTGTCGGACACTGACAGCAGTGCCCGGCTGATTTTAACGTCACTCACGCCTGAATTATCCTATTTTCTTGAGCAGCCAGGAGAAGGATCCCCCGCCGCGCGATGTCATTCCCTGCAAGACAAGCTGCTGGATCGGCTGCGGCCGCCCCTGCCCATCGACCCACAAACTTTCTTCGATCCCCAATTCGCCCTCTGCCGAAGTGCTGGCGATCCGGAATTGCCAATAAGTGCCGTCCGGCAGCGCCAGTCCGGCACCCTTCTTGTCATCCGACAGGCCCAGTTCGATCCCCAGGCCAATATGGAACCGGATGGCAAAATCGATCTTGCCGCGCTTGCCCTTGCCTGCAGGCACCAGCAGATCTTCACCGCGCAGCTCGCTGCCATCATCCCGCAGGATCAGGATCCTGCGATGGACCAACCCATAGCGCGCGGCATACCCATCGTGGCTGGCTTCCAGCCGCGAAGCCTTGCCATTTGCAAGTTCGAGCAACCGGCGATCAACCTCGACCTCTTCCACGCCCTTGCCCAACTTGCCGCCGATCAGCACAGCGGTAGAATTGGCGTTATCCAGGGCCAGAGTCGAATGGGCCGCTGTGGCCCGCAGACCCTGCTCGATCCGCACCGGCACTTGTCCACCGGCAAAGGCGGCCCCGCCGCAATTGACGATGATCCGCCGCCCTTCGCAGGACATTTCAAAAGCCAGGGTCGAGGCACAGCCTGACCGCGCATGGCGGGCACGCGGTGGCGGCGCGGCATCCACTTGCAGGATGGTCTTCCCGCCGGTCAGCCGTTGATATCCCCACTGGCGGATATCCTTCAGCGGGCGAGTGCGCACACCGCTTGCCTCGATCAGAGCGGCGACCCGGTCAACCCGGACTGCGCCCGCACCCTGCCAACTGCCCAACCCGCCATCGCCATGCATCAGCGCCAGAAGGGGCGGCACCAGCAAGTGCAACATGGCGTCAATCGCGCGCGGCGGATCACGCTCCGCCGCGCGGTAGCAAGCGGCCAGCTTTACCAAAAGGGCAATGGCTTCCATCTGGGCAATCGGGCTGCGCGACAGGACCCCGCCATCATCGGCAACCAGTTCCCCCAGCGCACGCACCAGACCCGCTTCGCCGAACAGGCGGCGCGGCTTGCCTTCGGGCAACAACAGGCCGGCGGCGGTAATCGCGCACCATCCCGTAACCTCGCCCAAACCATCGTCTGCGCGGGTTACATTTCGGTCGAGCCAGCGGGCTGTCCGTGCGGCCACCGCCAGCACTTCACCGCGCAATTGCTCTTTCTGGCCGGACAGAATCAACGGTGCATATACAAGCCAGTTAAGCAGCCGGTTGCCCGCATGTTCGACATTCCACGCCGGGCCTTTGCCCGCCGCTCGATTGCCGCCCTTGGCGTTGGGGCCGTTTTGCGCCAGCCAGGCAGAAACAATCCGCTCCGCTGTCGGCGCGCATTGTTCACGGGGGGCGCTGGCGGCAAGGTCCCCCAGCCAGGCAAAGCCGTGGATCATCCGTTCAAACGGCGGGGTCAGCCGCGCCGAGGGGGAAAAATCCATCTGCGCGATGGGCGCCTTGACCCCATGGACCAGGAAATGTCCCGCCCGCAGCGCCACACCCGCCGCGCGATCACCCTGCAGCGGGCACTTGACGGTTGCCAGCAACCGCGTGCGGGCCGGCTTGTTAAACGGCGAAGTCAGCGTTGAGGATGACACACCCAACCGATAGGCCAAGCGGATCAGCCTTTCGCCCGCGCCAAGGGACGGCGGGGCAAGATCGCTCAGCACCAGCGAACGCCCCGGCTCCAGCACTTCGCTTGCCGTCATATCTTCAGCCGTTTCGTCCGATAGCGCCGCTGGCGCCGCGCGCGGCAGTCCGGCCACCAATGCGTCTGCTCCCGAATCGTCGAGCGGCAAAGCCATGGCATCCTCCGCAGAAGCGGCAACCCGCCGGGTTGTTGCCGCTGCGCCCATCAACTTGCGCCCGGTCCGCGAAGCGCCGCAATATTGGCGGCATAATGATCCGGCCCGCCCTTGAAAGTGGCAGACCCGGCGACCAGCACATCAGCACCCGCCGCCACGCATTGCCGCGCGGTTTCCGGATTGACCCCGCCATCAACTTCCAGCCGGATGTCACGCCCGGTCTTGTCGATCATTGTCCGCACAGCCTGAATCTTGCGCAATTGACTGGCGATGAAGCTTTGTCCGCCAAAGCCGGGGTTGACGCTCATCACCAAGACCAGGTCGATATCGTCGATCAGATAATCGAGCATCTTTGCCGGGGTTCCGGGGTTGAGCGAAACGCCCGCTTTCTTGCCCAAAGCCTTGATGGCCTGCACCGTGCGGTGAATATGAGGGCCCGCTTCGGGATGGACGGTGATGATATCTGCCCCGGCCTCAGCGAATTCTTCGAGATAGGCATCCACCGGGCTGATCATCAAATGAACGTCGAAGATTTTGTCCGTATGCGGGCGCAGCGCCTTCACCACCGCCGGGCCGATAGTGATATTGGGCACAAAATGCCCATCCATCACATCGACATGGATCCAATCCGCCCCAGCGGCATCGATGGCGCGCACTTCTTCCCCCAGCCGGGCGAAATCGGCGGAGAGGATCGAAGGCGAAATCAGCGGATAGACCATAGTCGGGCGCTTTATCTGAACGGCGGCGGTAAATCGGAACTGGTGTTGTTTTCGGGTTAGGGCGCGCAGAATGGTGCGGCAAGCGCGCGGCGGGCGCTTTTCCACATTGCTCCGCCCTGAGTCCCGACTTGATGAATGGCGCGCACAGCGATAATTCAGCCCCAATTCAGGCCGATTTGGCCATTAACTGGCCAGATTTCGGGGCAATCGGGGAAATTTCCCTATCCCGCCCCCTGAACGGCGCCACCGCGCCGCAAGATACGGAAGATTTGGATGGACACGAATATCGCACCCCGCCGAACGGCATTCCGCACGGCTGCACTTGTTCTGCTGGCAAGCGGCATGGCCGTTCCTGCGGTCGCCCAGTATAATCAGGTTATCGCCAACGATCAGACACAATGCGCCGTTGGCAAAGGCCCCGCGGTCAAGGTTACCGTCAGCGGGATCAAGAGCGATAGCGGCAAGGTTCGGGTGCAGAGCTACAACGGCACCAAAGACGATTGGCTGGTATCGGGCCGCTGGCTGAGCCGGATCGAAACCCCGGCAAAAAGCGGGTCGATGACATTCTGCGTGCCTGTCCCATCCAGCGGGACTTATGGCATTGCGGTGCGCCACGATATCAACGGCAATGGCAAGACGGACATTACCCAGGATGGCGGGGCAATGTCGAACAATCCGAGCATCAATATATTCAATCTGGGCAAACCCAGTTACACCAAAACCGCCTTTCAAGTTGGCCCCGGCGTAACCGCGATCAGCATCACGATGAAATATTTCTGACGGCTATCGCCGCGCCCGCCAGACTTTGAACAACACCCCCGGTGCCGCCAGCAGCGGGTGCTTTTCACGCCACGGCGTCACTTCAATCGCCACGCCGGTGTGCCGTTCCACTTTCCAGGCAGCATAGCGCGCCGCGCCGTCAAATGTGGTGCTGGCCTTGACCAGTCGCAGCAGGTTGAGCGGCTTGCCCAGCCGCCGCACGCGGGCCCACCAACGCTGTATCGCGGCCCGCCGGGAAGCGGGCAGATGCGGGGTGATCTGACCCCCGCCAACTTCGAAGCCAATCCCCTGCGCGCTCAGCGCGAGCGGCAGAAGGCCCTCGAAATGTTCAGCGTTCACCGAAAGGATTGCATCCTCCCGGCCCGGCTTCTCGACCCGGAATTCCGCGCTGTAAGTTGCCCGGAACAGCGCGCGCCAATAATCTTCGGCAGTTCCGTGTTCGGGGCCAAGCGCCACGGCAAGCCGGGCCGCCGTGCAGGATGCCGCGGCGATGGCATCGACCAGTTCCGACTGGCCACCGCCATCGGCCTGCCACACCAGGGCGCTTGGCTGCACGAATCGCGCCCAGATCGTGGTGTCCCGCGTTTTACCGGCAGCAGCGTCAGCAAAGGTCGATAGCGCCATGACGGCGACCTTTGCGCGAAGGATTTGCCCCCCATGCACGGCTTCATGATAACTGACGCGCGGCCAGATCCGGTCCTGCTGCGCGCCGGGCAACAGCAAATAGAAATCGAGCACCCCGTCGAGCGAGCCGGTCCTGAGGTTCGATCCATAGAAAAGGGCGGCCATGGCCCCGGCGCGCTGCGCCAGTTCGGCGGCGAAAGCGGCTATGGCGTCATCAACCGGCGCGGCCAATTGGGCGGCAATCCGCCGGCGCAGAGCTTCGCGGTCAGGGGAACCGTTCACGGAACGACGAAACGCAGTTCCGGCCCTTGGGCGACGCTGTAGGTCCCCGGTGGGAAGGCTTCCCCGTCAAGGATGAATTCCTCGTCTACCTGCAGCGAATAGGATTCGCACTGGGCAAAATGAAGCCCCATGCGCTGGACCCAGTCTGGCACCCAGCCCCATACCATGGCGGGCAGCAGCGCCAGCAAGCGGCGGCGGGTCTTGTCGATTACCACCAACTTCAACCCTTCGCGATAGGACCCGAAGGGCTTCATCCCGGCAGGAAATCTTTCCAGCGTTGAGGAAAAGAGAAAAGCGCGGCGGGCCGGATCACCAAAGCCGCTATGGGCCAGCTCTTCGCCACGTTGCCCGATGTGGAGCCGCATACCAACACCGCGCCGCCAGACATTGCGGTCCGAGCCGAAAATAGCCTGGAGCACGCCCCATAAAGCAGTTCCGGCCACGGCCAGGCTGTTGAACATGCCGAGGCTGTGTGCATCTTGCCCCACCCGGATGCCGGTTGTCAGCGCGCCCGCGCCCAGAATAAAGCCGTGCAGGTTTTCTCCGGCCAATTCACCTTCCATCCCGCCGACCACCAGGGCGCGCCGGGAGGCCAACTTGCCGGCATGGAAGGCGGCGATTGCGTGACCTGGCGACCAGGCGTTCGGCGCACCAAGATCAACATTCAGCGCGTTGGTCTTGCCCCTTGGCAGCACGGCCAGTGCGGGCCAGTCATCGCCCCATACCGACAGGCCGCAGGTCAGCACATCGCGCACAGTGCCATCCCCGCCCAGGATCACCAGCAATTCGATCCCGCCCGCGGCAAATTCGGCCAGAACGCGCGGCAGATCATCCTTATCCGCTGGTTGGGCGACGATAATATTGGGAATATTCACCGCCGCAAGATCGAGCCCGCGGTTCTGGTGGCTATGGCGGTTGTAAATAACGCCAATTTGGCGGGATTCCACCGGTGCATCCTCGAATGCAAATTCCTCCAGGGTGAAAAATTGATTTTCGAGTGTCATCAGAATGCCGCGCTTAGCAACTATATTTACCACTTTCCAGAACAGTTGGTCGCCATAACTATGCCGCTAGTTGCGCAACCGCGCCAAAAGGGGCGACGCGGGCGATTAAAATATGTAGCATCCCGATATGTTGACCGCCGAACTGCTCGCTTCCGCCACGGCCATTGCCGATAATATCGTATCCTTGCGCCGGGCGATCCATGCCGAACCCGAATTGGGTCTGCATACGCCAAAGACGCGGGACAAAGTCCGTGCCGCGCTGGCGCATCTCCCACTCGAATGGCGCAGCGGCCCCTCTACAACCGGCGAAGTGGCCGTGCTGCAGGGCACCAGGCCAACAGGCGGGGCGGGGCGCCGGGTGCTGCTGCGTGGCGATATGGACGCGCTGCCGATGCCCGAACAGACCGGATTGGAATTTGCCTCCACGATCGAAGGCCGGATGCACGCCTGCGGGCACGATGCCCACACCGCAATGCTGGCCGGCGCCGCCGAAGTGCTGTGCGCGCGCCGGGATGAACTGGCGGGCGAGGTGATGTTTATGTTCCAGCCGGGGGAAGAAGGTTACCACGGTGCGCGCTTCATGCTGGAAGACGGGTTGCTTGGCGGAACCCCGGATTATCCATTGCCGGACGCGGCTTTCGCCCTCCATGTCATGTCCAACGCGCCCTTTGGCATGATCGGCGGTCGGGCGGGTGCCTTGCTGGCCGCGGCCGACCAGTTCGACATTACTGTGACCGGACGGGGCGGCCATGCTTCCATGCCCCATGACACGCGCGACCCGGTGCCTGCCGCCTGCGCCATTGTTACCGCACTGCAAGCCATGGTCACCCGCCGGTTTAACGCCGCCGATGCTGTGGTGGTTACAGTGACGCGGATGGATGCCGGAACCGCGCATAACGTAATCGCCGATCAGGCCTCGCTGCGCGGCACCATTCGCACACTATCGCCAGACCACCGCGCGAAAGTCCGCGAATTGATGCGCGAAGTGGCGAACGGCATCGCAGCAGCGCATGGCGTGACCGCAGAAGTCGGCATTACCGAAGGATTCCCCGTCACCATTTGCGATGGGCGCGCGGTGGCGCTTGGCCGCGAAGTAACGCGGGATATTCTGGGTGAAGACGCGTGGAAGGATTTGCCCGCGCCGATAATGGGTGCTGAAGATTTTGCCTATGTGCTTGAAAAACTGCCGGGTGCGATGTTCTTCCTGGGGGTGGCGCCCAGCGGCGAAAACTGGAGCCAGTGCTGCGGGTTGCATTCCTCCCGGATGATGGTGGACGAAGGCGCATTGCCGCTCGGCACCGCGGTCCTGGCGGGCTGCGCGACCCGGTTTCTGGAACAAGGATTTACCTAAAAAACAAACGATACGGCGGAGAGATTATGGGCGAAACTGAATGCTGGACCTTTTGCGAGGCGCTTGCCCGCCACGCGGCCGAACAAGGTGAGCAGGTGGCACTGCGTTTTGGCGAACGCACGACAAGCTATGCCGCCTATCACCGCCATGCCAGCCAGATCGCCAATGGGCTGGCCGCGATGGGCCTCTGTCCGGGGGACCGCGTTGCCTATCTGGGCAAGAACAGCGATCTGGCGGTGGAGCTCTGCCTTGGCGCCGCCCGCGCCGGCGTGGTTTTTGTGCCCATCATCTGGCGCCTTGCGCCGGCAGAGGTCGAATTCATTCTGGCCGATTGCGGGGCCAAGCTGCTGTTTGTCGAAGCCGGCTTTGCCGCAGTCCCGTGGGACGGCCCGCGCGTGACCATGGAAAGCGATTTTGCCGACTGGCGCGACATTCAGAGTGACCGCGATCCGGCAGTCCCGGTTGGCCGGGACGACGCCTTTCTCCAGCTTTATACATCGGGCACTACCGGCAAACCCAAGGGCGTGGTGCTGAGCCATTACAATGGTTCCAATCTGCGCCCCAAGCTGAAGGAAGCCGGGATATACTGGTACTGCGCCGAACCGGGCGAATCGTTGATCATGGCCATGCCTTATGGCCATATCGCCGGGGTTGGCGGGGCGACCGGCGCGGTACTGGGCGGGCAGGAACTGATCATCCATGCCGAATTCGATCCGGCGTTGATGATCCACGATGTCAGCACATACCGCGTTTCCTGGTTGTTTCTGGTGCCCGCCGCACTAGGCATCATGCTTGCCCATCCGGATGCGGCCCGGGCCGACTTCTCTTCGGTCAAGGGGCTGACCTATGGCGCCAGCCCCATTCCGCTCGATCTGCTGAAAGAAGGCGTGGAGCGGCTCAAATGCGAATTCGCCCAGCTCTACGGCCTGACCGAAACCTATGGCACAGTCATCAGCCTCCCGCCGGAAGACCACCGGCCGGGCCGCGAACATCTGATGCGATCCGCGGGCAAGCCAATGCCGGGCGTGGAGGTGCGCATTGTGGATGCCGACCTCAACCCGCTGCCACAGGGCGAAACCGGCGAAATCGTAATCCGTTCGGATTGCGTGATGCTGGAATATTGGAACCGGCCCGAAGAAACCGCCCATGTGATGATTGGTGATGGCTGGTTTCGCACAGGCGATGCCGGAATGCTGGATGCAGAGGGCTATCTGTTTATCCAGGACCGGATCAAGGACATGATCGTTTCGGGTGGTGAGAACGTCTATCCGGCAGAGGTTGAAAGCGCACTCTATGGCCATCCCGACATTGCGGACATCGCGGTGATCGGCATTCCCGACGCCAAATGGGGCGAAGCCGTGAAAGCCGTGGTGGTGCGCAAACCGGGCAGCGCCCTAAGCGAAGCGGATGTGATCGACTATGGCCGGACCCGGATCGCCGGTTTCAAATGCCCCAAGACGGTCGATTTCATCGAGGCTCTGCCGCGCAATCCCTCCGGCAAGATCCTCCGCCGCGAACTGCGCGCACCCTATTGGGAAGGCCGCGACAGACAAGTGAACTGAGCCGGGATCGGGGCACCCCTTCTTGCTGGTGATGCTGCTGTGCAGGCGCTTCGGGACCAACTGTACCCGAAGGCGTTCAAATCGACACGGAAGCTAATCCTCCAATAATTAGACGTCTGCAGTCATTAATCGGGAGACTTTAACTGACGGTAGTATAGTCTACTTTGACAACAATGGTCGCGCGCTCGACAATGCAGCGGCTTTAGACTTATGACTGCAATGTACTGGGCTTGGTACACGGCTATCCACGGCACCGATCGAGGGGATTTCATGACAACTGACAGCGACCCGTTTGTTGATTATTACGAAATCTTGCAGGTTAATCCGACATGTGACGCCAGAGTGCTGGAGTCTGCATATCACCATCTGGCCAAGATCTATCACCCGGACCATAGCGATACGCCCGATGTTGACCGGTTAGGCGAAGTGATTTTGGCATACCGGGCCCTTAGAGACCCTCACGAACGCGATAAATATAATTTGCTTTATGAAAACGCTACAGGGTTTTCATTCGTCCAAGATGAAGAAGAAACTGACGAGGAATTTTCGGCAGCATCGGATGCTAAATTACACGAAATATGCCTTTTGTATTTATACAAGCGAAGAAGAGAAAATGCACAGGATGCCGGGGTCGGCCGATATTACGTGCAACAGATTTTGAACTGTTCAGACGAACATTTTGAATTTCATGTATGGTATCTCAAATCCAAAGGTTTGATTGAGACCACGGAACAAGGAACGCTGGCGATTACCATTGAGGGGGTCGATCATGTGATCGCGATGTCCCGCAACATCGAACGGGAAAAATTGCAAATTTCTCAATCCGTCAGCTCCCAGGATCAAACGCCGTCGTGAAGGCCGCGGCGCGCAAGGGAACTGCGCGGCTGGCAATCGATTGAGCCACCCCTCAAATGGAGACCGCCTTCACGGGCCAAGTGTCTAGCATTTGAAGCCATCTTACGGCTCCAAATTGGCGAATGGCACCAATTCATGCATGGATCGCTCCAAGGCTACACTTTGATCGACATGCCGACACGGGCACAAATGGAAGAGATTTTCCGGCTGCGCGGGCATGCCTGGCAAAGCCGATTGCCCGATTTTCCCGCGCCATCGCGGTGGGAGGATCCGGAAGACAATGAATGTCTGCATTGGGCAATCCGCTACGGCGGCGAAGTGGTGGCGGCCGCGCGGCTTTGTTTGGTCGGTTCGATTGATCATGTGCCAAATGCGGAAGTCTATTCGGGCGTTTTGCCGCAGCTCACGGGAATGATCGGTTCGTTCAATCGCCTTGTAGTTCATCCAGCACACGCCAAGAAAGGGCTGAGCCAATGGCTCGACCGCGAACGCCTGACTTATGCAGACGCACTGGGCACCGCTCACCTTGTTGGGCAGACATTTGCCGGGATGGCGCGCATCGCCGCGCTCAAAGCCTTGGGCTTTCGGGTGGTTGGTGAAGCCAATGCCTATTCTCACGGCCCGCTGCGCAAAATGAACGCGTTGCTCGCCAGGCCTAGCAGCGCCGCCTCAACCAAACCGAGCACGGTAGTCTTGCTTCGCAGCCATCATTCGCACCGGTGATGCGACTGCCAAACGTAGAGGAGAGACTTGCCCCGCATTCCCGGCACATATTCCGCAAAAAATTGCGCCATGGATTTATGAAATAATGGCGCACCCGACAGGATTCGAACCTGTGACCTCTGCCTTCGGAGGGCAGCGCTCTATCCAGCTGAGCTACGGGTGCCGGTGCCAATGGCAAGGGATTGCCAATCGTCGGCGAGGGGGCCGCTTAGCAAAGCGTCTGCGCCCTTGGAAGCGGAATATGTCGGGCGGGGCAACGCAAGCCGCCGTGCATTAGCATTTTGGCAAGTGGCAGGCCGTAAAGGTGGGGCACCATGAACGCCTATTCCACCGATTTTCATTCCCAGGGCCCGGATTATCCGGATATCAAGCCTGCCGCCAGCCCTGACGCGGAAGCTCTGTCGGGCCAGTGGGCGGTCTTGCAGGAAGCGGGCGCAGCCGTTGCGGCGCTGGCCGGCATCGAGCCGGACGAGCCCCTGTTGCAGATTCGCAGATTTATTGCCTGGGCCGCAGAATGCCGCGACTGGCGTCTGGATCTGGCGCGCAATGGCGTGGCGGATTTGGCGGCGATCCTGCGGTCCGGGGTTTCTGCCCTGGTAAAAGTGCAGGCCCGCGGACAGGATGTGGGTGTTGCCGCTGCGACCTTGTGGCAGGAATTCACCGCCGCGCGCGATGCCTTGTTTGACCTTGTGCCGGAACCGGAACCGTTCCAGCCGCCCCACAGCGGATAGGGCATTCAGCGCCATATAGCTTGACGAAGTTCTCTCTATGTTCCAGATCGGGGCATGGCTGACGATCCACTCCCTGTCCTGCAACCAAGCGGCCGTGACGCTGCTTCGTTGAGCGGGGCGCTGGCGGTGGCGCGCGGAATTTGCCGGCTTTTTGCCCGCAACGATATCTGGTGCCTCGCCGAAATGCCCCTGCGCAACAATCGCCGTGCGGATCTGATGGGAATCGATCCCAAGGGCCGAATCGTGATTGTGGAAATCAAGGTCAGCCGTGCCGATTTGCTCGGCGATTCGAAATGGCCGGACTATCTCGACTTTTGCGATCGTTTCTATTGGGGGGTGCCGCCCGAAATTGACCGCAGCCCGCTGGATGGTGCGGATTTCCGCCCGGATTATTGCGGCGTGATCGTGGCCGACGGCTATGATGCGGAAATCCTGCGGCCAGCCCCTTCGCATCCGCTCGCAGCCGCGCGGCGCAAGGTGGAGATTGAACGATTGGCGCGCGCGGCGCTGCGGCGCCAGATGACCTGGACCGATCCCGATTGTGCGCCGTGGGACCATGCCCCGCCGGGCCGGTAATGCGGTAATTCGCCCTGTGCGCCGCCGCTTGCTTGCGGCATAAGCGCATAATGATTGCCGCCCTTCTCCTTTCCGCCCTGGCCATGAGTGTGATCGTGGCGGTGCGCTATCTCGTCACCAGCGGGCTGTTCGCCTGGGCCACCGAAAAGGTTCGCCCCGGCCACTACGCCGATCTTGGCCCGCAGATCCGCAAGGAAGTGGGCTGGTCGCTGCTGTCTGCGGCGATTTATGGCATCCCTGCCGGTGCCGTGGCGTGGGGCTGGAACACGCAGGGCTGGACCCGAATTTACACCGACTGGGGCGATTTCCCCCTGTGGTATGTGCCCCTGTCCCTGCTGGTCTACCTGGTCCTGCACGATACGTGGTTTTACTGGACACACCGGTGGATGCACCGGCCCAGCCTGTTTCGCGCCATGCATGCCGTGCATCATGCCAGCCGCCCGCCCACGGCATGGGCAGCCATGAGTTTCCATCCGCTGGAGGCGCTGACCGGCGCCTTTGTGATCCCTGTGCTGGTCTTTTTCATCCCGATCCACATCGCTGTGCTGGGCGGTGTGCTGGCGATCATGACGGTGATGGGGGTAACCAACCACATGGGCTGGGAAATGTTGCCGCAACGCTTTGTTCATTCGCGATTGGGCAAATGGCTGATAAGTGCCAGTCACCACCAGCGCCACCATGAGTATTACCTATGCAATTACGGTCTGTATTTTCGCTTCTGGGACCATTTGTGCGGAACCGACCGCGGAGTATCGGACAGTTTTTCGGCACCGCCTGTGCGTTGACCGGGCTGTTCGCGGCGGGATCGGCGCTGGCAGAACCTGCGCGCGCGACCAGCACTATCACGATCACGGTCACCGGGCTGCGATCCAGCGAAGGCGTAGTGCGCGCCTGCATCACCACAAACCCGAAGCAATTCCCCAAATGCGACAGCAAAACAGATAGCGTCAATGTGGTCGTGCCGGCGGCAACCACGGTCACGCTGAATTTCCCCAACATCAGCCCCGGACGCTACGCAATTGCGCTGCTCCATGATGAAAACAACAACGGCAAGGCAGACCGGGCCCTGCTGATGATGCCGACCGAAGGGTTTGGCTTCTCGCGTGACGCCAAGGTGCGGATGGGCCCACCCAAATTCAGCGCAGCCGCATTCGATGTGACCGGAGGGCCAATGACGCAGACTATCCGGATGCGTTACCTGTTCTGAAGCCCGGAATCCCGCGGGCGAATGATGCCGCATTGACGCCATGTGCTAGCGCCAACTTTCCCGCACAACTTAACGGTATGTTTACCATGCCCCGGCAAAAGGTCCCTTGAAACACGGCTCAAGGGGGCTTCGAAAGCCATGGACACACTTCGCGGCAATTTTGGTACCACTGATTTTGATGGCAGCGAATACGTTGACGGTCAGGATGATTGGCAGCGCGATTGGGATATGTCCGAAGAGGATGCCGTCAGCGAACCACCTCCGCTGGCGATCGGCACTGATGAACGCCGGATGCAAGTGCGCGCCTATAACCATTGGGCCAGCCTGCTCAACGACCGCAACTTCCCTTCTATCGAAGATCTCGCCCCCGAGAATCTGCCCGATTTCGGCCCCTATAGCGTTTTGCTCGACTTTACTTCGGGTCTCGAAAATCCCGGAGTCCAGTTTCTCGGCGACAAGCTGGCGGAGGAATGCGGCACTTCTGATGAAATTGGCGCGCTGTCGGATGTGCCAAGCCGCTCGCTACTGAGCCGCATTACCGATCATTACATGCAGATCCTGGCCAATCAGGCACCGATCGGTTTTGAGGCGGAATTCGTCAACCAGCGCGGCGCCACGATTCTCTATCGCGGCATCCTGCTGCCGTTTTCGAGCGACGATGAAGGGATCGATTTCATCTATGGTGTGATCAACTGGAAGGAAATGGCCGATCAGCAGACCACCGATGAACTGATGCTCGAAATCGACCAGGCTCTGGAAGACAGCGCGGATGGCAGCGACGAAGACGATGATGAAAGCGTGACCCGCGAACCGGATCCGGTAACAACATGGGCCGACGGCCCCTCTGCCGATGTGCTTGACCTCGGTCTGGTCGGAGAGCCTGCCGAGATCACAGAAGACAGTTTGCCGCAGCCGGCCTTTGGCTCGCTCATCCCCGATACTGATGTCGAGCCGGTTGGTGCCATTCCCGTCAAGAAACAGCCTGTTCGTTTTGACGATGCGGACATCGACATCGACCTGTCGGAATTCGCTGAGCCGGAAGACGACGAAGGCCTATACGATTGCCTGGCCGCCGCGCGCGAGCTGGCGCTGGCAGCGCGCAGCTGCGAAGATCGCAGCCGCTCGGCGCTTTATGCCGCCGTCGGCCGCGCTTACGACTTCAGCCTTTCCGCACAGGATGCGCCCGAAGAGTTTGACGAACTGGTGCAGGATAACGGCCTTGTCGTGCAGGATCGCGCGCCCATGACACCCGTTGTCAAACTGGTGTTCGGTGCCGATTACGACAAGACCCGTCTTACCGAATATGCCGCCGTCTTGACCCATGCCCACCGTCTGAGTGTGGAACGCGGGACTCTGGCCAACTTCCTGCTGCAGGCCGAAGGCGGCCTCAAAGGTGTTGTCCATGCCGAACGCCGCCTGCGCCGCGAAGAAAGCGGCAAGGAAGTCGATCCGGTCGACGCGCCCCGCGAAGCCCTGGCCCGCAAATTGCGTGCAATGGAAACCAGCGGCTTCGATACGATTGACGCAGAGGGCGCCGAATTCGGTTTGGTGATGATTCGCCGTTTGCCATCGGGTGAAGTCGTCATGCTTGGCGAAATCGCGGACGATGTTGCTCTGGTTGAACGCGCCGCGCGCAAGCTGATTGGCTGAAACCAGCCCTCTCCTGCATTTTCCTGCATCAAGCCCCGGCTTCGGCATGGGGCTGTACCGTGACAACCAGCCGCGCTAGCAGGTTGCAGGCGGCGGTTTGCGCCTGCATGGTACGGGAATGATAATGACACAGAAGGGATTACGCCGCATGGGCTGGATCGCATTCGGCCTGGCTGCGGCGGCGTTGGCGGCCTATGGCGCGCTGCAATTTGCGATCGGCCGCAATGGTCCCGCGGTGCTCGATGCGGTTGACCGTCTAACCGGCGGTTCGCGTGATGTCGTGCTGGTCCACCGCGCCGCGACCGGTGAAAGTCCGCAGCAAAAAGTGGCAGTCTACCGCGCCGACGGCAAGGGACCGGCGCGGCCCGTGATCCTCTTTGTGCATGGCGGTAGCTGGCGCATGGGCAACCCCGACGATTATGGTTTTGTCGCCCGCGGATTGGCGCCTGAAGGCTATGTGGTGGTGCTGGCCGGGTACCGGTTGGTGCCGGGCGGCGAATATCCGGCGATGCTGGAGGACACAGCTTCGGCCGTGGCCTGGGTCCGCGCCAATATCGCGCATTATGGCGGCGATCCGGATGCAATTTTCCTGGCTGGCCATTCCGCCGGTGCCTATAATGCGGCGCAGGTCGCTCTTGATCCGCAATGGCTGGAGCGCGATGGCCTCAACAGTTCGATTATCCGCGGTGTGATTGGCTTGTCCGGGCCTTATGACTTCCTCCCACTGGATAGCGATTCCACCAAGGCCGCGTTTGGCGGCGCGGCGGTTCTCAGCGCCACCCAACCGGTCAACTTTGCCCGCAAGGATGCCCCGCCGATGCTGCTGATCCAGGGCGAAAGCGATACCACGGTCAAGCCGCGCAACACGGTGGCGCTGGCCGCCGCCATCACCCGCGCGGGCAGCAAGGCCCGGTCGCTGTTCTTGCCCGGCGCGGATCACAATGCCCCGCTTCTGGCGCTGGCCAGTCCCTGGAGAAGCGACCGGCAAGTGCTGGACTCGATCAACGGCTTTGTCAGCGAAGTTCTGGCGGAACAGGGGAGTTCCCCTCTGAAGACTTCAGTTCCGGTTCAGGCCGAAGGCCGCTAGTATCGGGCGGATGTCCATTCTCGCCCGCCTGATTGCCCTTGTGGCTGCGCTGTCGCTGGCCGCCCAGCCCGCAGCCGCGCAGTCGATCCTTCGCGATGCCGAGACCGAATCCCTGTTGCAGGACATGGCGGCGCCTCTGGTCAAGTCCGCTGGCCTTGCGCCGGGAAATGTCGATATCGTGCTGGTCAACGATCCCTCCATCAACGCTTTTGTCGCAGGCGGGCAGGCCGTCTACATCCATAGCGGGCTGATCGAGGCTGCCGATACCGCCAATGAAGTTCAAGGCGTGATCGCGCATGAACTGGGCCATATTTCCGGCGGACACGTGATCCGCAGCAGCGAAGGATATGGCAAGGCGACCAATATTTCGATCCTGTCACTTCTGCTCGGGGTGGCGGCCGCCGCAGCCGGTGCCGGCGAAGCCGCGATGGGGGTGATCGCCGCCGGCCAGCAAGCCGCCCTGGGCAGCCTCCTTGCTTTTACCCGGGTGCAGGAATCCTCTGCCGACGCGGCGGGCGCACAATATCTTTCCAAAGCCGGCATTTCCGGGCGCGGTTCGTTGACCTTCTTCAAGAAGCTGCAGAATCTGGAGTTTCGTTATGGCTACAGCCAAAGCGATGATGCGTCTTACAGCCGCACACACCCGCTGTCGGGTGACCGGATCGCCCGCCTGCGGGAAGATTATGTGATCGATCCCGCGTGGAACACGCCAGACGATCCGGCGCTGCAAATGCGCTTTGAACGGGTCAAGGCCAAGCTGTTCGGTTACATCAATGAACCGGCGCGCACTCTGCAGGAGTTTCCGGAAAGTCGGACCGACATTCCCGCGCGCTATGCCCGCGCCTATGCCTTTCACAAGAATGCGCTGGTCGATCAGGCGCTCAAGGAAACGTCCGCACTGCTCGATAGTGATCCGCGCGACCCCTATTTTCTCGAGCTGAAAGGGCAGGTTCTGCTCGAATCCGGCCGCCCGGCGGAGGCGCTGGACGATTTGCGCAAGGCGACCGATCTTACCAATACCAACCCGCTCATCGCTTCGATTTTTGGCCATGCGCTGATCGCGACCGAAGATCAGGCAAACTTTCCCGAGGCCGAGCGCGTACTCAGAGCGGCGGTATCGCGTGACCGGTTCAATCCCTTTGCCTGGTACCAATTGGGCGTGGTCTACGCGGCCGACGGCGACATGCCCCGCGCGCGGCTCGCCAGTGCCGAACAACAGGTCATGAGCGGCAGTTACGAAGAGGCAATTCGCAGCGCCCAATATGCCGAAGCCGGTCTGCCAGCCGGTTCACCCGACTGGATACGGGCGCAGGATATCCGAATGCAGGCGCGTGCCGAACTTGAAAGACAACCCAAGCGCCGGTAGCGGCAGGAACATGATGCAGACAAACACCCGAACTTTCGTACTTTTGGCCTCTATCGCGCTGGTATTCGGCTTTGCCGGGGCGGCTGCATGGTCGTTCTCGGGATTGGCGGATAATCGCACGCGCGACTACCTCCTTGCCCATCCAGAATTGCTGCCACAGATGGCAGACGCCTATCAAAAACAGCTGAACGAGAGCAAATTGGCCGGGATTGCGGACCAGGTCACAACGCCGTTTCCAGGGGCCAGTTTCGGCAATCCGAAAGGGACCGTGACGCTGGTCGAATTTTCCGACTATGCCTGCGGATATTGCCGGGCGAGTCAGGAACATGTCGCCGCCCTGGTAAAGGCGAATCCGGACCTGCGCGTGGTGGTCCGCGAATGGCCGATCTTCGAAGGCAGCGACAAGACGGCGCTGATTGCGCTGGCGGCCGCCAAGCAGGGCAAATTCGCCGCGTTCCATCACGCAATGTATGCCAAGGGGCCGCCCAGCGAAGCAACCATCATGGCATCGGTCGCCGAAGCCGGTATCGACCTTGCTCTCGCACGCGAATTTGCGGCAACGCCTGAAGGCCAGAACGAACTTTCCAGAAACGCAGCCTGGGCGCAGCAGATCGGTTTCACCGGCACACCAAGCTGGGTGATCGGTGACCGGGTCCTTGAAGGGGCAGTCGGCCCCGGCGCGCTGCAGGAAGCCATCGACGCAGCGCGCAAGCGGTGATTTGCCGGGCGCCGTTCCGGCGCTGGACGGGCCTGTTGCCGGCGCTTGCGCTGGCCGCCGGTTACCCAAGCGTGTCCTATTCGGCGGAAACAGACGCGGAAAATGCCACACTGCAGGCCCTGACCAAATTGCAGCAACGCGACGAGACGCTGCAATCGATCGGCTGGAAGCTGGTGACCGGCAATGCCCGCTTTTGCGCCAATGCCCGGCCCGCCATCGGTTTGCTGTTGCAGGATACGGCCTCCTTCTCAAAACCGGAGCCAGTCCGGCGGGCCATCGGGCTGACGGGCGATATTGCGGTGCAGGCCACGGCAGCGGGATCACCTGCACGGCAGGCCAAACTGCCCCGTTTCGCAGAAGTTCTGGCAATCGATGGCCGCCGCATGGCCGATCTTCCCAAGGCCGGGCCGGGAGACTGGCGCCGCCTGCGTGATTTGCACGCCGGGGTGGAGGGTTCCTTGGCGGCAAAGGGCAGCGTGGCACTGACCTGGGCTGCAGCCACACAGGCGCCGGTTACCACCACCATCGCCGGTATCCCTGCCTGCCCCAGCGGCTTCGAAGTTATTGCCGGATCACGCCGCGCGTCCGCCAACAGCCTCCGGGTCGCCATCGGGGAAGATTTCGTGGGCTTCACCTATTCCGAAGATCTGTTCGCCGCGGCCATTGCCCACGAACTGGCGCATGTCATTCTGGGCCATCCGGCCTGGCTCGATGCGCATGGCCGCAAACGGCGCGACATCCGCCGGACCGAGCGCGAGGCAGACCGGCTGATGCCGTGGTTACTGGCCAATGCCGGCTATGATCCTGCCTCCGGAATGAATTTCATGCGGCTATGGGGCCCCACGCACGACAACCAATTGCTGCGCGACGGCACGCATGATGGATGGGATGAACGGGCGGATTTTATCGCCGCCGAATTGCCCGAAGTGCGCCGCGCAATGGTGGAGGGCACCGGCGCCGATTGGCGCCGGCGCTTCCGCCGGGATGTCGCGCCCTAGGCCGCGTCTTCGGTGAATTTGTAAAGCGACGCCAGCGGCCTTGCCATCACCCGGTGAACCATCGGTTCGAAGAACTCCAGGCTTTCGCTTTCGTAATCGGGATCAAAGGCGGCCTGATCGTATTTCTCGCAAAATTCGGCGCAGAAATCGAAATGCGGATTGTCCCGGAACTGTTCGCGCGAATCGCGGTCCATGCCCAGATAGTGGAAATAGTAATAGCCCTGGAAATGCCCGTGATGCAGACAGGTCCAGTATAATTCCTCGCGTACGAAGGGCTTCAGGATCGCGGCAGCCACATCGGGGTGATTGTAGCTCCCCAGCGTATCGCCAATGTCGTGAAGCAGGGCCATGACCACATATTGTTCATCCCGCCCGTCGCGATAGGCGCGCGTTGCAGTTTGCAGCGAATGTTCCAGGCGGCAGATCGGAAAACCGCCATAATCGCCCTTGAGCAGGCGTAAGTGATCCAGCACGCGGTCGGCCACGCCGCCAGCGAAATCCTTGAAATGGCTGCCGATAATTGCCCAGTCTTCGGCTGTGCCTTCCTTCATTTCGCGGAATTTTGCCGCTTCGCCCTGCGCATGCGGAAGTTTCTGTTCAACACCCATTTCCCAGCTCCTTATCCCCTTATCCTATCGCAAACGCGGCGCGGCGCAAAACAATCTGACGAAACCGGTAAAAATGGGCTAAGCCTGATCTCCATGGCTATGCTGCCCTTTCGACCGACGCCGTTCTTCCGCAACAAGAACCGGGCATTCTGGAGCCTGCAGATCGCAGGATGGACCGGGCTTTTCCTGCTGCGGTCGATGACGGCGCTGGCCAATCAGCAGCCGCCCTCCTTCGTGGTTTTCCTGTTTATCGAAGCGATTACCGGATTTTCGATCAGCCTTGTTCTCTCGGTAATCTTTCGCCAGTTGATCCGGCGGCGACCGGTGGTGACCTGGGGCATGACAGCCGTCGCGCTGCTGCTTGCAGTGGTGCTCTATGTGTTTGTCGAGGCATGGGTTCTGAGCCTTTATCGCCCCGACAGCGAATCGTCCTTCATGCAATTGCTGATCGGTCTGGTTTATCTGCCGATGACGCTGCTGGGCGCATGGTCCGCACTGTATTACGCGATCAACTATTTCCTTCAGGTGGAGGAGCAGGCGGATCGGCTGGAACGGCTGGAGGCGCAGGCCACGGCCGCCCAATTGGCCATGCTCCGCTATCAGCTCAATCCGCATTTTCTGTTCAACACGTTGAATTCGATCAGCACGCTGGTGCTGCTCAAGCAAACCGATCCGGCCAATGCAATGCTGACCCGGCTATCGTCCTTCCTCCGCCATACGCTTGAATCGCAGCCCGGCGGGAAAGTGACGCTGCGGCAGGAAGTGGAGACCCTGAAGCTTTATCTCGGGATTGAGCGGATGCGATTCGAGGAACGGCTGCGGACCGAATTTCGGATCGATCCGGCGACGGAAATGGCCTGCCTTCCTTCGATGTTGCTGCAGCCACTGGTGGAAAATGCCATCAAATATGCAGTGTCGAAGCGTGAAGAAGGCGCGGAAATCTGCGTTGCGGCTCAACTCGTCGGACGGCGGCTGCGCATCATCGTTTCCGACACCGGTCCGGGCTTGAACCCCGACCGGCCCCGGCACACCCTTCCCGGTGCCATGACGGGAGAAGGGCGCGTGCAATCAACCGGGGTGGGCCTGGCCAACATCCGTGACCGACTGGCGCAAGCCTATGGCGATGACCATCTGTTCGAAATCCGCACCCCGCCCGAAGGCGGCTTTACCGTGGTGATCGAACTGCCGTTCGAAACCGAAGAGGCGGCGGACACCGTTGTGGCCAAGCCGCCCCTGATCCCCGCAATTGGCCAGGCAGAGCCAATGAAACCGGCAGATAATCCCCCCAACGCAACGCCAAGTTCGCCCCCTCACCTCCCGGGATCGGCGGAATTGCGCAGAACTGGATCCGACCTATGACAATCCGCACAATCATCGTCGATGACGAGAAACTGGCCATTCAGGGCCTGCAATTGCGGCTCGAGGCGTTTGACGACATCGAGATCATCGAAACCTGCGCCAATGGCCGCGAGGCGATTCGCAAGATCAAGACCGAAAAGCCCGATCTGGTCTTTCTTGATATCGAAATGCCCGGCTTTGACGGCTTCAGCGTGGTCAAAGGCGTGATGGAAATCGAACCGCCGCTGTTCGTCTTCGTGACGGCGTATCAGGAACATGCGATCCGCGCATTCGAAGCCAATGCGGTGAACTATCTGATGAAGCCGGTGGATGTCGACAAGCTGGCGGATACGATCGAGCGCGTAAGAGTGCGGCTGACCGAGAAACGCTCTGCCGAAGAAGCCGCTAATCTGATGAATGTTCTGTCCGAAGTTGCACCGGAAGCCGCGGAAGAATTCGCCGACACGGACACCGAATCAACCGAACGATTCGAAAAACTGATCAACATCAAGGATCGCGGCCAGATTTTCCGGGTCGAGGTCGGGTCGATCGAACATATCGAGGCGGCCGGCGATTACATGTGCATCTACACCGGCGACAATTCCCTGATTCTGCGGGAAACCATGAAAGATCTGGAGCGCCGCCTGGACCCACGCAAATTCCAGCGCGTGCACCGTTCGACCATCGTCAATCTCGACCAGGTGCGGCAGGTAAAGCCCCATACCAATGGCGAGTGCTTCCTGGTGCTTGATTCCGGGGCAGAAGTGAAGGTTTCGCGCAGTTACCGCGATGTTGTGGCGCGCTTTGTGCATTAACCGCTGGCCTTGCCGACAGGCGCGGCCCTTGAAGCCAGACGCATAAGCCGACACAAGCGCAGCATGACCCGCTTCAACCTGCCCGGCTTCGATCTTCCCGCCTTCATCCGCAACACCCTTGCCGAAGATCTCGGGGAAGGGTTGCCCGGTGGCGGGCATGACGTCACTTCGGAAAGCGTCATCCCCCATGATGCGCGCTTTTCCGGCGTAATGGACAGCCGCGATGCAATCACCGTGGCCGGATTGCCGGTTGCGGCGGATTTTTTCCGCGCGCTCGACCCCGATGTAGCCATTGAAATTCTGGTGGACGAAGGGGCCGAGGTTGCTGCGGGTACCGATCTGATGCGCCTTGCCGGCAATGCCCGCAGCATGTTGACGGCAGAACGCAGCGCCCTCAACACCGTGCAGCATCTTTCGGGTATCGCCACCATGGCCCGCCGTTATGTTCGGGCCATGAACAACCCCGCTTGCACCTTGCTCGATACACGCAAGACCATTCCCGGGCTGCGCCACCTCGAAAAATACGCCACGCGGATGGGCGGGGCGGCCAACCACCGCATGGGTCTGTGGGATGCCGCCATGATCAAGGACAATCATGTTGCCGTGGCCGGTGATGTATCCGAAGCCGTCCGCCGGGCGCGGGATGCCGGCGTGGCCACGATTATCTGCGAAGTCGACCGGATCGACCAGATCGAACCGGCATTGGCCGCCGGGGCAAACCGGTTGCTGCTCGACAATATGGAACCCGACATATTGCGTGAAGCGGTGGCGTTGGTGGCGGGCCGCGTACCGACCGAAGCGAGCGGCGGGATCGATCTGGATACGATCGCTGCCAAGGCGGCGACCGGGGTGGACTTTGTCTCGGTCGGGCGCCTCACCCAAAGCGCGCCAGCGGCCGATATCGGCCTTGATTTCACGCCGCTTTGATCCAGCCGGCAGTATAATTGATTGCCTTGGCCCGGTATTGACGCCAGATCAGGTGGATCAAGCATTTAAGGGGCATTGTTATGCGGCCGAATTCCATAATCCTGTTCGAACGCCTTTATCTTGCATCACTGGCGATTGGTCTGGTGAACATAGTATCCTCATTCGATCGAACCGTTGCGCAATTCCAGGCCAATCCGGCCGTGGCCCAATTGGGCTGGGGCGGCGGGACGGTGATGGCGCTATCCGCCTTCGGGATCGGTATTTCCCTGTTGCTGTGGTATTTTATCGCCCGCAGCCCAAGTGCGATTGCCAAATGGATCCTGGTGATTTTCACGGCGCTGGGTTTGCTAGGGCTACCCGGGCAACTGGCATCCAGCGGCGGAATGGCGCTGGCACTGCTGGTGCTGGTCAATCTCTTGCAACTGGCGGCCGTAGTGATGTTGTTTCGGGCCGACACCAAGCCATGGTTTGCGGGTGAGGCGGACACGGCTGACTGACTTGCGCAAGGTTACGGCACTTGTCCTGATGGCCCTGGCCATCGGGACTGGTGCGCAGCCGGCCTCTGCCCAAGCCTATCAATGCCGAATCCCCGGTACCATTGCAGTTCCGCAGATGGTGCCGGATGGTCCATCCCGGAATCTGGCTGTGACCGGCTATACGCTGGCGCTGAGCTGGTCGCCCGAATTCTGCAAGGGGCGCGAAACAAGCCGGCCTGACCGCACGCAATGTTCCGGCGCGAATGGCCGTTTTGGCTTTGTGGTTCATGGGTTGTGGCCGGAATCCCGGAATGGCTGGCCGCAATATTGCGCCACCACCGCCAGACTCTCGCCAACCGAGGCGCGGCGCAATCTGTGTATGGCACCATCGGCCAGTTTGCTCGCACGCCAATGGCTGAAGCACGGCAGTTGCATGAGCAGGCAGCCCGAAACCTATTTCAAGGTCACGCGCATCCTGTGGAACAGTCTGCGGTTTCCCGACATGGATCGGCTTTCACGGGAAAAACCGCTGACCGCCGGGCGCATTCGCGGTGAAATTGCGGCTGCCAACGCCGGAATCGAACCCGAAAACATCGGTGTCAGCCTGGATCGCAAGGGCTGGCTGGAAGAAATACACCTTTGTTACGCAGCGAACTTCATGCCAGCGCGCTGCGACCGCCGCCATTTTGGTGCATCCGACGCCGAACCGGCAAAAATCTGGCGCGGGCTCTAGCGGCGTTGCCGGAAGAAATCGCGGAGCAGTTCGGATGCCGGCTCTGCCCCCAATCCAGCATAGATTTCGGGGCGATGCAGGCATTGGTCCTGTTCAAACACCTTCGCGCCCTGTTCCACCGCACCGCCCTTGGGATCGGATGCCGCATAATAGAGCCTGGCGATCCGCGCATGGGCGATCGCGCCTGCACACATGGCGCAGGGTTCCAGTGTCACCCACAATTCGCAATCTGTCAGCCGTTCGCGGCCAAGTGCTGCGGCCGCATCGCGAATCGCCAGAACTTCGGCATGGGCCGTGGGATCGCAGGTTTCGCGCGGCGCATTATGCGCACTGGCGATAATTTCGCCCTTATGGACAACAACCGCGCCAACCGGCACTTCCCCCGCTTCGGCAGCCAGCCGCGCCTGCGCCAGCGCACGTTGCATCGGTTCGGGAAGGGGCCAGCGGGTCATGCCTTGCGCGCTAGCTTGCGGCAGGAAAGCACGCAACCACGCTTGCAGATGCTTGACGATTCGGCTCGCCGCGGTTAAGCGCCCCGCTTTCCGTAAGCAAAGACGGATCTGGAGCATTGCCAACCGGCATGTGGTGGATCCGCAAACGAACGAGATCAATCATGTCGCGCATCTGCGAACTGACCGGCAAGGGTCGCCAGGTCGGCAACAACGTAAGCCACGCCAACAACAAGACCAAGCGTGTCTTCCTGCCCAATTTGCAGAACGTCACGCTGATGAGCGAGAAGCTGGATCGCAGCTTCAAGTTCCGCGTGTCGACCAATGGCCTTCGCTCGGTCGAACATGTCGGCGGGCTCGACAATTGGCTGCTCAAGACCAAGGACGAAAAGCTCAGCAATCGCGCGCTCAAAGTAAAGCGCGAACTGAAGAAGTCCGAGAAAATAGCCGCCTGATTCGCGCTGGCCTGCGGGCCAGTCTGGCTATTCGGTTACGCTGAAGGGCGCGCGGCGGGGCTGCGCGCCTTTTGCTTTGCCTGTGTGGCAGGTTGCGCCGGATCCCAGCGCAATTGGAGCAACAACGTGCGCTGGAAGCGGGCTTGGTTGTCGTCCGAAATGATCCACAGGTCGAGCGATCCGTCA
>JAHEAV010000008.1:0-50145 GCA_024642565.1 Erythrobacter sp.
CATCACTGGTCAGCCTGCTGCGCGAACGCCGGGTTCTGCAGGAAGGGACGGATAATGATTTCAACGTTATCGACACCGCCCAGGTCAACCAGGCATTAGGCGCTGCGACCGGCGCATTGACCGCCATGGTCGCGGCAATTGCTGCGATTAGTCTGCTGGTCGGCGGCATTGGCATTATGAATATCATGCTCGTGTCCGTGACCGAACGCACCCGCGAAATCGGTATTCGTCTGGCGATTGGTGCCCTTGCGCGAGAGGTGCAATTGCAGTTCCTTACCGAAGCGGTCGTCCTATGCTGCCTGGGTGGTCTGGTCGGCCTAGGGCTTGCCTTCGGCCTATCCTACGGCCTGTCCACGCTGGTGAATGTGCCGTTTGTCTTTGATCCTGTGGTCAATATCCTCAGCTTCTTGTTTTCGGCCTTTATGGGGATCGTCTTCGGCTATTACCCAGCCCGCCGCGCGTCCCGTCTCGACCCGATTGACGCGCTGCGCCACGAATAATTCTGCGCGGCCATGCATCCCGTGCCCGTGCCGGGAAATTGCCATGGTAGGCACCCGGACTGATCTCCAACGCTACTACGCGCCGGACCACCCAGCAGGCCTTCGAGACGGTCGGCCAGCTCGTCAACAGAATCGGCAAAGCCCGGCCCGACATCGTGAATCGACACAAGCAGTCGCTTCGTATTGGGTGTTGGAAACATGGGTAGCCCCGATCACAGGTTTGTGATTATTCGGCCTGAAAGCCTTGCCGCTTCTATCGCTCCCAGCCCAGTGCGCGGGCGATGATATTGTAAATCCGGTTTTGTTCGATCACCCCATGGGCGGCATCCGAACCGGGCCCGGTTGCGAACAGCGCGACATCTTCGCCGCCATGCGATTCCGCCCCGCTGGGTACAGTCGCCTGTTGGCGGGCTGCAATACCCGTTTCAGGCATTGTCCGCGCACCGTTGATGGCACCGGGACCGTTGGCATAGCCCAGTGTTGTGTAGGGCAGCCCGTCTGCCGCCAGATCCGCCTTGCCGGTGGGATTACCGCGATCATCGTTGCCCATCGCCAGACCGAGAATGGGATTGCCGCGCGCGGGATAGCCGGAAATGGTGAAAACGTGGCTGTGGTCCGCGGTGACCAGAATCAGCGTGTTTGCCGGATCGGTATGGGCAACCGCATAGGCCACAGCCCGCGCAAATTCACGGGTTTCTTCCAGTGCGTAGCCGGCCCGCCCGTCATGATGGCCGTGATCGATCCGGCCCCCTTCGACCATCAGATAATAGCCCTGTGGATCACGCTCGACATGCCGGAGTGCAACAGCGGTCATGTCCGTCAAAGTTGGTTCCGCACTGTCGGTGGTGCGTTCCACGGCATAGGTCATGTGGCTGCCTGAAAACAGGCCAAACACCGGTTTGCCGACCGGCGCGGCCTCCATGGCGAGTTTGTTTTCGACATAGGTCCCGCCCGTGCGTGCCGCCCAGTCACCGGCCAGATCGGCATCAGCGGCGATCCGTTTCCCGCCCTTGGCCTTGCCAAAGAACCGGTCCCTGCCGCCGCCAAGGGCAACATCGAAGGGAAACCCGACAAGCTGCGCGGCAATGTCCGTGCAACCTGCGGCCCGCTCGGCATCCGGCATGTCGCTGTCGGCTTCCCAGTCGCGATCCGAGCTATGGGCAAAAACGGCCGCCGGGGTCGCGTGGGTTATGCGCGCCGTGCTGACAATTCCGACGGCGAGGCCGCTGGCCTTGGCCTTTTCCGCCAGCGAGGGCAGTTCGGCCAATTTGGAGGCGTTGCAATCGCCCAGCTGGACCTGCGGCCCGATACCGATCGCCCCGGCACGGGTCTTGACCCCGCTGTTGATGGACGTAGCCGTGCCTGCGCTGTCGGGTACCTGCTGGTTGGTGTTATAGGTCTTGACCAGAGCGAGCTGCGGAAACTTCTCGAACGAAAGGGAATTTTCTTCCCCAGTGCCGCCATTTTGCTGCCCGTCATATATCCTGGCGGCGGTAATCGTTGATATTCCCATCCCGTCGCCAATGAACAGGATGACATTCTTGGCCTTCGGCTGCGCCGCGGGTGCGGAAGCCACGGCCTGACCGCCGTCTGCGGCAGTACACGCAGCAAGGCCGAAACAGGCAAACAGAATTGGGGCGGCGGCTGAACGAAAACGCATGTCTGGTACCTTATGAAATCCGGATAGTCCTATGGCACAATCTGGCACCCGATAGCGCAATTTTTGTGACGCGCACGGGCGTTGCGGCAACCACCATAACGTTTGCGCCGATCGGGCTGCCTGCGCCTGACGCGGGAAATTGGCGCGTTACCCCCCGCCAGCCATGATCTTGTCGACCGTGCCTTGCGTGACCGAATGATAGCCGGGACGGGTCTTGGCATAGATCTGCTTGGCAATCGCCCTGCCCCATGCGTCTTGCGCCATCAATTCCTTGAACAACGGAGCTACGAATTTGCGGCGTCCCACATGCGCAAGGAATTTCTCCGCCACAGGCACCGCCGGATCGTAGCGGTTCTGCAGCGCAAGTTCGAGCCATGCGAACAGGATTTCATTATTGCCGGATTGGGAAAGGCCAAGATCCTTATCGAGAGCCGCCAGGTCCGCCGTTCCCATCGTGCGCGGCAATTTGGCGAGCAAGCGCATCCGTTCCGCGGTCGTCCAGCCGGAATAGGCCGTGGGATCGACCCGTTTGGTGCGTGCATAAGCCGCCGCCGCCGCATCCACTTCGGCAAATGCTGCCGGGTCGGGCAAAACTGCATTGCCGGGAAGGCCAGGCTTGTAGACCCAATCATCCAGCAGCAGCTTCTTTTCCAGTGCGGCGTCACCCTTGACCAGATTTTCGCGCAGGTCGGCAAGGAACATGGCCGAAGTGGCGGGCTGGAAAGCATGGCGGTCAAACCAGCTTCGCAGCCAGGTATCGAATTTTTCCCGTCCAACGATGTGTTCAACCGTGCGCAGGAATTGCGCCCCCTTGTCATAAATGATGCCGGAATTGCCACCATCAGGCGCCGCTTGGGTCGGGCGCAAATGAAGCGCGGTGATCGGGTTGGCCGCACCTTCTTCCTTCAGTGCATCCTCCATCTGGGCAAATGCCAGCGCCGCTTCCTGACTGGCCCGTTTTTGACCATAAAGCTTTTCGATTATGCGATTTTCGAAATAGGACGTTACGCCTTCGTTGATCCAACTGTCCGCCCAATTGGCGTTGGTCACCAGATTGCCCGACCAGCTATGCGCCAATTCGTGGGCAACCAGGCCAGTCAAGCTCCGGTCCCCCGCAATGAAGGTCGGCGTCAGGAAGGTCATCGTCGGGTTTTCCATGCCGCCATAAGGAAAGCTGGGCGGCAAAACGATCATGTCGTAGCGGCCCCAACGGTACGGTCCGTAAAGTGCCTCTGCCGCGTCCACCATGCTTTCGGTGTCGACCAATTCCGCAGCTGCGGCATCAAGCATCGACGGTTCAGTCCAGACGCCGGTACGCGGGCCAAGCTTGCGGAAGGCAAGATCGCCAGCCGCAATGGCGACAAGATAGGGGGCAACCGGTTTGTCCATGGTGAAGCTGAAGGCGCGGCGCCCCGCTCCGTCGGCTTCTGGCTTGCCAGCGGAAAGGCCGGACATGACCACGGTCAGGGCTTCAGGCGCGGTAATGCGCGCCTCCCACGTCTGGCGGATGCCAGGACTGTCCTGCGTCGGAATCCAGCTGCGGTTCAGTGTCGGCTGACCCTGGCTGAGCAGATAGGGTTGCTTGCCGCCCGCCGTCTGTTCGGGGTTCAGCCATTGCAGTGCTGCGGCATCAGGGGCGCTGTAAGTGATGACAATCTTGCGCCGCGCGCCCATCCCGATCGTGACCGGCGCGCCCTTGCCAGCCACGGTCGGCCCCACTTTGAACGGCAGCGCCTTACCCGCTTCGTCCGTGACCGAGGAAATCACCAATCCGTCACTATCGAGGATTACAGTTTCGACACCGGGTTTGGCCAGGACATCAAGCGTTACCTTGCCGCCGACCTGTTTCTTGTCAAAGTTGAGATCAAGATCGAGCGCCACATGGGTCACGCGTGCAATTGCCGGCTTGGCATAGCTCCACGGATCCTGCGCATCCTTGCTTGTCAGAATTGGCGAGATCATTGGCGCTGCGGCTTCCGGTGCGTCGGATGATCCGCCGCTGCAAGCCGAACAGGCAAGCGCGAGCAACAGGGTCAACGGGGCAAGAAGGCGCATGGATTACTCCGACAGGGAAACGAATCGCCACCTATCTAGCGCATCTGTAGCAGAGCAGAAGCATGGAGTTTTCCACGGGATAGGGTACCGCTGGCCGGCCGGGCACGCGTCCGCCCGGTGAGAGTTGGCAAATTCGTTTGGAAGTAGTATTGTGAACGTTATCATTATTCACAGGAACCAAGACAAGATGCACCCGATCGTACGTTTTCTTGGCCTGGCCAGCCTCTTTTTCGCGACTGGCCAGGTTCATGCGCAGACCACAGACGTGGCCAAGCAGCCGGTCAGGGCAATCGTGTTCGAAGACAATTTCAACGGCCCGGCACTGGACCCAGCGAAGTGGAATGTCATCGGTCCCGACTTCTGGGTAAACAACGAACAGCAAGTCTATCTGGATAATCCGGCGACTGTGGGATTTGCCCAAGACATTTCGGGTGCCGAAGGCGGCGTGCTTCTGCTGCGCCCGGTCTACAAACCCGGAATCGACCCGAACAAGAATCGAAACGCCGATTTCCTTTCTGGGCGGATCGACAGCAAAGGGCATTTTGACTTCACTTATGGCCGCGCAGAAGCCCGCATCCGGATGCCCGATGCCGAAGGGGTGTGGCCGGCGTTCTGGCTGCTGGGCAATGGCAAATGGCCCGACACAGGTGAAATCGACATCATGGAATATGTTGGGGAGAAAGACTGGATCGGCGTGGCCCTACATGGCCCGGGCTATTCAGGGGAGACCCCGCTGGTAAACAAGTTCTTCTTCCCTGAAGGTATCGATGTGACCGGTTGGCACGTCTACGCGGTCGAATGGACATCCGATGAAATACTGTTCGAAGTCGACGGTCATTTGACCTACCGCGTAACCCGCCCAATGGTGGAACATTACGGCAAGTGGCGGTTCGATAGTCCCAAACACATTATCCTCAACTTCGCGCTTGGCGGCGCTTATCCGTTTAAGACCAACGGCATCAAACAGCCCTACAGCGGCATTCCGGAAGCGACCGTAGACAAGATCAAGACAGGCAACGTCGCAATGCTGGTCGACTGGGTTCGCGTGTATAAGGATGAAGGCGGCAATCCGGCCAAGCGCAAGTGACACTGCCCGCAAATGAACCGGCAGGAAACACACCGGGATCTTGTAGGGACCAGCGAAGTCTGAGTCCGCGCCATGCGCTATTACCTGCTATCGAGCGCCTTGATTAACTCGCTGCAGATACTTCGGGGCTGGCAGCTTCAACCGGAACCGACGTCACCGGTGTATCGGGCAATTGGACCGGTACGCCGCCTTCGGGCGCAAGGGTATAATTGGGATCGGGTTGCTGCACAGCGGGCGGTTCGGTCGGCGGGACTTCCCCCACAGGATTGAGGAACCAGACGATCAGGATCAGGAACAGAAAGACGACAACAATAGACCATAACCAATTGTTTTTTCTGTCTGGATCTTCCATAAAACGCCCTCGATTGCATCGCCCGGTTCAAGGCATCCTTTCCTATTAATGCAACTCCAGAGAGCGGCGCGTGATCCGTAATGTTCCGTATGCGGCCGTGTTGACGCGTTTGCTTCCCGCGCTCCGCACACCCGTAGAAAATCTTTGGCACGGCAATTTCGGGGCAGGAATTGCCCCACGGCTGTTCAGGTCCAGACGGCTTCCGGCGGAAGGCTCATCAAGATGGCGTCGACGTTGCCGCCGGTCTTGAGGCCAAAAAGTGTCCCACGATCATAAACCAGATTGAATTCGGCGTAGCGGCCGCGCCATTCCAGCTGTTGCCGTTTGTCGGCATCTGTCCATTCGCTGGCCATCCGGCGCCGGACCAGTTTGGGGAAAATTCCGAGGAAGGTTTCGCCCACATCCCGCGTAAACTGGAAATTACGCTCCCACGAGGCATCGTCCGTGCATTCGAGATGATCGTAGAATATCCCGCCTACACCGCGATGAACGCCGCGATGAGGGATGTAGAAATAATCGTCCGCCCATTTCTTGTAACGATCGTAATACGTCGGGTTGTGGGCAGCGCACGTGGCGCGGAAGGCCGCGTGGAAATCCGCTGTATCTTCCTCATGGGGGATCGGCGGGTTCAGGTCGGCCCCGCCGCCGAACCATGCCTTGCCTGTGGTCAGGAAACGGGTGTTCATGTGAACCGCTGGCACATGCGGATTGGCCATATGCGCAACCAGGCTGATTCCGGTGGCGGAAAATCCCGGCTCCTCAGCACTGGCTCCGTTGATTGTACCGGCGAATTCCGGCGCAAAATTGCCGCGAACGGTGGAGACGTTGACCCCGACCTTTTCGAAAACCTTGCCCTTCATCAACCCCTGAACCCCGCCGCCAGGATCAGGATTGCCGTCCTCTTCGCGGGTCCATGGTGTGTAGGTAAAACAGGCATCACTGCCAGCTTCGCGCTCTATCGCTTCGAATTCCCGGCAAATGCGGTTGCGCAGCTCTTCAAACCATTCTTTGGCGCGAGAAGTGTGAGTAGTAAAATCAGTCATGGATAGAACTACTAGTGGATTCCGGCATGGCTTGCCAATCGGATTCCCATGCTGCACACGAAAAGCCATGGTTCCCCTTTCGTTCGCAAACCACGAATTTCTGCTGACCGAAGACCGCGCGCTTTACTGGCCTGCGGAACGCGCGTTGCTGGTCGCCGACCTTCACCTCGAAAAGGCGAGCTACTACGCACAACACGGACAGATGCTGCCCCCCTATGACAGCCGTGATACGCTGGAACGTGTCGCCTGTGCGATCAGGGAAACCGGGGCGCGGCGGGTGCTCACCCTGGGGGATAATTTTCACGACGATGCCGGGCCAGAACGGCTCGAACCCCACGCAGCAGGGATGCTGGCCGCGCTGACAAGGGTTGTCGACTGGGTCTGGGTCACCGGCAATCATGACGCCGGGCTGGATGCCCGCGTTGGCGGCACAGTGGCCGATGAGCTCGAAATTGCCGGAATGGTCCTTCGTCACAAAGCCATGGCCGGAGAAATGCGACCCGAATTTTCCGGTCATTTTCATCCCAAGCTCAGCGTAACTGTGCGGCAAAAGCATATTCGCCGCGCCTGTGCCGTGGTCAGCCGGAATGCTGGCGGATCCGGCCGGATAATCTTGCCCGCTTTCGGCACGCTGACAGGCGGAATGGATGCAGCAGACCCGGCAATCCTTTCCGCGCTGCAACCGGCCCTTGCCATCGACGCAGTGCTTCCGGTCGCCGGGAAGCTGGCCCAGTTCCCGCTCTGGCGCGAAGCAGCGTAACCCGCAAAGCTCACTTGCAGGCGCAGATTTCCACCCATTCCCATGCCCCCTAGCGCTTTGTCCGAATCCACACTAAGTAGCGGCCCGAACACGAAGCAATCATCAGGAGACTAACCCATAGCCCGTCCACCCCGGCGCACCATGAGCCCGCCTACCAAGAGCGGCCCGCGCTACGACAACATGATCCAATCCGACAAAGTTCGGGTGATCGACGAAACCGGTGAGAACATCGGTGTGATGTATACCAACGAAGCGATCGAGGCAGCGGCAGCGCTTGGCCTCAATCTGGTCGAAGTCTCACCCAACGCCGATCCGCCAGTTTGCAAATATCTTGATGTTGGCAAGTTTCGCTTCGAAGCTCAGAAGAAGGCTAACGCCGCGCGCAAGACGCAGAAGACCCAGGACATTAAAGAGGTCAAGATGCGGCCCAATATCGACACGCATGATTATGACGTGAAGATGCGCAGCGTGCACAAATTCATCGATCATGGTGACAAGGTGAAGATCACCCTGCGGTTCCGCGGGCGCGAAATGGCACACCAGGAACTGGGCATGAACCTGCTCAAACGGGTACAGGACGATACCGCCGAAGTGGCCAAGATCGAGGCATTCCCTCGGTTGGAAGGCCGCCAGATGCTGATGGTGCTTTCGCCGAAATAGCGATTTCGCGAATCGCAGATTAACAAAGGGGCGCGCAGCAATGTGCGCCCTTTTTGGTTTCTGCTGCTTTCCCGCTCGCCCGGCAGTTGCTAGGTCGCGTCAGGGACGGGGGAGATCAGGGCAATGTCAGTACGCCGAACGGGCTTCATTGCTGGCCTTGCGGCCTTTGCCTGCACGGTAATCCTGCCGGCACCGGCTGGCATGCCCCCACAGGCATGGCATGTCGCGGGGTTGGTTGTCTGGATGGCGGCATGGTGGATGACCGAGGCGATCCCCCTGACCGCTACGGCGCTGCTTCCGTTCCTGGTGCTTCCCTTTGCCGGTGTGATGAGCGCCAAGGACACTGCCAGCGCATATTATGCGCCGATCCTGTTCCTGATTCTGGGCGGCGCCTTCATTGCCCTTGCCATCGAAAGGACCGGACTGCACCGCCGCCTAAGCCTGGCAATCCTGAAAGCGGTTGGACGGGGCGGCGGGCAGGCGCGATTGCTGCTGGCCTTCATGCTTTCGGCCGCCATCCTCTCCATGCTGATATCCAATACCTCGACGGCGTTGATCATGATGCCGATGGCGCTGGCCGTGCTTGCGGGGGGCGGCCTCGATCCGGAGGAAAACCGCGGCCTTGCCGGCGCCCTTCCGATGGGCATTGCCTTTGCCGCCAGCATCGGCGGGCTTGGCACGATTATCGGCTCCCCCACCAACGGGATCGCAGTGGCCTTGCTCGATTCCATGATCGGGATGCGCATCAGCTTTGCACAATGGACCGCGTTTGGCCTTCCCATAGTCATCCTTGGTGTACCTCTGGCCGCCTTCATTATCGCCCGCGTGCAGAATGTCGCCGCTCATCCGTTCGATGTCGGCGCAGCACGGGCGGCAATCGATACACGCACCGGATGGACACCGCCCGAAAAGCGGTTGGTCCCACTGATCATGGTGACCTTTCTGCTGTGGATGTTGCAGCCGTGGATCGAACCCTTCCTGCCGAAAAATTCCCTCGAAGATGGCACAATCGCCATTGCGGCGGGGCTGGCGCTATTCCTCTTGCCAGACGGGACCGGGCGCCCACTGCTGACCTGGAAAGAAGCCGACCGCGCACCCTGGGGCGTAATCATGATGTTTGGTGGCGGGCTGGCACTTGCCGCGGGTATGGGCGCATCTGGCCTGGCGTCGTGGCTCGGCAATGCGCTGTTACCGCTCAGCGCGCTGCCGCTCATAATTGTCGCCCTCGCGATTGTTGCGATGGTCGTGCTGATTACTGAATTTGCCAGCAATGTTGCCACCGCCAGTGCCATCATGCCGGTGGTGGCGAGCCTTTCCGTGGCGCTGGGTGCAGACCCGCTGTTGCTTGCAATGCCCGCCGCAATCGCGGCGAGTTGGGGCTTTATGCTGCCAGCCGGGACTGGCCCCAATGCCATTGCCTGGGCCACCGGCCGGATTGCCTTGCCGCGCATGGTCGGCGCGGGCCTGATGCTCGATCTTGCGGGAATTTTCCTGATTGTGGGGATTGTTTGGTCTGTGGCTGCAGTGATCGGTTGAACTGGATCGTTACAACGGATACTAATTGCCGCACATTGGCGACTGGCAGAGATGCGTTCCTGCGGAGGTTAGGAACCCTGGCTGCAGCTGCTATGCGCGCTCCTGCCTTCCTGGGAGCATGTGAAGAGGAAGACCATCGCCATGACCGATGCCACAGATGCCGTCACCACCCCAACTCCGCGCCGTAAGCCCAAGCCAGAGGTGACGACAATTAATGGCCGCCCACTGAAGCCTTCGACTTTGATGATGGGCCATGGCTATGACCCGGCACTGTCCGAAGGTTCGCTCAAGGCACCCATTTTCCTGACCAGCACTTTCGCGTTCGAAAATGCGGCGGCGGGCAAGCGCCACTTTGAAGGCATAACCGGCAAGCGCCCCGGCGGGGCCGAAGGCCTGGTCTATTCACGCTTCAACGGGCCGAACCAGGAAATCCTGGAAGACCGGCTCGCCATTTGGGACGGCGCCGAAGATGCATTGTCCTTTTCCAGCGGAATGACGGCAATCACCGTGCTGATGCTGGCCTATTGTGCGGCGGGGGATGTGATCGTGCATTCCGGCCCGCTCTACGCTGCCAGCGAAGGGTTCGTCGCCAAGGTATTAAGCAAATTTGGTGTCACCTACGTCGATTTCCCGGCCGGTGCGACGCGCGCGGAAATGGATTCCGTCCTTGCCAAAGCCAAGGCACAGGCTGCCGAAAACGGGGGCAAGGTGGCGATGATCTATCTCGAAAGCCCGGCCAACCCGACCAACGCCCTGGTCGATGTCGAAGCGATGCGGGACGCGCGTGACGCGGTTCTGGATCCGTCCGTCACCCCGATCGCGATCGACAACACCTTCCTGGGGCCCCTGTGGTCACGCCCGCTTGATCACGGGGCGGATATCGTTGTGTATTCGCTGACCAAATATGTCGGTGGCCATTCGGACCTGGTTGCGGGGAGCATTGCCGGGGACAAGCACTGGATGGACCCGGTTAGGGCACTTCGAAATACAATGGGCGGCATCTGCGATCCCAACACGGCCTGGATGTTGCTGCGCAGCCTTGAAACGGTGGAACTGCGGATGGAGCGCGCAGGCCAGAATGCAGAGAAGGTCTGTGCGTTCCTGCGCGGGCACCCGAAAGTGGAAGGCCTGGGTTATCTTGGCTTCATCACCGATCCGCGCCAGCAAGACATCTTTGATCGCCACTGCACCGGGGCGGGCAGCACATTCTCCCTCTTCATCAAGGGCGGTGAGGCGGAGGCGTTTCGATTTCTGGACAGCATGACCATTGCCAAACTCGCGGTCAGCCTCGGCGGGACCGAGACCCTGGCCAGCCTTCCCGCCGCGATGACGCACCTGTCCGTGCCGGACGAACGCAAGGCTGCGCTTGGCATCACTGACAATCTCGTGCGCATTTCAATCGGGATCGAGGATCCGGATGATCTGATCGCCGATTTTGATCAGGCGCTGGCAAAGGTTTAGCCGTAGCTACTTCGTTTGGGCGTTTGGGCTTGGTTGGGAATCGCTGTATGACATTACCGGAGTAAGCGCCGGAGTCTGATCGTGTCCCGACTAGCCCTACACCCCGAAAGGCATACGACGTCGCGCATCGGCTGGCTGCGCGCCGCCGTTATGGGCGCGAATGACGGAATTGTGTCTACATCCAGCCTGATTGTTGGCGTCGCAGCCGCCAATGCAAGTCCGCAAAGCGTGCTGGTTGCCGGTGTGGCGGCACTGTTTGCCGGGGCCATGTCGATGGCAGCAGGCGAATATGTCTCGGTCAGTTCGCAGGCCGATACCGAAAAAGCGGATCTGGCCCGGGAAAAGGCCGAATTGGCCAGCCAGCCCGATTTTGAACGCGAAGAACTTGCCGGGCTCTATCAGGAACGGGGATTGACCCGGGAACTCGCCCTCGAGGTCGCAGGCCAGATGATGGCGCATGACGCATTGGCCACTCATGCGAGGGACGAACTCGGGATTTCCGACATTCATAGTGCGCGGCCGCTGCAGGCCGCGCTGGCTTCGGCGTTGACGTTCACGGCGGGGGCCGCCGCGCCTTTGGTTGTGGTGCCGTTCTTGCCTGCACATTTGCTGGTACCGGTGGTGACCGCGGTATCTTTGTTGGGGCTGGTCGTTCTTGGGGGGCTTGGCGCAAAGGCAGGCGGGGCGCCGCTTGCGCCATCAATCGTCAGGGTAAGTTTTTGGGGGGCACTCGCAATGGCCGTTACCGCAGGTGTGGGGCACATTTTCGGGGCGGTCATCGGCTGAAGCCGGCGCGGAACGTCCATAGATCAGACTGTCAGACACACCCCTGACACGAGTTATGTCTATTGATGTCCCACACGGATCAAAGCAGAGGCGGCAAGATCGCGCGCCTGACAATGTATAACCGTGTCAAATTTGCAACAATTCGCCCGCTCTGGGAGTTTTGTTTCGATTATTAGCCAATCACCCTTTTCGAAATTCAATAATCGCGCAATTTTGTTGCCAATCTTTAGAAAGGCGGATTTCTCCATGCGTACACAACACATCGCCAAAGCCCTCGGACTTTCCGTTTCTGCTGCTTGTCTTTCGTGGACAAGTGCCGGGATGGCGCAAGACCAGTCAGCACAAGCCAGCGCAACCGCTGCTGCCAACGAAGGCGATCCCATCGTCGTCATCGGCTCTCGTCGGACCGACCGTTCCGCGACCGATTCTGCATCACCAGTCGATGTCATCAGCTCGGCCGAACTGACCGGCCAGCCAACACCCAACATGCTGGACGCAGTCCGCAATGTGGTGCCATCCTTCTTCGTGCCGCAGAACACCATTTCTGACGCGTCGACTTTCGTTCGTGCACCGTCGTTGCGCGGTCTTCCTGCCGACAACATTCTCGTGATGCTTAATGGCAAGCGCTTCAACCGCTCGGCATTGGTTCAGGTTTACACCGGCGGTGACACCGCGCTTTCTTTCGGTTCGCAGGGTGCAGATATTTCGTCGATCCCCGCGATCGCCGTCTCTAACCTGCAGGTCCTGCGCGATGGTGCAACTGCGCAATATGGCTCGGACGCCATCGGCGGCGTGCTTAACTATGGTTTGCGCAATGATGCCGGTTTTGAAGCGCAAGCGCTCTATGGCCAAAATTATGACAATGGCGGCGACGGGGAAACATGGCAGCTTTCAGGTTATGGCGGGCTGGAGTTCGGCGAAGGCGGGTACTTCAGCGTAGCGGGCGAATATTATGACACCAAAGGCACCAGCCGCGGCGTCCAGCGCCCTTCAGCGGTAAACTTTGCCAACCAGTTCCCTAACTTGGCAGACCAATTGCCCAATTACCCCGATCCCGTTCAGATTTGGGGCTCTTCGCCATCCAATGGCTGGAAAGCCGTGGTCAACGCCGGGTATGAATTCTCCCCAGCGGCCACGTTCTACATGTTCGGCAACTTCGCACATTCGGAAGCTGATCAAAGCTTTAACTACCGCGAAGCGGTGACGACCACAGCGACGAGATTTGACGGTACCAACAATACAACCGGCACCCTCAGCAACAATTCTGCCTTCCGGCACCCGATCTATCTGACGGCATGCCCCGCCGGCAACGCAACCTGCCCGAGCGGTGGTTTCGTTAAAGACACCAACGTATTCAATTTCACCTCTCTATATCCAGCCGGTTTCACGCCGCGCTTTGTTGGCGTGACCGACCAGGCATTGGGCGTGATCGGGCTTAAGGGTGAAATGGATTCGGGCTTCACGTATGACGTGTCCGGATCGCTGGCACGCCAATCTCTTGATCTATCAATGTACAGCTCGCTGGCCCCTTCATACGGACCTCAAACGCAGACCTCTTTTGAGTTCGGCAAGCTGATCCAGCGTGAATTCAACCTCAATCTGGATATGACCTATCCGCTGGAAGTTGGGTTCGCCAGCCCACTGACATTGTCTGCCGGTGCCGAATATCGCCGGGAGGAATATGAAGCGACCGAAGGCGATCCACAGTCCTATGGTGCAGGCCCATACGCGGTCCAAAACCTGTACGTTCAGACATCGCCTGGCGTATTTGCTTTTGATTCGACGGTCACGATGCCACCTGCAGCCAGCGGTTATGGCGGTACAAGCCCGACCTTTGCCGGCAAGAGCAACGAAAAGAGCTACGGCTTCTACGCCGGCGTTGAAGGGGACATTACCGAACGTTTCTCGATGGGCCTCGCTGGGCGCTATGAACATTATGCAAACTTTGGCAGCACCACGGTTGGCAAGGTCAATATGCGGTATGAATTGACCGATAGCCTGGCCTTCCGCGCGACTGCCGGCACCGGGTTCCACGCACCGTCACCTGGACAAAACAATGTTCAGGTACTCACCACCACCTTTATCCAGGGCAACCAGGTACAGGTGGGGACCTATCCGGTTACCAGCAACATCTCGCAATTCTATGGCGCGAAGTCGCTCGGCCCTGAAGAGTCGACCAACTTCGGTGCAGGTTTCGTGTTTGATCCATCCAGTGATTTGACGCTTACCGTCGATGCCTATTCGATCAAGGTGAAAGACCGCATCGGTATTTCGCAGACTTTCACCGTCAGCGCCGCCGATCTGATCGCTCTGCCGGCATTGGCTTCGGTGGGTCAAGGCGGTTCCGTTCAGTATTTCACCAACGGCTTTGACACACGCACCCAGGGCGTAGACTTCGTGGGCACTTATCGCTCAGAACTTGCTGGCGGCAAACTTAACCTCACGCTGGCCTACAACTACAACCAGAGCAAGGTCACACGCTTCGATCCAGGTGTGATCGGCGCGACACAGCTGATCGATATCAAATATCTGGCCCCGAACCATCGCGGGAACTTTGCTGCAAACTGGCAGTCGGGCAACTGGTCATTCAATCTGCGCGAAAGCTATTACGGCGCATGGCGTGATTCGAATGACTATCCGATCCGTGCGGGCAATCTTTCAACCGGTGCCATTGTCGATGGCCAGCACTTTGGTGCCAAGTTCATCACCGATCTGGATGTGAGCTACACCTTTGCCGAACATTACACACTGACTCTCGGCGCCAACAATCTGTTCAATACCTATCCGGACAAGATTGCAGCGACGATCAACAACCCGATCTACGATCTGACCGGCAGCATCTCCAATGGTTCGGTATATCCGCGCCCAGGTGGTCCGTTCGGTATCAACGGTGGTTTCTGGTATGCCCGCGTTCGCGTGAAATACTAAACCACAGGCCAGGAATGATTTAAGGGGCTGGAAAGCGATTGCTTTCCAGCCCCTGTTTTATTCCGATGCCATACGGCGCGCCACACAAATCGCGCAGCCTATCCCTTCCATTCACGCCGGTCTTCGGCCTGCTTTAAGACTTCATAGGCCAGCTGGATCTTCTGGAATTCGACCGCCGCATCCGCGTCGCCAGGTTTCACATCGGGGTGAACTTCCTTTGCCTTTGCCCGAAATGCCTTCTTGATCGCTTCGAAGTCGGCATCCGGTTCAACTTCCAGCACATCAAGCGCACGCATTTCATCGCCGCTACGGCTGCCATCCCCGCTTCCGGCCCAGCCATAATGCGATGCCTCGGCATAGCCTGAATTGTCACGCTGTTCGTTGGCGGCCCGCTCGGCGGCCTCGGCCTTGTCCAGCCCTTCGAAATAATCCCACTTCGAATTATATTCCGCCGCGTGCCTCTGGCAGAAATACCAGCGGTCCGGACTGTTTGGCGCCTTGGGTGCGGGATGCAGGCCCGGTTCGTCGCAACCATAACGGTCGCACGACCGCTGGGCCGTCGCGGCCTGATCGCTGCCGTAACTGCGCCAGCGCGGGAAACCCCAATCGTTGGACCGGCGCGCGCCTACCATGGGTAATTCATCGATGAGCTGGGAGGTTTGATCATTTCCGGTCGCCATAGCGGCTGAAAAGAATTTTCGCCACCGCTGGTTTTTTTCGGGAAACAAAGTGCCTGTTAAGGATTATGTTGCAGTGCAACTAAAATTCGGTAGACGCGCCGCCAAACGGAGTTTTGAACAGTGAGTAAGAAATTAGGCCTCTCTGCGACCCTTTCGATCCTGGCGATGGCCAGTTTCGTGGCGCTATCCGCCATCATGCCCCATACTGGTGGGGCAAATGCCAATGGCGCGATCGCCGAAGCGGCCGCGCCATCGCAATTCGGTCAGGCTTTGGTCAACTAATCAGCTTATTACCAGGGTCACGGCCCGGCGGTTCTGCGCCCAGGCGCCCTCATCCGAACCCATCGCTACCGGGCGTTCCTTGCCGTAGCTGACCGTCGAAATGCGGTCGGCTGAAACGCCAAGCCCAACGAGATAATTCTTGGCCGAGTTGGCGCGCCGTTCACCCAGTGCAAGGTTATAATCCCGCGTCCCGCGCTCGTCACAATGGCCTTCAACGGTCACCGACACGGATGGGTAACGCAAAAGATATTGCGCCTGGGTCTGCAATGCCGCCGCGTCTGCGCTGTCGATATTGAACCGGTCAGTATCGAAATAGATCACATTCTGGCCGTTAACCGCCGCGACAAAATGCTGCTGTGTGCCCACTGCGGGGCCAGCTGGTGCCTGCGCCGGCAACTGACTGGTTTGGGGCGGTGTTGCTGACTGTGCCGGTGGCAGATCCTTGGGTGCGGCGGATTTGCATCCGGCCAGAGCGAGCGTGCCTGTGGCAAGTGCAGCGATGATAAGTTTACGGTTCATGAGGCATCTCCTTCGATCCAGAACTCTCCCGGTGAAACCGGGCTTGTTAAACACATAGCACAAATCAGGGTAAAATGGGGCCCCAGGCCGGGTCCGATGCGTCCGCCGGAGTTGGCAGGCGGCGTTCATTGCGACCGGTAAGATCGACCTGCCACAGCGAAGCCCGGCCGGAATTCTTCTCGGTACGGAAAAATTGGACAATCCGGCCGTTTGGCGCCCAGGTCGGGGCTTCATCCTGCCAGCTGTCCGTCAGGTGGCGCAGACCGCCGCCAGTCGGGTTCATTACAGCGATCCTGAAATTCCCGGCAATATGCGTGAAGGCAATCTGATCCCCGCGCGGGCTCCATTCCGGTGTCGCAGCGCGCCCGCCAAAAAAGCTGACACGTTTCTGGTTCGATCCGTCTGCATCCATGACATAGATTTGCTGGCTGCCTGACCGGTCGCTTTCAAACACGATCTTCTTCCCATCGGGGGAATAGGACCCACCAACATCAATACCCGGTGTATTTGTAAGCCGAATGCTTGGCCCGCCATCAGCAGACACCCGATAGATGTCCGTATTGCCCGCTACTGCCATTGAATACAGTATCCAGCGGCCATCCGGCGACCAGCGCGGGGCAAACGTGGGGTTCTTGCTTTGCGTGATCAGGGTCTGCGTGCCCTGCCCGATATTATAAACATAGATGCGCGGATTGCCGTCAACATAGCTCAGATAAAGCAGCTTGCGGTAATCCGGCGAATAGCGCGGCGTCAGCGCGGTTGAACGGCCGGTCGTGATGAACCGGTGGTTGGCCCCGTCCGAATCCATGATCGCCAGCCGTTTGGTCCGGTTATCCTTGGGGCCGGTTTCCGCGATATAGGCGATCCGGCTGTCAAAAAACGGGCTTTCGCCAGAGAGGCGCGAATAGACCAGATCGGCGCATTTATGCGCAGCGCGGCGCCAGTCACTGGGCGGGACCACCCAGCCCTGGCGCACCAGTTCGGATTTCAACTGCACGTCGTAAAGATAGCAGCCAACCGTCAGCCGGCCATCTGCCCCGGCTTTCACGTAACCATGAACCAGCATTTCTGCGCTGCGGTTGGTCCAACTGGGCCAGTTTGGTGCAGTGATCTGGCCGAAAACCGGCTGAGGCAGCCCATCCGGCCCGGCGGGTTTGAACAATCCATTATTCCTGAGATCGCCATAGACCACCCGCGCAAGTTCCTTGCCCAGAGCGGCCGTGCCATTGGCACTGGCCGCAGTCGGGACATCACGATCGGTCGCAAATCCCGGAATGGCGATGCCAAGGTCCTGCCAATCGCTGGTGTCGGAAACCGACCCTGTCAGTCCGCTATCGGGTTCAAGCGTTTCAACCGAACCCTGCGTTGGCGGCGCCGAACCGAGATCCTGCGCGGCGGCCGGAGCAACAAGGACGAATGAAAGGACGAGCAGCATTTTCTTCATCGATCAAAGTTTCCTGTCAAACCGGAAAGCTGTCACACGTTTCCAGGCTTCATAATATTCAGGCGGCAAATCAAACGGTGCAGCAAGTTGCACCGCACGAATCGCCCGTTCGGCGTGCAAATCCTGTTGCGGCCGATTGGATTCCGTCACCCCTGATTGGCTTACCACTCTGGGGCGCCCGGCAAGTGAGCCATCCGAATTGAGCTCAAACGCCAGAATTGTCACCAATTGTTCGGAATCCACACCCTGCGGCGCAGTCCAATGCGGTTTCAATTGGCGTGCAATAGCCTGTCCCAGAGATGCCTTGGCGCTCGCCCCGATTTGTGATGCAGGCACGCGCGTTTCCGTCGTATTTGCATTGGCCCCGGCGCCAGGCAAAAAGTCGGCCCCGATCTGACTGCCGCCGGGCTTGGTTCTTGCCGGGCGAGGAGCGGGCTGCGGCCGGTCCGGTCTTGCCCTAACCGTGGATGGCGGCTGCACGGGTTGGCGCACAGCCTGCGTCGGCGCCGGCTTGGGCGGCGGGGTCGTTGCCACTGGCTGGGGTGCCGGCATCGGCAGGGGTTGTTCGATCGGTGCAGGCTGGGGCTGATCACTTAGGGTCGGGGCAACCGCCGCACGGCTATCCGCAACCAATTCTGGCGCAGTCGCTGCCAGGCTCACATCGGATGCAAGGCTGACTGTCATCCGTTCCGGTAACGGAGGCACCTTATCCTTGCCAGGCTGGATCACCAGCACCGCAACCAGCGCCACATGCAGCACAATGGCCACGCCGAGGCCGATGCGTTCATCTGTTCGAAGTGCGGCAAATCCCATTCCGGTGTGCCTATGGGGCCGAAACTGAACCGTTGGTGACCAACGAAATGGCCTTGAACCCGGCGCGATTAAGTTCGCCCATCACGGCCATCACCCGCCCGTAATTCAGGGTCTGATCCGCTCTCAGCGTAACTTGCGGCAATTTTCCGTCGGCATTGGGGCGGATATTGGCCAAGCGGTCGGGCAATTCGCCCGGTGCCAGTCGGCTGTTGTCGAGATAAATATAGCCTTCGCTATCGATACTTACGGTCACCGGGTCCTGGTCCGGTGCCAGCGCATTGGCCCGGCTTTCGGGAAGGTCAATCGGAACGCCCGCCGCCAGCAGCGGCGCTGTGACCATGAAGATAATCAGCAGCACAAGCATGACATCAACCATGGGGGTTACGTTGATTTCGGCCATGGGCGCGCGGCGCTGGCCGCGATTGCGGCGGCGGGAGGATGAAGCCAGACCCATGGTCATCAGCCGCGCTCCAGCTCGCGGCTCAGGCTGGCATGAAACCGGTCAGCGAAGCGTTGCATCCGGGCCTCCAGCGCATTCACGCCGTGGCTGAAGCGGTTGTAGGCGATGACCGCCGGAATGGCCGCAAACAGCCCGATCGCCGTGGCGAACAAGGCTTCGGAAATTCCCGGCGCAACCACTGCGAGCGAACTGTTTTGCTGCGTACCGATCTGGAAAAAACTGTTCATGATCCCCCAAACCGTGCCGAACAGTCCCACGAATGGCGCAACCGAACCCACAGTGGCCAGGAAATTCAGTCGCTCGGCAAGTCCGTCCGCTTCCTGGGCGACCTGGCTCTCCATTGCGCTGGAAAGCCGCTGGCGGGTACCGTCGATGTCGGTGGATTTGAGCCGCGCGGAAGTGCGCCATTCGGACATGGCGGCGGCGGCGATCCGGCCCGAGGGAACGTCACGGCGGCCGCGTTCCTTCATGAAGGCATCAATATCTTCAACCTTCCAGAATTCTTCCTCGAAACTGGAACACTGGCGCCTGACCGTACGGATACGGACGCTGAAGGAAATAATGATCGCCCACACCCAAATGCTGGCAAGCAGCAATCCCGCCATCACGATTTGTACGATAATGTCCGCATCAAGAAACAACTTGAGCGGGTCGAGATGGCTTGGCGCGACCAGCGCGGCAACGGCAAAAATCGGGATCTGGGTCATTCAGAATCTTCCGGGAATAGAATGCGTGAAAAGGATTTGCGCCAGGCTTCTGGCTGGCGTGTGGGGCGGCCATCAGGGGCAACAAAACCGATACGCAGGTGCGCCTCGGCCAAGAGTTCATCTCCCCTGCAAGCGCGTTGGTGCATTCGTACAGACGCCGCACGCAATTCGGTACATCGGCTTTCGATCATCACCGCATCATCAAGTTTGGCAGGGCGAGCATAACGAATGGCAAGATCGGCCACGGCATAGGCCCCATTGCCCGCTTCGATAGCGGCGCGTTGGTCAATGTCCAATTCACGCAGCATGTCCGAACGTGCCCGTTCGAACCAACGCAAGTAATTGGCATGGTAGACAATGCCCGAAAGGTCTGTGTCCTCATAATATACACGCACGGCAAACTGGTGAAGCGGTCCATCGAAACGGCCGGAATGCGGGTTGATCGGCATATTCATATCTGCCAGCGCCCTTAGCGCAGGCACGAGTCGCGGGGCAACACAATGCTGCAAACTGCCCTTCGTTTTCGTTCAGTAACCGGATTTGCCGCGTTATCGGCGCGCGATCATCGGCCCTAGCGGCTGTCCGCCGAACAGATGAACATGGAGGTGCGGTACTTCCTGCCCGCTGTGCGGGCCAATATTGCTCAGCAGGCGATAACCAGGCTCCACCAGCCCATGCAAGCGCGCCACGTGGCCAACCGCACGTATGAACCCGGCAATTTCTTCCGGTGGGGCCTTGGCAGAAAAATCATCCCAGCTGACATAAGCGCCCTTGGGAATTACCAGAATGTGCAATTCCGCCTGCGGATTGATGTCGGGGAATGCGTAAGCCCATTCATCTTCGAATATCTTGGTCGAGGGAATTTCTCCGCGTAGAATTTTGGCGAAGATGTTCTGATCATCATAAGGCTGGGTCGCATCGATCGGCATTACGAACTCCGTGAAGCTTTTTCATCGAGGCCGGAAACCCCTTCGCGCCGATCAAGTTCCGCCATGACTTCGGCCAGGGCCACACCCTTTTCGGCGAGTAGTACGGTGAGATGAAACAGCACGTCCGCGGCTTCGCCGACCAGTTCCTGACGGGAACCTGACAAGGCGGCAATAATCGCCTCCACCGATTCTTCGCCCAGTTTGCGGGCAATGACGGGAAGCCCGCGCGCGTGCAGCTGAGCCACATAGCTGGAACCGGGTTCGGCACCAAGGCGCTGGGTAATCGTGGTTTCGAGGCGTGTCAGCGTATCCATGAACCAGTCATGGATCGCAGCCGTGGCAGGGTCAATCCTTGCGCGTGTTTTCGCCCCTGCCGCGCTTGTTGCGCGCGGCATAGCGGCCGAGGATCAAACCGGTCAAACCCACCGCCATCAGGGCGGCGTTGCTCGGTTCGGAAATTTGCACACCCTGCCCGGCGTATAGCGGGGCAGAAGCGACAGTCAGTGGCAAAGTCAGGATTCGTGCATACATGGGTGCGCTGTGCACCCGCCCAAGCTTAGCGCAACCACGCAGGTTGCCGGCGTCCCGCTGTGAGACGGCTGGGATCACCAACCCGGCCGCTCAGCCGCGCGCTGGCAACCCTGCTGCGCGCAAGGCCGCATGCGCCTGGGCAATTGTATAAGTGCCAAAATGGAAGATCGATGCGGCCAGAACCGCGCTGGCATGACCTTTGGTAACACCTTCGACCAGATGTTCGAGCGTACCCACCCCGCCGCTGGCGACCACCGGTATCGACACGGCATCGGCGATGGCGCGGGTGAGACCCAGATCATATCCGGCCTTGGTCCCGTCCCCATCCATCGAAGTGACCAGCAGCTCGCCAGCACCCAGTTCAGCCAGCTTCACGGCATGTTCCACAGCGTCGATACCGGTTGGACGGCGGCCCCCGTGGGTAAAGATTTCCCAGCCAGACCCGCTCTTGCGCGCATCAACCGAAGCAACAACGCATTGGCTGCCGAATTTATCGGCAATTTCGCGGACAATTTCCGGCCGGGCAACCGCCGCGCTGTTTACCGCAATCTTGTCTGCCCCGGCCAACAGCAACGCCCGCGCATCCTTCACTTCGCGAACGCCGCCGCCCACAGTCAAAGGCATGAAACACACTTCCGCAGTGCGCCGGACGATATCGAGCAGCGTCCCGCGCCCTTCATGCGTTGCCGAAATATCCAGAAAGCACAGCTCATCCGCGCCTGCGGCATCATAGGCCTGCGCTTGCTCCACCGGATCACCCGCATCCTTCAGATCAACGAAATTGACTCCCTTGACCACGCGGCCTTCAGCAACATCGAGGCAGGGAATGACACGGATGCGCACGGTCATGGGGTTACGCCCGCCCCGCGATTGCGAGCGCAGCTGCCAGATCCAGCCGGCCATCATAGAGTGCCCGGCCGGTGATCACGCCTTCTATCCCTTCATTGGCATGGAGGGAGAGAATATGAATATCGTCCAGCCCTTTGACCCCACCGCTGGCGATGACCGGAATATCGACCCGCCGCGCAAGGTCCAAGGTGGCGTCGATATTGCAGCCCTTCAGCATCCCGTCGCGTCCGATATCGGTAAACAGCAGGCTGGCAACACCGGCATCCTCGAACCGGCGGGCCATGTCAGCAACCGGAACATTCGACACTTCAGCCCAACCCTCCGTCGCGACCATGCCGTCCTTCGCGTCCACAGCCACAACGATGCCGCCTTCGTATTCCCGCGCCATATCCTTGACGAAATCCGGGTCCTTGAGCGCAGCTGTGCCCATCACGATCCGTGCCACTCCCAGATCGAACCAGCCCTCTACGGCTTCGCGCGTCCGAATGCCCCCGCCCAGTTGGACATAGCCGGGAAATGCCGCGACGATGGCTTCAACCGCGCTGCGGTTTTCCGCTCGCCCGGCAAAGCTGCCATCCAGATCGACCACGTGAAGATGCTGCGCACCGGCATCTGCAAACAGTATCGCCTGAGCCGCGGGATTATCACCATATACGGTTGCGCGGTCCATATCGCCTTCGGCCAGACGCACAACTTGGCCGCCCTTCAGATCGATAGCAGGAAAAACGATCATGGCTTCCACTCCAGGAACCGGGTCAGCAACGCCAGTCCATAGTCCTGACTTTTTTCAGGGTGGAACTGCACGCCAACGATATTATCGCGCGCCACGGCCGCAACAAGGCCGCCGCCATGGTCCGTCATTGCGGCAACGTCATGCCCGTTATCGGGCACGAAGTGATAGGAATGGAGGAAGTAGGCTTCTCCTTCCTCAAGCAAATTCGAATGCCTCAGATGGGGAAGCAAGCCGACATCGTTCCAGCCCATATGCGGTACCTTTATGGCCGCGTCGGTGCGCTCTATTTCCCGGACTTCGCCGGCGATCCAGTCAAGCCCGTCGGTTGCGCCATGTTCAAGGCCCCTGGTGGCCAGCAATTGCATGCCAACGCAAATCCCGAGAAACGGCGCACCGCCGACCAGAACGCGCGATTCAAGCGCTTCGACCATTCCGGTAATCCCGCGCAACCCTGCGGCACAGGCACCGAAAGATCCGACGCCCGGCAGAACAATCCTTTCCGCACGGCGCACAAATTCGGGGTCGGATGTGACATTTACGCCTTTCGCCCCTGCTGCCTTCAGCGCATTATGCACCGAATGAAGGTTGCCCGCGCCGTAATCGATTAGCGCGACAGAGGCATTTTCAGCCACCGAGTTGGCCCTTGGTGCTGGGGATCGCCCCACCCTTGCGTGCATCCAATTCCACTGCCTGACGCATCGCACGGGCAAAACCTTTGTAAATGGCTTCGCAAATGTGGTGGTTATTCTGGCCGTAGAGCAGTTCGATATGCAGCGTAATCCCGGCAGCCTGCGCCACCGAGTGGAACCAATGTTCGATCAGTTCGGTATCCCATTCGCCCAGTTTTTCCTGACTGAACCCGGCGCGCCAGACCAGAAAAGGGCGACCCGAAATATCGAGCGCAACACGCGCCAGAGTTTCGTCCATTGGTGAATAGGTGCTGCCGTATCGCCCAATGCCCGCCTTATCGCCCATCGCCTGCGCCAATGCCTGACCCAGCGCGATGGCGCTGTCTTCGGTTGTGTGGTGCTGGTCGATATGCAGATCGCCTTCGACCTTCATGATGACATCGATCAGCGAATGGCGGGAAAATTGTTCAACCATATGGTCGAGAAAGCCGATCCCGGTCGAGATATCATAGGTGCCGGTCCCATCGAGATTGACTTCGATATGGATTTTCGTTTCGCTGGTATTGCGGGTGATGATGGCTGTGCGCATGGGTAGCGGGCTATACGCAAGGACGCGGCCTACGCAAGTTTTCCGACGCGCCGCCATTCATTCCGTCTTGACCCCGGGGCTTCCCGACGCCACCTAGGCCCAATCATGACCGACGATGCACCAGACAGTTTGATCCCCTATGACGAGATCGTACAGGAAGCCTTGCGTGCCGTCGTCGGGCGCGTTCTGGGCGAAATCCAGAACAATGGCAGCCAGTTGCCGGGCAACCATCATTTCTACATCACGTTCAAAACCGGTGCGCCGGGCGTGTCGATACCGCTCCACCTGCGCGAACGGTTCCCCGATGAGATGACGATCGTGCTGCAAAACAAATTCTGGGACCTGGGTGTCGACGAGGAAGGCTTTACCGTCGGCCTCAGCTTCAACCAGATGCCGGCCAAGCTCGACATCCCCTATTCTGCCATCACCGCCTTTGTTGATCCAGCGGTCGATTTCGGGCTGCAATTCCAGGCCACCGTAACGGACATGGCGCCCGAAACGCACGAGGACGCAGAAAACGACATACCTAGCGACACTGGCAGCGATGGCGCTGCGGGTGCCGATGATGGTTCAAACGTTGTGACAGTCGATTTCGGACGGAAGAAATAGCTCTTCCGGCTCAGAAATCGTGCCATTACCTATATTTGGAAAGGCACGCACTACCATGAAGAAGCGCCGCGCCAGCACACTTGCGAACACACCGGCCAAAGACTCGCCCGCACCGGATATCCAAGCGGACAGCGCGGCTGACACACCGGAAAATCCCGCCACCAATCTGCTCGCCGGAGAAATTCTGCTGCGCATGGCCGGCCATCTTGCCCGCAACAATGTGGAAAAGACCTTGCTCAGCCGCCGTTTCGAGCCAGCCAAAGCCAAGGCGATCGTGGATGACCGGTCTTGGCTTCATACCTTGGCTGCCTATGGCGTGACGCGGGTCGCGACCCGTTCGTTGCCCGGTGCCATATTGGTCGGCGGCGGTTTGGTGGCCAAGGCGCTCTATGATCGCGGCCAGGCACGCCGTTCTGCACGCAAGGTGAAAAAGAACCTCAAGGATTGAATGGCGCACACTTGCGATGACGGGCTTGATTTTCTTGTGCTGCTCGGCCCATGAACGCCCATGATCGGATCAAGCCAAACCACGCAGCCCAATTCGCTTAACCGGCGGGGCCTCATGTTCATCCTGTCCTCCCCGTCAGGAACGGGCAAGACAACCATTGCGCGGCGGATTCTGACTGAAGATGGCGAAATACGCCTGTCAGTCTCTTACACCACCCGACCGCAACGCCCTGGCGAAGTTGAAGGGCGCGATTATTATTTTGTCGAACCGCGCGAATTCAATCGCAAGGTGGAAGCCGGCGAGTTTCTGGAATGGGCCGAAGTCTTCGGGCATCTTTACGGCACCCCCAAGGCAGAGATCAAAGCTGGGTTGAAATCGGGACAGGATTACCTGTTCGATATTGACTGGCAGGGCACCCAGCAACTTTACCAACGTATGGAAGTGGACGTGGTCCGGGTGTTTCTGCTGCCACCGAGTATCGATGAACTTGAGCGACGCTTATCGTCGCGCGGCACAGACAGTGCGGACGTCGTTGCTGCGCGCATGTCCCGCGCGCGTTCGGAAATCAGCCACTGGGATGGTTATGACTATGTCGTGGTCAATGACGATATCGACGCCTGCTTTGCCAAAGTCACCGGCATCCTCCATTCCGAACGGATGCGCCGCGCACGCCAGACGGGCCTGGTCGATTTCGTGCGCGAACTCATGCGTTAACCGCCGCCAAGCGGAAAAGTGCTGATCAGGGCTTGGCGAAATGGCTCGGCAAGTGGGCGTTCACAATGCCGCCGTCGATCGCCAGAGTTTCACCAATCACATAATCACCGGCCCGGCTGGCCAGATAGATGGCACCGGCGGCCATATCTTCCGGCGTACCGATCCGCTGGGATGGAATTCCCGCCGCCGATTCGTCAGCATGGTCGCGGGCCGCCTTGTTCATCGAGCTGGGAAAGGCCCCCGGCGCGATTGCAGTGACGAAGATGTTATCGGTCACCAGCTCCGCGGCAAGGCGCCTTGTCAGTTGGATGACCGCAGCCTTGGACGCCTGATAGGGATAAGTCGGCCAGGGATTGATCCGGAGCCCGTCAATACTGGCTATGTTGATCACCTTGCCGGGGCGGTCAACCGAAGCCGCCGCCTTGAGCAGCGGATAGAGTTTCTGCGTCAGGAAGAACGGTGTCTTGACGTTGAGGTCCATCGTCCGATCCCAACCCGCTTCGCTAAATTCCTCGAAGGGCTGCCCCCACGCCGCGCCGGCGTTGTTGACCAGAATATCCAGCTTGCTCTCACGCTCGGCGATCTGGTCGGCCAGTTGCTGAATGCCTTCCATATTGGATATGTCGCCCGGCAAACCAATCACCTTGTCACCGAATTCGGCAACGGTGGCGTTTATCTCGTCAACTTTGCGCGCTGTGATGTAAACCTTGGCACAGCCAGCGGCGAGGAAACCTTCGACGATCATCTTGCCGATACCGCGTGATCCGCCAGTAACCAGCGCCACACGGCCTTCAAGACTGAAAAGCTTGCCGATATCCATCATGTTACTCTCCAATTGGGTCAATAGCCGCTGAGCTGGGCCACGCGTTCCGTGTGGTAATTAGCATCGCCAAGGAATTCGGCCAATGCCCGGTCACGCTTCATGTACAAACCGATGTCATATTCATCAGTCATGCCAATCCCGCCGTGCATCTGCACACCTTCACGCACCGCAAGATTGGCCGTGCGGCCGACCTTGGCTTTGGCCACCGATACCATCAATTCGGCACTTTCGGCCCCGGCATCCAGCAATTGCTGTGCCTTGATCACCGCCGCGCGTGAAATCTCCAGTTCGGAATAAAGATGTGCGGCACGGTGCTGCAGGCCCTGGAATTCACCGATCAGTTTGCCGAATTGTTTGCGCTGCTTGAGATAATTGACAGTCATGTCCATCGCACCGCGGGCAACGCCGACACCCTCTGCGGCTGCTCCGATTCGGCCCGCATTGAGCATTCGGTCCAGCACATCGCGTCCACCGTCGATCTCACCGATTACCGCATCGCCATCGAGAACCACACCATCGAGCACCAGATGCGTCGCTATCGAACTGTCGACCAGCCTCACGGCATCCTGGCTGAGGCCGGATGCATCCTTGGGCACAGCAAACAGGGTTATTCCGTCGCGATCGGCATCGGCGCCGGAGGTGCGGGCCGCAACGATGATCATATCGGCGCTTGCGCCGTGGATCACGAAATCCTTCTTGCCCGACAGTTTGAAGCCGTTGCCGGATCTCTCGGCTTTGGTCGCAATTCGTTCGGGACGATGCTTTGCGCCTTCATCTATCGCGACGGCAAATACGCTGTCGCCCGTCAGCAGGCCCGGCAGATAGCGGCCCCGCAGATCCTTATTGCCTTGCCCCAAGGCTGTCGCTGCCAGAACCGAGCTGGTCAGGAATGGCGAAGGGGTCAGATTGCGGCCGATTTCTTCCAGCACAATCCCGGCTTCAACATGGCCCATGCCCAGCCCGCCATCGTCCTCGGCAACAAGAATACCGGTAAAGCCCATCTCGCCGAACTGCTTCCACAATTCATGCCCGAAGCCATCCTTGCATCCGGTATCGCGCCAGTGGCGCAACTGCGTGTTGATTGCGCCTTCGTCGGCCAGAAACTGGCTCGCGCTATCGGCAAGCATCGCCTGATCGTCATTATGATAAAGTGCCATATGTAATCTCCCAAATCGTCGCTCCGGCTAAGGCCGGACTTCGGGCAGCCGGGCCAGTGCCGGCGCCTCGGAACCCCGGTTTTCGCCGGGGTGACACAAGTTCTTAATCGCCCGGCAGTTCGAGGATGCGCTTCGAAATGACGTTCAGCATGACTTCGCTGGTCCCGCCTTCGATCGAATTGGCCTTGGTCCGCAACCAGCCGCGGGGAGTCTTTCCGCCGCCGGTTTCTTCGCTGTCCCACTCCAATGCGCGGCTGCCACCTGCCGACATGAACAATTCGTGCCGCCGCTTGTTGAGTTCAGTGCCGGCATATTTCATCATGTTGGGCTGTGCAGGATGGGCTTTGCCGACCTTGATTTCATCAAGGAACTTTTCGCCCATCGCACCATAAGCCAGGGCATCGACATCAAACATCGCCAGTTCTGCACGCAGAATAGGGTCGAGTTCGCCCGTATGGCGCAGCATTGCCGACCCGATTGCACTGGTCCGATCCCCGCCCCCGGCGCCTGAAATCATTTCGCGTTCATGACCGAGGAGATATTTTGCAACGTCCCAGCCGCGGTTGATTTCACCGACAAATTGATCCTTCGGGACTTTCACATCGTCAAAGAATGTTTCGCAGAACGGGCTGTTACCGCTGATCAACAGAATTGGCTTCGTAGTTACGCCCGGCGTTTCCATGTCGAACAGCATGAAGGTGATGCCTTGGTATTTGTTCGCCTTGTCCGTGCGCACAAGGCAGAAAATCCAATCGGCTTCATCGGCATAGGATGTCCAGATCTTCTGGCCGTTGACCACCCAGTGATCACCCTTGTCTTCACCAAAGGTCTGCATCGACACGAGGTCAGATCCGCTACCCGGTTCGGAATAACCCTGACACCAACGAATTTCGCCGCGCGCGATCTCACCCAGAAAATGGACTTTTTGTTCTTCCGTTCCGAATTTCAGCAAGGCTGGGCCGAGCATCCAGATGCCGAAACTGGACAGGGGCGGACGGGCATTGATGCGTGACATTTCTTCGCGCAGCACCTTGGCCTGCGCAGGATCAAGGCCAGCGCCGCCATAGGCTTTGGGCCAGGCGGGAACAGTATAGCCTTTGGCCACACATGCCTCGAACCAGCTTTTTTGAGCCGCGCTTTTGAATTTGGCGCGGCGGCCGCCCCAATAAACGTCTTCCTCGTCGCGGACGGGCTGGCGCATTTCGGCAGGGCAATTCGCATCCAGCCATGCGCGGGTTTCGCTGCGAAAGGTTTCCAGATCGGCCATTGTCATCTCCTGTCGACTCGGGGGCGAAAACTCGGCGGAATTCACCCTATTTGCCGCTTACGTTAAGGGCAAAACGCAGCTTGCTGCAAGTCGCTCTGCCGTTACCCGCCATGCCGTAGCGTCAGAAGGACGCGCGTTGACGGGCGGAGGGAAACGCTTACTCTTCAAGGCCTGCAAAGGAGAGGCAGAATGACAGGATTCGTTCTATTGACCAGCGGTCTTTCGCCCGCCTGATGACTGCTGCGACCACGCATCTACCGATGAAGCTCAAGATCGTTCACGGCTTCGGCGCGGTTGCGTTTGGCGTGAAAGATTCCGGTTTTTCCTTTTTCCTGCTGATTTTCTACAATCAGGTTCTCGGCATGAATGCCGGGCTGGTCAGTCTGGCGCTGCTCGTGGCGCTGCTGGCCGATGCGATAATCGACCCGATTCTGGGGAATCTGTCAGACCGGACCTACACCCGTTGGGGGCGGCGCCTGCCGTGGCTTTACGCCGCGCCGATCCCGCTGGCGATGGCGTGGGTTGTGCTTTGGTCACCGCCGGGCGCGGAAGCGCCCAGTTTCTGGGGGCTTCTGGGTATTGCAGTCGTGGTGCGGATATTGCTTTCCGCCTGCGAAGTGCCATCGGTCTCTCTGGTGCCGGAATTGACCCAGGACTATATCGAGCGGACTACCCTGTTCCGATATCGTTACCTGTTCGGCTGGACCGGCGGGATCATGATGATGTTGCTGGCCTACACCGTTTTCATGCCGGGTGCTGATGGGTTGCTACAGCGCTCCGGCTATGTGCCGTTCGGCATTTTCGGCGGAGTGCTGATGGTCATCTCGGTGATCGGCTCGGCCGCCGGACAGCATAGGTTGGTGGCCCATTTCCCCAAGCAGAAGCCACCTCCATTCGGCCTCAAGACCGCCTTTTCCGAGATCGTCGAGGCATTTTCCGAAAAGGCATTTCTGATTTTCGCCGCGGGCGGGCTGGCAGCCTATATCAGCCAGGGCATGACTTTCTCTTTGTCAAACTATCTGAATCTGTTTGTCTGGCAGTTCAGCCGCGGAGCCTTGATCGCTTATCCTGCAATCCTGTTCGTTAGTGTGGCGCTGATGTTTGTCATTGTCGGGCCGATGCATCGGCACTGGGGCAAACCGGCCAGCGCCGCGCGCAGCGCAATCGCTTCGCTGGTTATCAGCTTCATTCCTTATGCCTTGCTCCTGCTGGGTCTGTGGCCACAACCGGGTAGTTTTGAATCAACGGCGCTGCTTTATTGCTTCATCGTCGCGGCCAATGCCCTGGGCGTGGTGGTCATGATTTCCGCATCTTCGATGGTGGCCGATATTGTTGAAGCCTATCTCGAACGCAGCGGGCGGCGTGCCGAGGGCGCATTCTATTCAGGCAATTGGCTGGTCCAGAAATGTGCGACCGGGCTGGGTATCTTCCTGAGCGGGCAGATCATCAATGCCTCCCAGCTTGCCACCAATGCTACGCCCGGCGCGGTGCCGCAGCCGGTGATTACCGAAATAATCCTGTTATACGCCGGGATTTCGATCGTGCTGGCACTGCTGACCGCTTACTGGTTAGGCCGCTTCCCTATCAAACGCGCCGATCACGAGGCGCGCGTTGCCGCTTTAGACGCACTTGCTCGCGCTGACATCGACGCGGGCACAACAGTCCCATAAAAGACATTCTGAACGAAAGGATACCCTCATGGATTTCGACCTTACCGACCGGCAAACCCATTGGCGCGACCAAGTGCGCCATTTCATCGATACGCATGTTCGCCCCCGCAATGGCGAATACAAAAAACAGAAGGCAGAGGGCGAGCGGTGGAAAGTGCTGCCGGTGATCGAAGAAGAAAAGGCGCGGGCCAAGGCGCAGGGCATCTGGAACCTGTTCATGCCGCCTCAGGCGGGCCGCGCGCATGTCGACGATACGTTCGAATTCGAAGGTCCAGGCCTCACCAATCTGGAATATGCGCTGTGTGCTGAAGAGATGGGCCGCGTTGGCTGGGCCAGCGAAGTGTTCAACTGCTCCGCGCCCGACACGGGCAATATGGAAGTGTTTCACCGATACGGCACCCGCGAGCAGAAGGACCGTTACCTCAAGCCGCTCATGAACGGCGAAATCCGCAGCGCCTTCCTGATGACCGAACCGCGTGTCGCAAGTTCCGACGCGACCAACATCGAATGCTCGATCGTGCGCGAAGGCGATGAATATGTGATCAATGGCCGTAAGTGGTGGTCGTCTGGCGCAGGCGATCCGCGCTGCTCGATCTCCATTGTCATGGGCAAGACCGATTTCGAAGCGAAGCGCCATGCGCAGCAATCGATGATCCTGATGCCGCTCGATGCCGAAGGTGTGGTCATCGAGCGTTTTCTGCCCGTGTTCGGCTATGACGATGCACCGCATGGCCATATGGAAATCGCGTTGAACAATGTCCGTGTGCCGGCAAGCAACATGCTGCTTGGCGAAGGCCGCGGTTTCGAGATCGCTCAGGGCCGCCTCGGGCCTGGGCGCATCCACCACTGCATGCGCACAATCGGGGTGGCGGAAGAAGCCATTGCCAAGATGGCCAAGCGCCTGCAATCGCGCACGGCGTTTGGCAAGGTGCTGTATGAACATTCGATCTGGGAACAGCGTATTGCGCAGGCCCGCATCGACATCGAAATGACCCGCCTGCTCTGCCTTAAAGCCGCCGACATGATGGACAAGGTTGGCAACAAAGCCGCCGCGCAGGAAATCGCCATGATCAAGGTTCAGGCCCCGAATATGGCGCTGCGCATTCTGGACGATGCCATCCAGGCGCATGGCGGCGGCGGCGTGTCGGACGATTTTGGCCTTGCCGAAGCCTGGGCGCATCAGCGCACTTTGCGATTGGCTGATGGTCCGGACGAGGTCCACGCTCGGGCCATCGCCCGGATGGAATTCGCTCGCCATGCACCGCAACCCGGTGATGATAACAACTTCAGTTCCGGTGATATCGGCGTGGCGCGATAAATATCCCGAAGACGTCAAGTTCGTGCGAAGTCCGGGGCCGGTTCAAAACCGTGTCCCGGCTTCGCCCGGCACCAAAGGATAGATCAAAAAAATGAAAGCTGCGATTCTCGAACAAGCAGGCCAGCCGATGGTCATTGGCGATCTGTCGGTGGCCAAGCCTGGCCCGCACGAAGTGCTGATCCGGACCGCGGCCTGCGGGCTGTGCCATTCGGATCTCCATTTTATTGACGGCACCTATCCCCACGCATTGCCCGCAGTGCCCGGGCACGAAGCTGCCGGTGTGGTCGAAGCGGTGGGAAGTGAAGTTCGCACGGTCAAACCCGGCGATCATGTGGTGAGCTGCCTCAGCGCGTTTTGCGGGCATTGCGAATTCTGCGTTACCGGGCGGATGGCCTTGTGCATGGGTGCCGACACCCGGCGGCAAAAGGGGGAAGTCCCGCGCTTGACCCGTCCAAATGGCGAAACGGTGAACCAGATGCTGAATCTGTCAGCCTTTGCCGAACAGATGCTGATCCACGAACACGCCTGCGTCGCAATCGACCGCGATATGCCGATGGACCGGGCTGCCCTGCTTGGCTGCGCGGTAACCACTGGCGCAGGCACGATATTCAACGCGTGCAAGGTGGTGCCAGGCGAAACTGTGGCAGTCATCGGATGCGGTGGGGTTGGCCTGGCTGCGATTAATGCCGCCAAGATCGCCGGTGCGGGCCGCATAATTGCGGTTGATCCGATCCCGGAAAAGCGCGAACTGGCAAAGATACTGGGGGCGACGGATGCCGTCGATGCCCTGGCGGACGATGCTGCGGCCCAGATCGTGGAAATGACCAAGGGCGGTGTCCATCACGCGATTGAAGCGGTCGGCCGGCAGGCATCGGCCGATCTGGCAGTCAAAGTGTTGCGGCGCGGGGGAACGGCCACCATCCTCGGCATGATGCCCCTAGATTGCAAAGTCGGTCTTGGCGCAATGGATTTGCTTGGCGGCAAGAAGTTGCAGGGCGCCATCATGGGGATGAACCATTTCCCCGTTGACCTGCCGCGGCTGGTTGATTTCTACCTGCGCGGGCTGCTCGATCTTGACACGATCATTGCTGCCCGGATTACTCTCGATCAAGTGAATGAAGGCTTCGACACCATGCGTGGCGGCGCCTCGGCGCGCTCGGTGATCGTGTTCGACCAATAGGATAGAATTACGCATGGATTACGAGAAGGAAATGGTCGGCACCATTGCGGTGCCTGAAAAGGACCGGCTCGACGAGGGACGCTTGACGGCGTGGATGGAAGCTCATGTCGAAGGTTTCATCGGCCCCATCACCCTGACCAAGTTCAAAGGGGGGCAGTCCAACCCGACGTATCGGATCGATACTCCGGGTCAGTCCTATGTGTTGCGCCGTCAGCCTTTCGGCACCTTGCTCCCATCCGCTCATGCGGTGGACCGGGAATATAAGGCGATGGCGGCCCTCTATCCGACCGGCTTTCCTGTGCCCCGTGCTTATGGCCTATGCGACGATCCCGAAATTCTGGGTTCCAAATTCTTTGTCATGGGCCTCGCCGATGGGCGAAACCTGTGGAACGGGGCACTGCCCGATTACGGGCCGGAAGAACGCCGCGCGATCTACCACGCGATGATCGACACCATGGCCGATCTTCACCTCAAGGATCCGGAATCCATCGGCATGGGTGATTTCGGCAAGCCCACTGATTATTGCGCCCGCCAGATTGCGCGCTGGTCCAAGCAGTACAAACTGTCGGAAACCGAAACGATTCCTGAAATGGACCGGTTGATAGAATGGCTGCCAACCACCATTCCGGCGCAGCACCGTAACGCCATCGCGCATGGCGATTACCGGTTGGACAACATGATTTTCCATAAGTCGGAGGCGCGCGTCATCGCTGTGCTGGATTGGGAACTATCCACGCTGGGCGATCCGATCGCGGACTTCTCCTATTTGATGTTGAACTGGATCAACCCGCCTGACGGACGCGCCGGCATCGGCGGGCTAGACCTTGAATCGCTGGGCATCCCGACGATGGACGAAGCTGTGGCCCGCTATGTGGCCCGAACCGGTTTTCCGGTTCCGCCAATGGACTGGTATTTTGCTTTCAACCTGTTCCGGCTGGCAGGGATCATCCAGGGCATCAAGAAACGCGTGATCGATGGCACTGCATCCAGTGCGCATGCGAAGGAAATGTCAGACCGTGTGTTGCCACTGGTTGAACGCGCCTATTACTTTGCCCAGCAGGCCGGGCTGAAATGAGGCGCTAAAACGCGCGAGACCATCTGATGGCCACGCCCTTATCGTCCGGGAATGCGGAATAATGGCCGGGGTCCCTGCGATAGAACAGGCTGGCGGCGGCATCCCCGCCCCATATCGGGCCGCGCCATGCCAGTTCTCCAGTTACCTCACGCCCAGTTGGGGCAAGCGCCAGTCGGCGAATGCCGAAGCCCGCGCTTTGGGTTGCATAATCATAGCTGACCGGCAGATCGAGATTAAGGCCGCCACCGGACACGCGAAGCGGCTGGGAAATTCGCAGACCAAGGCTGTCACCCTGCGTGAATGCATGACTTCGGGTCACATCGAAAGACCAGGCCTGGCTGGCAAAGGAAGACCCACGGCCGATAATCCCGCCTTGCCGCGCATGGGTCAAACCCTGCCGGAATGCCGCACCAAGACGCCACATGGGGGCGAATCCAGCTCCGATCCCAAAATCGGCAAAGATCGTATCCGCGCCCGACGCACCCAGCGCATCGTGAAAATAGGCCCCGAGGATGGTGTTGTCTTCACGCATCCAGGTCAGCCCCAGCGCTGTTTCAATGCGGCCGAACCGGCGGTCGGCGGTCAGGGAAAAGCTTTGAACCGGGCGGCGGCGGTATTGTTCGAAAGCAAGATTGCCACTGGCCCCGATTCTGCCAAGCAAGGCGCGGCCGCTGTCGGCACCAAGGGAAATCCCCCATTGCCCGGCCTGTTTGCGCAGAGCAAATGATGCGTCGCTGGCTAAAAGAAAGCCGCTATCCCCAACCGCATTGCCGGCGATCAGGAACGCCGGGCGTGAATGGCCCTGCAATTGCGCGATCAGGCTGTCAGCCCCTTCGGCCATGGCAAAGCCCATCTGCATGTCCGGGGAAAGGCGCAAGGCAACTCTCGCGGCCAGGATCCGGGCCATCCGGGCATCGGTTGGCGACAACCGCAATTGCTGGGCAGCCGAGCGAAGATCCCCGCCGTAGCTTTGGTTGCTGATGGTAAAGGCCAGCGCGACAACGCCGTTTCCGGCCTCCACCCTGCGTCCACTGTTTTCCACCGCTCCCAACAACTTTGGACGAATTGCAGCGCTACTGAACCGGCTGCCAAGATCGTAGGTATAGGCACGGGCATATTTGTCGGTGATGATTGCATCAATCGGAGCACGGACCAGCGCATCCCCCATCGGGGTTGATGCAACACCAGTCTGGTCGCCCAAGGGCAGGAACGATGTGCTCCCCGCCAAGGTGGTGGTTCCGCTTGGCGCCAGCGCGCGCGAAATATCGAGAATGCCGCGTCCGAAAACGGCATCGACGCCAGCAGCGCCGGCATCGCGCGCCGAAGTCAGCAGTATCTCGACGATCTGCTGTCCGGTCAGATTGGGAAATGCCTGCGCCAGAAGTGCCACGGCGCCGGAAACCTGCGGAGCGGCAAAGCTGGTGCCGGAAAACAAGGTCACAAATCGCGTTCCGCTGGCGTCGGTGGTTATCTGCAGCACGCCGTTGTCGTAAACACAGCAGATCCGTTCGCCGCGCGCAGACAGAAAGGCCAGTCCTTCATTGCCCGCCCGATTGCTGAACGCCGAAAACTGCCCGGTATCATCGACCGAACCCACAATGATCACATTGCGGTTGGCCACCGCCAGCAAACCACTGGCAAAGGGGTCTGGCTGGTTCGGGTTGATCGCCGGATCGGTGCTGTCTCCATCGTTGCCCGCCGATACCACGATCACCAGACCAGCGGCTGCGGCCCTCTGAACGGCGCTAACCAGCACGGGGCTGGGTGTCCCACCGCCCAGACTGAGATTGATCACCCGCGCGCCTGCTGCAACGGCGCTGTCGACACCTGCGGCAATATCGCGATCAAAGAATTCGCAGCCATCCAGCGATGCGCCGCTTCCGGTCGCGCAGCTGCCCGGGCTATCGGTACGGAGCGCCTGGATCTGCGCACCGTAAGCGATACCGACCACACCGGTATTATCTCGAGCGGCCGCCGCAACCAGCGCCACATTGGTTCCGTGATCGTCTTCCGCATCGATGCCGCGATTCCCCGCCACATCGGCAGAGGCCGAACTGATGCGGCCGACAAATTCAGGGCTATCGATATCGATCCCGGTGTCGATGATCGCGATTGTTGCTCCTGCTCCATTTATCCCGGCAGACCACGCGCTCACCGCATTGTGGAATGTCGGACCATCCGAGCGGCGATATTCCGCCGTGTCAAAATTTGTCGGAGGCGGCGTTGGGGTTGGGGTCGGAGTCGGGCTGGGCGCGGGTGCCGGGGTCGGTGATGGCGTGGGGGCCGGACCGGGGGTGCTGATCACACCGCCGCCTCCGGCACCTCCGCCGCCACAGGCGGACAGAAACGCAAGGGCGCCCAAAGCAAGCCCGATGCGCCGGTGCGCCGTGACGCGGGAAGTGGCAGTCATGCTCGGACCCCTCAGAACCGTTCAATGGTCTATACGCGCAATGGTAACTGCGGGGTGAACGGCAAACAATTCATTCCGGCGGCTGCCGGATATTCCTTGTCCGGCTCTCTTGCCCGCTTCGACGGACACGGGTAGCAGCCACATCATCAAACAGCCAATCATGACAGAAGTGAACACGATGACTCACCCTCTTGAAACCGCGATCGAAACCGCGTGGGAAAACCGCGCCGAAGTGAACCAGGGTAGCACGGATGTGGCCGAAGCTGTCGGCCAGGCGCTTGAACTGCTTGACAGCGGGCAGGCCCGCGTCGCCGAACCGGATGGCCAGGGCGGTTGGCAGGTTAATCAATGGCTGAAGAAAGCCGTGCTTTTGTCCTTCCGCCTCAACGACAATACCGTGATCGATGGGGGTTCTGCCGGAGCGCCGGCGTTCGACAAAGTCCCATCCAAATTCGCCGGTTGGGATGATGCCCGCTTTCGCGCTGCCGGTTTCCGGGTGGTTCCCGGTGCAATCGCCAGGCGGGGCTGCCATATCGGCAGGGACGTGGTTTTGATGCCCAGTTTCGTCAACATCGGGGCCTATGTTGGCGATGGGACCATGGTGGATACCTGGGCTTCGATCGGCAGTTGCGCGCAAATCGGCAAGAATTGCCACATTTCGGCCGGTACGGGCATTGGCGGGGTGCTGGAACCGATGCAGGCCAACCCCACTATCATTGGTGACAATTGCTTCATCGGTGCACGCTCCGAAATCGTCGAAGGCGTCATTGTTGGCGAAGGCTGCGTGGTCGCCATGGGCGTTTTCATCACCCAGTCGACCAAGATCGTCAATCGCGCGACCGGGGAAATCCTGACTGGTTATATTCCACCGTTCAGCGTGGTCGTGCCGGGCGCAATGCCGGGCAAGCCGCTTCCTGATGGAACACCGGGGCCTGCACTTGCCTGCGCGGTTATCGTCAAGACTGTTGATGCGCAGACGCGCTCGAAGACAGAAATCAACGAACTGCTGCGGGATTGATTTGACTGTACGGTTGCACCGACAATTGTGCTATGAAGTGAAGACAAGGGAGCGAAATTGAGCAGGACCTTACGGGAGACTATCAATGGAACGCCAGGGCGACGAAGTGCATGTGGAAACCGATGAAGCGCGCGGTGCTGAATCTACCGGAGTAATGCGCTGGGTTCTGGGCATTGGCCTGCTGTTGGCCATCGTCTTGCTTTCTGCCATCTGGATGACTGGGGCAACCCTACGCGGTTCTGCCGTCACCGACACCCCGCCAAGAGATTCCGGCGCAACGGTTACAGAACCGGCGCAAATCGGTTCAGAAGTCGATCCATCGGCAACGATCGCTGATCCCGACCAGAAAGAGGCATTGGCGGCGGCAGTCGAACCAGCGGCTACCGAAGGAAACTAGCTCACTTTTGCAACTGCCGTTTCGATTGGCGGCGCGTTTGCCTCGTTTGCGGCTACGGCTTCCGCCGCGCGCATCACCCGCATCATGTTGCGGGATGCGATCTTTTCCAGGTCAAACTTCGAGTAACCGCGCCGCGCCAGTTCGGAAAACAATGCGGGATAGGCGGAAACATCAGGCATATCGGATAGCGTAATCGGGATTCCATCGAAATCACCGCCAATCGCGATATGGTCAATTCCCGCCAGTGCCCGGATGCGATCGATATGGTCGGCCATGTCGGACACGGCAGCTTGCGGCAGCGGATGGGATGCGTCCCATGCGTCGAGGCCGCCAGTTACCGCATCGGGTGCACCGAGCCAAAGATCGGCCAGGCGCGCGGCCTCTGCAGCACGATCAGCAAAATATTGCCGAACGTCCTCTTTGACGAAAGCTGGGTAGGCGACCACCATAACCACGCCGCCATTCTGGGGGAGCCGCCGCAACACACTGTCAGGCACATTGCGTGGATGCTGGTTCACCCCGCGTGCGCCGGAATGGCTGAAGATTACCGGGGCCTTCGCTACGTCCAGCGCATCATGCATCGTCTTTTCGCTGACATGGCTGAGATCGACCAGCATACCAAGCCGGTTCATTTCCTGCACGACCAACTTGCCGAAATCTGTCAGCCCGCCATGCACCGGCGCATCGGTGGCGCTATCCGCCCAGGGCGTGTTCTTCGAGTGAGTCAAGGTCATGTAGCGCGCGCCCAGATCATACATCTGCCGCAGCACGGCCAGACTGGAACCAATCGAATGACCGCCTTCCATCCCGATCAGGCTGGCTATCTTGCCACTCGCCATTGCCGCTTCGACCTGATCGGCATTCAGCGCATAGGCCAGATCTTCGGGATAACGTGCGACCAACCGCTTCGCGACATCAATCTGCTCCAGTGTCGTCTGCACGGCCAGCGGTTCGGGCAAATCGGCTGAAACATAGACGGACCAGAATTGCGCCCCGACCCTGCCCTGCCGCAACCGCTGGATATCGGTATGCATCGCCCGATCCGCTGGATGCCCTTCCGCATTGACCCGCGTATCGGTGAAGTCAAAAGTGGCGATCACATTGTGATAGCGATCACGCAATTCGCCCGGCACATCATTGTGCCCGTCCCATACCGGCGCCTCTGCCAACGCTGCCTGGGCCACCTCGTCCGGGCTTTGTGCCAGCGTCGGGGAAGCGATCAGAGCCAGTGGCAGTAGGGAGGCAAGATATCGCATCGTAAAAATTCCTTATCGGACCGCCAGAACACCCTGCCCTGTTATCCCATTTGATTTGCTGTAAGCAAGGTGGGGCAAAGGGGCGTTGATGTGGTGATAGCAGCGTGGAACGGCGGGATTATTATTCGGGCATACAATATTATGGCCCAGATCAGGAACCATACGGTATCTTGCAAGCGTTTCATGGTTGCCGCGGCATGATCCGCGCTGGCCTGCGCTGGCTATTGGCCGCGTTCTACCTTGTCGCAGGATATTTTCACCTTACCGCCCCTGCGCCATTCATGACCATCACGCCTGAATGGGTTCCGTGGCCCGCTGAGGTGGTCTTCTGGACAGGGGTTGCCGAAATTGTTGGCGCCATCGGCATCAGCCAGCCGTGGTCGCCGCGCTTGCGGTGCGCAGCAGGGATTGGCCTGGCGCTATATGCCCTGTCGGTCTGGCCGGCCAATATCAACCATTTCGCAATGGACATGAGCCGAGCAGACGGCGGTTTAGGCCTGGCCTATCACATGCCCAGAATGATCGCACAGCCCGTGATCATCTGGTTAGCCTTGTGGGTGAGCGGAACGACCAACTGGCCGTTCCGCCCCAAATCGTAGTCAGAATTACGTCAGGTGCTTGGACACCGCTGCCGTCATCTGGAACATCGAAATCTGTGCACTGCCGATCACAGCGCCAAGCTTCGCATCGGGATTGATCTGGCGCTTGTCCTTGCTGTCCTGCAAGCTGTGCGCCTTGATATATTCCCACACCTTGGAGGTGACCTGTGCGCGGGTCATTGGACCTTTGCCGATCACATTTTCCAGGGCACCCGACAAAGTAACGGGTTTCTGCAGTGCGTTGTTCTTACCAGCCATAATTTGGTCCTTTCATACTTGGCATATTCAACTTGGGTATCGGGCCTGCGGATCAGACCTTCTTATCAAGCATCTTCCTCATCCCACGCTTCATCTTCGTCTTCTTCCCGGGCGTAGGTCCCGGTCAGTACGGCAGCGGCGAGGACATGCCCCTTCATAGCCGCCACCAATTCATCCCGCCCTGCACCTGGCATCAGGGTCAGCGGAAGGTCGAGAGCAAAAATCTGGAACACATAATTATGCGCTTCTTGATCCAGTGGCGGATCCGGCAGCATCCATTCCGAATTCCTGTGCGCATTCTTGCCAACGCGTGGCGGAACTTCGCCTTCGAGCAGCTTACCCTTCTGGGGTGCAAGCCCCCAGACCAGCCAGTGGCACGCAGCATTCGCATCGGCATCTTCAACAATGATCGCCAATTCGAGCGTGCCTGCCGGTGGCGCGTTCCATTCCAGCGGCGGGGCCACAGCATCTTCTTCCTGCGCTGTAAAACAGGGGTCCAGTTCGCCGCCATCGGCGAAGGCCGGACTGGTCAGCGCAAAGCCGCCATGACCGAGCTGCTGCGCACTCGCCAGGGTCGCAATCGACAGCTGCGCGAAACCGGAACCAAACGGGTTAGTCATGAATTACGTATTCCCACATGCGGACAGCTCTAGGCCGATTGATGGCTAGCGGCGAGACTTGGCGAGGTAAAATTCGGGGTTTTCCACCGCAACGGGCCGAATTTTCACAAATTAATGGCTATTCTCAATCCGTAAACGGCAATTTCGGGCGATCCTGCTTGATCACGCCCCGTTCACGGGGCTAGGTCGATAGACAGGAAATATGTGCGGCAAGAGCAAAATGGCATGCCGGACGGGATCATTTTCGGGGATTGGCATTATGCGTTTTGGTCGGACTTCGCTGAATATTGCCCTCGCCTTCACCCTTGCGACAGGCCTGTCCGCATGCGGCGGCGGCGGGACCGGCGGCGGCGCCATCGGTGGGGCCCCAACCCCCACTCCGACCGCCACGCCAACGCCAACGCCAACCACGGCCGCCTGTTCATTATCAAACCGCCAGCAATTTGTGCTTGATGCACTCGACGAATGGTATCTGTTTCCCGACCTGCTCGACAAGACCGTAAACAAGGCCAATTACACAAGCGTACAAAGCTATATCGATGCGTTGGTCGCACCGGCGCGGGCCCAGTCGAAGGATCGTTACTTTACCTACATCACCTCGATTGCCGAGGAGAACGCATTCTACAATTCGGGTTCGAGCGCCGGGTTCGGATTTCGGCTGGGTTATGACACTTCGGCCAATCGGGTTTTCGTGATCGAAGCCTTTGAAGAAGGTCCCGCCTTTCCCGCCGGCTTCGACCGCGGAGTGGAATTGTTGTCGGTGGGGACCAACGCAAACACTTTGCAGACAATCTCCGGCCTGATGGCCAGCGGCGGCCCGCAAGCGGTGATTGACGCGTTGGGCGCATCGACTGTTGGCCTGACCCGGGTCTTCAGCATTCGCGACACTTCCGGCGCCACCCGTCAGGTGACCGTTGCGAAGGCCGATTACGCGCTCAATCCGGTGTCCACCCGTTACGGCGGCAAGATCATCAACGATGGCGGCAAGCTTGTCGGTTACGTCAATCTGCGCACATTTATCGGCACCGCTGATCCGGGGCTACGCACTGTCTTCGCCAATTTTCGGGCGCAGGGTGTGAACGAAGTCATCGTCGATCTACGTTACAATGGTGGGGGTCTGGTCAGCATTGCCGAGCTCTTTGGCGATCTGATGGGGGGCAACAAGGTCGGACAGATCTTTAGTTACACCACACTTCGCGCGTCCAAGTCCGCACAAAATTCGAGCGATCTGTTCGGCGCCCAGCCAGAATCAATTGCACCGGCCAAGATTGCCTTCATCGGCAGAGCCGGTACCGCATCGGCCAGCGAACTCGTTACCAATGCCTTCATCCCTTATCTGGGCAACAACATGGCGCTGGTGGGAACCAATACTTACGGCAAGCCAGTTGGGCAGTTCGCCTTTGATGTCGCGGCCTGCGATGACCGCTTGCGGGCAATCGCGTTCAGAACGGAAAATGCCAATCGCCAGGGTGACTATTACACAGGGCTGGCATCGGTTGTGCCCAACACGTGCAGGGCCGATGACGACATCGGCCGGCAATTGGGCGATCCTGCCGAGGCCTCTGTGGCGCAGGCGCTGGCTTTCTTGAGGACCGGTGCGGCCAGTTGCACCGCTATTTCAGGGACAAGCGGTGTCCAAGGGGCACAATCTGCCAAACCCCAGCGCCAGCTTCTCCAGCCGGATAGGCCGAGTGCGGCACAGCGGGAAGTGCCGGGCCTGTTCTAGCAGATGGGGGAGTGGACCGGCTATTCCGCCGGTTCGGCCGCTTCCAGTTTGGCAGCAGCGCGTTCTTCGACAGCGAGGGCTTCGGCTTCGCGGCGTTCGGCGCGGGCCTGATCAGCGATCTTGCGTTCGCGATCGGTTTCACGCGCACGATCAGCCATATCGCGCCATGCCGCTGCAGAGCGCAGGGCCCGTTCGCGGACATTTTCCAGTGTGGCTTCGCTCGCTTCTTTCGCAGCAGCTTCGGCACGTTCCTGGTAGAATTCGAAAGACTGGCTCATTCGGGGCTTTCCGGCAGGTATTTGTTGGAAGGTTTGTCAGTGCAGTCGGGGCCGCCGGCGTTCACCGCCGACCCCGTTGCAATCCGAAAAACCGATCAGGCGTTCGACAGGTTAACCGCGGAGGTTTTCCCGTTACGGCCGGTTTCCAGCTCGTAATTGACGCGCTGTTCTTTATCGAGCGTCTGCATTCCTGCAGCGTGCACAGCGGTGATGTGAACGAAGGCGTCATCGCCGCCGTCTTCTGGCTGGATGAAGCCGAAGCCCTTGTCGGTATTGAAGAACTTGACTGTTCCGGTAGGCATAGTTGTTTCCCTTCGAGAAACGGAGTGTAATATGACGCAGTATTGCGCCATGGATAGTGCTTCAGGTCGTTTCGAGAAAGGAAGTCGTCGCTGTTGACCCCTGTAATGTCGGGGCCGGTTTCGTCGAAGTCCGTCGTGTAGTCGACGTCAGCCCGCGCGGTTTAGCACGGGTTCTGCTGGAATCCTAATTTATTAGGCATCGGCTGGCTGCCAGCCCGAATACAACCATTGGTATCACCGCCCATCTGGCCTAGGGGCAGCGGCGACAAGGAGCCTCCATGAGCGACGAAGACTATGCCTATGACGAAGCCAGCGGCGAATGGTTGCCCGCCAGCGAACTTGCGGCGAAACAGGCCGGGGCCGATCAGATCGAAGTCCGCGATGCGGTGGGCAATCTCCTGTCGGATGGCGATCAGGTAACCCTGATCAAGGATCTGGTGGTCAAGGGCGCCGGGCAAACCCTGAAGCAAGGCACTGTAATCAAATCGATCCGTCTGACAGGCGATGCGCAGGAAATTGACTGCCGTTACCCCGGAATCAAGGGCCTGGTCCTGCGCGCCGAATTCGTGCGCAAGCGCTGAACGGCGCCGGTCAGGGGTTCTGCGGGCCGGTGAATTTCTGCACATCGGTCCACCCGCAACCTTCGCGCAATTCATCATCCAGACGCAGCGTGACGGTGAAGGGGTAACGCCGGTCAGACATGCCATCCTGGCAGGTGCCGGGCGTAACGGTCATGTCGAAATTCTGCCCATCCAGCTGGCCCGACAGGCCAATCCCGTGATTTCCGGAAAAGCGGGTGACCGGAATCGATACGCCATCGGGCGATTCGGGCGTGGAATATTTCAGGGTCTGCCCGGCGATCTGCCCGTTCCAGAAAGGTTCGGTGCCGGTGAAATAGATCACCTGTTCCGTGGGCAGCCCGTCAAACGCGGGAACCGCACCGGCCTGTTCGCTTTCCGGATTGCAAGCGGCCAGCGCCAGCAGCAGCAGCGCCGCCAGAGAAATCGGACGATGAAGCATCCGCACCACAGGTCAGCGCCCTTCGCCGCCAAGCCGGCGGCGGTTGGCCAAAACGGGGCGATGATAATGCGCCAGCGCCCGTGCGCTGATCCGTTCCGGCGATTGCATGATCCCGCCCTGCAGCATGACCGGCAGAAAGGCGAGATTGGCCGAAACCTTTTCTTCGACCATCAGCCGCGCTTCTTCCTCCGCCTGTTTCCCGCCCATCAGGAGCTTGACCGACCGCAGCCAGATAACCGCGGAAACTTCACCGGCAAATATCCAGCTGTCCAGGGCGATTTGCGGCCAATTGGGGGTTTTCTGTTTCAGCATGGGTCCATCCTAACAGGAGTATTGTGCGCTGCAACATAAATGACTTCCCCCTTCGGAAGAATGGGATGGGAAATAAACACGGGTTACAAAGGTGACAGTGTGTCACCCTGCAATTCAGACTTTATCACACTGTTTATAATGGTTTTTTACTGCAAGGAGGGCGGGTGACAACTCGCCCGGCGATTCACGGTTCAAGCGCCGGATCCGGACCTTCCCCGGCCCCGTCCAGATAATCGCAGGTCGGTTCCCCCCGCCAGGTTTCCGGCCCCTGGGCAACACGGGCCAGCAACCGGGGGAAATCTTCGGGGGGATAATCCGTGGCCGGATGCCATTGCGCCGCTTTGCGCGGCAGGAAATCACGCCGCATGGCCAGCAGGGCCACCGTCAGCCGTTCATCGAACCGGCGCGAAGTCCCGACCAATTCGCCCTGATGGTAATGCGGAACTTCAACCCCATGCAGGGCGCGTTCCATCGCCGCCTCCGCCAGCGCATCGAAGCAGGACTGGAACGCCGCGCTCCACGCCAGATCGAATGGTTCTCCCTTCAGCCGCGCGCGCAGCCTGTAGGCCGATTGGCGCGACATGCCGACCGCGCGCGCCGCCGCGCCGACATTGTGGGTGAACGCCAGCGCATGGAGGAACGCCGCCTGTTTCGGGCGGGTCCACCCACCGCCATGCGCAGACACCGGATCGGATGGGCGGGATTGGGAAGTGGGCGTTGGGGGCTTGGGGGGCTGGGATGCCGGGGGGACCGTGTTGTTCATCGGCCAGTCTAAGCCACAAAACCGGGCCTGTAGGAAAGGCTTTCCGCGCCGCGCCGCCGCCTTCAAGATGGTTGACGCAGCCGCCGCGATCGGTTGAGGCAGCGGCATGGCCCCCACGCAATCCCCCGCCGCCCCTGCCCCGCTCCGCATTCTGGTGGATGCCGATGCCTGCCCGGTGAAGGAGGAGATTTACCGCGTGGCCGCGCGCCACCGGGTGCACTGCTGGATCGTCAGCAACAGCGCCTTCCGCGTGCCGCAAAGCCCGCTGGTCAGCCGGGTGGTGGTGTCGGACAGTTTCGATGCCGCGGATGACTGGATTGCCGAAAATGCATCGCCAGCCAGCGTGGTGATTACCGCCGATATTCTGCTGGCCGAACGCTGCCTCAAGTCAGGGGCGCAGGTGCTGGCCCATAATGGCAAACCTTTCGATGCCGCAAACATCGGCAGCGCGCTTGCCACCCGCGCCATCATGGCAGACCTGCGCAGCGGAATGGACGGAATCGGCGGCGGCCCGCCCCCCTTCAGCAAGGCAGACCGATCACAGTTCCTGCAATCGCTGGACCGTGTGCTGGTGGGGCTGAGGCGGGCATAATCCGGCACACTGCGTCAGGTCACGGCTATCCCTGAACCACCCGCCAAATGCCAAGCGCCACCGGGACAGCAAATACAATTCTCTAGGGTGCGATTGCCAATTCTACCAATTCAAACAAATTTTGGGATGTATCCCCTCCCCAATTCTCAAACGAATAAAATGTGTTACAGTGACAATAGATTTAGTTTGGTCCCCGCCGCGCAGTAATCTTTATCTCCACCAGCGCGGTTGGTTCGTAGAGGCTTGTCACGCCCACTGCCGTCCATGCCGGAAAGGGGGCTTTGATGTAGCGGTTCTTGACTTCAACAAAGCTGTCCAGCTGTCCGGCGAGGTCTGTGTGATAAGTGTCGAACACCGTCACATCGTCCCATGTTGCACCGGCGCGAGCCAGTGTTTTGCCCAATGCCTCGAACGCGCGGGTGAAGGCGGGTGTCATGCTATCCTCCCCCTCTGCCGGAACGGCGACCACGCCTGACAGATAAATCGTGTCGCCCGCGATCACCGCGTCCGAATATCCAACCGCCTGCTGGAACGCCAGCGCCTCTGCATTTTCCGGCATGATGGTCTGTTTGCGTTCATGTGCATGGGCCGCGGGTACCGCGCCGAACAGGCACAGCGCGGGTATTGCGGCGGCAGATGCGGCAATTTTCCATCGGATCATGAGATTTCCCCCCAGATGTCAGCGGGGGGAACGATGCGCGCAAAACCGCGCCGGTTCAAGACCTTGTGCGCGGGCCGTTTAATGTGGGGCGTTTGGTGCAGGGGTGCGGTGCGGGGTGTGGTGCGGGCCTATTCATCCCGGCATGATGTCAAACACCGGCACATCGCCTGTTTCCACCCATGGCTGTTTGCTTTTGCCCCAGATATGCACTGCCGGGGCAAAGCCGGATGGATCATCCAATGTCCCGCTTTTCACAAAGATCATATCCGGCCTTGCGCCGATCAGGCTGAACAGCGGCGATCCGCAGGTGCCGCAGAACTGCCGCGTAACCGCGCCGCCGCTATCGCCTGTATCGGCGTAGCTGGCCGGCGTGCCGCGAATGGCAATGTCCGCCGCATTTATCCCGATGATGGTCGAAAATGCGCTGCCCGACTGTTTCTGGCAATGGGTGCAATGGCACACCATCGCCATCGCCGGGGCACCCGTGATGGTATAGCGGATGGCCCCGCACAGGCAGCCGCCTTCGCTAAGTGTGGTCATCCCATTCCCCTTGCCAAAAATGCGCGCGCCGGGCCGAGGCTATTCGCCCCCGCGCGGTCTGTCAAAACGTATAGGCGGCAGTGCGGCGAGCGGCATGATGGCAAGCGGCTGCGCCTTATTCTGCGGCGGGCACTCCATCGGCAGGCAGATAGAGGTGATCGCCCATATCCTTGTACACCTTGGCCATCTCCCGCATTCCTGCCTCAGCCGCAGCCTTGCTGGCCGCTGCGGCCTCTGCGCCGGATTGCACGCTTTCGAGAAACCCGTCCGCGCTCTGGTTCTGTTTGCTGGCGAAATCGCGCACTTCCTGGCTGATCTTCATGCTGCAGAATTTCGGGCCGCACATGCTGCAGAAATGCGCGGTCTTGGCGCCTTCTGCGGGCAGGGTCTGGTCGTGATATTCCTCCGCCGTGTCCGGGTCCAAACTCAGGTTGAACTGGTCGCGCCAGCGGAATTCGAAACGGGCGCGGGACAGTGCATCGTCGCGCAATTGCGCCGCCGGATGCCCCTTGGCCAGATCGGCGGCGTGGGCGGCCAGTTTATAGGTGACCACGCCCACCTTCACATCGTCGCGGTCGGGCAGGCCGAGGTGTTCCTTCGGCGTGACGTAGCACAGCATCGCCGTGCCGTACCAACCGATCTGCGCGGCGCCGATACCGCTGGTGATGTGGTCATACCCCGGCGCAATATCGGTCACCAGGGGGCCAAGCGTATAGAAGGGCGCTTCGCCGCAAACGGCCAGCTGTTTTTCCATATTCTCCTTGATCTTGTGCATGGGCACATGGCCCGGCCCTTCGATCATCACCTGCACATCCTGTTTCCACGCGCGGTGGGTCAGTTCGCCAAGTGTGTAAAGCTCGGCAAATTGCGCTTCGTCATTGGCGTCCGCAATGCTGCCGGGGCGCAGACCATCGCCCAGCGAATAGGCAATGTCATAGGCCTTCATGATCTCGGTAATTTCGTCGAATTTTTCGTAGAGGAAGCTTTCCTTGTGATGCGCCAGGCACCACTTCGCCATGATGGACCCGCCGCGGCTGACAATGCCGGTCACGCGTTTGGCCGCCATCGGCACATAGGGCAGGCGAACGCCCGCATGGATGGTGAAATAATCGACGCCCTGTTCGGCCTGTTCGATCAGTGTGTCGCGGAAAATCTCCCACGTCAGATCTTCGGCCACACCGCCGACTTTCTCCAGCGCCTGATAGATCGGCACGGTGCCAATGGGGACGGGGGAATTGCGGATGATCCATTCGCGCGTGTCGTGGATGTTGCGGCCCGTGCTGAGGTCCATCACGGTGTCTGCGCCCCAGCGGATCGACCAGACCATCTTGTCCACTTCGGATGCGACGTCGGACGCAACTGCGGAATTGCCGATATTGGCGTTGATCTTGACCAGGAAATTGCGCCCGATGGCCATCGGTTCACATTCCGGATGGTTGACGTTGCTGGGGATGATCGCCCGCCCCCGCGCCACTTCATCGCGGACAAATTCAGGGGTGACGACTGCGGGGATGGACGCGCCCCAGCTTTCACCGCCGGACGCCGCTTCGCGCGCCATCTCCCGGCCAAGATTTTCCCGCGCGGCGACATATTCCATTTCCGGCGTGATGATCCCGCGCCGCGCGTAATGCATCTGGCTGAGGTTGTGCCCCGCCTTGGCGCGCAGCGGTTTACGCAAAGCGGCCGGGAACGGGGGAACGCCGCCGCTGCGGTCCGGACCCAGCTGGCCGTTATCTTCCGGCTTCACATCGCGCGGCGCGTATTCTTCCACATCGCCGCGATCCAGTTGCCATTGCCGGCGCAGCGCAGCCAGGCCCGCGTTGATGTCGATGGTGACAGCCGGATCGGTATAGGGGCCGGACGTATCATAGACCCGCAGCGGCGGTTCACCCGAAGACGGTTCCAGGTCAATTTCCCGCATGGCCACATTGAACGGGCCAATATGCACCTTGCGGCTGCCGCGAATCGGCCCGGTGGTTACGCCGATTTCGATCTGGGAATTAATGTCGGCCACGCAAAGTCTCCTCACAACGGAAGAGCGGAAGTCCTTTGTGCCAGGGCCGCTCCCTCCGCCGATGTTAATCGGTTCAGGTTCAACGGGTCGGACGGCGTTACCCGCCCCTCTCAGCCACAACAGGCTCCCCGGGGTATGGTGCAGTTTTACGGCCTAGATGGCCGTCCGTCCAGATGGCTGCGCAATTGCCGTGTACAAATTGCCCGCGGCAATCATGTCCGCGGAATAGCCCGGCGCATATGGCCGCGCTGAAATCGCTTGCCGATATTGCCCAAACACCACTTGCGGCAAAATAGGCGCTAGAACGTGTATCCGATCGCCAGCGCGCCAAGGAACTGGTCAGCGCTGCCCCGCAGGCGGGTGTACGGCGTGTTGCGGGCATCACCGACCAGCCGCGAATAGCCGGTAATGATTACGCCTGACAGTCCGCCGTTCTGCAGATTGCCGTCAAAATCAATGCCCAGAATCAGGTTGGTGCCAATGGAATTGATACCGCCCTTGGCCTGAAATTCGGGCAACCCGCTCGCCGCGCTTTGCGCCGGCGTGACGGAATAATAATAGCGGTTGTAACGGCCCCCGCCATATTGGGTGCTGACCGCCAGCGATGCAGCCATGCCCCGGCTCAGCGGCGTGAAATAGGAAATGTTGGGTTCCATCACCATGCCTTTGTGGGCGCCCGCCACATCCCAGCGCGTATCGAGGTTGAAGCTGAGGCTGTCATAGGGGCTGAGCAGTTTGGGAAAGCTTATCCCCGCCGCCGCCCCTACTTCCACAGCCCGGTCAAGTTTACCTGCCAGGCTGACCACCGGGTCCTTGATCTGGCTGGCCCGGTCATTGCGCAGGCGGACGGTTGGGCCAAAGGCAAAATTGACCTTCGCATCGGCCCGGTCGTCAATCAGATCGACGGCCAGACCTGCCGGGCGCGGCTGGATCCCGATTCCGGAAATCTTTCCCTGCACAACAGGCGCGGGAAACAGCACGTAATCATCCGAACCCGAATAGCTCGGGCCATAGCCAGCCCCGATCCCGATAGTGATCCAGTCCCCGGCAAAGACGTTATCCGGAGGGCCAGAAACCGTGCCGGATGCACCCCCATCCAAATCTGGCCCATCCAAATCTGGCCCA
>JAHEAV010000008.1:50245-103635 GCA_024642565.1 Erythrobacter sp.
AATCTGGCCCAACCGCATCTGGCATTCCGGCCTCACCACGATCCTGCGCGGCCGCAGGTGCGGCGGCAAACATCACGGATATGCCCAACAACGGGGGTAAAAAACGGCCAATCATGCAAATTCCCTTATTTTCCTGACCTTTTAACGCAAGGAACGCCAGGATGTTCCGTAACAGTGGCAGTCAGCCTGAAGGAGAAATGGCTGGGCGTACACCAGCCGGTGATCTGGTAGCTGTTTTGTGATGATTGCGGCACCCAATCTCTTATCGCGTATGAGCAGTTTCGCCCTCAAAGCAAAATGCGCGTCCGGCGGAGATACCTGACAGTCCGCTTTTCGGCTGGTTAGCGGCCAGTCCGCAGCCAACAACACCTTGTTATCTCGTCCTGTTTCCCTAACATCGGGAGTTTACCTATATCAATGCAACTTTGCACATGCGCTATGTCACCTATGTGCTGGAATTGGATGGCTTTGTTACCCAGTTTGCCACCACATACGCGCAAAAAAACTCTGACTCAGTGCAGAAGTTTTTTCTCAGTAGGAGACACACCATGGCAATAGTGCGTAAACATATTTTGCCGCTCTTTGGGGGCGCCTGCCTTCTATGGCTGGCATCACCAGCCATAGCTCAGGAGCAGGAAATCATCGTCACGGCCAACATGAAGGTTCCCGAAGGCTTTGAACCAGTCAAGATGTTGGTCAGCGTCAAAGACCTTGATTTGGCCACGCCTGCTGGCGCGAGTAAAATGGAAAAACGTGTTGGTTCGGTGATCAGAAAATTCTGCGGACCACCTCAACGCGCAGCACGTTGGGAGATCAAAGACAGCAAAATCTGCAGCGATTTTGCTTGGGCCAGCGCTCGACCTCAAATGAACGAAGCACTTCGTAACGCTCAGGGTAGCTGAACTTTCTTGGAGTTGGTTTTACCTGGGACGTTAGTTCGTTCTGCGTGATCAGATAGCACGTTTAATCAGGCGCGATTCCATTTTGGCTCGCTAGGTGTCGAAATAAGTGACGGCTCGCTATGGGGCCGCAGACTGTGCAATGGCAGGGCTTGGATCATGCCGCACCATGACACGGGATTTGCCGCGCGCAAGCCGATTGCACACCCGGCCAATGCCCCCTAGGGCGGATTGGCAATGAGCGGGCGCAACGAGCAGACGGCGGCGGATAAACGGACCGAAGTGGCAATCGTCGGCGGCGGGCTGGCGGGCGGCCTGATCGCGCTGGCACTGCGCCAGCGCCATCCGGACATTGCGGTTATGCTGATCGAAGCGGACGCATCGCTTGGCGGAAATCACCGGTGGAGCTGGTTCGCAAGCGACGTCAAAGGACCAGCGGCAGCCTTGCTCGAACCCTTCCGCACCACGACCTGGCATGGCTACGATGTCCGCTTCCCCGCCTATCGCCGCCACCTGCAATCCACCTATCATTCGCTATCCTCGACCGATTTTGATGCCGCCTTGCGCCGCGAACTGGGGCAGGATTGCATTCACACTGGCCAGCGGGTCGCAGCGCTGGATAGCGCCGGGGTCACCCTGGAAAATGGCGAGAGAATTTCTGCCCGTGCCGTGATCGACTGCCGCGGTGCGGTGCCGTCCCGCCATCTGCACGGTGGGTGGCAGGTGTTCATGGGCCGCCATCTGCGCACCGCCGCGCCGCACGGGATCGGCCACCCCACGATAATGGATGCCGATCTGGACCAGCATGGCGCTTATCGCTTCGTCTATATGTTGCCGCTGGGCGCATCCGACCTGTTTATCGAGGATACTTATTATGCGGACGCGCCGACGCTGGACCGCAGCGCGCTATCGGCCCGGATCGATGCCTATGCCGCAGCCCAAGGACTGGCGAAAGATGGTGATTTCACGATAATCGGCCATGAAACCGGCGTATTGCCGGTAATCACCGGAGGGAATTTCAGCGCCTATCAGGCGCAATGCCGGATAGACGGGGTGGCCATGGCGGGCGGGCGCGGCGGCTTTGTCCATCCTCTGACCAGTTACACATTGCCGTTTGCGGCCGAAACCGCGCTGGCCATCGCGCGCGACGCCGAATTGCCCGGCCCGCAATTGGCGGCACTGGTGGAAGCGCGCGCGCGGCAACACTGGCGCAAGACCGGATTTTACCGCTTGCTCGGCGCGATGCTGTTTGGCGCAGCCGTGCCGGAGGAACGCTATCGCATCTTCGAACGTTTCTACCGTCTGCCCGAAACCCTGATCGAACGATTCTATGCCGCCCATTCGACTTTTTCCGACAAGGCCCGCGTCCTGATCGGCAAGCCGCCCGTAGCTGTTTCCAGGGCCATTCGCGCCTTGATCGCACCGGGACGCCCCCTAATTGCTCCCCCGCAGGAGATTACTTGATGAATGCCAGCACCACATCCTCGCTGAGGCCCGGCGTTGCCGCTGCCAAGCCGGTCATTCCGGTGGCGGGCAGCAAGACCGCCTGTGTCATCGGGTCGGGGTTTGGCGGACTTGCGCTGGCAATCCGCCTGCAATCCGCCGGTATCCAGACCACAATTATCGAAGGGCGGGACAAGCCCGGTGGGCGTGCCTATTTCTGGGAAAAAGACGGCTTTGTTTTTGACGGCGGCCCCACCGTTGTCACCGACCCGCCCTGCCTGAAGGAACTGTGGGAACTGACCGGCCACTCCATGGCGGACGATGTCGAACTGATGCCAGTGATGCCGTTCTACCGGCTCAACTGGCCGGACGGGGTCAATTTCGATTATTCGAATGACGATGCCGGGCTGCGCGAAGAAATCAACCGCGTCGCGCCGGGTGATTATCCCGGTTATCAGGAATTTCTGGCCTATTCCGCCGGGGTGCATGAAGAAGGCTATCTGAAGCTGGGAACCGTGCCGTTCCTTGATTTCAAGAGCATGTTGAAGGCCGCACCGGCGCTGGCGCGATACCAGGCCTGGCGCAGCGTCTATTCGATTGTGTCGAAATATATCAAATCGGAAAAACTGCGCGAGGCGCTCAGCTTCCACACCCTGCTGGTGGGCGGCAGCCCGATGAAGACCAGCGCAATTTACGCCCTGATCCACAAACTGGAAAAAGATGGCGGCGTATGGTGGACGCGGGGCGGAACCAACCGGCTGATTGCCGGAATGGTCCGCCATTTCGAACGGCTCGGCGGCACGATAAGGCTGGGCGATCCCGTGGTGCAAATTCACACGGTGGGCAATCGCGCCTCCGAAGTGGAAACAGCATCGGGGTTTCGGGAACGGTTTGATGCCGTCGCCAGCAATGCCGACATCGTGCATTCCTATCGCGATTTGCTGTCTGGCAGCAAACGCGGGAAGGATTATGCGAAAAGCCTGGCCCGCAAGAAATTCAGCCCCGGCCTGTTCGTGGTCCATTTCGGGTTGGAAGGCAGCTGGCCCGGCATTCCGCACCACATGATCCTGTTCGGCCCCCGCTATAAGGGTCTGTTGGAAGATATTTACGAAAACGGCGTGCTACCGGCCGATTTCAGCATCTATCTCCACCACCCGACAGTGACCGATCCGAGCATGGCCCCGCCGGGCAAGAGCACCTTTTACGCGCTGGTGCCGGTGGCCCATATGGGCAAGCTGGCGGTCAATTGGGATGAAGTCGGCCCGATGCTGGAAAAGCGTATTCTTGATGAAATCGGGCGGCGCCTGATCCCCGATATACATGACCGGATCGTGACCAAGTTTTCCTACGCGCCCAAGGATTTCGCCCATGATCTCAACGCGCATCTCGGCAGCGCATTCAGCCTTGAACCAGTGCTGACGCAGAGCGCCTGGTTCCGCGGCCACAATCGCGATGATGTGCTGCCCAATTTCTACCTGACCGGCGCGGGCACACATCCGGGGGCCGGCATTCCGGGCGTGGTCGGCAGTGCCAAGGCAACGGCGGGATTGATGATCGAGGATCTGGCACAATGAAGAAACTTGCGGTTTATTGCGGTTCGGCCTCACCCGCCGATCCGCGCTATCTGGCGCTGGCGCGCGAGGTCGGCCAAACTCTGGCCGAACGCGGTATCGGGGTCGTTTATGGCGGCGGCAGACTGGGGCTGATGGGCGCGGTGGCGGCCGGTGCGCTCGATGCCGGAGGGGAAGTGATCGGCATCATCCCCGAAGCGCTGGCGAATAGCGAAGTCGCCAATCACGATTGCACCGAATTGTTCACCGTTTCCGGGATGCATGAACGCAAGGCGCGCTTCACCGACCTTAGCGACGGTTTCGTGACCATCCCCGGCGGGGTCGGCACGATGGATGAATTGTGGGAAGCAATCAGCTGGGCGCAGCTGGGCTATCACTCAAATCCGGTCGGTCTGCTCAACGCCTTCGGATTTTATGACCATCTGATCGCCTTCAACCGCCATATGGCGCAGGTCGGCTTTATCCGGCCCGCGCATCAGGGCATCATGATCGCAGACGATGATCTTGACCGATTGCTGGACAAGATGGCGGTCTATGAACCGCATACGCCGATCTTCCGGATGAAGGCGAGCGACCTCTGACCCGCGAACGCTCTCTGGCCCCTTCCATTTTCATGCGGACAACGCCGGAACAGGCGGGCGGCGGGCGCAACCGCGATGCCCTGGTGGCCAAATCCCGTGCAATTATGGCGGAAGGATCGAAAAGCTTCGCGGCGGCATCCTGGCTGTTCGATCGTACGACGCGCGAACGGGTGTGGTTGCTCTACGCCTGGTGCCGCCGGTGCGATGATATTGCCGATGCGCAAGACATGGGCGGCGCCCTTGGCGATCAGGCCGATGCGGGCAAACGGCTGACTTCGATCAAACTGCTGACCGGGCGCGCATTTGACCGGCTGCCCACTGCCGATGTCGCCTTTGATGCCTTCGGGCAGGTCGCGCGCGAAACCCCCATTACCCCGGCCATGGCGGACGATGTAATCGCCGGTTTCACCCTCGATTCCGAAGATTGGCGGCCGCGCAGCGAGAAAGACTTGCTGCAATATTGCTATCACGTGGCGGGCGCAGTCGGGGTGATGATGGGCGTGGTCATGGGTGTGGCGAGCGATGACGAGGAAACGCTGGACCGGGCGTGCGATCTTGGCTTCGCCTTCCAACTGAGCAACATCGCCCGCGATATCGAAGAAGATGACGCGGCCGGGCGCTGTTATTTACCGATGGAATGGCTGGCGGAAGCGGACATACCGCCGGGCCAGCATATGAAACCGATGTACCGGGCCGAACTGGTGGAACTGGCAGCGCGGCTGGTGGCCCTGGCGCAGCAGCATGAAACCGCGGCAAAGCTGGGGGCGCAAAAGCTGCCCTTTCGCAGCCGTTGGGCAATATTATCCGCAGCGGCCATCTATGGCGCAATCGGGCGGGAAGTAAGGCAGCTTGGACCTGCCGCGTGGGACCACCGGGTATTCATTTCCGGCAGGACCAAGTTACGCCATGTCGCCGCAGCTTTCTTTGAAGCGCTGGTCAATTCGCCGCGCAGCCCGGACGCGATGCCGCGCTGGTCGCGGCGGGATTTCGCCAAGCCAAACGCAGACCCGCTTGCAGAGACCCCCGACCCGTCCTAACCCGCTGGGCATGATCCAATCTCTTCTGATCGCCAATCGCGGCGAAATTGCCTGCCGCATCATTCGCACTGCCCGCCAGATGGGTATCCGCACTATCGCGGTCTATTCGGATGCCGATGCCAAGGCATTGCATGTGCGCCAGGCGGATGAAGCGGTGCATATCGGCCCCAGCCCTGCTGCCGAAAGTTATCTGATAGGCGCAAAGATTATCGCCGCCGCCATGGAAACCGGCGCGGAGGCGATCCATCCGGGCTACGGCTTCCTCAGCGAAAATGCCGACTTTGCGCAGGCGGTGATCGATGCCGGGCTGATCTGGGTCGGGCCAAAGCCAGATTCGATCCGCGCCATGGGGCTGAAGGATGCCGCGAAACAGCGCATGATTGCTGCGGGCGTGCCTGTGACCCCCGGCTATCTGGGCGAAGACCAATCGGTCGAGCGGCTGAAGAAGGAAGCCGGCGCAATTGGCTATCCGGTGCTGATCAAGGCGGTCGCAGGCGGCGGCGGCAAGGGCATGCGCAAGGTTGATGCGGCGGAGAACTTTGAAGCTGACCTCGAAAGCTGCAAGCGCGAAGCCAAGGCCAGCTTTTCCAACGACGAAGTGCTGCTGGAAAAATGGGTCACCAGCCCCCGCCATATAGAGGTGCAGATTTTCGGCGATAGCCACGGCAATGTCGTCCACCTGTTCGAACGCGATTGCTCGCTGCAACGCCGGCACCAGAAAGTGATCGAGGAAGCCCCTGCCCCCGGCATGGACGAGGCCACCCGCGAAGCCATCTGTGCCGCCGCCGTGCGCGCCGCCAAGGCGGTGGATTACGAAGGCGCCGGCACCATCGAATTCATCGCCGATGCCAGCGAAGGCCTGCGCGCCGACCGCATCTGGTTCATGGAAATGAACACCCGCCTGCAAGTGGAACATCCGGTGACCGAGGAGATCACCGGCGTCGATCTGGTCGAATGGCAATTGCGCGTGGCAGGCGGTGAAGCGATCCCGCTCAGGCAGGAAGAACTCAGTATCAACGGCTGGGCGATCGAAGCACGGCTATATGCGGAAGACCCGGCGAAGGGATTCCTGCCGAGCATCGGTAAACTCGAGATGTTTGCCATAGAAGACGGATACGCCCGCATCGAAACAGGGGTCGGGCAAGGCGACGAGATTTCCCCTTACTACGATCCCATGATCGCCAAGATCGTCACCCATGCGGAAGATCGCGAACAAGCAATTTGGCGCATGGAAGACTGCCTGTCCGAACAGCTCGTCTTTCCGGTGAAAACGAACGCCCCGTTCGTGCTACGAGCCGTCACATCCGAGGAATTCGGTCAGGCGTTGCTCGATACCGGACTGATTGCGCGCAACCCGAATTGGTCTGACGCGGTCTCGCTGTCTCAGGGCGGGCTGGATCAGGCAGCGCTCTCGATGCTGCATCGAGGGCAAGGGCTTGAAGGCCCGGAAATGCCGGGTATGCGGCTCAACTCATTGCCGCGCACTGTTGTGGCCATGATGCAGGGTTCAGATGTCGTGCTGGGCGACGGCTCCAGGCCTTTCGATGGGCTACTGCAACTCGACGACGGCGATACGGTTTGGATCAATGAGGCAGGCGAGACTTTCGCTCTACGTCCCTTCGCAGCGCGCGGCACCGGCACCCACCACGCCCATGATGGCGATATCCTGTCCCCCATGCCGGGCAAGGTCATTGCAGTTGATGTGGCGGCGGGCGACACTGTCACCGCAGGCCAGCGGCTGATGGTGCTGGAAGCGATGAAGATGGAACACGCCCTCACCGCGCCGTTTGACGGGGTTGTGGCGGAACTGAACACCAGCGCCGGCGCGCAGGTGCAGGTCGAGACGCTGCTCGCCCGGATCGAGGCGCCTGAAGCGTGAGCTGGAAGGCGGAACTCGACGAACTCGCCAGGCGTCAGGCCTTTGCCGAGCAGATGGGCGGCGCGGAAAAGGTCGCGCGCCAGCACGGGCGCGGCAAAATGGATGCGCGGGCGCGCATTGCCGGGCTGGTTGATGAGGGATCGTTCCGGGAAATCGGCAAGATTGCCGGACGCGGGAGTTATGGCGAGGATGGCGAGCTGACCGGCCTCGCCGCTTCCAACTACATTTATGGCCGCGCCAATATTGATGCCCGTCCGATTGTGGTGACGGCAGACGATTTTACCGTGCGCGGCGGGGCAGCCGATGCCGCCATTCACCGCAAGATGGTGCAGGCGGAAAAGATGGCCCATGAATTGCGCCTGCCGCTGGTCCGAATGATCGACGGCACTGGCGGGGGCGGATCGGTCAAGACGCTGGAGGATATCGGCGCAACCTATGTCCCTGCGGTACCGGGGTGGAGCGATGTGGTCACCAACCTCGATACGGTGCCCGTGGTGGCGCTGGCATTGGGCCCGACTGCCGGTCTGGGCGCGGCGCGCACCGTGGCCAGCCATTATTCAATTATGGTACGCGGGGTTTCCCAGCTGTTCGCTGCCGGACCGGCGGTGGTCGAAGCGCTGGGGGAAGCGTCTGACAAGGAATCGCTTGGCGGCAGCGACATTCATACGCGCAACGGCGTGGTCGATGATGAAGTGGCGAGCGAGGCCGAAGCCTTTGCTGCGGCGCGCCGTTTCCTGTCCTACCTGCCCGGCCACAGTGCCGCACTGGCGCAGCGGATCGAATGCCGTGACCCTGCCGACCGGCGCGAGGAGGCGCTGCTTTCCCTCGTCCCACGGGAAGCCAAGCAGGTCTATTCCATGCGCCGCGCGCTGGGGATGATCTTCGATACCGATTCCATTTTTGAGATGGGCCGCCGCTGGGGCAGTGCCGCGATCACCGCATTTGCGCGGCTGGATGGCTGGCCCGTGGCCGTGCTGGCCAGCGATCCCAGCTTCCTTGGCGGGTCATGGGAAGCCCGCACCAGCGAGAAAGTCACCCGCTTCATCCGGCTGGCCGACCAGTTCCGCCTGCCGGTGGTCCACCTGGTTGACAATCCCGGCTTCATGATCGGGCGCGCCGCCGAAGAAAGCGGGACAATCCGCTACGGTGTGGAGGCAATGAATGCCGTTTACCGCGCGAAGGTGCCGCTGGCTTCCGTCATCATCCGCCGCGCCTATGGCATTGCCGGCAGCGCGATGAGCAATGCGGATAATTTCCAGTACCGTTTCGCCTGGCCCTCAGGCGATTGGGGCAGCTTGCCGATAGAAGGCGGGATCGAAGTGGCTTACAAGAGCGAGCTGGAAACGGCAGAAGACCCGGCGGCGCATCTGGCGGCGATCCGTGACCGGCTGAACAAGGTGCGCAGCCCCTTCCGCAGTGCCGAGCGATTTTCCGTTGAAGATATCATCGACCCGCGCGACACGCGGCCGCTGCTCTGCGAATTCGCCGATCTGGCGTGGCGCAAGCTTGAGGGGCGCGGTTAAGCCCTATTCCGCCGGGTTCGGCGCATTGGGGCGGGTGAACAGTTTGCCCCTTTCGCTGAACAGAACCAGCACCAGCGACAGCAGACCGCTCAGCAGCAGGGCCAGGGCCAGTGGCCGCGCGGAATTGTCATAGGCATAACCGATTGCGGCCCCCAGTAACGCTCCGCTGGCCATTCTGACGAAACCCTGCGCAGACGATGCCGCACCGGCAATATGATAGAATGGCTGCATCGCAATCGACCCGAAATTGGCACCAACAAAGCCCAGAAGCGCCATATTGGCCGCCATCAGCGGCACGAAATGCCACAGGCTTTGCTCCGCTTCAAAAGACGAAAGCACCTGAAGGCCCGCCACGGCGATGAAGGCAAGCAGCGCGATTTGCGACACCCGCCGTGCGCCAAAGCGTTCAACGATCCGCGAATTTATCAGGTTGGAAAAAATCATTGTTGCGGCCGATGCGCCGAAGATCAGCGGGAACAGTTCAGCAGCCCCGAAATGTTCTCCGATCAATTGCTGCGCGGAATTGATGAAGCCGAACAGGCCGCCGAACACCAGCGCACTGCCCAGCACATAACCAATTGTGCCGCGCCGGTAGAGCGATTCCTTCATGTTACGAAAGATCACCGAAGGGCGGATTTCCTGCCGATCTTCGGGATGGAGCGATTCGGGCAAGCGCAGCCAGAACCACACGCCGACCACTACCCCGTTCACCGCCATCGCCCCGAATATCCAGCGCCAGCTGGCAATCTGCAGGATCAGCGATCCGATGGTGGGCGCGATGACTGGCACCAGCAGGAAAACCATCATGATCAGCGACATCATCCGCGCCATCTTGTCCCCGCCCACCCGGTCGCGGATGATTGCAGCCGGCAGAACCGACAGGCCCGCACTACCGACCGCTTGGACAAGCCGCAGCCCGATCAGCTGGCTGAAATCCTGCGTCAGCGCGCAGGCAATCGACATGGCGATATAAAATATCAGGCACACGGCCAGCACCGGGCGGCGGCCAAAACGATCCGCCAGCGAACCGGGAATGATCGCCCCGATTCCGGACCCCAACAGATAAACGCCCACCACCAGCTGACGTTCATTCCCCGGTATGGCCAGGTCCTGGGCAATCGCACCCAGCGCAGGCAGCATCGCATCTATGCCAAATGCCTGCATCGCCATCAGCATCGCCATCATTGCGATCAGTTCACGCTCCCCGATTTGGGCGCCGGTCGCAGGTGGGGAGAATGGGTGACCGGTTTTCATGCGGTGCCTTTGGGCCAGTGGCCAGCAGAAGGCCAGAATTTTGTGTTGCGGCGCACAATGAAGGGAATGGTTCCATCATCCGCCAGATCGCCTATTCTGCGGGCGATGGAACCAATCGGGCAACCACAAGCGACCGGCGAGGAAGCCGACGAAGCCGGGGAAGCGCCTGGTCTGCGCAAGATCATCCATGTCGATATGGATGCGTTTTTCGCCAGTGTGGAACAACGCGATAACCCGGATTTGCGTGGGCGCCCCGTGGCCGTTGGCGGTGCGGGCGGGCGCGGCGTGGTGGCGGCGGCCAGTTATGAGGCGCGCAAATTCGGGGTCCGTTCGGCCATGCCTTCGGTCACCGCCCAGCGATTGTGCCCGGAACTGATATTCGTTCGCCACCGGTTCGAAGCCTATAAGGAAGCCTCCCGGCAAATCCGCGCGATTTTCCGCCAGTTCACCCCTCATGTCGAACCGCTGAGCCTCGACGAAGCCTATCTCGACGTGACGGAGGATATCCGCGGGATCGGCTCTGCAACCCGGATTGCCGAGCTGATCCGCGAGCGTATTCGCGCTGAAACCCGCCTGACGGCCAGCGCCGGGGTCAGTTACAACAAATTCCTCGCCAAGCTGGCGAGCGATCAGAACAAGCCTGACGGGATCTGCGTGATCCGGCCCGGCGAAGGCGCAGCCTTTGTGCACAGCCTGCCGGTGCGGCGGTTTCACGGGGTTGGCCCGAAAGGCGCCGAGAAGATGGCCCGATTGGGCATTGAAACCGGCGCCGATCTGGCGGCGAAAGACATCGCCTTCCTGCGTCAGAATTTTGGCAGCCTGGCCGAATATCTGTTCCGCGCCGCGCGGGGCATTGATTTAAGGCCTGTACGCGCCAACCGCATCCGCAAATCTGTGGGCGGGGAACGCACTTTTGGCGAGGATATTTCCGCCGGTGCCGCTTTGCGCGATACGCTGGAGCGGATTATCGATATCGTGTGGCTCAGCATCGAAGCGTCAAAGGCGCAAGGCCGGACCGTGACGTTGAAGATGAAATATACCGATTTCACCAATGTTACCCGGTCCCGTTCGCTGGACCGCACTATTGCAGACAAGGCAGAGTTCGCCGTTCTGGCGCGCGAATTGCTCGAAGAATTGCTGCCCCTGCCCATGCCGATCCGGTTGATGGGGCTGACATTATCGAATCTGGAAGGGGCTGGCGACCCCGATAAAGCGCAGGTTTTGGGGCCGGATACGGCACAATTATCGCTGCTTTGAATGTTCCCGCCAGATTGCCAACCGTTGCCTTGTGCGGTTGCTCAAGGGTTCGGGCAAGGAATGGAGCGGGAATAGCCGCGCGTCCAACACCTCCCGGCCATCGGCGCGCGGCGCCGCAGAGATACGGGTCGAATAAAGGTGGGTCGTGACGTGGGCACCATAAATCCGTTCTTCCTGCTCGCCGATTAAAAGCAAGCGGGTCGGATCGATGCCTGTTTCTTCCCGAAATTCACGCCGCGCGGCATCTTCGGGTATCTCGTTGCGGCCAACGCCGCCAGTGGGAACTTCCCAAGCGCCGGAACCATAGCTTAACCGGACGAGCAGCAAGCGGTCATCAAAATCGACGGCGATGACCGACACACTGGTGAGACGCGGCTGGCGCAGCTGCCACCAGCGGATCCGCAGGGCATCGGCACAGCGGTAAGCCAGCCGGTGCAGCGGCGCGGGAATCAGGCGAAGCATGTGACTGCCTGACGCGCGGCACCCAGCAAGCGAGCAATGGGCAGATCATTCTGCCCCCGCATTGCCGCTTCGAACAGGGCGAGCTTTTCACTGCCGCGGATAACGAACATCAGCGCATCACTATCCAGCAGCGCCGGAATGGTCAGGCTGACCCGGTCAAAGGGCGCTTCCGGTGGAAGCGGGTCTGGCGTAAGTTGACGAACCCTCTGCGGATCATCCACTTGCGGGTCCGTGTTGGGAAAAAGCGACGCGATGTGCCCGTCTGCCCCCATTCCCAGCCAGGCAAGCGAGAAGTGCGGCACTTGCTCCATGATGCTGAGGCTGACCACTTCGGCACCCGCGGTTTCGAACAGGGCACGAATTTTGCCGGTGTTGCTGGCCGGATGGTCTTCCGGCACGATCCGGTCATCTCCCGGCCACACCGCAACCCGCGCCCAATCGAGCGGCGCCGCGATCAGCAATTCGAAGATAGGAAACGGGGTCGATCCGCCCGGAACACTGATCGCAACCGGCCCTTCCGAGGTTTCCAGCGCAGCCGCCAGATGGCTGGCAATCCAGCTGGAAATTGCCGCATTATCCGCGTCTTCGACTATTGTGATCCTGTCCATGTGCCCCGCATAACAAAAAGTCCGCCCGCGCCTAGAGGCATGTCGATATTTTTATTTGATTCCTGACCCCCTTAAAGCAAACCCCGCGCGGACAGGCCGGTTACCAGCGCGGCAATCAGGACAATCGCGGCCATGAAGCGCCTGCTGGCGCGGAGGGGCAAATCGGCCAGCAACCGATCCTGCATCAACCAGCCCAGCGTGATTGCCGCGCAGCCGCCCAGCGCACCGCCCGCCCCCGCCAGGTAAGGATCGGGGGTAGCCGCCGCCACGGCGAACACCAGAAACCGCCCCGCATCGCCCAATTGGCGCGCAAGGATCACTACCGTGATCGCAAACAGGGATCGGGTCGGCTCCTGCACATTTCGGGGCCTGATCGGCCACGCCAGTTCGACTGCGGCACACAGCAAGGCAAAGGCCGCCAGCATCGGCTTGCCGGAATTTGGCAGGATTTGCCCGGCCAGATGCCCTGCCCATCCCATCGCCAGTGCAGTTACGATTGCGGCCATGCAACCGACAACCAACAGGCTGACCCGCCGCTGGAGCCGCGCGGAAAGCTGCGCCACCAGAAGCTGGTCGCGGCCACCCATCGAAGTTAGCAGAACCGCTGCAAATGCCAGGAACACAGATGACATTGCCATGCCTTACAGACATTCAGCCGGCGGTGGAATGGCCCTTGATCCTTGCACCCGAGATCGCTTGCTTCGTCCCCGCCGGTGGCTAAACTCCGGCCTGATTCCGGAGACTGTCATGCCCACAAACGAATATCCCGCCAAAGGCTACGCCGCCACATCACCCGACAGCGGCATGGCACCCCTTGCCTTCACCCGTCGCGGACTTCGCGACGATGATGTCCTGATCGACATCAGCCATTGCGGCATCTGCCATTCGGACCTGCACGCCGCGCGCAACGATTGGGGCCGCACAACCTACCCCATCGTGCCCGGTCACGAAATCACCGGGGTCGTCGCGGCACTGGGGGAAAAGGTTACAAGGCACGCGATCGGAGACAGGGTGGCAATCGGCTGCATGGTCGACAGCTGTCTGGAATGCGACAGCTGCAAGGCCGGGCTCGAACAATATTGCCAGCGCGGCATGACCGGTACCTATAATGGCAAAGACCGGCGCGATGGCAGCACCACCTTCGGCGGCTATTCCGACAAGATCGTTTGCCGCGAGGAATTCGTAATCAAGGTGCCCGATGCGATGGCGATGGCGGATGCGGCGCCGCTGCTGTGTGCCGGCATCACCAGCTATTCGCCGCTGCGGCACTGGAAGGTCGGCCCCGGATCCAGAGTCGCGGTCGCCGGTCTGGGGGGATTAGGCCATATGGGGGTCAAATTTGCCGCCGCGATGGGCGCGGAAGTAACGGTTCTGTCCCGCAGCGAAGACAAACGGGCCGATGCCCTGGCCCTTGGCGCGAAAGATCTGCTGCTCACGACAGACAAGGCCGCGATGAAGGCCAGAACGGGCTATTTCGACATCGTGCTCGACACCATACCAGTGCGCCACGATCTGGCCCCCTATGTCCATTTGCTGAAAATTGACGGGGCGCTGGTGATTGTTGGCATGATCGACATGATGCCCGAAATTCATACCGGCCTGCTGCTCATGGGGCGCCGCATCATCACCGGATCAGGGATCGGCGGTGTTACGGAAACCCAGGAAATGCTCGATTTCTGCGCCGAGAAAGGCATCCGCCCGGAAATCGAGACGATCCGGATGGACGAGGTCAACACCGCTTATGACCGGATGGAGGCCAGCGATGTGAAATATCGCTTCGTGATCGACATGGCCACACTGTGACCCGATTTCCTGCCGCTGCAATAACGGGTTAGCCAGTTCCACTGGAGCGGGTGAAGGGAATCGAACCCTCGTCGTCAGCTTGGGAAGCTGCTGCTCTACCATTGAGCTACACCCGCATCGGGGCTGCGCATTTGCCTCAAGCGGATCATGCGGTCAATTGCCGATAGTACGGCCAAGGCGACTTCCCATGCGTCTTCTGGCGCGGATCGCGCTATACGGATCGGGAATCGTCACAAGCCTTGCGCCGCCGCGCTGGCTGGCTACAGAGACGAGAAAGTTACAGGAGAAACCGGATGCGCCAGATCGATCATTTCCTTGCCAGCGGGGCCAGTGGTGGTTCGGGCCGCCTGCACGATGTGTTCGACCCGAATCAGGGCGTGGTTCAGGCGCAAGTGGCGCTGGGTGATGCCGCCCTGCTCGACCAGGCGGTTGCCGCAGCCAAGGCGGCCCAACCGGGCTGGGCCGCGACCAATCCGCAGAAACGTGCGCGGGTGATGTTCGAATTCAAGCGGCTGGTCGAAGCCAATATGGAAGAACTGGCCGCGTTGCTTTCCAGCGAACATGGCAAGGTGATCGCAGATGCGCGCGGTGATGTGCAGCGCGGGCTGGATGTGATCGAATTTGCCTGCGGCATCCCCCATGCCTTGAAGGGCGAATACACCCAGGGTGCAGGCCCCGGGATCGATGTCTATTCGATGCGCCAGCCGCTCGGCATTGGTGCCGGGATTACCCCGTTCAACTTCCCCGCAATGATCCCGATGTGGATGTTCGGCATAGCGATTGCTGTTGGCAATGCGTTCATCCTGAAACCGTCGGAACGTGATCCGTCGGTTCCTGTGCGACTGGCCGAACTGATGCTGGAAGCCGGTGCGCCAGCGGGCATTCTGCAGGTGGTGCACGGGGACAAGGAAATGGTCGATGCAATCCTCGACCATCCGGATATTTCCGCAGTAAGTTTCGTCGGATCATCCGATATTGCCCATTACGTCTATCGCCGCGGAGTCGATGCGGGCAAGCGTGTGCAGGCAATGGGCGGGGCCAAGAACCACGGTATCGTGATGCCCGACGCCGATCTCGATCAGGTCGTAAACGACCTCAGCGGCGCGGCCTTTGGCAGCGCGGGCGAACGCTGCATGGCGCTGCCTGTGGTGGTGCCGGTGGGTGAGGATACGGCCAACCGGCTGCGGGACAAGCTGATCCCGGCAATCGCAAAAATGCGCGTGGGCATCTCGACCGACAGCGATGCGGATTATGGCCCGGTGGTGACTGCCGAACACAAGGCCCGCGTCGAAGGCTGGATCGCCACCGCGGAACAGGAAGGCGCCGAAATCGTGGTGGATGGGCGCGGCTTCAGCTTGCAAGGCCATGAAAAGGGATTCTTTATCGGCCCCACGCTGATCGACCGTGTGACAGAAGACATGGAAAGTTATCGGCAGGAAATCTTCGGCCCAGTGCTGCAAATCGTGCGCGCTGCCGATTTCGAAGAGGCTCTGAGCCTGCCTAGCAAACACCAATATGGCAACGGCGTGGCGATCTTCACCCGCAACGGCCATGCCGCGCGCGAATTCGCAGCGCGGGTCAATGTCGGCATGGTCGGCATCAATGTGCCCATCCCGGTTCCGGTCGCCTATCACAGTTTCGGCGGATGGAAGCGCAGCGCATTCGGCGATACCAACCAGCATGGCATGGAAGGGATCAAATTCTGGACCAAGGTGAAGACCATTACGCAGCGCTGGCCCGATGGCAGCGCCGATGAAGGCAATGCCTTTGTCATTCCGACCATGGGCTGATCATGCGGCATCACGCGACTTCGGGTTCGCCTTATGAGGCACAATTCGGCTTCAGCCGTGCGGTTCGCGTGGGCGACCGGATCATCGTGGCGGGAACGGGGCCTGTTGAGGATGACGGTTCGACCACGCCCGGCGGGGCCGCAGAACAGGCCGCAAGGTGCTGCACCCTGATTGCGCGCGCAATCGAACAGTTGGGCGGCAGCGCCGACGATGTCGTGCGTACACGCATGTTCCTCACCGATATCGGCCAGCAGGATGATGTGGGCAGCGTACATGCGCGCTTTTTCGGCAGTGCGCGCCCTGCTGCAACCATGGTTGGCGTTTCGGCCCTGTGCCGTTCGGAATGGCTGGTGGAAATCGAGGCCGAAGCAGTGGTAGGGGCATCAGCATGACAGACCAGTTCCAGCTTACCGAAGACCAGATTGCCATTCAGGACATGGCGCGTCGCTTCACGGCCGATGCGATCACGCCCTTTGCCGCTGAATGGGATGAACAGCACCATTTTCCGCGGGATGTAATCAAACGCTCTGCCGAACTGGGCTTCGGGGCGATCTATGTCAGCGAGGAATCCGGCGGGATCGGCCTTGGCCGGCTGGAAGCGGCGCTGATTATGGAGGCGATGGCCTATGGCTGCCCCGCGACATCGGCATTCATATCCATCCACAATATGGCCGCCTGGATGATCGACCGTTTCGGCGGCGAAGCGGTAAAGGCGAAATATCTGCCGGATCTGGTCACGATGGAGACCATCGCCAGCTATGCACTGACCGAGCCGGGCTCCGGTTCGGACGCGGCAGGCCTTAAAACAACGGCCCGGCTGGATGGCGATCATTATGTGCTGAACGGCACCAAGCAGTTCATTTCCGGCAGCGGTGTCAACGATATCTATGTCTGCATGGTCCGTACTGGCGATCACAAGACCAGGGGCATTACCTGTTTGGTGGTGGACAAGGATACCCCCGGCGTCAGCTTCGGCGCGCCCGAACGCAAACTTGGCTGGAACGCCAGCCCGACCGCGCAATTGATTTTCGAAGATGCACGCGTGCCCGTGACCAATCGCGTGGGCGGCGAAGGCGAAGGCTTTGGCTTTGCCATGGCCGGCCTCGATGGCGGGCGGCTGAATATCGGTGCCTGTTCGCTTGGCGGGGCACAGCGCTGCCTGGACGAAGCGGTGAAATATACCAAGGAACGCCAGCAATTCGGCCAGCCAGTGGCCGATTTCCAGAACACCCAGTTCATGCTGGCTGACATGGCGACGGATCTGGAAGCCGCGCGCGCGCTGTTATACCTCGCTGCCGCCAAGGTGACAGCCAATGCGCCTGACAAATCGCGCTTTTCCGCGATGGCCAAACGGCTGGCGACGGACAATGGCAGCAAAATCGTCAACGATGCGCTTCAACTGTTCGGCGGCTATGGCTATCTCAAGGATTATCCGATCGAACGTTTCTGGCGCGATCTCAGGGTCCATTCGATCCTGGAAGGAACCAACCAGGTAATGCGTATGATCGTGGGACGGGATTTACTCCGGCAATGACTGACATTCTGACGCACACGCACGGGGCTGCGGGCCATATCTCGCTCAACCGGCCCAAGGCGCTGCACGCGCTGACGCTGGAGATGTGCCATGCAATGAGCGCGGCGCTCGCGCGTTGGGCATCCGACGGCGCGGTGCGGGCTGTCATCCTCGACCATGCCGAAGGGCGCGGTTTTTGTGCGGGCGGCGATATCGCCTTCCTGCGCAATTCCGCGCTCAACGATGGCGGGAAGTCCGGCCGCAAGTTCTTTCATGACGAATACCAGCTCAACCACCAGCTTTTCGCCTATCCAAAGCCGGTGGTCGCATTCATGGACGGTGTCACCATGGGCGGCGGCGTGGGCATTGCGATGCCGGCGAAATATCGCGTAGCGACGGAACATACCCGCTTTGCCATGCCTGAAACCGGAATCGGGCTGTTCCCCGATGTCGGCGGCGGCTGGCATCTTTCGCGGCTGGATGGGCGCATGGGGCAATTTCTTGCCCTGACCGGTGCACGGCTGGACGGGGCGGAATGCCTCTGGACCGGCTTGGCAACGCATTATCTCCCAAGCGAAAGCCTGCCCGAAGCCAAGGCGCGCATCGCATCGGGGCATGAACCCGGCGGGGTCCTTGCGGCGCTGGCCGAACATGCCCCGCCCGCGCGCATCGAAGGGAATATCGCGGCGATCCGCAAGCACTTCGCATCCGATCGCTTTGAAGACATCCTGGCCAGCCTTGAAAGCGATGACAGCGAGTGGGCGGCCAAGGAACTGGCAACTTTGCACACCAAGAGCCCGCAAACCTGCAAGGTCGCGCTGCGGCAATTGGCGCAAAGTGCAGAATTGACCGATTTTACCGACAATATGCGGATGGAATACCGCATCGCATCACGCGTCCTCACCCGGCCCGATTTTGCGGAGGGCGTTCGCGCCGTGATCATCGACAAGACCGGCGATCCCAAGTGGGACCCGGCAACGCCCGAAGCGGTCACGCCAGCCCTGCTGGACGCGATCTTCGCGCCCTTACCCGAAAACGAAGAATGGAATCCCCTATGATTTACCACACCATCCTGACCGAAACCCGGGATGCAGTCACACTCATCACGCTGAACCGCCCGCAGGCCTTGAATGCCCTCAGCAGCGTGGTGCTGGAAGAATTGATCGACGCTTTCGGGGCATTTGAAGCCGATGACAGCCAGCGCTGCGCGGTCCTGACCGGATCGGGTGACAAGGCCTTTGCCGCCGGTGCCGATATCAAGGAAATGGCCGACAAGGACGCGGCCGATTTCTATTTGCAGGATTTTTTCGCGCGCTGGACCAGCCATTTGGTCGAAGCCGTGCGCAAGCCCTGGATCGCAGCTGTGAACGGCTTTGCGCTGGGCGGCGGCTGTGAACTGGCAATGATGGCCGATTTCATCCTGGCTTCTGACCAGGCCAAATTCGGCCAGCCTGAAATCAAATTGGGTGTCGCGCCCGGCATGGGCGGCAGCCAGCGGCTGACCCGCGCGGTCGGCAAATCGAAGGCCATGGAAATGTGCCTGACAGGCCGTATGATGGGGGCAGAAGAAGCCGAACGCAGCGGCCTTGTGGCCCGTGTTGTCCCGCATGACGAACTGATGACCGAAGCGATGAAGACCGCCGCCACCATCGCCGCTATGCCGCCGATGGCCGCCATGGTGAACAAGGAAATGGTCAACGCGGCCTTCGAAACCGGCTTGGCCCAGGGGGTCCGTCACGAAGGCCGCCTGTTCCAGATCCTCACCGCCACTGAAGACAAGGCCGAAGGCATGGCCGCCTTCATCGAAAAGCGCGCGGGCATCTGGAAGGGCCGCTAGCACCAGTCCGTACTGGGCAAAGCCCGATTTTGGAGCAGTGATATGAGCAGCATCGCCTTTATCGGCCTCGGGAATATGGGCGGCGGAATGGCCGCAAATCTGGTTAAGGCCGGACATGATGTGCGCGCCTTCGACCTGAACGCAGAAGCGCTGGACCACGCCAAGGACAATGGCTGCAAAACATTCATGGCTGCGCGCGATGCCGTTGAAGGGGCCCATGCTGTTGTCTCGATGTTGCCCAATGGGGCAATTGTGAAAGCGGTCTACACCGCGGACGTAATCGGCCACGCGCCCCGCACCGCTATCCTGCTCGATTGTTCCACCATCGACGTTGCCACGGCCCGCGAGGTGGAAACATTGGCCCAGGATGCCGGATACGGGATGGTCGATGCGCCGGTATCGGGCGGGATTGCCGCCGCCAATGCCGGCACACTGACTTTCATGGTTGGCGGCACGGATGAAGCCTTTGCCCGCGCCGAACCGATCCTTTCCGCCATGGGAAAAGCGGTAATCCATGCCGGCGGTGCCGGTGCGGGTCAGGCGGCAAAAATCTGCAACAACATGCTGCTCGGCATCCACATGATCGGCACCTGTGAAGCCTTCACCATGGCCGAGAAGCTCGGCCTTGATCCGCAGACATTCTACGACATCAGCTCTGTGTCATCGGGTCAGAACTGGTCCATGACGTCTTACTGCCCTGTCCCCGGCGTCGGCCCGCAAAGCCCGGCAGACAATGGCTACCAGGGCGGATTTGCAGCTGGCTTAATGCTCAAGGATTTGCGGCTGGCCATGGAAGCGGCCAGCACGGCCGGCGCCACGACCCCGCTGGGGCAACACGCCAAAGACCTTTACGAAGCCTTTGCTGCCCAGCATGGCGGCATGGATTTCTCCGGTATCATTACCACTCTGCAGGACTAGCGCACGCCCAGCAGATCCGCTTCGGAGCGAAGCCGCGCCGCCTGCCCCGGATTGGCGGCAACCGCATCTTTGAGCGCCTGTGCCGCCTTGTCCTTCTGGCCCAAAGTCATCCGGCTGCGCATCAGCATCACCCAGCCGTTCACATCACCAGGCTCTCTACGCAGCCGCGAGTCCAGCCGTTCAACCATGGCTTCGGCCATGTTCTGTTGCTCGCTAGGCGGAATCCCGCGCGCGGCAGCGATCTGTTCCTGCGAAGGGCCGGGGATGGCCTGACCGCCGGTCAACACCGGCGCGGCGGACAAGGCCGGGGCTGCCGCCGCCCGCTCCGCAGCCACCTTGGCCAACAGCGGTGCGGTATCAATTGTGTTGATCTTGCCCACCTGTTCAATCGTGCGGCGCAGATTATCTTCCCACACCGCACCCGGCGGAGTTTCCTTCAACAGCGCCAACCAGTCATCGATGGCGCCCTGGTGATCGCCGGTCAGATCCTTGCGCACCGCAAGGAAATAGCGCGCCCGCGGATCGGACGGGTCCAGATCAATCGCTTTTTGAAAGGCGGTGACGGCGGCAGCCGGCATCGGATCGCGTTCGCTGGCCATTACCCGCGATTCGCCCAAGGCCGACCACAGCACGGCATTGTCAGGATCGCCCTCGATAGCCTGCCGATACGCGCGCGCCGCTTCGGAATACCCCCCTGCGGAAAAATGCGCGAAGGCCAGTTCACGCCAGGCCACCGCATCACGGGGGTCTTTATCGGCCCGCGCCTGCAATTCGGGAATGGTAAGCGGCGCATTTTCGGCGGCCGCGACCAATTCGGGATCAAGGGCCGGATGAAAGGCCCGATAACCGATGGCCAAAGCCACCAAGGCGGTGCCGCCAAGGAAAGCAATCAGTCCCACCCGCGATTTGGCAGGCGCAACGTCGGATTTGGGAAAAATATCAGCCATGCCCTGCCGCTAGCAGTCTGCCGAAGTTGCGGCAATCGCCGCGAAGACGCGGGAAATGCGGTCAACAGGGGTGGCGGTTTGCCGGTGATTGCTTATGGTACCCATGGATTCAAGGATCGCGGGATCGCAGTGGGGGGTCACGCATGCCGGAAAATTATCGCGTTGCCATAATCGGCTCTGGCCCGGCGGGCCTCAGCGCAGCCGCGCACGCGTCAGCTCTGGGCTTGACCCATGTGCTGATCGAAAAAACCGATCACCTCAGCGATACGATCTTCAAATACCAAAAGGGCAAGCATGTCATGGCGACGCCCAGCAATCTGGTGCTTCGTTCCGACCTCGATTTCGATGCCGGCAAACGCGAAACCATTCTGGGCGCCTGGGACGAACAAATCGCCGCAGGCAAAGTCAATGTCCGCCTCAATGCCGAAGTGACCGGAATTACCGGAGAAACCGGCAATTTCATCATCGCCATCAAAGGGGGCGAGCCAATCCACGCCCAGGCGGTGATTATGGCTATCGGAACCCAGGGCAATCCCAACAAACTGCGCTGCCCCGGTGCGGATCTGCCGCTGATCCAGTACCAGCTGGATGATCCCGGCGAATATTATGACGAGCATATCACGGTCGTCGGTTCTGGCGATGCCGGCATTGAAAACGCGCTTGGTCTGGCCGCCGACCCCAAACAGAACAACATTGTTTCCATCCTGAATCGCGGCACGGATTTCGCCCGCGCCAAGTCGGCCAATGTTAAGTTGCTCGAAGAAGCGGAGAAGGCCGGGCGGGTTATCGTCCGGCGCGAGACCGAACCTGCCGAAGTCCGGCCGGGCGAGCTGGTGCTGGACACGCGTGACGGGCAGGAAGCGATCCGCTGTGACCGGATAATTGCCAGAACCGGTTCGCAGCCACCACGCGGGTTTGTCGAAAGCTGCGGGATTGAATTCACCGGAGAGGATCGCGGCGCCTTTCCCAGACTGTCTCCCAGTTTCGAAACGACCAAGCAAGGCATCCACGTGATCGGCGCGCTGGCCGGATATCCGCTGATCAAGCACTGCATGAACCAGGGCTATGATGTGATCGAATTCCTGAACGGAAACCTTGATCTCAAGCCAGCGGACGAGCCAATCCTGGCCGAGAAGTTCGACGCCCTTCCGGGTGTCCGCACAGTGGATCAATGGCTGGAAACCTTCCGCGCCAATATCGTGATCCTGCAGGAACTTTCGCCATTGCAGATGCGCGAACTGATGCTCGACAGCACCGTGGCGGGGTATGACGCTGGCGAGATCATCTTCGAGCGAAACGATCCTGGTTCGTCCATGTTCGGCATTGCCGAAGGATCGGTGTTGGTACAGGTCAATCCGGACGATCCATCGGTCACCGTACCGATTGAACAGGGGTCAATTTTTGGCGAGGTCGGATTGATCTCCGGCCGCCGCCGCGGGTCCACTATCCGCGCCGCCGAACCGACTGTGGTGATGGAACTGAGCCGCAACGCCGCGCTCAAGCTGATTGCCACAACGCCTTCCGCCGCGCGCGCCGTCAATGCCATTTCCATCGAGCGGCAATTGCTCCAGATGTTCGGTTCAGGCCTGACCAAGGAAGATGTCGCCGAAGTGGTCGCGGCATCGGAACTGGTCGATATCCGTGCCGGGCAGGTGGTGATCGAGGAAGGCGCGGAAGACAAGGACGTCTACGTCATCCGCCGCGGGTCGATGATCGTGGAAAAGACAATTGGCGGCAGCCCGGTCTTCCTGTCCTATCTGCCGGCGGGATCCTATTTCGGTGAAATGGCAGTGATCGATGGTTCATCGCGCACGGCCACGGTCAAGGCCGCGATCAAGTCGCAAGTCGTGCGTTTTCCGGGTGAAGCCTTTGTCGCTCTGCTCGATCGCAAACCGGCACTGCGCCAAAAGGCGTTGGCAGAAATGGCTTCGCGGCGGGAAATCAATTCCTTCATCGAAAGCCGTAAGGACAGCTTCGGCAGCGCGGTAGATATGTATTCCGAAACCGCGCGCTTCCTGATCGACAATGGCATCGGCGAGGCAACCGATGTTCTGCTGATTGACGAGAAACTCTGCGTGGGCTGCGACAATTGCGAAAAAGCCTGCGCCGACAGCCATGATGGCCTTTCCCGGCTCGACCGCGAAGCCGGGCGCACTTACGCGCACCTCCATGTGCCAACATCGTGCCGCCATTGCGAACACCCGCACTGTATGGCCGATTGCCCACCCAACGCGATCAAGCGCGGCCCCGACGGCGAAGTGTTTATCGACGAAACTTGCATCGGCTGCGGCAATTGCCAGCGCAATTGCCCCTATGGCGTGATCCGGATGGATGCAAAGCCGCCCCCGAAGCCATCGCTGCTCAGCTGGCTGATGTTCGGCGCCGGACCGGGTCCGGGTGAGGCCAGCTACAGCTGGCGCAAAAAGGCGGCTGAAAAATCGGGCCAGCAAAGTGCCAAACTGGCGATCAAATGCGACATGTGCTCCGGGATCGAAGGCGGCCCTGCCTGCGTGCGGGCCTGCCCGACCGGTGCGGCCATTCGCGTATCGCCCGAAAAATTCCTCACCTTCACCAAGCTGGCGGAGGATGTCGACTGATGGCAAGCGTGCCCGGCCAGGAAATGAATTCGCGGGAACAGCGGCAGGCTTCGGACCATGAAGGCTTTCTGGCGCACCGGAACATGCGTTGGCTCAAGATTGCGGTAACGCTGTGCCTGATCGCGATCACCAGCTATTTGTGGATTGACGTAACCCCGCGCCACAATGGCGGCAGCTGGTATGGCTATACGCTGGGGACGATCGGACTGCTGCTGATCGTCTGGCTTTCGCTGCTGGGCATCCGCAAACGTACCATGTCTCCCGGGCGCTGGTCGCTGAAGGCGTGGACTTCTGCCCATGTCTACCTTGGACTGGCGTTGGTCGTCATCGCGACTTTGCATACCGGTTTCCAGTTGGGCTGGAATGTCCATACACTGGCCTATGCGCTGATGATGCTGGTGATCCTGTCGGGCGCCTATGGCATCACGGTCTATGCTGCGCTGCCTGCCGCGTTGAGCAACAATGCCCAGCAAATGACCCGCAAGGAAATGGTCGAAGCCCTTGCGGCAATCGACCGGCAATTGGAAACCGCTGCACAGCCGCTGGGACGGGAGGAATCGGACCTCGTCATTGCCGCGCTGGAACAGGACACCTTTGCCTGGGGGATCGGCGCGCGGCTGACCGGGCGGTACCGCAAATGCGCCACCATAAGGGCGCTATCCTATTTCGCGTCCGATTGGTCGCGGCCAGTGGGCAGTGAAGAACCCAAGGACAAGGTTCGCGCGCTGCTTGGCCGCCGCAAGAGCCAGCTTGACCAGATTCGCCGCCACATGAAGATCAAGGCGCTGCTCGAAGTCTGGCTTTATGTCCATGTCCCGGCAACTTTTGCCCTGCTGGCTGCGCTGACCGCGCATGTCATCAGCGTGTTCTATTACTGGTAAGGGGCTGGCAATGGCATTCCTGATCCGCACAATAGATACCACCGCCGACGGGCGCGAGATCATCCGCGACCGTAAAGTGGACAAGGACGTTCTGACGCTTGGGCGGGCGGCCGAGCACGACCTTCACTTGCCCGATCTGGCGGTCGAGCAATACCACGCCCGTATCGAGCAGATGGCCGGTGGCAAAATCCGCGTCGAAGCCGCCGGGACGCTGGGTTTCCATATTGATGGGCGCATCAGCAAATCGGCCCAGTTTCCCGCGCAGGAAGGGGCAGAGCTTGGCCTGGGCTCCTACCGTTTGCTGGTTTCGCAGGGCACCGATGGCCCTGTAACCATCACAATCAGTCAGACCGAAGGCCGCACCACCAGTTCCAGCGATGCATTGGCCGGATTCTCCCTTGGGGCAACGCTGCCGGGCAAGCGCGCAATGGCGTGGATTGCCCTGGGCGTAATCATGCTCGCCTTCCTTGCCGTGCCGATTTTCACCAACCTTACCCGCACACCTGTGCCCCCCGCGATTGATCGGCCCGGTCAAGTGAAGATGGATGCCAGCTGGAGCTCCGGGCCGCTCAGCCTTGCGCATCACGGCCTCGAAGACAATTGCGAAGCCTGCCATGTCGAACCGTTCCAATCGGTGCGCGATGAAACCTGCCTTTCGTGTCACGCCGACATAGCCGACCATGCCGCCCAGCCGCGCCAGCTGGCCGCGCGTGGTCCAATGTCCACGGGCGACGATATCCAATGGGCAATCGCGCACCAGTTTGGCAAGGAAGGCCCGGGGTCCTGCACCACCTGCCATACAGAACATGAGGGCGCAGGGCGGATGGAGCCGACGGCACAGCAATTCTGTTCGGATTGCCATGGCTCGCTCGATACCAGGCTGACTGATACCGCGATTGGCAATGCCGGCGATTTTGGCACCGCCCATCCGCAGTTCAAGGCATTGCTGTTCACCGCTGCAGGCCAGACGAAACCGGCACGCATTTCGCTGGCGGATCAGCCCAGGGAATTCAGCGGACTGCGCTTTCCCCACAAGATGCATCTTTTGCCAAATGGCGGGGTGGCGCGCATGGCGGGCAATCTGGGCACCAAGAATAATTACGGCGCAGCCTTGGTTTGTGCCGACTGCCATACCCCCACTGCCGACGGCTCCGCCTTTCTACCCATCCGCATGGAGGATGATTGCGAGGCCTGCCACAGCCTGGTTTATGATAAGGTTGGGACGACATTCCGGACCCTGCGCCATGGCGATATCGACCAGATGCGCGCCGATCTGGCCGCGATGGACCGGGCACCGCGGGTACCAGCGGTCAGCGGGATCATCCCCGGCCGCCGCCGGCCCGGCCCATTCGCGCAAGGGGGCCTTTATTACCAGAACTTCGGCCGGCCAGCCGGATCCCTGGTCGCGATCAATCGGGCACTGGCGAAGGACGGTGTTTGCGGGGAATGCCACATCCCGACCATGACCAACGGCAGGGCCGATGTGTTGCCGGTAAGGCTGGTCGACCACTATCTGGTCAAGAGCCGGTTCGATCATAAGGCCCACAAGCAGGAAAAATGCACGACCTGCCATGGGGCCAATGCGTCAGAAAACGCGTCCGACGTATTGCTGCCAGGGATCAAGACCTGCCGCACGTGCCATATGGGCGCGGAGGACAGATCGGCGGAAGTTCCGTCCAGCTGCGCCATGTGCCATTCCTATCATCCCGCAAACGCCAAGGACCATCCACCCTTGCCGGGCAAGGGCAAGCAGGGCATTGGGGACAAGGTCGCACTGATCGGACGCGCGGATCCGGCGCAACGGCAGTTAGATCGGGTATGGTGAGAGGCGGGTCATGACAGCAAATCGGACGGAACCAGTCAGATGCTGATCGCGCAGATGACCGATATCCACATCGGCTTTGATCCCGATGCCAAGCCGGAAGAGCTGAACCGCACCCGGTTTCGCGCGACCCTTGACCGGGTTGTGAACGGACCCAATCCGGTTGATCTGCTGGTGCTTTCGGGCGATCTCACCGATCGCGGCGACCGCGACAGTTTCGAAAAGACTGCCGCCTTGCTCACCGGCTGCGAATTTCCGATCTATCCGATGGTCGGCAATCACGACACGCGCGAGGAATTGCTCCACGCCTTTCCCGATACGCCCAGCGAAGGCGGCTTTGTCCATTATGCCATCGAACGTGACGGGCTGCGGATCATCTTTCTCGATACGCTTGAACCCGGCCGGCATGGCGGCGCGTTTTGCGCCAAACGGCACGATTGGCTGCGGGCCGAACTCGCCGCGCATCCCGATACGCCGACGCTGATTTTCATGCATCATCCGCCAGTGGTTGCCGGCATCGGCTGGATGGACCCGGGTGAAGGCGAAGACTGGATGCTGCGCTTTGGGGAGGCGGTTGCTGGGCAGGACCAGATCCTGGCAATCCATTGCGGGCATCTGCACCGGCCAATCCACACCCGTTTTCACGGTATTCCCTTGTCCGTGACCCCATCGGTTGCCCCGCTGGTGGCGATGGACCTGCGCGCAATCGATCCGGATCAACCCGATGGCCGGGACCTGATCACCACCGAACCGGCGACCTATGCCCTCCACCGCTGGGACGGCGAAAATCTGGTGACCCATTACGAAGCAGTCCACGATTGGCACGTGCTGGCTTCCTATACAGACGGCCTCCAACCGATGATCCGGGATATGTTTGCAGAGCGGCAGTAGAGGTCAATAAGATCGCCTGAGATCGCGCGATGGGGTTCACTTGTCGTCTGGTTTCGCTTTGATCGTTGCCTGCAAGCCCAGAACGCCAAAGACCTCCAGCAAAAACATCAGACCATCGGCAAACCCGCCAAGATCAAGGCGCAAAGCACCATAGCTGATAAATAGCTGTTAATGACAAACTATACTCCTCAACTACAGATACTGACCAATCCTTCCCTTGTTGAAGAATTTCTTGATTATCAACACCAAGGCCGCAACTAGGCCGCCCATCTACCTTCCGTCTTTCCAGGGGCCGCCAACCCAGGCCTTCATGTCGGGCGTGTCGCTGACCTTCCACGGAATGCCGCCGCTGGTGAGGAATAATTTCTCCATTTCGGGGCGGGTGAAGGGGCGGGAACCCAGCCGGCCAAACACCGCGATCTGGCCCCCGGTTTCATCGACCCCGCGGTCCCGGTCGAGGCCCTTGGACATGGCCAAGGCCGGACTTGGCGTCTTGACCCAGGCAATCAGTTCCGGCTTGGGCGCCGGACTGAATCCGTAAAAATTGGGCTGGCTGGACGGGCTGGTCAATTGCAGCACCTTCATCCCGTTCACCCCATCGGCAACGTAAGCAAAGAGCGAAGCGTTGGTGGAACCAACCACCACATCTTCCGCATCGTTAAGCTGCCCGTCAAACGTCACCCGCTGATAGATTTTCGGCGCGGCGGGGTTTTTGACATCAAGGATCACCAAGCCATCAGACTTTGCCGCGACATAGGCATAAGTGCGCGCAACATAGAGACGCCGTGCATCGGTCAGGGCCACGGTGCCAGAAGGCACAGCGACAGGATTGCGCAGATCGGTGACGTCGAACAGTTTTATCCCGTCCGCGTCCGTGACCCAGAGATAACGGAACTGGATCGCGGACGCCCGCGCATCCTTCAAATCGCGGACGGCAACAAGCCGTGGTTGCAGTGGATCGCGAAGATCAACCACCACCAGCCCGCGCCGGGCCGTAATATACGCAACCTCGCCCGCCAGAACGATATGCCGCGCCCCATCAAGGACACCGTCAGGGTTCCAGGTGACCGCCCGGCTCAGCTTGTTGTTGCGAAACTCACCATCGGCCATGGTCAGGATATCGACCATGATCAGCCCTTCTTCCGCATCGGTAACAGCGGCATAGGAATAGATCGGCAAGAACGGCTGTTCCTGGTTCATTTCCCGCATTGCTGCGGTGTTGCGCAGGGGATTGATCGGTTGGTTGGTGGCCAATGCCATGCAGGTGGCGTTCTTGCTGCCGACATGTGTATCATGACCAAGCGGCGAGAACGGAGCACTTAAAATCCGTTCGGAAAAGCCCTTGTTGGCAATCGCTGCCACGTCATAGACGCGAAAGCCGCCCTTGCCTTCGGCAACGAACATATATTCACCGCGCAATTGCAGGCAGCCGACCCGATCGGAAGTCCCTTCGTGGACATTGGCAAATTCCTCCATCGCATGGGTTTCGCCAGACAGGTTGCGATCGAACGCCTTGCCGCGGGTCCAGTTCTTCAATTCACGGCCATTGTCCTCCACAAACTGGCGGTAATAATCGGGGTAGGCATATTTCTGGAGGTATGAGCCAAGCACAGCTTGCGGTTCATCCCATTCTGTGACCCGCACGGCCTCGAAGCCGCGTTCAAGCCCGGTCCAGGCGTTCATCCCGACGAAATTGACGTAATTGGTGCCAAGCAACAGCAACTGCGACATGATCGCATTATTATCGTCCTTGTCCGACAGATGGCAGTCGCTGCAGGTCTTGGTTTCGGTCGTCCGCACCGTATGCGGGAAATGCGGCGCGAAGGCCTGGCTGGAAAAGCCCGCAGCACTGATCGGTGGCTGCTGGATATAGATCCGTTCGCGATTGATGTTGGTTGAAGACAATACCAACGCCGAAGTCGAACGAACCGGCGCAACCTGATTGCCCTTGGTCGTCTGGTGTTTGCCCAGCTGGAACATTTCGTCACGGGCAACCTGCGGGTTGTAGGTCGCGAAATTGCGGGTTTCCTCGTTTTCGTAATGATGGTCCTTGGTCTTCCAGTTCGCCTCGATCGGCAAATGGCAACCGCCGCAGCTGGTGGTCCAACTCAGATGGCAGGTGAAACAGGCCATTTCGGGATCGCGGTGCGCGCGGTCACCTTCGGCCACGCCGGTCCCGAATTCAAACTTGCCCGTTTCCGCTCCGGCCTTGCTCATTAACTTCGCGCGGGCCGATTTGGCGTTGAAATAGGGTGACGTGGGATCAACGCTGTCCTTGGTGAGATGCATGACCCATTCCAGCTTGGGATCAACGATTGATCGCTGGATCAACTGTTGCCGCCCATTTGGGCCGGGCATCCATTCAAAGCGGCGCTGGCCATCGGGATTGCGCAGCAAGGCCAGATTGTTGCCCCTTGGCGGAGCGGCCGGGCCACTGGTCAGCAGGGTCGGGTAATCATCGGCCGTGCCATGGCAATCCTTGCACCCGATCTCGATCGCATTGGCGACTTCACCATAGATCATTCCGTTGCCGTGGCTGTCCTGCGCGAAATGGCAATCGGCACATTGCAGGCCCTTTTCCGCGTGAATATCCATCATATGGACCGCTTTGCCCGGATTGGTTCCGACATCGACGAACTGGCCTTCGCCTTCCTTGCGGAATTTTTCGGGATCGTCATTGCTAACCGTATTGCCGGCGGCATCCAGCAAATTGCCTTCGCGGTCGCGCTTGAAGATCGCACGGAAATTCCACCCGTGGCCGTGATAATCGGCGAATTGCGTGTCCTTCAGATCCTTGTTGAGATCATAGACATTGCGGACGAAATCGAGATCCGCCCATTTGCCCTTGGGCGCGGCGCCTTCAGGGTTGCGGTCCAGAACATGGCGCACCTCTTCGGCGGTCGGGTATTTCTGCTTTTCCGGCCACATGGCCGGCGCATCGCTTTCATAATCCCACATCGTGTAACCGAGGTAGGAATTCAGAAAAATATTGGGCTGGTGCATGTGGCAATTCATGCATTGCGCCGTCGGGATGGAGCGGGTGAAGATATGGCGCAGCGGGTGCCCCTTTTCCTTCATCGGCCCTTTCTGATCGTGTTCGCCGCCATGCCCATCACTCTGATGATCACCAGGTTCCTTCAAGGCCCCGTGACCCGATCCGTGGTCATCATCATGCCCGGGCTCCAGCTTGTCCGCGATGGTCGGGTCGACCGTGATCGACTGCCCATCCCGCCCATATTGGGCATAGGTCAGGGAATGGCGGGGTTCGCGGTCGTTGGCGTAGATGACATGGCAGGCGGCGCAGCCGGAATGGCGGAAATCACCCGGCTGGTCATTCGTGCCCATGAACCAGAGAAACGGATCGTTCAGCCGCGTCTTGTGGATGTTCAGCACCGGGATCGCTACCCGCAGGCCCGTGGCCGGCCCGCGGTTCGACTGCTTGAGATCCGGCCGCCCCGGTTCTTCCAGCCGCTGGATGCTGCCGGTCGGGTTGGGCAAACCCACTTCGGGGAACTGGGTGTTGATATTGCGCCCGCCGCGTTCGAACACGCGGAAGATATCGGCAGGCGGGGTCACTTGCCATGCTGGCAGCGGGTAGAGTTCGGCCAAGGCACCGCGGGCTTTCTGCCGGTCGGTCAAAGTGCCGGGCTCATCCCCCGGTGAAACCAACTTCGCAGGCAGGCCATCGCGGGTAAAACTCTCCCCGAACACATAATTTTTGTAGGGCGCTATCCCGTTATTGTAAGACGCACCGCCCCACAGCATCGCGCCGGTTGCCATGATCGAACGTTCACCCGCAACAATCGTGTCCATGTGACATGATCCGCAGGCCTCGCGCACAATCCGGTAATCGCTGGGGTTAACGAAGCGGACGAATTCCGGGCTTTCCTTGTTAAGCAGCGTATAACTGCGCTTGGGATTGGCCGACGATGGATAGTGCCAGCTTTCCGGCAAAGTCGGCAGGACATGCGCCGCATCGCGCGCCGCGACATAGGCGGCGGCATCATGCGCCAGTTCGGAATTACCGACAATTGCCGGATTGCCGCCGTGGCAATCGGTGCAGCCCAGCCGCACCGCCGGCGTCGCGTGCATTGTCGGCGCATCGCTGCGGACATGGCAGGATGTGCAGCCATCAGACTTCGCCATCATTTGCGCGACCGTCTGCTGCGCGGGCGCTGGCGGTGCCAGCACGCCGGCTGCCACATAGTCCCGTTTGACCGGCTTTTCGCCTTCCGATGCGCGCAAATTTTGCCCCAGCATCATCGCCGCCACAGCTGCCAGCATTGCGCACCAGAACAGAAAGGATCGGATCATCGGCATCAGTAGGACACGATCACATTGGCGAGGACGGAATAGTACGTGCTGTTCTGCCCGAGATTGTCGAACAGGTCACGAAAACCGCTGCCCGATACAAGTGTTGCGGCGCTGAGGCGCATGACAATGTTCTGGGTCGCCTTGGGCCGCCAGATCGCAGCCGCGCTGAGATCCCAGCCGATATCATTGGGAATGCTCCCTTCATTGCGCAGGACCTGAATCGCGGTGGTATCTTCAAACCATAGGTGATTGGCGTTGGCTGACACGCGCAATTCCGGTGACAAGTCGAAATCGCCCCCTGCCCCGGCCAAAATCGTGCCCGGATTGTTGAAATTGCTTTGTCCCTGCTCTTTCGAAGAACGCAGCGAGTTGAGTATCCCGTTGCGGCCGTTTACGGAAATGACCCGGCCACCGCCCGCAAAGGGGATCGTCTGGCGGATCCAGTAGGACGTATCGGCGCCGGCAAAGACCGGGTTTTCGAACACCGCATCATATCCGCTTTCGGTATCATCATAAGGGTCGCCATCGCCGCTGGCCCATGCGCCCGAGAGGCGAAAGCGCATCCAGTCGTGATCGTAACTGGCTTCGGCAGCAGCGAAGAAGGCGCGGATCTTGGCTGGTCGATCGGTGAAGAAGCTGTTGCGGTCTTCCCCCAGGGCGGCATAGGTGCTGGCGGTCAGATTGACCCGTCCGACGCGCCCGTCCGCATTATAGCCCAGATAGACCACATCATATTCGCGCCCGCGCAGAGTGCCCAGCAAGGCGGGCCGTACCGGGAAACCATTATCGTCGATCTGGACATCGTTCCTTTCGCGGTTGCGGTTATAGGCGACCGTTATCTGGCTGGTCAGTGCCGGAATCAGGAAATCCTGGCGATAGGCATTGGCCACAAACAGAAAGTCTTTGCGCGGGGTCTGCAGCACCGCGTTGAGGCCCGAATTGGTATCCTTCTCCAGCCGCCAGAATGCCGCGAGATTATACTGGAAGCGGTTGTTGTCACGCGTACCGAAGAACCGCACGCCCAGCTGCTGGTCCTGGAACAGGAAACCGCGAAAATCGGCCTGAAATGGCTGAATACCCACCCGAACGGAATCGAAATCGAACCGTTCGGAGGTGTTGCGCAGGTGATAATCGATAAAAAGTTCCTGCACGCCCACAAAATGGTCGAGCCGGTGTGACGGTTTCGATGGTTCGACAAACAGTACGCGCTTTTCGGGAACATCGACATAGTTCAGGTTGAACGCCACCGTGGCGCGATATTCGATATTGGGCGGCTTGTAGGCCGTGCTTCCCTTGAGCAGCGCCGCGCCAAGGATGAAGGTTTGCGACGCGACAATGCTGGCCGTGTTGCCGAACACATCCAGACGGTCAGGGTCCTGCGTGGTCTGCACCCCCACGGGTATCGGAAATGTGCGCGGTTCCAGCACCGTATCGCTGACCGCATTGGCGATGAAGAACCAGTCATCGCCCTTGATCGGCAGCCACGGCACTTTTTCCCGGTTGATTGGCCGGTCGCCCTTGTAAGTATTCTGGTTATACGGATCGAACCAGCGTTCCTTGACCAGCCCGAGCGACTGGATCAGCCGCCAGCGATCCGGAATCGGGATTTGATCGATGGGAAAGGCTTCCGGCGGCGGTGCGCGCAAGGCACCTTCGTTGCGCTGGACCAACAGGTCGGGCAAATCGCCGACATAGCCGGGGCGGCGGCGGCCATCGATCACTTCATTATCAACCGGCGGGATATCGTCATCGCCCGTTTCGGGTGCCTCCACCTGGGTCGGCGGAACCGGGGTGGGTAACTGCCGCGTTTCAGCCGGCGGAATGGATTGCAGGATCAGCGGCAGGAAGAGCGCGGGCGACATCACAGCCCCTCGCAGACATTTTGCGCGGCACTGTCGAGGAACGGAGCAAAAGGGCAACTGACATAGCGCAGCCGCACCAGGCGGCCATTCACATTGACCTGGATCCGGTCAGCGCGGATCGCCGGTGCGGCATTGCCGATGCCGCCAACCCGCAAACCGGCATTATGCAAACCCAGAAAGCTGACCATATCATCCTGGTCAATCCCGTCACCCGATACGCCAATCCCTCCGACCAGCACATTACCGCGATAGATCGGCACCGAACCGGGGAATATCTGAATGCCATTGGCGATCCGCTTCGTCCCGGTTGGCGCATCGGGCAGCTGCGTGCAGCCAACCGGCGTATCCGCGCTTGCCCCTCCGCTCGCCACATAGGCAAGATGGGTGACAATATCGGGTGCCACCAGATCGGTCTGAAGCCCCACGGCGAAAGGGCTGAACAATTCTGGCTGGGCGACGGAGAAGGGGCCGGAAAGCGGGCCGATCTCCCCATCGGGGAAATAGGGACGTGACAGGTTCCCGCCCGACCGGTCGGCAAAGGCAAAGCCCCCTGTCAGCGCGTTTGGATCACCCAGAAAACTGCGCACCCGTGCCACATATGCGGGAATATTCGTCAGGCCCGGCACAATGGGGGCCGCAAGCAATTGCGCGGCGGCTGTGGTGCTGGAGAAGAAGGTTGCCGTGCGCGCTTTCTGCAAGGATACATCCGTACCGAAAATCGGGCCGTCGGGCGAACGCACCAGGCCCAATATCTGGCCATTGGTATCAACCAGGCTGACCGACGCCTGCATCCGACTGTCGAGCGGGCGGCGGATCTGTGCGCGGGCGCGGGACAAGACAGTAAAGGCTTCTTCCAGGATCGCGCGGACTTCGCTGGCGGTCAGCGGCTGGGCCACGCTGCCCGCATCGGTGCCGCCCCGGATCGGATAGCGGTTATTGCCCGCACCATCGGTCAGCACAAAGGCATCCGGATTGGTGAATTCGGTCGTCTTGCTGGCCCGTATGCCAGAAGCTTCGCTGCCATAGGCCGTGCCCGCCCTGAGCACGCCATCGGTGTAACCGGTCACCATAGCCAGTAAACCGCTGGTGCTGACCGTGGCGAAATTGGTGACCAGAGGCGATAAATCGCCAGCCACCGCATCACTGTAGCGCAGCGTGGTGCCATCAACCGGAATCCGGTCTGCCAGGATTTCTACCGGCGGTGTGAAGCTCTGCGTACCGGCCAGCGCGATCGCTTCTTCGGCGCTGCTATCCCGATCAAGGATATTGGGATCGAAGCCATAGTCGCCATCTCCGACAACGCCGATCCCGCCCACGACCACGCCGTTCTTATAAAGCGGGAACCCGCCTGGATCAGCAGCAAGGCCAAGCGGAGAACGTTTCGGCCCGATAAAGGCACCGGCACCAGCACCGGCAAAGCGCCGACTGAGATCGGAGCACGGCAATTGACTGAACTGCACGCCGAACAGAGGCCCACTTTCCAGCCCCACCGTCGTTGGCGCAGGGGGGAAATGCTGCTGGACGATCTGGCTCGCCGTGCGAGTGGAAAATGCGTTGCCGCCGCTGGAAAGATAAGCGCCGGTAATAGCCTTGGCGATCGCTGCAGTGGTGCTCGGCACCATTGCCCCCTGCAGGCCGACTTCGCTGCCCGGCGCCGCCGAACCGCCAATCCGTTCGGCGCTGACCTTGGTCTGGGCTGGTGCATTGGTCATGGCGAACACGGCAAGGACATTGCCGACGCGGTCGGTCACCGCGATGGTCGAAGGGAGATTGCGCGCGCGCGCTTCCCCCACAGCCTGCGCAAGAACCTGCTGCACATCGGCGGCTGACAGCGATTGTTGCGACGGCACAGCAAAGACACCGCCTGCCGGTGGAGGCGTAGGTGTCGGGGTGGAGCCGCCCGTGGGCGGACCAAACCCGCCATTGTCACCGCCCCCGCAAGCGGCCAGCGCCAGAGCTCCGGCAAGGCAGAACAGTTTTCCGCCCCGGCGGCTGTTCATTGCAAGGCTCCAATCGCATCGGCGGCCCGGCCAAGTGATGCGCGAAATTGCAACGGGCGATAGCTTTCCGGGCTGCGCACAGCGGCATAGGCACTATCGATCGAAGCACGAATACCCGCCGCTGCGCCGACCGTGATGCGTCCTTCGCGGACCATCGCATTGAGCAGCGTATCTATCGCCATCACCGCCTGGGCGGATCCGGCGTAGTCGGTGAAGCGCGGCGATGTTGTGCGGTCGGCAATGGCCGCGATGACGGCGAACCCGTCATTCCCGCCATAGCTGCGCTGATCCAGCGCATCGGACAGGCCCGCCGCGGCCCCGCGCAGACGTTGCGCCGCGTTGCCGGCTTCGCTGCGGCCCTGACCCATCGCACGGTGGAAGTCCTTGCTCGCCGCTTCGAAACTGGCCGCCTGCCCTGGTGCCAGCACCCGCGACACAGCGGAAAGCATGATGATATTCTCGTCATTGTAGGGCGCCATTCCAAACGGGATGGCCCGGCCAGGATTGGTCTCGAACGTGCGGTTTGCCTGCGGCCCATCCGTAATCGGCCGATGGCAGCTATGACAATCGAAGAAGTAATATTCGGGGAAGATGCCATTGGCACCGAATTTGGGTTGAGAGAACAGGTCCGTCGAACGGCGCACCGCCTCTGCCTGACCCACGGCCCACAGACGCACACTGTCCAGCTTGCCCTTGCGCGCTGCATAGTCGCCGTCGACATCGTGATGCTGTTGGAGCGCCGAAAACAGGTCCAGTTCAAACACCACGCGCGGGTGCCCCGCCGCCATCATGGCGTGGGTCACAAATTGCCCGGTGTCGTTGCTGCCGAAATGGCAATCGAGGCAGATCTTGGCGCGAACCTGCGGCCGTTCGAGCGGGATCAATCCGCTCGCAACATTGGAAGCATGGGTTGCAGGCTTGGAATAATGACTGGCGATCCATCCCGCCGCCGCCCCATGGCAGCTTTCGCAACCGACCCCGTCGCTTGTCAGGAAACGCGGCCCGCGCTGCCCCTCTGGCGCATAAGTCGAATGGCAGCCGAGACAAGCGGGAGCCGAAGTCGCAGCACCAAGACCAAGATTGGCGGCGATGGTGCGCCCGCGCATACTGGCAAGCACGGCATAGGCACGGCTATGCGCGCCACTGGCCGATGACGGTTCTTGCCAACTGGCGATTTCATCCTGCCGCACGGCTTCGCCGTTGCCTTCCGCCCGGCCGTGGCACGTTGAACCCGCGCAGGTCGCCACGCCTTCATACCGGCCAGTGTTATTGGTGGCTTGCGCCCATGCGGGGCCAGCAGCGTCCGCCAGCAACAGCGCCGCCAGCAACAATGGCAGCAAGGCCAAAGCGAGGGTTTTTCCGGCGATCTGTGTCATGCGTTACCCCTCCCCATCAGGCAAAGCTTGATCCTGCAGGCATCCTGCAGACAAAAGTCCGCTATGCCAACCGGCGAGGGATAAAAATCGTTCGAAACGGCAAGATTGGCCAATTCGCGCCGAAATGGCAGCGCGGTTGCATCACGTATCCCTTGGCAGACACCGCTGGGAAGCCGACCGGCCCGAAAATTCAACCAACCCGCGGCGCCCTGATCCGCAAGATCACCGAATTGTCAGGGGCGATTCGGCCTACCGCCACTACATCAAGGCAGTGGTGAGCAATGCAAGCTGGCCGGTGCAGCCCTTCTCGATCAAGGCGGCGGCCAGATCTTCCGGGTTGGCGGGAACGGATGCCAGCATCACAAAACTGATCTCGCTCGACGGGCCGCCGGACGGGCCGGTTATCGAATAGTTGGCCCCATCAGCCAGTGGCAACTGGCTGACATTCCAAGGGGCAGTCGTTTGCCCGGCAGCAAAGGCAACATGCACATGATTGGGTGACGCCTTGTTTGCCACCACATAGGTTGGCGAACCTTCGGTGCCCGGTCGCCATAATTGGGCCGCGGCGGGGTCCGCAATACACATTGTGCCGGACTGCGTGACATCGATAAACCAGATGTTTGGACGGGTGATCTCCGCTGTAACCAGATCGCCGCGCACCGCACCGGTGCGAACCCGTGATGCCGACCTCTCGCGGGTCAACGCGGCAAAGGTGGATCGCTTCGTAGCCACCCGCGCACCAACACGGTGGCTGCCCGCACCGCTGATTACCCGCGTTCCGCCTTGGCCCAGAACGGTCACCGTATCCCCGGCTTTCAGGGTGATTTGTTCACTCGCAGCCAGTTTCTTGCCAACGGGATATTGGGCGGAGGACGGCCCGCTGGAGGCGACTACCACATCGGCCCGGGCATCATCGGAATTGACCAAGGCGAACGCGGCACCGGCCAGCGCCGCGGAAACCGACAGATTTCTAACCCAGGACATAGGCATTCCTCTCATTCAGATTGGCCACACGTTGTAGCAGATTAGCCAGGGCCTTGTCATCCGGGTGCCTTTGCGCAAGTTCCTGCAACAAAGTCTGGGCCGCAGGCGTGTCACTATCCACCAAGATTATCACCTGCGCGAGAATGTTGCGATCGGCCTTGGGGAAATCGGGGGCCGGTTCGAATATATCGACGGGCTGCGCGCGCCCTCTCAGCACCACCCGCCCCATCGGCCGCCACCAGTCCAGGCCGGATTTCTCGGCAAATTCACGGCTGGCCATAACACTGGAATCCAGCGCCTTATTGGCCGCCTCAAGGCGGGCTGCCGTATTCATGCTGTCTCCAAGCGCGGTGTACTGGATGCGGGTTTTGCCGCCGAAATTTCCGACCACCGCCTCTCCGTAATGCAAGCCGACCCGTGTTTTGCCGATCTTGGGCAAATTGCCATCCATCTTCGCCACTTCGGCACGGAACGCCTCGCCCGCCTGCCATATGGCGTAGCCCGCGCGTGCCGCGCGTTGGGCATCGTCCGGGCGGGCAATCGGCGCGCCCCAGAAGGCAACAACGGCATCGCCCACGAATTTGTCGATCACGCCCCCATGGTCGAGCACGACCTGGCTCAGGCTCTCAAGATACCGGTTGAGCAGTTTTGCCACCATTTCCGGTTGCAGGGCATGGCTCATCTTGGTGAAGCCTTCGAGATCGCTGAACAGAACGAAGATCGACTTCTTTTCGCCGTGGAGCGCAAGCAGTTCGGGTTTGTTTATGATCTCCTGGGCCATTTCGCGGGGGAGGTATTTGCCAAGGGCCCCTTGCGCGAAATTGCGTTGCACTGCGCCTGCAGCGCGTGCGGCCGAGGTGACGGCCGTAAAGGCAATAAGCCAGCCGACAATCCAGCCAAAAGCGGGAAGGCCGTAGGTGTCGACACCGCGATTATGCATCAGAAAGCCTATCCCGATCATCACTGCGAACTGGACGCCAAGAAGGCCGTAAATCCGCCAGTCCTTCCATTCGAGCAAGGCCGAAAGAGCCGCCAGACCGACAAACCCCAGCGCAAACAGCCATAATGTGATCGCCATTGGTCTGGGCAAGGCCTTGCCATCCAGCATCTGGGCAATGCTGGTGGCGTGAAAATAGATTCCGGGCGGTTCCGCCGAACCGGTAGCTTCCGACAAGGGTGTCGGCAGCCGGTCAACATCGACGATATCGCCGCCAATCAGGACATAGCGCCCCTGCACAGCCGGCACGAGTTCCGCCGACAATTCCGGAACTGCGGCGAGGTCGGGAATTGCATAGGGATCAATCGGGACCGTGGTGAACACACCGCGTGTCGGGTCCGCTGGCAATTGGTAACGGACGCTTCCCTCGTATCCCCGCATAATCTTGTCGCCATCGCCTGCAGCCATCAACATGGCGCGGCCAAGCAAGGGCGGAATGTCACTGCGATCGGCTGGCCACAGCCGGGTAACTCCGTCAGCATCGCTGAGCATCACGCTGGCGGGCGCGGCCTTGCTGCCTTCGAGCGAGGCGACAAAGGAATCGAGATATTGCTGCTGATTATAGACAATGTCCCCCTGGTTCACATCCATGGACACAAAGGCGATAAAGGTCGGCGTCTTCATCGCCCGCAGGGTCTCGATCAATTCTTCGTCTTCATCCTGCGGCTGGTCGAACAGAATATCGATGCCGATAGCCTTTGCGCCCATCGCGTCGAGGTTGCGCAAGGTCCGGATGAGAATTCCGCGATCAAGGGGTGAACGCTTGCGCGCCGCAATCAAGGTGTCGTCCGTATAGACAATCTGCACGACACGCTGGTCCTGCCCGACTTCGTGCCTGTCCGCTTCGACAAAACTGCGCGAATCGAATAGCGCCCGCTCCGCTTCGCCAAGGCCGGGAATATACCAGCTGAACCGCGCCACCAGCAGCGCGACAACCACCAGGATTGCAGTCAGCACCAGGCGTTGTTGCCCTGCCTCGCTGACGTTGCGCCAACCGCGCTTGATAAAACTGTCCGAACCGCCTTGCGGCATGGCGCTTCCCCCTCTTGGGCAGGAAAGCGGTTCGGGCCGGTTTAATCAAGCGCCATCGGTCAATCCATGCCCGGATCGCTCCACGCCAACACCGGCTTGCGGGCAGCCAGAGTCTCGTCCAACCGGCGGCGGGGGGCAAAGTGCGGTGCCGTTTTCAGTGATTCATCGCCCGCAATTGCCCGTTCTGCCACGCTGCGCAATGCGCCGATAAACTGGTCGAGCGCCGCCTTGCTTTCCGTTTCAGTCGGTTCGACCAACATCGCCCCGTGGACCACCAGCGGGAAATACATCGTCATCGGGTGGAAACCCTCGTCGATCAGTCCTTTGGCGAGATCGAGGGTACTTAGCCCGGCGGCAAAGCCTTTATCTCCGAAAATCGCCTCATGCATACATGGGCCGCTGGCGGCGAAGGGCGCATGCAACACATCTTCCAGACTGCGCAGAATATAATTGGCGTTCAGCACGGCATCTTCGGACACTTGCTTCAACCCGTCCGCCCCGTGGCTGAGGATATAGGTCAGCGCGCGGGTGAACATGCCCATCTGGCCGTGGAACGCGGTCATACGGCCGAAACTCTGCGTATGATCGAACGCACCGGTATTTTCCTCCTCGACCAGATGCACCACCCCGTCTGCCGTGCGCGCGGTAAAGGGCAAGGGCCCATAAGGCGAAAGCGCTTCGGACAATACTACCGGCCCGGATCCCGGTCCGCCCCCGCCATGCGGGGTGGAGAATGTCTTGTGCAGGTTGATGTGCATCGCATCCACGCCAAGATCGCCCGGCCGCACCCGGCCGACAATCGCGTTGAAGTTCGCTCCATCACAATAGACAAAGGCGCCTGCTTCATGGACCGCGTCGGAAATGGCCTTCATATCGCGTTCAAACAGGCCGCAAGTGTTCGGATTGGTAATCATCACCGCTGCAACATCGGGCCCGAGGCGCGCCTTAAGTGCCTCCAGATCGACCCGGCCTTCTGCCGTGGCGGGAATATCCTCCACCTGATATCCGGCGAAGGCCGCGGTGGCGGGGTTCGTGCCATGCGCACTTTCCGGGCAGAGCACGACCTTGCGGGCATCGCCCCGTGCCTCCAACGCGGCACGAATACACAGGATACCGCACAGTTCGCCATGCGCGCCCGCCTTGGGGCTCATCGCCACGCCGTGCATTCCGGTCAGCTCGATCAGCCAGAACGCAAGTTCGTTCATCACCTCCAGCGCGCCGCGCACTGTGCCGACCGGCTGGAGCGGATGGACATCGGCAAAACCGGGCATCCGGGCAACTTTCTCGTTGAGCCGCGGATTGTGTTTCATGGTGCAACTACCCAAGGGGAACAGGCCCAGATCGATGGCATAATTCTGGCGGCTCAGCCGGGTATAGTGGCGCACGGTTTCCGGCTCTGACAATCCGGGCAGACCAATGGGATCGCGCCGTTCAAACCCGCCAAGGCGGTTCGCGGCGGGCAGTGGCGCATCGGGCAAATCGACCCCGGTGGTTTCGGTGCTGCCAATCTCGAAGATCAGGGCTTCATCCAGCATCAGCGCACGATTTCCGGTGTATGTGGCCGTCACAGCCATCATCTCGCCGTCAGCATTCATCGCCGGTTTCCAGCCGGTTTTGTTGGGCGCGCTCATGCCAGTTTCTCCTTCAGGGCGGCAGCCAGAGCATGAATGTCTTCTTCCGTGGTGGTTTCAGTCACCGCGACCAGCAGGCCGCCCGCCAGATCTGCCAGATCGGGATAGAGCCGGCCCAGCGATACGCCCGCCAGCACGCCATCTTCCGCAAGATCGCGCACGATTGCCCGCGCATCCTTTTCAAGCAGGATGGTAAATTCGTTGAAGAAGGTATCATTCAATACGCGCACACCCGGCACCGCCGCCAATGTGTCAGCCGCCAGACATGCCAGCCGATGGTTCTCCGCCGCCAGTTGGCGCAAGCCTGTTTCACCCAGCAAAGTCATGTGGACGCTGAAAGCCAGCGCACACAGGCCCGAATTGGTGCAGATATTGCTGGTCGCTTTCTCCCGCCGGATATGTTGTTCGCGCGTGCTGAGCGTCAGCACGAAACCGCGTTTGCCATCGGCGTCCACGGTTTCGCCGCACAGGCGGCCCGGCATCTGGCGAACATGTTTGGGGTCGCGCACCGCGAACAGGCCGAGATACGGCCCGCCGAATTGCAAGCCCACGCCGATCGACTGCCCTTCGCCCACGACAATATCTGCGCCCAGTTCACCGGGCGAGGTAATCGCCCCAAGAGCCACCGGCTCGGTATTCACCACAATCAGCAGCGCACCCTTGGCATGGGCGGCATCGGCAATTTCGGCCAGATTGGGCAAGCGCCCGAGAATGTCGGGATATTGCACCACCACACAGCTGGTCGCTTCATCAATCCGCGCGATCAGCCCGGCATTGTCGGGCTGCGCCTGCAGAGCCGGCTGCGCCCCGGCAATCTTGTCATCGGTGAATTTCGCCATGGTCCGGACGACTTCGGCATAATGCGGATGCAACGCGCCCGACAGCACCACGCGGCTGCGCTTCGTCACCCGGCTGGCCATCGCCACCGCTTCCCAGCAAGCCGTCGAACCATCATACATGGAGGAATTGGCAACCGCGCAGCCATAGAGCCGCGCAACCTGGCTCTGGAATTCAAACAGCATCTGCAAGGTGCCCTGCGCGATTTCGGGCTGATAGGGCGTGTAAGCCGTCAGGAATTCACCGCGCTGAATGAGATGGTCGACGCTGGCCGGAACGTGATGCCGATAGGCCCCTGCCCCCAGGAAGAACGGTGCATCGGCGGCCGCCAGATTTTGCTTGGACAGCCGCCGCATATGCTGTTCGACCGCCATTTCGCTGGCATGCATCGGCAGGCCGCGGATCGGCCCGTCCAGCTGCGCTTCGGGCGGGACATCCACGAACAGTGCATCGATATCGCTCGCGCCGATCACTTCGAGCATCGCCGAACGATCACTATCGGTCAGGGGCAGGTAACGCATTTCTTTACTCCAATTCTATCCCGCAGGCAGGAGAGAAGAATTCACAGCGATTCGACGAAATTCGCGTAAGCCTTGGCATCCATCAAACCGTCCAGTTCGGCCTTGTCACCGATGGTCAGCTTGAAGAACCAGCCGTCTTCTTCCGGTGAGGTGTTTACCAGTGCCGGATCATCATCAAGCGCGCTGTTGCTTTCCACCACTTCACCGCTGATCGGCGCATAGACATCGCTGGCGGCCTTCACGCTTTCGACCACAGCGGCATCCTTGCCCTTGTCCACCATGGCGCCGACATCCGGCAATTCGACGAATACAATATCGCCAAGCTGGCCCTGCGCGTAATCGGTGATGCCAACGGTGGCGGTATCGCCTTCGACATCGATCCATTCATGGTCTTCGGTGAAATAGCGGCTCATTTTGCATCTCCTCGATAGTAATTGTGCGGCACGAAGGGCATCGGCGCGATCCGCGCATCCAGGCGCCGCCCGCGGACTTCAATCTGCAACGCGGCACCGTCTGCTGCATGGTCAGCGGTGACATAGGCCATCGCGATTGGATAGCCGAGCGTGGGCGAAAAACCGCCAGAGGTGACCCGGCCAATTTGCGCGTCACCGGCAAAAACCAGCGCGCCTTCGCGTGCCGGCAAGCGGCCTTCGATCACCAGTCCGACCCGCCGCGTTGCGGGGCCATCAGCGAGAATCTGCATTATCGCTTCATGACCCATCCAGCCGCCGCTTTCCCGGCGCCGTTTGGCAAGGGCAAACTGCAGTCCGGCAGAAACCGGATCCACTTGGGTATCAAGATCATGGCCATAGAGCGGCAGCGCCGCTTCCAGCCGCAGACTGTCGCGGGCACCAAGGCCGATTGGCTGCACTTCCGGCTCGGCACAAAGCAGGGTTGCAATCTGTGCCGCCGCGTCGGCCGGCAGCGAGATTTCAAAGCCGTCTTCACCGGTATAGCCTGACCGGCTGATGGTCATTTCGACATCGCCGATCGCGAACTGACCGAACCGCATGAACGTGAGCGCGGAAAGCGGATAGTCGCCCGTCACATGCCTTTCCAATGCCTGAAAGGCTTCCGGTCCCTGCAAGGCAAGCAGTGCGCGGTCCTGCAAATGGTTGAGCGTGATATTATCCGGCAGATGTTCGCGCAAATGGGCAATGTCTTCCCATTTGGTCGCGCCATTGACGACGAGGTAAAGCGCATTCGGCCAGCGCGAAACCATCAGGTCGTCCAGCACCCCGCCATTTTCGTCGAGCAGCAAGGAATAGCGCTGCATACCCAGCTTCAGCGTGGAAAGATCAATCGGGAGCAGTGCCTCCACCGCCGCATCAACACCATCGCCTGACAGGAGGAGCTGGCCCATATGGCTGACATCGAACAGCCCGGCATGGGTGCGCGTCCATTCATGTTCGGCGACAATGCCGCCATGGGGGCCGGTGTACTGGATCGGCATTTGGTAGCCGGCGAATTCCACCATTCGTGCGCCGCAATCACGGTGCCACGCATCAAGCGGCAGCACCTGCTCTTCCGGCAGATCATCAGGGTGGGTTTCGGTTAGGTCTTCGCTCAAATCAACAATCCCGACAGACATGGCGATGCCTTGGACAGGACATCTTCACCACGCCCCCTCTGTCGGGAATACCTGAGAGCTTCGCCCTGCCCGTCCACATGGAACGGGCTGGATTACCCCTTCGGTGAGGTGGCCAGCCGCCACCTGCTTTCCAGAGTGTCTGCCACGGCGCGGTCCGTTTGCCTGAGAGTTTCCGGGGCGGTTGCTCCTTCGGCGCCACAAGTCCTTGAAAGGCCTGCGATCTCTCCCGCGTCATGGCCGGGAATCGAAACCCCCAGCGACGGGAGTCCTTTTGCCGATGATATCAGGCCCGTCAATGGCGATCTGCCAGTTACCGCCAGTTTAGCGCAATCAGGTAGAAAGCCGAAAGCACGATCCAGCTGCCATCCAGCGTCTTCAATCGCTGTGCACCCAGCCACAACGCAACCGGACGGGCCAGAAATCCGCCCAGTGCGGCCCCCGGTCCCGCCAGCAGCACAACTTCCCACTGGATGGTGCCGGTCTGCACATGCCAGATACTTCCAACCAGCACACTTACGGATGAGATCACGCAGGCGGCGCCCGTGCAGAGCAGGATCGGATAATGCCGGATGAACAGGTAGAGCGCCACGAGTTCACCGATCCCGACCGAAAACAACGCTGTGATCGCCCCGCCGGGGATCGCAATCAGAAGCAGGATCAAAAGATCGGTCCGTTCCAGACGGGCGCGTTCCGGCCTGTTGCGATTGACCGTCCATGTCGTCGCAATCAGGGCAAGCCCGAGCGCGATCGAGAACGCCTTGTAACCCACCAGAACCGCGTGCCCATCAAACGCTTCGAGGCGCTGCACGGCCAGCATGGCCGGGAGCGAAAGCGCCAATACGGACAGGATTACCAGCGCATAATCCCTTGGCCGAACGGCGGCATCCGGTGATCCTGCGGGCAGTTGCGGCTGGTGCAGCAGGCGATCGGTCCAACGCAGCGCGCCCATGGTCATTCCAAAACTCTGGATGCCCATCGAAGCCGCGGTGACGCGGAGGGGATCAAGCGCCATCACTCCGTGTTCGCGTAAGGCATTGAATACAGGAACAAACACAACCCCGCCCCCGGTGCCAGAAGTGTTGGCAATGATTGCGCCGACAATCCCGATCCCGGGTAGAAACCACAATTCACCCAGCAATTGCGGATCGTATGGCGCAGTCAGCAACAGGCCTGCATAAAGCAGCACCAGTGCAAGCCCGCCCAGCTTGACGATCACGCCCGGTGCCGGCGCGGTCAATCGAGGTTGGGGCGCAGCCATCGCTCTGCCACTGCCAAATCAATCCGGCGCCGTGCCGCATAATCTTCCAACTGGTCCCGCCCCACACGGGCGACCCCGAAATAGGCGCTTTCGGGATGGGAGAAATAAAATCCGCTGACCGCAGCCGTCGGCCACATGGCAAAGCTTTCCGTCAGCGTCAGCCCGACATTTTCCGGCGCATCGAGCAAATCGAACAAGATTGGCTTGAGACTGTGGTCGGGGCAAGCGGGATAGCCCGGCGCAGGGCGGATCCCGCGATATTGCTCCTTGATCAGGGCTTCATTGGTGAGTTGTTCACCCGGTGCATAGCCCCACAGGTCCGTGCGGACATGCTTGTGCAGCCGCTCGGCCATCGCTTCGGCAAAACGGTCTGCCAGCGCCTTGAGCAGGATATCCGAGTAATCGTCATGGGCCGCCTGAAAGCGCGCCGAATGCGGATCAATCCCGTGAATACCCACCGCGAAACCGCCGATCCAGTCACCGGCCGGATCGATAAAATCGGCGAGGCAGAAATTGGCGCGATCACGGGATTTTTTGACCTGTTGGCGCAGGAAGGGAAGATTGACATGATCTTCGTTGGGCAAGTGGATGGCCACATCGTCACCGTGGCGTGCGCAAGGCCAGAAACCGGCGACCGCCTTGGCCACAAGCCATTTTTCATCAATGATCCGGTCCAGCATTCCCTGGGCATCGTCCCACAGGGAACGCGCACTTTCTCCAACCACATCGTCCGTCAGAATGGCCGGATAGTTGCCATGCAGTTCCCAGGCCCGGAAGAACGGGGTCCAGTCGATATAATCGCGCAGATCCGCCAGTGACCAATCGTCGAACGCATGAACGCCGGGTTGCAACGGCGGTGGGCTCTTGTCGCTCATGTCGGCAAAAAAGCTGTTGGCCCTGGCATCTTCGAGACTCAGCAATTCGCTTTGCCCCTTGCCCGCGCGCACGTCGCGAATATGCGCATATTCCGCTGCGGTTGCCGCCACGAACTCATCCCGCAAGGTGTCCGACAGGAGCTTGCTCGCCACGCCGACCGCGCGGCTGGCATCGAGCACATGGATCACCGGGCCGGAATAGGCCGGTTCGATCCGGAGTGCGGTGTGCACCTTGCTGGTTGTTGCGCCGCCAATCAGGAGCGGCATGGTCATCCCTGCGCGCTGCATTTCTTCGGCGACCGTGACCATTTCATCAAGCGAAGGGGTGATTAGGCCCGACAAGCCGATCATGTCGGCATTCTCGGCTTTGGCCACTTCGAGGATTTTGGACCACGGCACCATCACACCAAGGTCGATCACATCATAGCCGTTGCACTGCAAGACCACGCCGACGATATTCTTACCAATATCGTGCACATCGCCCTTAACGGTCGCCATCACGATCTTGCCTTTGGCACGCTGGTCTTCCGGGGCAAGCTTGTCCTTTTCTGCCTCGATAAAGGGAATCAGATGCGCGACCGCTTTCTTCATCACGCGCGCTGATTTGACCACTTGGGGCAGGAACATCTGGCCGCTGCCGAACAGATCGCCGACGACATTCATCCCTTCCATCAGCGGGCCTTCGATCACCTCGATCGGACGGCCGCCAGCGGCTTGGGTTTGCGCGCGCATTTCTTCTGTATCGTCCACCACATGCGCGTCGATCCCTTTGACCAGCGCATGTTCAAGCCGCTTCTTCACCGGCCAGCCGCGCCATTCCGCGGCCAGCTTTTCGGCTGCCGGGTCTTGCCCCCGGTAACTTTCCGCCAGTGCGATCAACTGTTCGGTTGCGGTCATTTCGCCCGCCACCGGACGCATGAGGATCACATCTTCGCAGGCCGCCCGCAGCACGGGGTCGATCTGGTCATAAATATCCAGCTGGCCAGCGTTGACGATGGCCATGTCTAGCCCCGCCGGTATCGCATGATAAAGAAACACCGAATGCATGGCGCGGCGCACTGTCTCGTTGCCGCGGAAGCTGAAGCTCAGGTTCGACAATCCGCCCGAAGTCTTGGCATGGGGGCAGCGTGCCTTGATTTCTCGCACCGCTTCGATGAAATCCAGTCCGTAGCGGTCATGTTCTTCGATCCCGGTCGCCACGGCGAAGATATTGGGGTCGAAGATGATGTCCTCTGGCGGAAAGCCGATACCGACCAACAGGTCGTAGGCCCGCGCACAGATTTCGACCTTGCGCGCCTTCGTGTCTGCCTGCCCCGTCTCGTCAAAGGCCATCACAACCGCAGCGGCACCATAATCCATGCATTTGCGGGCATGTTCGAGAAATTGATCCTCGCCCTCTTTCATGCTGATCGAATTGACAATGGGCTTGCCCGAAACGCATTTCAGACCGGCTTCGATCACGTCCCATTTGGAACTGTCGACCATCACCGGCACGCGGGCAATGTCGGGCTCGGCAGCGATCAGCTTGAGAAAGGTGGTCATGGCATGGACCGCATCGAGCAGCCCTTCGTCCATATTCACGTCGATGATCTGTGCGCCGTTTTCGACCTGTTCGCGCGCAACTTCAACGGCTGCGGCGTAATCATCGGCCATGATCAGCTTCTTGAACCGGGCAGAACCAGTTACATTTGTGCGTTCGCCGATATTGACGAACTGGGATCCTTGAACGGTATCGACCGAGAGTGACATTTCGTGCTTTCCTGCATCGTCACCCCTAGCAAAGCCAGGGGTCCGAAATTCTATCCGCTGGCCTTGCCAGCTGTGTTCAGGCCCCGGTTAGAGGGCCGGTTTCCACCTTCAGGCCGCAATCGTGAACGGTTCGAGCCCTGCCAGCCGCGTTCGTGTTTCCGGGATGGGGACCTTGCGCGGAGCCAGCCCGTCCACTGCCTTTGCAATCGCTGTGATATGTTCGGGCGTCGATCCGCAGCATCCGCCAAGGATGTTGGCTTGCCCGTTCGCGGCCCATTCACGCACTAGCGCGGCGGTTGTTTCAGGCGCTTCGTCATATTCCCCCAGTTCGTTGGGCAGGCCCGCATTGGGATAGGCCAGCAGCAGCGTGTCTGCGGTTTTGCTGAGCAACTGGATATGCGGGCGCAATTGCTCGGCCCCGAAAGAACAGTTGAGCCCGATAGTAACCGGGCGGGCATGGCGGACCGCGTACCAGAACGCTTCCACCGTGTGCCCCGACAGATTGCGGCCCGAAAGATCGGTCAGGGTCATTGACAGCATCAAGGGCACATCCCGCCCGAGTTCTTCTGCCAGCCTGCGCACGGCAAAGATTGCCGCCTTGGCGTTGAGCGTGTCAAAAATCGTTTCGACCAGAATGAAATCCACCCCGCCTTCAACCAGCGCTGCGGCCTGTTCGCGGTAGACATCGACCAGATCATCGAAACTGATTTCCCGGAAACCGGGGTCTTCGACATCGGGCGATAGAGACAATGTCTTGTTGGTCGGTCCGATCGCGCCAGCCACAAAACGGGGGCGGCCATCCTTTGCCGCATATTCATCGGCCAACGCGCGCGCGATGCGGCCAGAGGCGACATTGATATCGCGCACCAGATGTTCAGCCGCATAATCGGCCTGCGAAATGCGGTTCGCGGAAAACGTGTTGGTCGAAATGACATCCGAACCGGCATCAAGATAGGCCTTGGTAATGTCCACAATCACCTGAGGCCGGGTCAGGGCCAAAATGTCGTTATTGCCCTTTTGATCGGCGGCAATTCCCAACTGTCCGGCATATTCGGCCTCTGTCAGCTTGCAGTTCTGTATTTCGGTGCCGAAGGCGCCGTCAAAGATCAGCACACGCTTGGCCGCTTCTGCAATCAGGGCTTCGCGGGGGGTCATGCCTGTTCTCCTTGGGGGCGCATCCCCAGCATGTGACAAATCGCATAGGCCAGATCAGCCCGGTTCAGCGTGTAGAAGTGAAAATTGCGCACCCCGCCTGCATAAAGCCGGCGGCACAATTCGGCCGCCACAGTTGCGGCGACCAGTTGGCGCGCAGCGGGCCGTTCGTCCAGGCCTTCGAACAGTCCGTCCATCCACAGGGGAATTTGCGCCCCGCAGGCATCGGCGAATTTCCGTGCCTGGGCCACATTGGTCACTGGCAGAATTCCTGGCACCACCGGAGCGGTAATTCCGCGCGCCGCCAATGCATCGCGAAAACGGAAAAACGTGTCGGGCGCGAAGAAAAACTGCGAAATCGCGCGGGTCGCGCCGGCATCAAGTTTGCGCTGCAGATTATCGATGTCACTCTGCGGGCATCCGGCATCGGGGTGGGTTTCGGGATAGGCCGCTACCGAAATCTCGAAATCGGCGATCCCTTTCAATCCTGCGACGAGTTCCGCAGCGTTGCGGTAACCGTCGGGATGTGGGCGAAATGGCGCACCGGGTTCCCCGGCGTCGCCGCGAAGGGCGACGATATGGCGCACACCTGCTTCCCAATATTGTTCTGCCACTTCGCGAATTTCCGCCTTGCTTGCATCGACACAGGTCAGATGCGCCGCGGCGGGAAGCTGTGCCTCCGCGATTATCCTGGCAACGGTGTGGTGGGTCCGCTCACGGGTTGAACCGCCGGCGCCGTAAGTGACCGAAACAAAATCCGGCCGCAGCGGCTTCAATTCCTGCACTGCGCCCCAAAGCTGCGCTTCCATCGCCGCGCTTTTGGGCGGAAAGAATTCAAAAGACACCGCAATATCACCCGGCAAGCCGGAGAAAAGCGGGCTATCCTGCGCCGTCTGCGCTTCGCGGCTTTGGTCGAGTGCCGGACTCACGAGGCCGCCTTCCCTGCATCCTGCGTCAATTGGGCGCCATGCCGGATGCCAATCCAGATCTTGACCACAAGTTCACCTTCCTCAAGTGCAATCGGCGCGGCCGGGTCAAAGCCAGCCTCGCACAGAAATTCATGGATCATCGCGTCGGCAAAGCCGAGCCGCGCATGGGCGAAGCGATCACGCAGTTCCTCACGTTCGTGGGCGACGAAATCGACGATGGCGATCCGGCCGCCCGGACGCGTAACGCGCGCCGCTTCGACCAGTGCCATGGCCGGGTCCTGCGCGAAATGCAGCACCTGATGGAGCAGCACCGTATCAAAACGGTTTGCGGCAAAAGGCAGCGCCGCAAAATCGCCTTGCACCAATTCCACGCCGCTGGCGGGCAGATGCTGCAATTTGGCCCGTGCAACCCGCAACATGTCGAGGCTCTTGTCGAGAGCAACAACGCTGGCGGCGCGCGGGGCAAACAGTTCCGCCATCCGGCCTGTTCCGGTACCGATGTCGAGCACATGGCCAAGCGGCGCATCGCCCAACGCAGCAACCAGCCGGTCCTCGACCAATTGGTCCGGACTGTGCAAGCTGCGCAGCCGGTCCCAATCTTCGGCATGGGTTGCAAAATAGCTGGCGGCGCTTTCTTCACGCGATGCGCGGATCGCGGCGAGCTGGCGGCGATCTTCGGCGCAAACTGCAGAAAATCTCTGATCATCCTGTTCGGCCGAGGTCAGCAAATGGGAAATCGCTTGCCCCATGCCACCGCGGCTATCCGGCCCCGTACCGACCGCTTTGGAAGCGCGAAGAAAGACCCAGCTGCCTTCACGGTGGCGTTCAGCCAGGCCGGCATCGCATAGTATGCCGACATGGCGCGATACGCGGGGCTGGCTTTGCCCCAGAACCTGCGCCAGTTCGCCCACGGCCAGTTCCATTGCGCTGAGCAAGCGCATGATTCTGAGCCGCGTCGGGTCCGCAAGGGCGCGCATGATGATCTCGATCCGCATCGTTCATACGGCATATAAAGATATTCTTATATGTGCAAGCGTGCTCTGATTTTTGATCGATTTTCCGCATCATGCGGCTCGATTCAAGACGTTTCCGCCAGGCACTCCTTCTATCACAATGCTTGCCAAATTGATTGACGAACGGGTGCAGTGTTATTTCACGCTGCCGCGCCTGAGCAAGGTGATCGGCACCCGCCGTTCCGATTTGGCCCCTTCCGTTTCGCCGAGAACGGTTTGCACCAGCATTGCGCCGGCAACTTCGAAATCGGGATGGATGCTTGTCAGCGGCGGGCTGGAATGGGTGCCTTCGCGGATGCCATCGAAGCCGACGATCCCGCATTGGCCCGGCACGGAAATCCCGCGATCACGCAATTCCTCCATCGCGCCAAGGGCAATGGAATCGCAGGCAATGAACAGAGCATCAAACCGCGCGCCGCTTTCAACCAGCGCCGCCACAGCCTCGCGCCCCTGTGTTTCCCGATTGGCCTCGTGATGGACCTGCTCAAGCCGTGGTTCCCGCCCGGCAGCCACCATGGCTGCGGCGTAACCTTCATAGCGTTCGCGGAACTGGCGCTGGGGCGAATCGACCGCGCCAAGGTGGATGATGTCCTTGTACCCAGCATCGATCAAATGCCGCGTCGCGATCCATCCCCCTTCGTAATTGTCCGAGCGGACCCATTCGAGCTCGTCAAAAGGGCAGCCCCAGAAGGCAACGGCACGGCCATCGGCGCTGAGGCCGCGATAATAGCTCCAAGCTTCGTCATTGGCGGTAGTGCCAATAACAATCAACCCGTCCGCCTGACCGCTTTCTTCGTACTTGCCGAACAATTGATCGGGCGCAGACTGGAACGACACCAGGGTCTGGTATCCTTGCCCCGATGCCGCCGCGCAAACACTGCCGAGCAGCGAAAAATAAAAGGGGTTGATGTCACTCGCCGCTTCACCCGGGCGGCAAATTACCACAACCGCCAATGTGCCGGTCCGGCCCTGGCGCAATTGGGCGGCGCGGGTATCGACCATATAGCCCAGGGCTTCGGCCGATTTGATGACCCGCGCGCGCGTAGTTTCGGTAATCGCGCTGGAATTGGCCAAGGCGCGGGAAACCGTCGATTGACTGACACCGGCATGTTCGGCGACATCGAAAGAAGTCACGCGCTGGCGCGGTTTGCGGTCCAACATTTTCAGGCAGCCTCCCTTTCAGACCGTGCATAGCTATGCACTGCACACTGCTGGCTGGCAATCGCTTCCATGCCCGATCGGCTGCCTTCTGGAGAGAACGCAAGTGGCCATTCCGGATCGTATTTCGCAGGTGCACAAAATCAGGGGAAGCCAAAGGCTGAAAAAGCGTGTAAGGGCTGCGCTTTGACTGATTGGCCAAGGCCTGTGGGCCCGCGCAGCGGCGCTCCCTGCCGCAACGATCCGTTCCCTCTGATAATGCGAGTCCCATGAATTTTTCCGATCTCCCGCCATTCCTTGGCGAAGCGCTGGCCGAACGCGGCTATGCCCAACCAACCCCCGTTCAGGCCGCCGTGCTCGAAGCCGAAGCCGCGAACCGCGACCTGGTGGTTTCGGCGCAAACCGGTTCCGGCAAGACTGTCGCCTTTGGTCTTGCGATGGCTGAACAGCTGCTCGGCCCCGATGGCAGCGTACCCCAATCGTCCAGCCCGCTGGCGCTTGTGATCGCACCGACGCGCGAACTGGCGCTGCAGGTCAGCCGCGAACTGATCTGGCTTTATGGCAAGGCCGGCGCACGGATCGCGACCTGCGTTGGCGG
>JAHEAV010000042.1 GCA_024642565.1 Erythrobacter sp.
TTTCAGTTGTCTGATCGGCAATCCAGAAGCCGCCCACGCTGGACCGGTCTGCCGGAATCTGCGTTTTCTTCATCCATTCGCCATTGGCGTATCCGTAAAAATCGTCACCGGGACTAATTGTTTTGTCCATTGCCGCAGGATCGATGCCGATTCCCGTACCAGCCACAGCAGCCACATCAGCTCCGGCCATTTTGCAGCCAACAGGTCCTGCGATGAGTGTGGCGGTGCCGAGTAGAAGGGCCGCAATCAGTTTCGATTTCATAGAATATAAATCCTTGAAGGCGCGCGCTTAATAGCGCCGCACTGGGTCGATTGCGCCCCATACCCCACCGGTCCAGCGTTCTGCAATGATGTCATTTCGAAAATTGTAGACCTTCCAATACGAAGGCCGACGGTCTGTTACCCGAAACAACCACGCCCGGCGTAAATTGCGCTTGCGCCCAGTTCTTCTTCGATCCGGATCAGCTGGTTATATTTCGCGAGGCGATCGGAACGTGCGAGGCTGCCGGTTTTGATCTGCCCGCAATTGGTTGCGACGGCCAGATCGGCAATCGTCGCATCTTCGGTTTCGCCGGATCGGTGCGACATGACGGTGGTGTAGCCCGCGCGGTGCGCCATGCTGACCGCTTCCAGTGTTTCTGTCAGGGTGCCGATCTGGTTGACCTTGACCAGCAATGAGTTGCCAAGGCCCTTCTCGATACCCATCGCCAGCCTTTTGGGATTGGTCACGAACAAATCATCGCCGACCAGCTGGACTGAATTGCCGATCATGTCGGTCAACGCCTTCCAACCGTGGAAGTCATCTTCATCCATTCCATCCTCGATCGAACGGATTGGATAGTCTTCGCAAAGTTTGGCAAGATAAGCGGCCATTTCATCTGGCGAGAGCGATTTGCCTTCACCCGAAATTTCATATTTGCCATCCTTGAAGAATTCCGAAGCCGCACAATCCAACGCCAGCACGATATCCTGGCCAGGTTTGAAGCCCGCCTTTTCGATCGAGGCCATGATGAAATCCAGGGCATCGCGTGTGCTGGCCAGATCGGGCGCAAAACCGCCTTCATCGCCGACTGCTGTGGCGAGGCCCTTGTCGGACAGACCTTTCTTCAAAGTATGGAACACCTCACTGCCCCAGCGCACCGCCTCGGCAATATTGCCCGCGCCCACGGGCATGATCATGAATTCCTGAATATCGATCGGGTTATCGGCATGTTCACCGCCATTGATGATATTCATCATGGGTACCGGCAGCACATGGGCCGAAACTCCGCCGACATAGGCCCACAGCGGCATACCGCGCGCATTGGCCGCCGCCTTGGCCGCCGCCATGCTGACGCCAAGGATGGCGTTGGCGCCAAGCCGTGACTTGTTATCCGTACCGTCAAGTTCGATCATCGCGAGATCGAGATCACGCTGATCTTCGGCATCGAGGCCAAGCAGGGCATCCGCAATCTCGCCGTTCACAGCCGTTATCGCCTTGAGCACGCCTTTACCAAGATACCGGTTCTTGTCGCCATCGCGCAGTTCAACCGCTTCATATGCGCCGGTTGATGCGCCCGAAGGCACGGCCGCGCGGCCAAAGCTGCCGTCTTCGAGCAGGATATCGACCTCTACCGTCGGATTACCCCGGCTATCGAGAATTTCACGGCCATGAATATCGATTATCGCGGTCATTTCGGTTACGCTCCGGCTCAGACTGTTGTAATTAACTAACACACCACCTAAGTTAAAGGTATCTGGCGAGTTCAAGGCGCCATATGCGCCGGAACAAAGCCGCGCAAGTTACGTTAGGTCAAGTAAGGGGCCATCTGCCGTCCGGTGGGGTTTCTGAATACGAATTCGAAGGCAAAGGAAACGACTATGGCTCAAGCCAGCACAACAAAGACCACAGCCAAAGCCAAGGCAGCCAAGAAGCCTGCGGCGGCCAAGAAGAATGGCACTGCGGAAGCCAAGACCCGCTTCAACGCCGCGCTCGATGAAGCGCGTGCCGGCGCGGCTGCGTTGAAGACAGAAGCAGCCAACCGCGCGACTGTTTATCGCGAAAAGGCGAAGGACAAGTCGGGCGTGCTGATTGAAGATGCCAAGGAATATTCTGCAGAAGCGCGGGCCAAGGCCGCCGATCTTGCTGCCGATGCGAAGGTTCGTGCCGCCGACCTCGCGGCAGATGGCAAGACCAAGGCAAGCGACGCAATTGCCTCTCTTGGCAAGATGGTATCCGACAGCGCCGCCGTGATCGATGACAAACTGGGCGCGAAATATGGTGACTACGCCCGCTCGGCATCCCGTTCCATGCAAGAAACTGCGGCCAAACTCGAAGCCAAGAGTGTGGACGAGTTGGGCGACGACGCACGTGAAATGGTCCGCAAGAGCCCCGCTGCCGCTGTCGGCATTGCCGCTGTTGTGGGTTTTCTCCTCGCGCGTCTGTTCCGCGGCAATCGCGACTGACCGACAATTTGCCGAGGACAGGACTGCACGCGCGATTTGACCGTCGGCGCGTCTACGCTCTAGGGGCTGGACATGCGCGATGACGGACAGCCCCAAGGGCACGAAGATGACGATGACCTTTCGGGAGGGGATGATTCCTTTCCCGAAACGTCTTTATCAGACGATCTGCATGATCTGTTCGAAGATGGCCGGGTCTATGTGGAAGCCGAATTGGCATTCCAGAAATCCCGCCTCGCCCTTGCTGGCGACCACGGCAAGAAGGGCATATTCTACGCCATCTGCGCCTTCGCAGTGCTCCATCTGGCTCTGGTTGCTTTGGTAATAGGGGCCATTTTTGCACTGGCACCGCTGATCACTGCGCTTGGCGCGACAGCTCTGGTGGTGGGATTACTGCTATTGGCTGGCGGAATTCTGGCGATGAAGGCCAAGGCGCGTTTCGAAAGCCTTTCCGATACCTATTCGGAGACGGAGGAATGAGCGAGGAACTTGCCCGCCGGATGAAGGAAGACCGCAGGTTGCGCAATGCGGCGCTGGCGTTGGTCAAAGCCGATGTGGCCCAGCTGAGGACCGAACTTAGCGCAAAGAAACTGGGTTCGCGCGTGATCGACCGGGTCAGCGAAGGTGCGGTCGATGTATTCGAAGAAGCGGTTGACGTGGCTGGCAGCAATCGCGCCGTACTGGGAACCCTGATTGCAGCAATTTTGGTCTGGTTCGCCCGGAACCCGATCATGGAACTGTTCAGCGATGACGCGAACACCGAACCCGATCCGGGTGAATCCCCTGAGGAACCGGAAGGCAATTGAGCGCGTTCGTTCCCTGAGTTGAAAATTTTGGAGAACCACCGATGACCCATGACGAAAAGCGAGAATCCCTGCGCCAGAAAATCGAGGCCGGTGAAGCCCGCCACGCGCAGCGCAGCGTGGCAGAATATGCCCGCGATGCCCGCGAAGGAGCGACACGGCTGGTAAAGGATCACCCGATTGCAACATTGGCCGGTGCCCTTGCCGTGGGCGCCTTGATTGCGGCTGTTGTGCCGGCACGTGGCCGCAGGTTTACCCTCGGGCTGGGTCGCCGCGCTTTATCGCTGGCAAGCTTGGCTGCCGAATTCGGCATGGCCTATGGGTCGGGCTTGCTTGATACAGCGGGCAAAGCGGCCCTCAGCGGCAAGGACAAGCTCGAAGATTTTGGCGACAGTATGGAAGACGGCGCACGTACGCTTCGCCGTGAAGCGGGCCATAGAGCCAGTATCGCCGCTGACGGTGCTGCGACCCTTCGCCGCACAGTTGCCAAAAAAACCGGCCGAGCCGTTCGTGATCTGCGAAACCGGATGAATTGAGGCAACAGGCCGGCACGGTCTACTTTACCGAATAGAGCAAAGCACTCTCCGCGGACTTGCCAGTTGCGCTGAATTCTTTATTGCGCGCGGCCAATCCCTCCCCGGAAAAGCAAGGCGCAACGATGTCCGACCCAAAATCCAAGCAACTTCTTCACCTGGTCATGGGTGGCCGGGTCAAAGATCCCCGTTCACTCGACTTCCAGGACCCTTACAGCGTGCATGTGGTCGGGATTTACCCATCCTACGAAGAAGCGCTGGAGGCTTGGCGCGCTCAGGCGCAACGCACAGTCGATGATGCGGAGATGAAATATGTCATCGTCCATCTCCACAAATTGCTCGATCCCGAAGCTGACGGGAAATAGCGGCACAGGCCGGCGATCCGGCCCTCGCCGCAGATCGGCAAAGGTTCCTCCCGGCCCTGGCCGGGAGAGTTCCTCTCAGATGAATTCAATCTTCTGCACGAGATAAAACTTGTCACCCGATGGGACCGACACTTCGATCTCGTCGTCGACATGTTTTCCGATCAAGGCCTTGGCCAGCGGTGAATTGTAGGAAATGCGGCCGCGTTTCGCGTCCGCTTCCGTCTCACCGACAATCTGGTATTTTACCGGCTTGTCGTTCTCGTCCAGCAAGGTCACGGTTGCGCCGAATACGATCCGATCACCCGAAAGTGAAGCAGGATCAATAATCTGGGCGCGGCTGACTTTGCTTTCAATGTCAGCAATCTGCGCTTCGACCTGGCCCTGACGTTCCTTTGCCGCATGATATTCGGCATTTTCTGACAGATCGCCATGGGCGCGGGCTTCCTCGATCGCATCCACGATCTTCGGGCGTTCCGCACGAAATGCCTTGAGATCAGCCGTAAGCCGCTCATAGCCTTCCGCCAGCATCGGAACCTTTTCCATCACAATCCTCATTTCATCGTCGAGGCGCCCAGAACCCGGCAATCGAAACCCGTGCCGCTTGAAATAGGGCGGCAGAAACCGGGATGAATTGTCAGGGGAGACGCGGTTGGTTCAGCTATAATAGTCTTGCAACGAGCGGACTTCAAGCTGACTTGCCTTTACAGCCACAATTGCCTGCGCAGCGGCAAGCGATGCGGCGGCGGTGGTGTAGTAGGGAATCCGGCTCGCCAGCGCCGATGCACGGATGGATTTGCTATCGATATGGCTCTGCCAACCTTCCGTGGTGTTGAACACCAGATCGACATCGCCATCGATCATCCGATCCACGATATGCGGCTGCCCTTCCGCCACCTTGCGCACCAGTTCAACCTCCAGCCCCTGTTCGGCCAGGTAAGTTTGTGTCCCACCGGTGGCGATCACCTTGAAACCGTGCTTGATCAGCATGGCAACGGCAGGAACGATCACAGCCTTGTCGCTATCCTTGACAGAAACGAACAGCACGCCTGATTCGGGCAAGACATCGCCCGCGCCCAGCTGCGCCTTGTAGAACGCTGTGGCAAAATCGCGGTCGATGCCCATCACTTCCCCGGTTGATTTCATTTCCGGTGTCAGCACCGGATCGGAACCCGGGAATTTGGTGAAGGGAAACACCGCTTCCTTGATCGACATATAATCGGGGGTGCGGTTGAAGGCCGGAAATGTGTCCAGCTTTTCACCGGCCATTACCCGCGCGGCGATTTTGGCTACCGGTTGGCCGATGGCTTTGGCCACGAAGGGCACGGTCCGACTGGCGCGCGGATTGACTTCGATCAGGTAAACCTCGCCATCTTTCACGGCGAACTGGATATTCATCAATCCAACGACATTCAGCGCCAGTGCCAGTTCTTTCGCCTGGCGTTCCATTTCGGCAATGATTTCCGGCGGCAGGCTGTAAGGTGGCAAGGTACAGGCGCTGTCGCCCGAATGGACCCCGGCTTCCTCGATATGTTGCATAACCCCGGCCACAGCGACTTGTTCACCATCGCACAGGGCATCAACATCGCATTCCACCGCGTCTCGCAGATATTGGTCGATCAGTACCGGGGAATCGCCCGATACATTCACCGCAGTGTTGATGTAATTGTCGAGCTGCGCTTCGCTATCGACGATTTCCATCGCGCGCCCACCCAATACGTATGACGGGCGCAGCAACACCGGATAACCGATCGAATTGGCCACGGCAGCGGCTTCATCCCGGCTGCGGGCAATACCGTTTTCCGGCTGCTTCAGCTTCAGCGTGTTGACCAGCTTGGCAAAGCGTTCGCGGTCTTCGGCAAGGTCAATGGCATCGGGCGATGTGCCAAGGATCGGAATTCCCGCATCTTCCAGCGCCTGCGCCAGTTTCAGCGGCGTCTGCCCGCCAAACTGGACGATTACACCAACCAGTTCCCCATTGGTCATTTCAACGCGGAGGATTTCCAGCACATCTTCGGCGGTCAGGGGTTCGAAATAGAGCCGATCCGATGTGTCGTAATCGGTCGAAACCGTTTCCGGGTTGCAGTTGATCATGATCGTTTCGTAACCGGCTTCTTCCAGTGCGAAACACGCATGGCAGCAGCAATAATCGAATTCTATGCCCTGCCCGATCCGGTTCGGTCCACCGCCCAGAATCACGATCTTGCGCCGGTCCGATGGCATGGCCTCGTCTTCCGGCTCGCCAAAGCTGGGGGCTTCGTACGTCGAATACATATAGGGCGTGATGGCTTCAAATTCCGCCGCGCAGCTATCGATCCGTTTGAACACCGGCAGCACACCCAGTTTGTAGCGCAACTGGCGCACTTCTTCTTCGGACGTTGCCCCGGCCATGGCGCGCAGGGCATCGTGGAGCAATCCGGATCGGCGCGCCTGCGTTTCCCCCAGACCGCCCGCAACCCCGACGGAGCGCACAGCCAGCGTGGCCAGGCGCTTGTCCGAAAAGCCCATCGCCTTCAGTTTGCGCAGGCCAGCGGCATCGAGCGGCAATCCGTCATCGGAAATCCGCTTTTCTGCGGCAATGATCGCTTCGATCTGGCGCAGGAACCATTTGTCATAGCCGGTGATGGCGTTGATCTCGTCAACGGTGAAGCCTTCGCGGAACGCTTGCCCGACCTGGAGGATCCGGTCCGGGGTCCGGCGGGATAGCGCAGCGGTAATCACATCGCGGTTCACGCCTTCCAGCTCGACCATGCGGTTGAACCCGTCGAGGCCGGTTTCCAACCCGCGCAGCGCCTTCTGCATGGATTCGGCAAAACAGCGACCAATCGCCATCACTTCGCCCACCGATTTCATGGCGGTGGAGAGATTGTTTTCCGCGCCTTTGAACTTTTCGAAGGCAAAGCGGGGGATCTTGGTCACGACATAATCGATGGTCGGTTCGAAACTGGCCGGGGTCGCGCCGGTAATTTCATTGGTAATCTCGTCCAGCGTATAGCCGACAGCCAGCTTGGCCGCGACGCGGGCAATCGGGAAGCCGGTGGCTTTGGAGGCGAGCGCAGACGAACGCGACACGCGCGGATTCATTTCGATCACGATCAGGCGGCCATCGGCGGGATTGACCGCGAATTGCACGTTGGAACCACCCGTTTCCACGCCGATTTCCCGCAGCACGGCAATGCTGGCGGACCGCATGATCTGGTATTCCTTGTCCGTCAGCGTCAGCGCCGGGGCCACGGTAATGGAATCGCCCGTATGCACACCCATCGGGTCAACATTTTCGATGGAACAGACGATGATGCAATTGTCGTTCCGGTCACGGACGACTTCCATCTCGAATTCTTTCCAACCCAGCAGCGATTCCTCGATCAGGACTTCGGTTGTGGGGCTGGCATATAGCCCTTCGCGGACGATCTTTTCGAATTCCGCCTTGTTATAGGCGATCCCGCCGCCTGTTCCGCCAAGGGTGAAGCTGGGCCGGATAATGGCAGGCAGACCGGTCGTTTCGAGAACCCGAAAAGCATCGTCAACATTATGCGCGATCCCGCTGCGCGCGCTTTCAAGGCCGATCCTGTCCATCGCCTCGCGGAATTTCTGGCGGTCTTCGGCCTTGTCGATGGCTTCTGCATCGGCGCCGATCATGGTGACGCCATATTCCTTGAGCACACCCATTTTCTCAAGACTTAGGGCGCAGTTCAGAGCCGTCTGCCCGCCCATGGTGGGCAGCACGGCATCGGGCCGTTCCTTGGCGATGATCTTGGCCACGACTTCAGGCGTGATCGGCTCGATATAGGTCGCATCGGCCATATCGGGATCGGTCATGATCGTGGCCGGATTGGAATTGACGAGGACGACGCGGTAGCCCTCCTCCTTCAGCGCCTTGATCGCCTGCGTGCCGGAATAATCAAACTCGCACGCCTGCCCAATTACGATAGGACCGGCACCGATGACGAGGATGGAGGATATGTCAGTTCTTTTGGGCAT
>JAHEAV010000043.1:0-2573 GCA_024642565.1 Erythrobacter sp.
TATAGGGCGAAGAAGCGGCCGATGGCGGGCCAGCTCTGGGCGTTCCACATCGTCAGGATTTGCAGCGTGATAAAGCCGATGGCCACCAGCCACGGCGCGCCGTGCTTGCGGTCCCGCGCGTACAGCGTCAGCGCCAGCAGGATCATCAGCCCATCGCTGAGCGCAATAGTATCGATCACCGAATTCGGCCCTTCCCGCCCGATCACATTCATCCACGGCGCGTAATTGCCGATGATCCGGCTGAAGGGGGATTCGAACAGGATCATCGGGGTTACCAGCATATAGCCCGCGTGCAGCCGGACATTGCGGCGATGGCGCAGCGCCAGATAAAACACGGTGAGATAGGCCGCGATGGCCACCGCCATCCCGATCCCGAAGGCGGGGCCAAGCGCGGTGATAAAGGGGTCTTCCGCCGCGGCAAAGCGCCGCGCCGCCACGTCGATGATCATCACGAAGCCGGTAATCAGCAGCGGGAACAGCACAAAGCTGGCCTTGCCGATCGTGCGGTGGAGCGCGTTCTTGCGGGAATGGATGGTCACATGCTGCGCGATCAGCAGCATCAGCCAGGTCGATGATGTCATGGCGTGAACATGAAACGCCAGCGGCACCGCGCCGATCCGGGCGAAATAGCTGGCCCAGAACCCGGCCAGAATAACCAGCAGCACGGCTCCGACATAATAATGCGCGTGTTTATAGGGCATTTGGACCCTCCCCCCCAAACGCGACCTTGGGCAGGGGATAGGCGAATTTCCGGCAAATCTCAATGGTGGGCGCGCGCTGCGGTGCGCTTATTTCGCCAGCATTGCTTTCAGATAACCGCCGGTGAAGCTGCGCGGTGCCTGCGCCACATCTTCCGGTGTGCCTTCGGCCACGATCTCTCCACCGCGCACGCCGCCTTCGGGGCCAAGGTCCACGATCCAGTCCGCCACCTTGATCACATCCAGATTATGTTCGATCACCACCACGGAATTGCCCTGATCGACCAGGCGTTGCAGCACCTCCAGCAATTTGCGCACATCTTCGAAATGCAGGCCAGTGGTCGGTTCATCGAGGATATACAGCGTTTGCCCGGTGCTGCGCTTGCTGAGTTCCTTGGCCAGCTTGACCCGCTGCGCCTCCCCCCCGCTCAGCGTGGTGGCCTGCTGGCCAACCTTGACATAGCCGAGGCCAACCTCGTTCAGCATATGCATCTTGTCCCGAATGGGGGGCACGGCCTTGAAGAAGGTTTCCGCATCTTCCACCGTCATATCCAGCACATCGGCGATGCTGAGGCCTTTGAACTTCACCTCCAGCGTTTCACGGTTGTAACGTTTGCCGTGGCATTCCTCGCACGTGACATAGACATCGGGCAGGAAGTGCATTTCGATCTTGATCAGCCCATCGCCCTGGCACGCCTCGCACCGGCCGCCCTTCACATTGAAGCTGAAGCGCCCCGGCTTATACCCGCGCGCCTGGCTTTCCGGCAGGCCCGCGAACCAGTCCCGGATCTGGGTGAAGGCACCGGTGTAGGTCGCCGGATTGCTGCGCGGGGTGCGGCCGATGGGGGACTGGTCGATCTCGATCACCTTGTCGCAAAATTCGAGGCCGGTGATCTTGTCGTGCGGCCCGGCGATCACCCGCGCGCCGTTCAGCGCCCGCGCCGCGCCCGCGTGCAACGTGTCCACGGTGAAGCTGGACTTGCCGCTGCCCGATACGCCGGTGATGCAGGTAAAGGTGCCCAGCGGGATCGCGGCGGTGATATTCTTGAGGTTGTTCGCCCGCGCGCCATGCACCGTCAGCCGGTGGCCGTTGCCCTTGCGCCGCGTTGCCGGCACGGCGATTTCGCGCGTCCCGTTGAGATAGGCGGCGGTCAGGCTGACCTTGCTTTTCAGCACCTGCTTCAGCGTGCCTTCCGCCACCACTTCGCCGCCGTGCACACCGGCACCGGGGCCAAGATCGACCACATGATCGGCCTGGCGGATGGCGTCTTCGTCATGCTCCACCACGATCACCGTATTGCCCAGATCGCGCAGCCGTTTCAGCGTTTCGAGCAGGCGGTCATTGTCCTTCTGGTGAAGGCCGATAGAGGGTTCATCGAGCACATAGAGCACACCCGAAAGCCCGCTGCCGATCTGGCTGGCGAGGCGGATGCGCTGGCTTTCCCCGCCGCTGAGCGTGCCCGATTTCCGGTCGAGATTGAGGTAATCCAGTCCGACATTATCGAGAAAACCCAGCCGTTCGTTGATTTCCTTGAGGATGGCACGGGCAATCTGTTGCTGCTGGCTGGTCAGCTGGCCGTCCAGCGCCAGGAACCAGGCCTTGGCATCGGAAACGGACATGCGGGTTGGCTGGCTGATGTCCGTGCCCGCGACCTTGACCGCCAGCGCCTTTTCATTGAGCCGCGCCCCGTGGCAGGTTTCGCAAGGCTGGCTGGTCTGGAACTTGCTCAATTCTTCGCGCATCCACGCGCTGTCTGTCTGCAACAACCGCCGGTTGAGATTGCCGATCACCCCTTCAAACGCCTTGTTGACGGTGTAGCTCTTGCGGCCATCCTTGAAGGTTAGCGGCACCGGCATCCCGCCCGTGCCATGCAG
>JAHEAV010000043.1:2673-7971 GCA_024642565.1 Erythrobacter sp.
TCCCCATCGATCCGCACACGGGTAAAGCCGGCCTTCTGCCATTCGGCCAGTTCGCGGCGGTATTCGCCCTTGCGCCCGCGCACCACAGGCGCAAGCAAATAGAGCCGCGTCCCTTCGGGCAATTCCAGCACCCGGTCGACCATGGTGGAGACCGTTTGCGCCTCGATCGGTTTGCCGGTGGCGGGCGAATATGGCACCCCGACCCGCGCCCACAACAGGCGCATGTAGTCGTAAATCTCGGTAACTGTGGCCACGGTGGAGCGCGGGTTGCGGCTGGTGGTCTTCTGCTCGATCGAGATGGCCGGGCTTAGCCCGTCGATATGTTCGACATCGGGCTTCTGCATCATTTCAAGGAACTGGCGCGCATAGGCGCTAAGGCTTTCAACATAACGCCTTTGCCCTTCCGCATAGATCGTGTCGAATGCCAGGCTGGACTTGCCGGAGCCGGAAAGACCAGTGATGACAATCAGCTTGTCCCGCGGCAGATCGATATCGAAACCCTTGAGATTATGCTCCCGGGCGCCGCGGACGGAAATATGGGTAAGGCTCATGGGTGTGAGATGTTCCGCAAATGTTCGCAAAGGTCAAGGGGGGCCTCGCCGGCATCCCACAGGGCTGTGGGGAATGTGGGATCAGACACCGCAATTACAACGCAGACCGCGGATTTTAGCCATTCATCGACCCCAGCATGAAGTTCATCGACAAGTGCTCCTTGCCGCTTGGCATAATGGGTCTACACCGTTCCTATCCGCGTCCCGCCTTCACGTGCCGGACCAGACAATTCTTGTTCACCGGGGGAACATTTTTCATGACCAGTTTCAAACGATCGCTTACCCTTGCCACTGCCCTGGCGCTTTGCGCGCCGCTGGCCGCTCCGGCGCTGGCTCAGGATAATACGGCCACAACCGCTTCGGATAATGCAGACATTGTCGTCACCGGCCGCCCGCAGATCGGCGAGTTCGGGGTTGATCTGTCCGCGCGCGATCTGGCTGCCAAGCCGGGCAATGATTTCGAACGGTATGCCTCCGGCGCCTGGATCGACAAAACGGAGATTCCGGCGGATCGGCCCAGCACCGGCAGCTTCGCCAATCTGCGCGAAGATGTGCAGCAAGAAGTCCAGAATTTGATCACCAAGGCAGCACCGGGCACGAAATACGGCGCGCTCTACACCAGTTACATGGACGAAAAAGCCATCGAAAAGGCAGGGCTGACCCCGCTGATGAAGGATATTGAGGTCGTTCGCGGCATTGCGGACAAAACCGAATTCGCCCGATTCATGGGAAGCACCTATAGCAAGTTCGGCGTGACGTTGATCGGCGGCGGGGTAATTCCCGATACCGAAAACCCGACGATGAACATTCTTGCGATCGGTTCCGGTGGTATGGGGCTCCCCGAAAAAGACTATTATTTCAATAGTAACTTCGCCAAACAGCGCGCCGCTTACCAAGCCTATATCGAACGGACGATGAAAGCCATCGGCACGCCGGATCCGAAGACGGCAGCCCAGACCATCATGGCGTTCGAAACCTATATTGCTCAACTTTCATGGGATGTTGCTGACAAGCGTGACATTTCCAAGTTGAACAACCCGATGTCGACGGCAGAACTGATCGCTTATGCCCCCGGCCTGGAATGGGAAGCCTTTTTCGACGGGAACAATATCGCCCCGCAAAAGCGCATCATTGTCTCTGACAACACCGCGATCAAGGCGATTTCCGGCCTGTACGCCTCGACCCCGCTCGAAACTCTCAAGCTGTGGCAGGAATTCCATCTGGCCGATCAGGCAGCCGGATTCCTCAACACGAAAATGGTCGACAGCCGCTTTGCCTTCACCAGCTCCTTGTCGGGCGTGACCCAGCAGCGCCCGCGGTGGAAACGGGCGGTCGACACGGTAAACGGCTCCTTGGGTGAAGCGGTGGGCGAAGCCTATGTCGCGGAATTCTTCCCGGCGATTGCCAAACAGCGCATGGATGAACTGGTCGCCAACCTCAAACTGGCCATGGCAGACCGGATCAAGGGCAACAGCTGGATGGGAGATGCAACCAAGGCGGCCGCGCTCGAAAAACTGTCCAAGATGGATGTCATGGTCGGCTATCCCGACAAGTGGCGCGATTATTCCACGCTGACGATCAGTCCTGACAGCCTTTATGCCAATGCCGTTGCTGCCAACGCCTTCGAAGCCAAGTACCGGATGAGCTTTCTGGGCAAGCCGGTTGATCGCAAATTATGGGGCATGAATCCGCAAACGGTGAACGCCTATAATGGCGGTCTGGAAAACAAGATCGTGTTTCCTGCCGGTATTCTGCAGCCGCCATTCTTCGATGCCTTTGCCGATCCGGCCGTGAACTACGGTGCCATCGGTGTGGTGATCGGCCATGAAATCAGCCACGGTTTTGACGATCAGGGCCGCAAGATCGATTCCACTGGCGCGGTGCGCGACTGGTGGAGCCCGGAAGATGGGGAGCGATTCAATGCCGAAGCCAAGGAATTCGGCAAACAATATGCCGCCTTCGAAGTGGTGCCCGGATCGAACATCAATCCCGAACTGACCATGGGCGAAAACATCGCTGACTTTGCCGGTGTCACGGTGGCGCTCGATGCCTATCACCGCTCGCTTGGCGGCAAGGAAGCCCCGGTGATTGACGGCCTGACCGGGGATCAGCGGTTCTTTCTTGCCTATGCCCAGGTCTGGCGCAGCAAGGCCCGCGAGGATTCCTTGCGCAACCAGGTCGCGACCGATCCGCACAGCCCGGCCCGCTATCGCACCATCGCGCCCTTGCGCAATGTCGATGCCTGGTACGAAGCCTTTGGCGTCGGACCGGACAGCACGATGTACATCCCGCCGGAAAAGCGCGTGCATATCTGGTAATCGCTGTTCTTGATGATCCGCGCGGCCGATAGTCGCGCGGATCGTTCAGGTCTGCCGCACCAACTTTATTCCGCAATGCCGAAGCGAGTAGGGCAAACCACTTGCTGCGGCCTTGCCATCCATTCTTATTTCAGGAGAGACTATGAAGCCCCAACTTCTGGTCGCGGTTGCCGCGAGTAGCTTGCTTGCAGGATGTGCCGCAGTGAAAGACCCGCAGGAAATCACCAGCGCCCCGGCGCCCGCTGCGCCCATTCCGGTTGCAACAGGCTATTTTGCCCAGCCGGGGGACCTGCCGCTCCACGCGCCCGATTTCACCAAGATTGCGGAAAGCGATTACATCCCCGCCTTTGAACAGGCGATGGCGATCCATGATGCGGAAGTGGCGGCCATTGTTGCCAATCCCGCAGCGCCCACATTTGAGAATACGGTTGTTGCGCTGGAAACATCTGGCCAGATGCTCGAACGGGTGTCGCGGATCTTCAGCGCACTGACCGGGGCAAATACCAGCGACGGGCTGAAAGCCATCGATACGCAAATCAGCCCCAGGCTGACGGCGCACCGCGATGCAATCATGCTCAATCCCGATCTCTTTGCGCGGATCAAGGCCGTGTATGACAATCGCTCGGCGATGATCGTGACAACGGAAGACGCCAAGCTGCTGGAAGAAACCTATACCCAGATGGTCCATGCCGGCGCGTTGCTGACACCGACGCAAAAACAGCAGGTCATGGCGATCAACAACGAATTGTCGGCACTGACCACCAATTTTTCACAGCAGCTGGTCCAGGCGAGCAAGAACAATGCGCTGGTGGTGGAAGACCGGGCGCAGCTTGCCGGCTTGTCCGACGCCGAAATTGCGGCTGCAGCCAGAACCGCGTCATCGCGCGGATTGGATGGCAAATTCGTCATTGCCCTGCAAAACACCACGCAGCAGCCCCTGCTCAGCGATCTTGCCAATCGCGATCTGCGGGAAAAGCTTTTTCTGGCCAGCGCGCATCGCGCCGATAGCGGCGGTGCCAATGATACACGCGACCTGATTGCCAGAATTGCCTTGCTGCGGGCGCGCAAGGCCGCGCTGTTCGGCCAGCCTGACTGGGCCAGCTATGCGATGTATGACCGGATGGCCAAGAACCCCAGAACCGCCATCGATTTCATGGAGGCCATGGTCCCGGCTCTGGCGTCCACCCAGCGCCGCGAGGCTGCTTTGCTCAACGATCAGATCAAGGCAAATGGCGAAAACTTCACGGTCAAGCCGTGGGACTGGAGCCGTTATGCCGAACAGGTCCGCAAGGCGAAATACGATCTCGATGAAGGCGCGGTGAAACCCTATTTCGAAGTCACGCGGGTGTTGGAAGACGGCGTGTTCTATGCCGCAAACCAGCTCTACGGCCTCAGCTTCACCAAGCGCACCGACTTGCCGGTGTACCACCCGGATGTCTCCACCTACACCGTCTATGACCGCGATGGCAGCGAACTGGGCATCTACTATTTCGATCCCTTCCAGCGCGATAACAAGCGCGGCGGTGCGTGGATGTCCAACTTTGTCAGCCAGAGCCATCTTTCTGGCGACAAGCCGGTTATCTACAATGTGCTCAACATCCCCAAGGCCCCAGCGGGGGAACCGCAGTTGGTCAGCTTCGACAATGTCGAAACCATGTTCCATGAATTTGGCCATGCGCTGCACGGCTTCTTCGCCAACCAGAAATATGCCAGCCTTTCGGGCACGGCCGTGGCGCGCGATTTTGTCGAATTCCCGAGCCAGGTGAATGAAATGTGGGCATCCGACCCGCAAATCCTCGCGCATTATGCAAAGCATTACCAGACCGGCGCGGTGATCCCGGCGCAGCTTATCGAAAAAATCGACAAGGCATCGAAATTCAATCAGGGCTATGCACTGGGCGAAACCATGGAAGCGGCGCTGCTCGACATGAAATGGCATTCGCTCAGCCCCGAGCAGGCTGAAGCCATTGACACACCGGACAAGGTCGATGCCTTCGAACGCTCCGCGCTGGATGCGTTGGGGCTGGAGACGGATCTGATCCCGCCGCGGTATCGCAGCAGTTACTTCAACCACATCTTCTCCAGCCCGACCGGCTATTCGGCGGGCTATTATTCCTATCTGTGGACCGAAATGCTCGACCGGGACAGCCGCAAATGGTTCCGCGACAATGGCGGGCTGACCCGCGCAAACGGCGACCATTTCCGCGCCACGGTGCTCAGCCAGGGCGGCACGATGGACTATCTCGCGATGTTCCAGAACTTCGCCGGCCGCGCGCCGGACGTCACGCCGATGCTGGAGGCACGCGGTCTGGTTGAAACGGCGAAGTAAGTTCGAAATTGAAGCCCGAAACAGCCCCTTTCCCCCCCAAAGGAGAGGGGCTGTTCTTGAAACGCCCGATAGTCAGTTTGGATGGCTGAATTTGGGGTGG
>JAHEAV010000023.1:0-10422 GCA_024642565.1 Erythrobacter sp.
TCTGCGGCATTTCCCTCCGTAACGTCCACTTGTCATTAGAATGGTCGGTTCTCTCTGGCGAACGAGCAGGCCTGGCGCTAGGTTCAGCGCGGGTCGATTAGGGGGAGAACCATCTGTGCGCCGCTTTGCAAATTTCTTCACCGCAGCGCTGCTCCTCAGCACCGCTGCGCAGGCCACCCCCTATCGTGCCGAAATCGTCCGCGACGACTGGGGCATATCGCACATCACTGGTCGCACCGACGCCGACGCGGTGTTCGGGATGATCTATGCCCAAGCCGAGGATGACTTCAACAGGATCGAGATGAATTACCTCACCAGCCTCGGTCGCCTTGCCGAGGCTGAGGGAGAGAAGGCGCTTTGGCAGGACCTGCGCCAGCGGTTGTGGATCGATCCGGATGGACTGCAGGCCGATTATGCGAAGAGCCCGCTTTGGCTGCGCAAGCTGATGCAGGCGTGGGCGGCCGGCCTCAACCAGTATCTGGCCGACCATCCGGAGGTAAAGCCCAAGGTGCTTGTTCGATTCGAACCGTGGATGGCGCTGAGCTTTTCCGAAGGCTCGATTGGCGGTGATATCGAAAAGGTATCGCTCAGCCAGCTACAAGCGTTTTACGAACACCGCAGCATCGCCCTGACCGCCGAGGAAACCGGGCTGGTCCCGCGTGAACCCAGCGGCTCAAACGGCTTCGTGATTGCCCCCTCTCACAGCGCCGACGGTCATGCTTTGCTGCTGATCAACCCGCACACCAGCTTTTTCTTCCGCGACGAGATGCAGGTGACCAGCAAGCAGGGTCTCAATGCCTATGGCGCGGTGACCTGGGGGCAGTTTTTCATCTATCAGGGCTTCAACGCCAAGGCCGGGTGGATGCACACCACCAGCTCTGCCGACAGTGTCGATGAATTTGCCGAGACAGTGGCCTCCGGCAGTGGTGGATGGTCGTACCGCTACGGCCCGGAGTGGCGCGCGGTCCAGGTCAAGCCAGTTACCTTGAATTTCCGCAAAGCCGATGGCGCGATGGGCACCCGAACTTTCACCACTTTCGCCACACATCACGGCCCGGTGGTTCGTGCTGAGGGCAAGAAGTGGATCGCCACTGCGCTGATGAACCGCCCGGTCGCCGCGCTCCAGCAAAGCTTTCTGCGGACCAAGGTCACCGATGTTGCAGGGTTCCGCCGGGTCGCTGCGCTGCAAGCCAACAGCTCGAACAACACCCTGTTTGCGAGCAACAAGGGCGAAACCGCGCTGTTCCTGCCACAATTCATGCCACGCCGAGACAACCGCTTTGACTATACCCTGCCAGTCGACGGAAGCGATCCGGCGACCGACTGGAGAGGACTGCATCCGCTCAGCGAGCTGCCCGAAGTCGTCAATCCGGCGGGCGGATGGGCCTTCAACGTCAACGATGGGCCTTGGTGGGCGGCGGGCAAGGACAGCCCGAAGCAGGCCAGTTACGCGAAATACTTTGACCAGGTCGGTCGCCTGCCACGCACCTCGGCGGCGATGCAAGTCCTGGCGGCTAACCCGCGCTACACGCTCGACGGGTTGGTTCAGGCAGCATACGATCCGTGGCTACCGCTGTTCAGCGAGCAGCTGCCCGGCCTTGTCGCGGCCCACGCCAGAGCCCCTGATCCCGCCCGCGCCGCCGCCATCGCATTGTTGGCCAGGTGGGACTGCCGCCGGAGCCTGACTTCTGTGGAGACCAGCCTCGCGGTGTTCTGGGCCGACGCACTGTGGGCCAAGGGCACCGAGGCGGCCGCAGCCCAGCGCATTCTGGTTCCGCAATGGATGGCAACCCAGGCCAGCGATGCCGAGAAATTGGCCGCGCTCGACGAGGCGATGGCGCGGCTCACGGCCGACTTCGGTTCGTGGCGGGTGCCGTGGGGCGAAATCAACCGTTTCCAGCGGAACGACAGCGCGATCGTTCAGACTTTCGACGATGCCAAACCCAGCACCCCGGTGCCGTTCACCTCGGCCTGGTGGGGCTCGCTCGCCGCGTTCGGAGCCATGCGCTACCCGGGAACCCGGCGATACTACGGAACCAAAGGCAACAGCTTCGTCGCAGTCGTCGAATTCGGTCCCCGCGTCCGCGCCCGCGCTGTAACCGCAGGCGGCCTGAGCAGCGACCCCACCTCGCCGCACTTCAACGATCAAGCGCAGCTTTATGCGCAAGGGGATTTGCGGAAAGTGTACTTTTATCCCGATGATCTCGTCGGGAGGGTGCGTTCGCGCCAGGTGGTGCGACGGGAATGACCCGATAAACCCACGGCAGTTATCAATGTTGCCGAGCCAGCGCCGCCTAACGTCCGCAATTGGGTCGCGCGCAGACAGGCCGCTCTTTCCGATAAGTGGGGTTAGCCGGTAATCGGATTTCGCCAGCCATCATTGTCGGCAAGGTGCGCCCTCATACTCGGTGCGGTTGACTACATATTCCTTGCTGTTCCAACGGATGATCGTGAAGCAGAAGCCTGGACCTCCGACCTCAATGTCGGGCCAGCCCCCTGCACCCTTTGTTTCAAGGAACCTGGGAATCCCGATACGTTCATCCAAAATACGCCAGGTGCCATCATGCTGTTGCGAAACGAGAGTGTAGCCATAGCCTGTCATCCCAAAACAGTAGGTTCCACCTTCAGTTACCAGAGCGTCAATCAGGCCATCGCCGTTGAAATCACCGCGCTCCATGATCGCGCCCGGTGTATAGCTGGTAGTCCCGGGGTCGCCGCACTTGCGCCATGTTCCTTCGGAAACGTCAAAACCCGCTGCTTTGAAGATCTCACCGTCAGGGACTGACGCGACCGTCTCGCTCGGTTCACTGTGCGGGCTTTCCTGAGCGCAGGCAATCTGGGGGAGAACAAGCGCGGCAAGGAGTAGCTGAGGGTTTCGCATAGGCCCGCTCCATCACGGATGGTTGAGCCATGGAATTTACACCTAAATGAAAGCCAAGACAATTCTGGGGCTGGAAACCCGGCATCCGCGGGTGGGGTGTTAGCCGAGGGACCGATATTCTCTGAAACATTGGTTGAACGGCCAATCGGGACCTATGTTCGGCTTGGCCGTTCATTTCTTGCCTGCGCCGGAGTGGGGGTAAGCCCGAACCGTCTCGCTTCCGTGGCAGCTCTGCGGAACTCCTCCAGTTCATCGTGGGCCAGGCGAACATCGAACTGGAGTCCGCAATCTTCACCGTTATGCCACTTCACCGTTCCGAATACCGCCGCGCTGCCCATCTGCAACTTCACAAATTCACCGGGTGAGGGAAGGCGCTTCCCCCGGATCTGTGCCCCCACATCCGATACATCCATCAAGGTCACCGACTGACTTGTCGCGGGTGTAGCCAATTTGCTGGGCCACAATACGTTTGCGCGCGCCCTTGTCCGCCGCTCAGGGTCCGCCGTATGCGTCACGCTCCGCTTTCTGCCAAAATGCTTCACACTCGCCCTCCATCCGAGATCGACAGAATCTATAAACCTGAACGATGAACATGGTGTTGAGATCAAAAAGCGGTGGATCGGCAAGTAAAGGCCGCCGGATAAAAGCCCGAAAGCAGGCATCGGGCCAGGCCAGGCCCGGATTTGCGTAATGGAGCATCTGGCGGGCGCTATCTGGTGTGTTTTCAGCCCTTAATCTTCAGGGTCAATATAGCAAGAATGCCGTTGCAATCCGCATGTGCCATTCGTCCGCAATGTATAATATATCTATATTTCAATTATTTAAGATGCATAAAAAGAGGTTCCCGTAATAAATCTATGAGTCTATACTTTTGGGTGGGTCGTTCGCAAAGATTGTCCAAAAAGAGACAAGGAAAATTGGGGGAATTATGATAAATAAAATTGGAGCTGTCGCTCGTATTGTCGCGACACTGCTGGCCATCGTGGCGGCATTCATGGCAATCCCATCACTCAATGTAGCCCTCTTACTGGTCGTGCTCGGTCTTATCGCCGGCCTCGCCTATTCTGGAGACGAAGCTGTTCGCCTGTTCCTGGTTGTATTGGTACTTCCGGCTGTCAGTGCGGCGTTGGCGGCCATTCCTACGATAGGTGAACAACTTAGCGCCTTTGCATCAAACATCGCTCTGGCAGCAACCGGCGTGGCGACGACTGTCATCGCCCGTCGCCTGATCGACAATGCGAAGGGTGATATCGCCAGCCTTACTGGCAAGTAACCACCATCACACTCCTCCCGCGGGCGTATTTCCCGCGGGAGTGCAGTGATGGATAATGCCCACCAACAGGCCGGGGCCGGACAGCCGGGAAAAGCCGATCTTGCAGGGGGCAGACAGGGCCTGAGTCCGGGAGGCTGGAAATGATCCCGGCCCCCCAAACCTACTCCATTCTAGTAAACGTCGTAGCTGTCTCTCGAGAGATTGGTGCTGCATTGTGCAAATCGTGCATTGATTTTGGCAGGCGTCGACTCGGGATTTGCCAGATCATTGCGCCATGCATCCCAGGCCGCTCCAAATGCAGCCGCGTCTTCGCTTTTTCCAATCCACCAAAGCGTCACTAGGTCATTACTATGGACAGGCATCAGGATTGACGCCTGATACCCGTGCTTTGCACCCCATTTATTGAAGTCGTTCTTTATTTCCATATATTTACTTATGGAACAGCCGTCGTTCAGCTTGAAGCCTATGACATCCCAATATTCTGCATTTGCAGCGGTCGAAGCAGACGCCAGGGCAAGCGCGAAAAGAACATATTTCTTCATATCGTCCCCCAATCTATATTCATTGGAAAGCGACCCAAGTTTATACCTTACCACACTTTAAGCCGCGCCGCAGCGATTTGCTGTTTGCCGCCGTTTAGCCGAGAAACCGGTTCCAAAGCGCCGCTGCGGCCCAGGCCGCCTGACCAATGTCAGCATGAACCATGTGGCCGCCGTTTCGCATCATGGCGACAGTTATGGAGATGGCCAACAGGCTGCAGACAACCCATGTCAGTGCGCATTTCAGCCGTGGGACGGCCGCATCGCCGCATCACGATCCCTTGTGCTTGTCCAGTTCATCGCCGGCCAACGTCACCACATGCAGCAGGTTGGTGCTGCCCGGCGTTCCGAAGGGCACACCGGCCAGTGCGATCAACTTGCTGCCCGCCTTGCCGAAACCGTGGCGCAGCGCCATGCGTTTACCCTTGGCGATCATCTCTTCAAAGCTGCCGATGTCCTTGGTCGTCACCGCGTGAGCTCCCCACAACAGGGCCATGCGGCGGGCGGTGCGGACAGATGGGGTCAGAACCAGCATCGGCACAGACGGCCGTTCACGGGCAACGCGGCGCGCGGTGGAACCGGAACCGGTGAAAACGGTGATGGCGGCAATCGGCACGGTGTCCGCAATCGTCATGCAGGCATGGCTCAGCGCATCGGCGGTGGTCGAATCCGGCGGCGTGTCGAGCAAGCGCACGCGGCCCAGATAGAGTTCGTCCCGCTCTACCTGCACGCAGATCCGGTCCATGATGGTCACCGCTTCTTCGGGCCATTCGCCCGCCGCCGTTTCGGCCGAGAGCATCACCGCGTCGGCCCCGTCATAGACGGCGTTGGCCACGTCCGACACTTCGGCACGGGTCGGAGCGGGGCTTTCGATCATGCTTTCCAGCATCTGGGTCGCCACGATCACCGGCTTGCCCAATGTGCGGGCCTTGTTGACGATTTTCTTCTGGAGCGGGGGCACTTCTTCGGGGTTCAGTTCCACACCAAGGTCGCCGCGCGCCACCATAACGCCGTCGCACATTTCCAGGATTTCATCGAGACGGCGGATTGCCATCGGCTTTTCGATCTTGGCGCATAGCGCGCCATATCCGCCCATCAGCTTGCGCGCTTCGGCCAGATCTTCCGGCCGCTGCACGAAGCTGAGACCAATCCAGTCGGCCCCTTGCTGCACGGCAAAGGCCAGGTCGCGGCGGTCTTTCTCGGTCAGGGCGGGGATCGGGATTTCCGCATCGGGGACATTCACCCCCTTGCGGTCTGAAATGACCCCGCCGACCACAGCCGAACAGAGGATTTCATTTTCATCGGCGCGAATCACCTTCAGCTGGATCTTGCCGTCATTGATCAGCAGGCGCTGATCCTTTTCCAGAAGGCCGAAGAGTTCGGGATGGGGCAGTTCAACCCGGGTTTCATCACCCGGTTCCGGATTGCGGTCCAGGGTGAAATGACCCGAATGGCGGATCACGGCCTTGCCGCCCTTGAATTTGCCAACGCGCAATTTCGGCCCTTGCAGGTCGCAGAAAATCGCAATCGGATGGCCAAATTCCTTTTCCATCGCGCGGATGGCGGCGATGGTTTCGGCATGGACCTCATGCTCGCCATGGCTCATATTGACCCGGAAGGCATCGACCCCGGCCCGGAACAATTTACGGAGCATGTCGGGGTCACGGCTAGCCGGACCGACTGTGGCGAGGATTTTGACCTTGCGGCCGCGCGGATCGAATTTTGCCATAAGCGCTGCCTATGCCAAAGCCGCGTGAGAGCACAAGGACGTTGATGATGGATACGAATTCAAGCGTTGATTCGGATAAGGCGCTGGACACACTGCCCGATGCCGTAGCGGCAGCCGCTTTTCGCCGGTTAGTGAGGCATTTGCAGCACCGCCACGATGCCCAGAACATCGATCTGATGGGGCTTTCGGGCTTTTGCCGCAATTGCCTGGCCGACTGGATCAGCGATGCCGGATTTGCTGGCGGCAAGGCTGCGGCGCGCGCGCTGATCCACGGAATGCCGATGGATGAATGGAAGGCGAAGTTCCAGACAGAGGCAACCCCGGAGCAGCTTGCACGGATGGAACAGAGCCTGACCAAGAACGCAGGTTAGGATAAGTTTGCCGGGCCACCTTCACCACACCCGCCCGTCTCGCTACTACGCCCTTCAACCGATTCTCAATTTACCGGAGTAATGACGATGGCCGACGCCACCGATGACCGCCTGCGCCTGTTGATCGAACGCGTGGAGCGCCTTGAAGAAGAAAAGAAGGGCATCGCTGACGATATTCGCGATGTTTATGCCGAAGGCAAAGCGGTGGGCTATGACGCCAAGATCATGCGGCAATGCGTGCGCTTGCGGAAGATGAAGCCCGATGACCGGCGCGAGATGGAAACCATTCTCGATGTCTACAAGGCTGCCTTGGGGTTGGAATAATTGCCTGCTAGCCTGCAACCTTACAGCAAAGGAGAAGGCAGAATGGCCAGTCCATGGGGCAAGACCGACAGCGGCATGATTGTGACCACTACCAATGCCATCGAAGGGCATCCGGTCAGGGGTTACCTCGGCATCGTGACGGGCGAAGTTATCGTTGGCGCCAACCTGTTTCGTGATCTTTTCGCCAGCATCACCGACATTGTTGGCGGGCGGTCGGGCAAGTATGAAAATGTCCTGGCCCGCGCCCGCAAGGAAGCCCTGGCGGAAATGAAGTCGGAGGCGCTGTCGCTGGGCGGCAATGCCGTGATCGGGGTTGATCTGGATTACGAAGTGCTGGGCCAGAACGGTTCGATGCTGATGGTCAGCGCCAGCGGCACCGCCGTTGTGATCTGACCGATCAGGCGAACAGTTTTTCTGTCAGCGCCAGGCCGATAAAGGTGGCGTTGTGGATGATGTGCAGCACCATGCTGGCCCATAGTCCGTAACGCACCCTGGCAAAGCCGAAGATCAGCCCGGCAATGCCTTGCGGAATCACCAGCAGCAGGAACAACGGGCTGGTGTTTTCGTAATTGGTCAGATGGATGCCGGCAAACAACAGGGCGCTGAGGTAATAGAACCAGCGAAAATGGCGGCGGAACCATCCGAACGGCGGACGCCCGCGCAGCAGCACCGCGGCAAGAATTGCCAGAAGCAGACCGGCCAGCATGGCCAGCAATGTGGCCAGCGCAGTATCCACGCTATGCTGGCGCTGGACCAGAGGCAGCAGGGCCACAGTGCCTGCCACAACCAGCAGCGGCACCAGCTGACCCGGCCGGCCGGACAGCCAGCCGCGAAACGCCAGTTCTTCCATGATCGGCGCACCGAAAACCACCAGCGCGATCAGCACCGGTGTCAGTTCCATGGTGCCCAGCGCCGTATCCGGAAATTTGAAGCCGGTCAGATAGACGCCCAGCGCCACCAGAAGCAGGCCGATCATCAGCAAGAGATCAAGAAGATAAAGCCGCAAGATGGCAGCAATGGCGCCGCGGGAAATCCCCGCCGCCCTGTCCGGCAGGACCGGTGTGCGCAGGAAGCCTGCAAACAATCGCCACTGCGCAGGAATCTTTTGTCCCGGCAGATGGCTCTCAGGGCTTGAGACTTGCCCGTTCATGCGGCTAATGCGGCCCCCATTCATTCCAATTTTCGGACAAACCCATGGCAGGCCATTCCAAATTCAAGAATATCATGCACCGCAAGGGTGCGCAGGACAAGAAGCGCTCTGGCCTCTTTTCCAAATTATCCCGCGAAATCACCGTCGCGGCCAAAATGGGCACGCCCGATCCGGACATGAACCCACGGCTGCGGCTGGCGGTGAACAGCGCCAAGGCGCAATCGATGCCGAAGGATAATATCCAGCGCGCCATCGACAAGGCATCGGCCAATGAAGGCGATGATTACGAAGAAGTTCGGTACGAAGGCTATGGCCCGCAAGGCGTGGCGCTGATTGTGGAGGCGCTGACCGACAATCGCAACCGCACCGCCACCAATGTGCGCACGGCCTTTTCCAAGCATGGCGGCAATCTGGGGGCAACAGGGTCTGTGTCGCACGGGTTTGAGCGGCTTGGCCTGATCGTCTATCCGGCCAGCGTGGGCGGCGAAGACAAGGTGTTGGAAGCGGCGCTGGAAGCGGGCGCGGAAGATATCCAGTCGGGTGCCGAAGAGCATGAAATCTGGACGGCTGCGGACGATCTGCACGAAGTGGCGTCTTCGCTCGAAAAAGCCTTGGGCGAGGCAGAAACGGTCAAGCTGGCATGGAAGCCCACCATAACAGTCGATATGGGCGAAACCGAAGCCGGCACCCTGTTCAAATTGCTCGACGTGCTCGACGATGACGATGATGTTCAGACGGTGTGGGGCAATTACGAAATTTCGGACGCGATCATGGACAAGCTTGGCTGATGGGCAGGCTGCGTATTGCCCTCATCCGGTGCTGATCCTCGGCCTCGACCCTTCGCTCAGCTGTACCGGTTGGGGCATTGTCCGGATTGATGGCAGCCGGATTGCGCATATCGCCAACGGCCAGATCCCAACCGATGCCAAGGCGCCGATGGCGGCGCGGCTGGCGGCGCTGCAAGCGGGGGTCGCCGCTGTCATCGCCGCGCACCATCCCGATCGGGCCGCGGCGGAAGAAATCTATGTCAACAAGAACCCGCAATCCACTTTGAAGCTGGCGCAGGCGCGCGGCGCGGTATTGGCCGCGTGTGGTGCCGCCGGCCTGACAGTGGCCGAACATGCGGCACGGCTGGTAAAGAAGGCGGTGGTCGGCACCGGCGCGGCGGAAAAATCGCAAGTGCAGGCCATGCTCAAAGTGTTGTTGCCCGGCGCCCAGATTGCCGGTGTCGATGCGGCGGACGCGCTGGCCGTGGCCATTGCCGATGCGCATCTCAGCCCGCGATGATCCGGGCCAGCGATAAGCGGAATTAACCCCCGCTCCGACGCTGGGTGGGCTTGATCACGGGCATGGGATGCGTCACCTTCTCACAGGGGGGTACATGGGCATGGATGATGCAGCGGGCACGGCATTGGCTCCGGTTACATCGACCGACCGGATCGGCGAAATGGATGTGTTGCGGGGCTTTGCGCTGCTGGGTGTGCTGATCGCCAATTTCACCTGGTTTTCACTTGGCTGGAACGTGTCCACCCAAGCGCAGGAGCTGGGCTTCAAGGCGATCGAGGCCAACCGCGTCACCATGTTCTTCGTTGCATGGCTTGTCGATGACAAGGCAAACACCCTCTTCGCATTCCTGTTCGGGGTCGGTTTCTGGGTCCAGATGCAGAGGCTAAAGGCCCGCGGGGGGCCATTTGAAAGCGTTTATCTGCGGCGTCTGGCCATTCTGTTTGCGATCGGGGTGGTGAATCTGCTGTTCATCTGGCCGTGGGATATTCTCCAGCAATATGCCTATGTTGGCGTCATCCTCTTTCTGATGAGAAAGCTTCCGATGCGGGCGATGCTGCTGATCGGCGTACCGCTGGCGATTGGCTCGCGGCCGTTCTTCAACTGGCTGCGGGAATGGGCAGGCTGGCAGGATGCGGCGGAGCAGATCGTCTATTCCGATAGCGCACGAATACTGCGGCAAGGGGTCTTTGTGGACGGCACCTATCCCGATTGGGTTCAGGAATCCCTGAAGCTCGCGACTTATGATTACCTCCTAAGCGGCTTCATCCTGGCGTGGACCTTCTATGTACTCGGCCGTTTTCTGCTTGGTGCCTATGTTGCACGCAAGGGATGGATCCAGCGTTCGTCTGCGCTCCTCCCCAACATTCGC
>JAHEAV010000023.1:10522-30881 GCA_024642565.1 Erythrobacter sp.
CGCCAAGGGCACCTTGCCGAAGCGAGGGTGAATAGAATTCGTGCACAAGACGATGATTGAGCCTGATCCATATCGGAGGCTATCAACTCTGACGTCCGTCCCCCAGCGCCACATTATCCGAGGTCAACAGTTCCATCCTGTCCCTTGGCTGCAAGGTAGGACAGCTCAAAAAGCGGCCATTCTGCCAACGACCCCAATCCCTGCCAATAAAGGTCAGTGAGCCTTACTTAAGTTCAGCCGCCCCCGGCTGGCAGGTCACTATTTATTATGTCCGCGGCGGCTTTCCACTCGCCACCAACTTTCCGCCAGACGACAACATACTTGCCGGTGTCGATCTGTTGGGTTCCCTCTGGCGCAACCGCCACACGATACGTCCCACGATCGAGTGCCATGTCGCCCGAAGATGACACAACGATCTGCTCCGGAGCGAATGTAAGTTCGAAACCGGGCGTGCTCATCATCGCCGCCCAGTTCTGCTCAATCGCGGTCCGCCCTTTGCCGATGACCGCATTTGGCGGCATGAAAGCGCCGTCTTCGGTATACATTTGGGCAATCGCGGCCGCGTCCTTCGATTTGATCAATTCGAGCCATCGAGCGACCTGACTGCGGATAGCTTCCTCGTCGGCAGTGCTGGTAGTGCTTGCAGCGGTCCCAGACGATGTGCCGTTCGCATTCTCATTTGCGGTGTCACATGATGAGACGAGCAACGCGGTCGCAGCAAGCAGCATTAAACGGATTGTCATAGCATCCCTCCTAAAAAGGCACGATGATCCGAAATTAACATGGAATCCTCAGCAATGGTAGATCGCAACGCTTTTCATCGATTGCGGCCGCTTGGCTGGCGCCACACGTAGTGGCAGCTTCCCACCCCAAAACCGGCCTTCGCACTTCAAGCGCGTCAGCACTGTTAGCGGTCCGCCCGCTGGTTGCGCGGTTGGCAAGTAGTCCGAATACCCAGGGCGGGAGTACGCGACCGGTATTGTCGGGGGTAAGATCGAAATTCTGCGACCGGGCCGTTAGCCGTCGCGCGGCATTTTGTGCCATAGCTGGTGCGATACGAAGATCGCTGGCAAAACGGGTATGAAAGCAATGTCCAAGGTCAATTTATACGGAATTCCCAATTGCGATACGGTCAAGAAGGCGCGGTCTTGGCTGGATGCGCGCGGCATTGCCCATGATTTTCATGACTATAAGAAAGTGGGAGTGGACCCTGCCAAATTGACCGATTGGGTTTCTGCCAAGGGGGTAGACATCGTGCTCAACCGGCGCGGCACCACGTTTCGCAAACTGGATGATGCGGACAAGGCGAATATCGATGCAGCCAAGGCCGTGCGGCTGATGGAAGCGAGCCCGTCCATGATCAAACGGCCGGTGATGGAATATGCTGGCGGGTTGCTTGTCGGGTTCAATCCGGATGAATGGGCGGCAGTATTTGGCTAGGGGCGGCGGCCGGTGAATATGCTCGAACTTGCAGCGGTCGTGCTGGGGCTGGCCAATGTTGGCCTGCTGGTGCGGCGCAGTATCTGGAATTATCCCTTCGGCATGGCCATGGTGGCGCTTTACGCCATCATATTTTTCCAGTCGCGCCTCTATAGCGAGGCCGGGCTGCAGATATTCTTCTTTGTGGTGCAGGCCTATGGTTGGTGGCTGTGGGCCCGTGCCGGCGGAATGCGCGAGCTGGTTTCGGTGCGCTGGCTGGGCTGGCCGGCCCGGTGTGCCTGGCTGGCGGCGGTTGCCGCGATCACGCTGCTGCTGGGTACCGTGATGGGAAGTTTTACCAACGCCGTTATGCCCTTTGCCGATGCCGCGATTACCGGTGGCAGCATCGCCGCGCAATTCCTGCTTTCGTTTCGGCGGATTGAAAACTGGGTGCTGTGGATCGCCATCGATGTGGGGGCCATTGCGCTTTATATCCACCGTGACCTCCACCTGACGGCAGGCCTTTATAGTGCCTTTCTGGTGCTGTCCGTGCTGGGCCTGCGGGAATGGGTACGGGCGTGGCAGGCGGGGCGTGCACTTTGACCACGCGCGGTTTTCTGCTCGGCAAGTTCATGCCGCCCCATGCAGGGCATTTGGCGCTGATCGATGCGGCGCGAAGGCTGGTGGACGAATTGACCGTTCTGGTCTGCTGGCTGCCCGACGATCCGATTCACGGCCCCCTTCGGCTGGAATGGATGCAGAACCTGTTCCCGGATTGCCGGGTGATCGGGTATAGCGAAGCCGTGCCGCAGGCGCCGCAGGATAGCGACCGGTTCTGGCCGATCTGGCAGGCCATTGTCGCGCAGGTCCACCCAGAACCGATTGATCGCCTGTTTGCAGGGGAAGCCTATGGCGCGCAGCTGGCCGCGCATGTCGGGGGGCTGTTCGTACCATTGGGCGGGCGCGTGCTCGGCGCGAGTGGCGATGCGCTGGCCGGGCTTTCGGCCAGCGCCGTTCGTGCCGATCCCGCCGCGCATTGGCCGATGCTGCCCGCACCCGTCCGCCGCCATTACCAGCGCCGGATATGCCTCCACGGTGCCGAGAGTACCGGCAAATCAACGCTGGCCCAGCGGCTTGCGGACCGGCTTGGCACGATCTGGGTCGGCGAATATGGGCGCAGCCATTGCGAAGCGCATCCCGGCGCGCTCAGCCGCGACGATCTGTTGCTGATTGGCCGGGCGCAGCAGGCAATGGCGGACGCGAGTGCCCGGTGGGCCGGGCCGCTGATGTTGCTGGATACCGATCCGCTGATGACGGCGGCATGGTGCGAGATGCTGCTGGGTGACATACCCGAAGAACTGATGGCAGCGCCCAAGGCGGATTTCTATCTGCTGATGGAACCGGACTTGCCGTGGATCGACGATGGCACCCGTTATTTCGCCAAACAGCAAGACCGGGACCGTTTTGCCCACATTGCCGAGCAGGTATTGATCCGTGCGGGTGTGCCCTTCGCGCGTATTTCTGGTGCCGATGCCGCGCGCGAAGATGCTGCGCTGGCGGCTATTGCGGCGCTGACTGCGCGGTGAGAATATAGTTCAGGGCCAGATCGTCTGACAGATGCAGCCCCTTTGACGGGCTGAACGCGATTCCCGTCAACGCCGTCACGTCCAGCCCGGCGGCGCGCAGCAAATCGCACAGTTCCTCTGGCGTGACAAAATCATCCCAGTGATGCGTGCCGCGCGGGACCATGCCCAGCGCTTCGGCGCCTTCGACCAGCAACAGGCGCGAGGCTGCCGTGCGATTGGGGGTGGACAGAATCAGCAGTCCGCCCGGCGCAAGATGGTCTGCCAATTGGTGAACGAAGGCCTGCTTGTCGGCGACATGTTCGATCACCTCCATCGCGGTGACCAGGTCGAACCGGCCCAGGCCAAGGCCGCCCAGTTCGCCCGCGCTATAGGCAATGGGAAGGCCGGAACCCGCCGCATGGGCTGCTGCAACGGCAACATTTTCTTCGGCGGCATCAACGCCGGTCATATCTGCACCGAGCCGGGCGAGCGGTTCGCACAGCAGCCCTGCGCCGCAGCCGACATCGAGAGCCCGCTTGCCGGCCAGCGGCTTTATCGCATTGATATCGCCGCCCCAATGCCCGTCGACAGCTTCACGAATGAAGCCAAGCCGGACCGGGTTTAACCGGTGAAGCATGGCGGATCGACCCTTGGGATCCCACCAATCCTGCGCCAATGTGCCGAAATGTGCGGCTTCTTCTGCGCGGATGGTTGCATTTGATACAGTTGCATCGGACATACACCCTCCCTAACAGCGCGGCACGGCACGCACCAGTAAAGAGGCGCAGAGCAACTTGGCACGTATTGTGATGAAATTCGGCGGCACGTCGATGGCCGGCAGCGAGCGGATTCGCCGCGTCGCCAATATTGTGCGCCGCCAGCAGGCCGCTGGCCACTCGGTTGCCGTTGTGGTCAGCGCGATGGCGGGGGAAACGGATCGGCTGGTCAATTTCTGCCGTGAAGCCAATGCGCTTTACGATCCGGCGGAATATGATGTGGTTGTGGCCAGCGGCGAACAGGTAACCTCGGGTCTGCTGGCGCTGACGCTGCAAAGTCTGGGCTGCAAGGCCCGCAGCTGGCTTGGCTGGCAATTGCCGGTGCACACGATTGAAGCCCACGCAAAAGCGCGGGTCGACACAATCAACGCGGCGGCGCTGGTGGCGGCAATGGATGCCGGTGAAATCGCCGTGATTCCCGGTTTCCAGGGCCTATCCGAATTTGGCCGGATCACCACCCTGGGGCGCGGCGGGTCTGACACGTCCGCCGTTGCCGTGGCGGCCGCGATCAAGGCGGATCGCTGCGATATTTATACAGATGTGGACGGGGTCTATACCACCGACCCGCGCATTGTGGCCAAGGCGCGCAAGTTGAAAGCGGTGACCTACGAAGAAATGCTCGAACTGGCCTCGGTCGGGGCGAAGGTGTTGCAGACCCGTTCGGTCGGCCTCGCCATGAAGGAAAATGTCCGGGTTCAGGTGCTGTCATCATTCATCGATGATGATGCGACCCCGGCAGACGATTTACCCGGAACAATGATAGTCTCCGAAGCGGAGATGGAACAGATTTTGGAGGACGGCGATATGGAACGCCAGCACGTAACCGGCATTGCCCATGACAAGAACGAAGCCAAGATCATCCTCACCCGCGTGCCGGACAAGCCGGGCGCGGTGGCGCATATTTTCGAGCCGCTGGCCGGTGCTTCGATCAATGTGGACATGATCATCCAGAACGTGGGCCGCGACAAAGGGGAGACCGACGTAACCTTCACGGTGCCGCAAGCCGACCTTGCACGGGCACAGGCACTGCTGGAAGACAAGCGCGCCGAAATCGGCTTCAACCGGATCATTACCGACAGCAAGATCGCCAAGATCAGTGTTGTCGGCGTTGGTATGAAGAGCCACGCCGGTGTTGCCAGCACCATGTTCCGGGCGCTCGCCGATCGGGGCATTAACATCCAGGCGATCACGACCAGCGAAATCAAGGTCAGCGTACTGATCGACGAAGACGAGACCGAACTGGCCGTGCGTGTGCTGCACACCGCTTATGGATTGGATGCGGTAGACGAAGCCGCGTGATCCGCGCCGCCAGAAGCCGGTAATCCGCTCAGGGCGGACCGGCGGCAACCCGAAACAGCGGGGCCGCTGGCATGGATTTCCACCTTAATACAAAAACCTCCCCATGGCTGGCGCCATGAGGAGGTTTTCTGCGGCCCTAACAAGGGTGAAATGGTTGCGGATTACTTCACGTCGAAGCGGTCCGCGTTCATCACCTGGGTCCAGGCAGCCACGAAATCCTTCACGAATTTCGCTTCGCTGCCGTTTTCGGCATAGACTTCAGCCACGGCCCGAAGCTGTGAATTGGAACCGAACACCAGATCGGCCCGTGTGGCTGTCCACTTCGTTGCACCCGAAGCGCGATCATTACCGACGAATTCCTCGTCATTGCTGCCGGACACCGCTTCCCATTTGGTGCTGATATCCAGCAGATTGACGAAGAAATCATTGGTCAGCGTGCCTGGCCGATCGGTCAAAACGCCATGCTTGGTGTTGCCGGAATTGGCGCCCAGGACACGCAGGCCGCCAACCAGCGCGGTCATTTGCGGGATCGAAAGGCCAAGCAGACTGGCGCGGTCGACCAGCATATCCTCGGTCTTAACGCTCAGCTTGGTCTTCAGGTAATTCCGGAAGCCATCGGCTTGCGGTTCGAGCGGGTCGAAGCTGTCCGCATCGGTCTGCTCAGCCGTGGCATCGCCGCGGCCGCCGGTGAAGGGCACGGTGATGTCGAACCCGGCATCCTTCGCAGCCTTTTCGACCGCCGCCGTACCGGCCAGCACAATGGCATCGGCCATCGACAGATTGCCGCGCAGTTCGCCGATCTTGGCCAGAACCTTGGCAAGTTCCGCCGGATCGTTAACAGCCCAGCCGCTTTGCGGGGCAAGACGGACCCGTGCGCCGTTGGCACCGCCGCGATGGTCCGACTTGCGATAGGTCGAAGCCGAAGCCCACGCCGCTTTCACCAGTTCGGCAGTGGTCAGGCCGCTGCCCAGGATCGCCGATTTGAAGGCCGAAACATCGCCGGCGGACGGCGCCGTGCCAGCTGGAACAGGATCCTGCCAGATCAGATCTTCGGCTGGGACTTCCGGCCCGAGATACCGGGCCTTGGGGCCCATGTCGCGGTGGCAAAGTTTGAACCATGCACGGGCGAAGGCATCGTCCAGCGCCGCCTGGTCGTCGCGGAAGCGTTCGGAAATCTTGCGATATTCCGGGTCCATCTTCAGCGCCATATCGGCGGTGGTCATCATGGTCGGAACCTTCTTGGACGGATCGCGCGCGTCGGGCGCCATGTCTTCCGGATCCGGGTTAACTGGCTGCCACTGCTGGGCACCAGCCGGGCTGTGGACCAGTTCGTAATCATATTTGAACAACAGGCGGAAATAATCGCCGCCCCACTGGGTCGGGTTCGGGGTCCATGCGCCCTCGATCCCGGAAGTGGTGATCTTGCCTTCTGCAATCTGCTTTTCATCGGTTGCCCAGCCGAAACCCTGCATTTGCAGCACTTCGCTTTCAGGACTTCCGCTAAGCAGATCGGCAGGTACAGCGCCATGTGCCTTGCCGAATGCGTGCCCGCCGGCCGTCAGAGCGACAGTTTCTTCGTCGTTCATTGCCATGCGATCAAAGGTTTCGCGCATGTCGCGAGCGGACAGAAGCGGGTCGGCAACCCCGCCCGGACCTTCCGGATTGACGTAGATCAGACCCATCTGGATCGCCGCAAGGGGGTTTTCCAGATCCATTTCCTTGGTGGGCTGAATGCGGGTTTCGGCACCCTGATCGACCCATTTTTCTTCGGTGCCCCAATAGACATCGATTTCCGGTGCGTAGACATCAGCCCGGCCGCCGCCAAAACCGAACACGGGGCCGCCCATGGATTCGATCGCGACATTGCCGGTCAGAATGAACAAATCGGCCCAACTGATGTTCTTGCCGTATTTCTGCTTGATCGGCCACAACAGGCGGCGGGCCTTGTCGAGATTGCCGTTATCGGGCCAGCTGTTGAGCGGAGCAAAACGCTGTTGTCCGCTATTGGCACCGCCGCGGCCATCCGCCGTACGATAGGTGCCGGCCGCGTGCCATGCCATGCGGATGAAGAACGGGCCATAATTGCCGTAATCCGCTGGCCACCAGGGCTGGCTGTCCGTCATCAACGCGGTGAGATCGGCCTTGAGCGCCTTGTAATCAAGCGCATTGAACGCTTCGGCATAATTGAAATCTTCGCCCATCGGATCGGGTGAGGTTCCGTTCTGGGTAAGGATTTCCAGTTGCAGCGCGTCGGGCCACCAGTCGCGATTGGTGCGGCCCAACAAGGAACGCACGCCGCCGCCCGTGAAGGGGCAACCGGATGCTTGGGGATCAGCTTCAGCCATTAGTTTCGACTCCTGTTAAACGTTTACCGACGATGGATACCAGATTGCGCGTGATTATTCGAAACGATTAATGGCATAAGCTTGATCGCTAAATCCGATTAATCTCTCCGTTCTGTTCCTGCGCGCCGCTTTCGGTCAATGCCTTGCCCGCAGGGTAGGACCGTCCTAAGGCGCGGCATCAATTTATTCTCTGGAGCTTCAATGACCGCCTTTGCCAAGAGTTCCCGCCTGATGCAGCGCGGCACCGATTTTTTGGGGTCGGACTATGCGATCCTGTGCGGCGCGATGAGCTGGGTCAGCGAACGCAATCTGGTATCCGCCATCTCCAATGCGGGTGGTTTCGGGGTGATTGCCTGCGGGGCAATGACACCGGAACTGCTGGACGCGGAAATCACCGCGACCAAGGCGCTGACGGCGAAACCTTTTGGCGTGAACCTGATCACCATGCATCCGATGCTGTTCGATCTCATCGATGTCTGCGCCAGGCACAGGGTGACCCATGTGGTGCTGGCCGGTGGTATTCCGCCGAAAGGCAGTGTCGAGGCAATCAAGGCGTTCGGGGCCAAGGTCATCGTGTTTGCGCCCACTTTGGCGCTGGCCAAGAAACTGCTGCGCAGCGGCGGCGATGCTTTGGTGGTGGAAGGGATGGAGGCGGGCGGCCATATCGGCCCGGTCGCGACTTCGGTTCTGGCTCAGGAATTTCTGCCCGCGCTTGCCGAAGAACATCTGGTGTTTGTCGCTGGTGGGATCGGACGGGGTGAAGCGATTGCAGCCTATCTGGAAATGGGTGCGGTCGGCGTTCAGCTCGGCACCCGCTTTGCCTGCGCTGTTGAAAGCATTGCCCACCCCAATTTCAAAAAGGCCTTCTTTCGCGCCAATGCCCGCGATGCCGTTGCCAGCGTGCAGGTTGATCCGCGCCTGCCAGTGATCCCGGTACGGGCGCTCAAGAACAAAGGCACCGAGGAATTTACGGCCAAGCAGATCGAAGTGGCCAGGTTGATCGACAACGGCGCAATCGAAATGGGCGAGGCACAATTGCAGATCGAGCATTTCTGGGCCGGTGCCCTGCGCAAGGCCGTGATTGACGGTGATGTGGAAAACGGCAGCCTGATGGCCGGGCAGTCGGTTGGCATGGTCAAGGAAGAAGAACCGGTGGCCGATATCATCCAGCAGTTGATGGCTGAAAGCGAAGCGGCCCTGACCCGCCGATAGACGGGCATTGCATGGGCCATCCCCTGTGTGCGAATAACCGGCGCACAGAGGATTTCAGCGACCGAGAAGCTGCGCCCAGGGCGCCGCGGCGGGATCGTCCGACGATAGCGGATTCCATTGCTGCGCCATGATATTGCGCGCTTCCGCCTCTGCCATGCCCTGTTCCAGATGGCGGAGATAGAACAGCGCCGAAACGCGGTAATTCATGATGCAATGCACATGGACCGGCCCACTGGCATGATCCATTGCGTCGCGGAATTGCCGGTAATGATCCGGCGTCGGCGCGCCGAACGGTATCGGAATATGGGTGTAGCCAATGCCAACAGCGTCGAGCCGTTCGCGCTCGTCAGCCAGGGCTTCGGGGTGATCGTCCAGCGCCAGATTGATTACCTGCCTGACGCCGATTTCCGCCAGCCGGGCGGGATCGTGGGCCTCCAGCCGACCTGAGGTGGTGATGGTATCGGACAGACGCTGCCAGCCGCGGATATCCGCAGGTTCGCCGCCATCTGCCCGACCCTTCACAGTGCCAGCATCCGTGCCGCAGTGCGGCCGCCATCGGTCAAACCAGCGCATCCTTCTTGACCGTGATCACTTGGGCGTAAGTGAACTCTTTCAGCCCCTCCAACCCATATTCGGCGCCGAAGCCGGACTGCTTGTGTCCGCCGAAGGGCGCAAAAGGTGACAGGTGCAGATATTCGTTGACCCAGACTGTTCCTGTTTCCAGCTGTTCGGCAATTCGCACACCTTTTTCCGGATCGCCGGTCCATACGGCGCCTGCCAACCCGTAGTCCGAATTGTTGGCCCGTTCGATAACTTCCGCCTCGGTTGAAAACTTCATCAGGGGCATCACCGGACCAAACTGTTCTTCGGCCACGATCCGCGCATCTTCGGGCGGATTATCGATGATCGTTATCGGCACGTAATAGCCCGAACCCGAAGGGTCGACATCGCCGCCGACCAGGAATTTGTAGCCATTATCCTTGGCGTCTTCGATCAATTCGCACACGCGGTCGAACTGCTTCTTGTTCTGGATCGGCCCGACCCCGGTTCCCTGTTCGGACCCGTCGCCAACCTTTACCGTTCGCGCATAATCGGCAATCGCCTGGCTCATTTCGTCATAGATATCTTCGTGGATATAGACGCGCTTGGCGGCGACACAGATTTGCCCGGCGTTGGAGAAGCTGGACCAGAACAGCTGTTCGGCCACCTTGGACACATCGGCATCAGGCAGGACGATGGAGGCATCGTTGCCACCCAGTTCCAGCGTGATGCGTTTCAGGTCTTTCGATGCGCCTTCCATGATCTTCTTGCCCGTTGCGGTGGAGCCGGTGAAGGTGATCTTGTCGATATCGGGATGGCCGGTAATCAGTGGCCCCAGCGAATCTTCGCCCGTGATGATATTGACCACGCCAGCCGGTGCCACATCCTTGATGAGTTCCGCAATCCGCAAGGTCGCGAGCGGCGTGAAGGGCGATGGCTTCAGGACGATGGTGCAGCCCGACAGCATGGCAGGCGCAATTTTCTGCATCGCCATCATGACCGGGAAGTTCCACGGCACGATCCCGCCAACCACGCCAACCGGCACACGGCGGGTACGGCTGAGCCGCGCGGCGCTATCTTCGTTAATCACGTCATCCAGTGCCAAGGTGGCCTGGCTGCCAGCCATATAGGCGGCACCCATGATTTCGCCCTTGGCCTGTTCGTGCGGTTTGCCCTGTTCGCTGGTCAGAAGCCGATAGAGTTCTTCGTGATTATCAGAGATGACCTTGGCCATTTTCTGGATGACCGCGCGGCGTTCTTCAATCGGGGTTTTGGACCATGTCTTGAACGCGCGGCGTGCGGCCGCAACGGCGCGATCCAGTTCCGCTTCTCCGCAGGATGGGACCAGGCCGATGACCTCTTCGTTGGCCGGGTTGAGAACTTCCATCGTTGCGGCGGTTTCCACCAGTTCGCCATCAATCAAATTGGGATATGTCTTGGGCATCGGTATCTCCATTTCATGCATCGTCTGTCTGCATCGTAGCAGACCCGAACGTGTTTGCGGCCTATTTCCGGGCGGCCATTTCCAACGCCTTGTCTTCATTGGCGCGCTTGATCAGATAGTGGCGGATTGCCTCGGCATCGGCGGGTTTGACCGCCGATTTGAACGAAACCATGCCATTGTGCTTCAGCGCCCCGTCAACGACAATCGATTTGATCGCATCGGCACTGGCAATCGCGCCGGAATGCCGAAGATCAGGGTTGATCGCACCGGCCACAGCCGCATCGCCGTGGCATCCGCTGCAATACCGGCTGAACAGATTGCCCCCTTGTGCGACCTGCGCCGCCGTGCCGGTAAAGGCCGGTGGGTCAAGCACCATGGCGTTCATCGGCGGGGCCGGGGGCAGCTTGCCATTCGCGCCCAGCTTGAACACCAGCAACCGGCTGATGTTGCGCGGCGGGCCGGAATTGCTGGCCAGTACCCCGCTGAAGATATCCCATAAACCGCCCCATCCGGCCAGGATCGCGACATATTGTTCACCATCGATGGCATAGGTCATCGGTGCGGCGATGATCCCGGTCTGAACGGGAAAGGACCACAGCGGGGTACCGCGGTCGGCGGCATAGGCCCGAAATTCACCGCCGGCTGTGCCCTGAAACACCAGATTGCCAGCCGTCGCCAATGTGCCGCCGTTGGACGGGCCAGGGTAATCCACCCGCCACACTTCCTTCTGTGCCACCGGGTCCCACGCCATCAAGGCACCCGTGGTCGCCGCCTTGACATCGCTGCGCACTTTCGCGTCGGCTGGCATGGCCACCGCGCCAAAGTCGAGCCCCATCTGCCCGCCAATATCGGTAATTTCGAAATTCTCCGCCGCCTTGTAGGCCATCGCGGTGTTGTTGGTGGGGATATAGACGAGCCCGGTTTTGGGGCTGAAACTCATCGGATGCCAGGTATGCGCCCCGTACAGCCCGGGCAGACCGATGAATACGCCGCCGGTCTTTTCATAGCGCGCTTCCGGCAGAATATCGGGCCGCCCCGTTTTCGGATCAAGGCCCTTGGCCCAGTTGACCATGGCAAAGGGTTTGCCCGACAGAAACGCACCGGTCCTGGCATCAAGCACATAGAAAAAGCCGTTCTTGGGGGCGTGCATCACCACCCGCCGCGGTTTGCCGTCAATCGTCAGATCGGCCAGAGTGATCTGGGCATCGGAATCGAAATCCCAGCGATCTTCAGGCGTTTCCTGAAAATGCCAGGCGTATTCGCCGGTCGAGGCGTTGAGCGCAACGATCGAGGATGTGTAAAGCGCGTCTCCATCGCCGCGGCTCATCACATCGGGGTTCCAGGGTTCGGCATTGCCGGTGCCGAAATAGACCATGTCTGATGCCGGGTCGTAAGTGATGGAATCCCACACGGTGCCGCCGCCACCCACTTCCCACCATTTGCCAGCCCAGGTCTTGGCCGCGCGTTCCATCGCGTCATTCTCGAAACCATCGGCGGGATTGCCGGGCACAGTGTGCCAGCGCCACAGTTCCTTGCCCGTTTCGGCATCAAAGGCGGCAATGGAGCCGCGCGCCTTATATTCTGCCCCGGCACTGCCAATCAGAACCTTGCCCTTGGCAATGCGCGGAGCCCCGGTGATGGCATAGTTTTTCTGGTCGGGCACGGCCTTGGTCGACCATACTTGCTTGCCGGTCTTCTGGTCGATGGCGATCAGGCGCCCGTCCAGAGCGGCAACATAGACCTTGTTGCCATAAAGCGCGACGCCGCGATTCACCGCATCGCAGCAGACATGGGCCAGCGTTTCGCGCGGGACTTCCGGATCGAAGGACCATTTGAGAGCGCCCGTCTTCGCGTCATAGGCCTTCACCATGCTCCAGGCTGTCGAGACATAGAGCGTGCCGTCATGCATCAACGGGGTGGCTTCCTGCCCGCGCGCTGTGTCCATGTCGGCAGACCAGGCCAAACCAAGCTGCCCAACATTCTTATCCGTAATCTGGGTCAGGGGCGAAAATCGCTGTTCGTCATAACCGCCGCCATAGGTCAGCCATTCATCGCCATTACCAGCCGCGATCATCGCATCGGTAACGCCTTGGGTTGCCAGTGGTGACGGTGCAGGCACGCCCGAACCGCAGCCGACCAGAGCCGGGACCAGCGCCAAAGCCGCCCAAAAATTCAGTGTCCTGCCGCGTGTCATAGGCGTCTTCTCTCCTGCCGGGACTTTTGCTGTCTCTCGCTGTAGAACTGCACCCTGCAATGCATTTTTGATCTTGTCTATCGCCGCAAGCTGGACGCGGCGAAGCGGCGTGTTACTGTATGGCGAAATACAGCGGAACGGGATTGGAGAACATTGTGTGTGACCGGGGCAATCTTGCGGAATTTGGCGAAGGCGCGAAGGATTGGCGCAGCCGGATAAACCGGCGGCAATTCGGGGCAGTCAGCGCCGCTGGGGCGGCGGTAACTTTGGCGGCCTGTGCCGGAGTGGATCCGGGCGCCGGGCAAGGTGATGGCGCGCTCAAGGAAGACAGTGTCACGATCACGACGGCCGATGGCACCATGGACGCGTTTTTCGTGCGTCCGGCCAAGGGCAAGCACCGTGCCGTGATCTGCTGGCCCGACATCGCCAGCCTGCGTGATGCATTCATGATGATGGCACGCCGGACTGCGGCCGAAGGGTACGCGGTTCTGGTGGTCAATCCGTATTACCGCGATCTGCCAGCGCCGCAGTTCGCCGATTTTCCCGATTTCATCAGCAGTGGCGGCTTCCAGAAAGTTGGCCCCTGGCGCGCAAAGCTGACCGCCGAAGCGATCATGCGCGATGCCAAGTCAATCGTCAGCTGGCTGGACCGCCAGAGTGAAGTCGACACGAAACGCGGTATCGGCACCGAAGGTTATTGTATGGGCGGCCCGTTCACGGTGTGGTCTGCGGCTGCCGTACCCGCACGCGTGGCTGGTGCCGCCAGCTTCCATGGCGGAGGTCTGGCAGTAGACAGCCCGATGAGCCCGCACGCATTGCTTGGCACTGCGCGCGCCAGCTTTTTGATTGGTGTGGCCCGAAACGATGATGCGAAGGACCCTGAAACCAAAGTGACCTTCAAGGCCGCCGCCGTGGCTGCCGGGCGCGCGGCGGAGGTTGAGGTGTATCAGGCCGATCACGGCTGGACCGTGATCGACAGCCCCGTTTACGACAAGCCGGAAGCCGAACGGGCCTACGCCCGCAAGCTGGCGCTTTACGGAAAGATGTAGGCGCCTTGGGGCAGGGTGCCATGCGGAACTGGTTCAAAACCATTGCGGCCGCGTTCTGGCTGCTCGCCGCAATGCCGGCGCTTGCCCAATCACCACCGGTTGACGAAGCAGCCAGTTCTGCCGGACTGCAGATCGATATTCCGCGGATCGATGCGATGATCGATTCGATTATTGCCGATCGCCGCACGGTGGGGGCTTCGGTGCTGGTTTGGCACAAAGGCAAGGAGGCCCATTTTCATGCCGCCGGGCTGGCTGACAGAGAGGCGCTGAAGCCTTTCCGCCGTGATACGCTGGTGCAGATCTTCTCCATGACCAAACCGGTGACCGGGGTCGCGCTGATGACCTTGTGGGAACAAGGCAAGTTCGGGCTGGACGATCCGCTTGCCCGCCATCTTCCGCAATTTGCCGCTATTCGCGTGGCAGACGGGCTGGATGCCGATGGCCGGATCAAAACCCGTGCGCCGTCCCGTCCGATCACAATTCGCGATGTGCTGCGCCACACTGCCGGCTTCACCTATGGCGACAGCAATGACCCGGTGGACCGGCTGTTTACGCAGCGCGGGCCTCTGTCCGCGAAGAACACGCTGGCGCAATTCGGTGAGCTCATGCCGGAGGTGCCGCTGCTGTTTGATCCGGGCACCCATTGGCATTACAGCGCCGCGGTGGATGTGCAGGCTTTGCTGGTCGAACATTTCAGCGGCATGCCCTTTGCCGAATATGTCGGGCGAACCATCTTACAGCCGCTTGGCATGGACGATACCGGGTGGCGGCGTGACCCGTCCGATCTGCCGCGATTGGCGATGCTCTATGCCGCCCAGCCTGACGGCTCGCTTGCCGCGTGGCCGCAAGCGGATTGGCTGGCTGCCAATTTCGCGGGCAATCCGATGACCATGGGCGGATCCGGGCTGACCAGCACTGTGGACGATTACATGCGATTTGCCCGGATGTTGCTGGGCGGGGGAAGTTTGGACGGTGTGCGCATCCTCAAGCCATCGACCATCCGGCTGATGGCGACAGATCAGCTCGATCCGCGCATTCCTCCTGCTGACCGGCAATGGTTGCCGGGCAAGGGATCGGGCGGCTTTGGTTTCGATTTCTTTGTCCGCACCGGCCAGCCAAAGACACCGGACGAAAATCGCGGCGCAGTCGGGGAATTTTTCTGGGACGGCTATCCCTCGATGCTGTTCTGGGTCGATCCGGCCAACGATCTGGCGGTGGTCTTTGCCACACAGGTCACGCCGTTTGATGGCACGTTGCACCATGATTTAAGGGGTGCCGTTTATGGACCAGACTATCTCGGCCCGCCGGGCGATTAAGCTACTTGCCCAAGGCGGCGAGTTTCCGCGCGGTCACCAGCGTTTGCAGGATGAACAGGACGACAAACACGATCCCGACCGCGCCGACAAACAGGTCGAAGCCTGAAAATCCGCCGAATTCCCCCACACGATAGGGCAAAGCCATCATCAGCAAGGTCATGCCGATCAGCACAAAACGCAGTTCGGTCGGCCCGGCGGAGAGATAGGAAAGTTTGAATTCGCCCATCACATGGGTCGACAGGAAAGCGTGGATCGACAGGAGCAGATAACCCGCCAGCGTGAACAGCGCCACATCGGCCCGCACCCACGGGCTCAGGCCGATACCACCCAGGATCAACAGCAGCGTCAGCCCGTCGCAACTGTGGTCGATGAAATAGCCGAAATTGGGCCGTTCGATCTTGCGAAAGCGGGCCAGGCTCCCATCAAGCGAATCCCCGAACCATTGGACGGCATAACCGCCGATCGACAGCCATAGCCACGCAATGTCCCAACCGCTCAACGCATAGCCGGCGAAGATCGCCAGCGCGCCGATTACGCCTGTCAGCGTAAGCAGATCGGGCGTGACCCATCCGGGCAGACGTGCGCAGATCCAGTTCAGCAGCCGCCGTTCCGATGCGGCCAACACATTCTGCTGAATACGGTTTATTGCAGGCGGGGTCGTGGATTGGGCAGGCAGCATGGCGACTCTTCCGTTCAGGAAGTCTGCTAAGGGCCAAAGCGGCAACTCCCGCGGGTTTCATACTAGTGTAACGAATGTAACACCAGCGTAATACAAGCCGGAGATGGGAAGGGGTGTGTGCGCACAGGCACGATGATGTCCGGTTTTGCTTTGTTGGAAGGCGCCTGCGCGCTACAATGCCTGCAACAACAAGGGGATTTTCAATGGGTATCTTTCTGATCGCGATCCTATTCGTGCTGATCGTGTTTCTGATGATGGCTGTGCGGGTGGTCAAACAGGGTTATGTCTATACCGTCGAACGGCTGGGCAAATATACGCTGGCCGCGCAGCCCGGCATGCACATCATTATCCCGCTGATCGACCGTGTCGGTCACAAGGTGAACATGATGGAACAGGTGCTCGACATTCCCGGTCAGGAAATCATCACGGCTGACAATGCCATGGTCGGGGTCGATGCCGTGGTGTTCTTTCAGGTGCTCGATGCCGGCAAGGCAGCCTATGAGGTGTCGAATCTCTATGGCGCGATCATGGCCTTGACGACGACAAATCTGCGCACGGTTATGGGCGCGATGGATCTCGACCATACGCTATCCAAGCGCGATGAAATCAACGCCCGATTGCTGGTGGTGGTGGACGAAGCGACCTCCCCTTGGGGCGTCAAGATTACCCGCGTCGAGATCAAGGATATCCGCCCGCCGATCGATATTTCCGAAGCCATGGCACGCCAGATGAAGGCGGAACGCCTCAAGCGCGCCGAAATCCTCGAAGCAGAAGGTGACCGCGCCAGCCGCATCCTGCGTGCCGAAGGGGAAAAGCAATCCGCGATCCTGACCGCAGAAGGCAAGCGGGAATCGGCATTCCGCGATGCCGAAGCGCGCGAACGCGCGGCCGAAGCCGAAGCTAAGGCCACACAAATGGTGTCCGCCGCCATTGCCGAAAGCGGCAATGCGGCGATCAATTACTTCATCGCGCAGGAATACACCAAGGCAGTCGGCAAATTCGCTACCAGCCCCAACGCCAAGACAATCCTGTTCCCGATCGAGGCGACCCAACTGATCGGTTCACTGGGCGGCATCGGCGAATTGCTCGGGGAAGCCCTGAAGCCGGGCACGGGCAATGTCACCACCCAGCTCCCCTCTGCCGATCCGCGCGAGCGGGTGCGGGTGCCCCGGGCCGGGGAAGCAAGGGCCGCTGCCGCCCGCGGTGTGGATAGCTGACGATGGATGATCTGCTGTCGATTGAACCGCATTGGATCTGGCTGACGATCGGCCTGGTGCTTGCCACGCTCGAAATGCTGGTGCCGGGGGTCTATCTTATCTGGCTGGCGGTGGCGGCGCTCATCACCGGGGTTCTGACCTTTGTGCTCGATCTCGGGATTGCAGTGCAGGTAACGAATTTTGTCTTTCTTGCGCTGATTGCGGCCTTTTCGGCCAAGCGTTTCCTGCGTGACCGGCCAATCGAAAGCGCCGATCCCTTGCTCAACAATCGCGGTGCGCGAATGATCGGTCATACGGCGATTGTAACCCATGCGCTTGATGGCGGCAGCGGTCGGGTCCGCTACGGCGATGGCGAATGGATCGCCAGAGGGGCGAACGCAGCCGTTGGTGCGCGTGTTCGCATTACCGGAAGTGACGGCACGCATCTGCTGGTCGAACCGGTCAGCCCAGCCGCAGTGGATGCCCTGGCGGAAGCGAAAGCGCCGCCCGAAGCCTAGCGCAAATCCGCCACCGCCGGTGTGAACCTTCCATGTTTGCGGTATCGTTCCATCCACTTGCCCAGAAACAGGCCAAGCGGGCGCGGCTCGATACCCAGCTTGGCAATTCCCGGATATTTGCCCGAAGGACGATTGCCCTGTTTCAGCATGATCCACTGGTCACGGCCCATGGGTGTGCCCGGTAGCGCGGCGAACAGTGCCGAAATCGCATCGGGCATTTCAAGGAAATGCCGTTGCCGCCCTTGCGCTTCGGCAATCTGTCGTTGCAGGCCGATCATCGAAATCGCTTCCGGCCCGGCAATCTCATAAGTCTTGCCGCCATGCGCCGCCGGGTTGCCCAGAGCGGCCACCACCGCATCGGCGGCATCGTCGACATGCAGCATCTGCAGTTGTGCCTGCGGTGCGAATACCGGCAGCACGGGCAGTGTGCTGATCAGATCGGCAAACATGGTCAGAAATCCGTCATCGGCCCCGAACAACAGCGACGGGCGCAGGATCGTCGCCTTGGGAAATGCCGCCAGCACGTCGATTTCCGACTGTGCCTTGGCTCTGGCATATTCGGCGGGTGATTCCAGATCAGCACCGATGGCACTGATATGGACCAATGCGCTGGCCCCGGCGTCTGCCGCTGCACGGGCCACATTTTCGGCGCCGCCGGCAATCAGGCGCATCAGATCGCCATCAAACGCACCGACCAGATTCACGACCGCATCGGCGCCCTGCATTGCCGCAGCCACGCTGGCCGCATTGGTAACATCGCAGCGGGCAAGTTGCAACTGGCCCAGATTGGCCAGCGGCTTAAGCTTGAACGCCTTTTCCGGATGGCGACTGACTATCCGCAGCCGTGCCCCCTGCTCCAGCAGGGATTGCGCGATATGCGTTCCAAAAAACCCGCTGCCGCCGGTCATGACTACCAGTTTGCCCTTAAGCGCCTTGCCGAATGCCATTATCGTCTGTCCGTGATTTCGTGGTTCAACCTTGCCAGCGCCATGCCGCAATGCGCCCGCTGCCGCAACCGTTCGCGCGCCAGAAGTGGCAAGATGGCGTATTGCGATTGACAATGCGCCCACGGCTTCGCTATCGGCCCGCTCCTACCCGCAGCCCGGCATTGGATGCCCAGGGTCTGCTCCGGTGCCCAGATGGCGGAATTGGTAGACGCACCAGCTTCAGGTGCTGGCGCTCGCAAGGGCGTGGAGGTTCGAGTCCTCTTCTGGGCACCAACTATTTGAAATCATTGAATAAAACGGCGCAATCAAGGTCTTCGGACCCCGTTTGCCACGATTCCCTGTTACGGTTTGGTTCCCATAGTTCCGACCTAAGCCTCAGAAAAACTGTCAAAAATGGGCTGCGCGGTTCGATTGTGCTGAGCGCGGATGCGAGCGGCACTTCGGCCCAGATCAACACCTATGACGGAAGCGCAGCTGAACGAGCAAAGCGAGGACAATACGGCATCAACGGCGCTGGCAACACCGGGCGGTTCCAATATACCGGGCAAGCCTGGCTGCCGGAACTGGGCATGTATTACTACAAGGCCCGCATCTACTCGCCCACTCTCGGGCGGTTCCTGCAGACTGATCCGATTGGCTATGAGGATCAGTTTAACCTCTATGCCTATGTCGGGAATGATCCGATTAACAAGGTCGATCCGAGTGGGATGGCCGAGGATGAGAAGTAGGAATTCACCCTAGCTGTTCCAAAGATTACAGGAGAGTGGAATGCCACCACCCTTACCATATCTTCAGAATCGATTTCGCTTAAGCTCGATGGAATAGAAGCGCTTGACAGTGCTTATAATCTCGAGGTTACGTTCCATTTCGATGGCAACCTAAAGGCGGAAAGCGACCTTAAGGTCGGAGGTGCCCGAATTGAAGGGAGGGGGGAGATTGACGCGGATCGCGGCACTCGAGCCGAAGCGACTGCGAGAATTGAAGCGCGCACCAAGCAGGTTAGAGCTGAAGCCCAGGTGGAAGCTGAATATGCAAACCAGTTAGCTGGCCCACTCGAAGCCCTAGTGGGGACGGCGGCACTGGTAGAACGTTTCGGAAAAGAGCTTTTCTTCGGCAAGAAGGATAAGAAATACAGAGATGAAAAAGATATTTGCCTACTACCATCTGTTTGCTTCTCTTTATAATGCCAAGAGAAACATGCCCCTTCCGGCTAGAAGGCATTTTGAAAATGCATCTCGCAGACTGGAAGGTGATATTGAATTCCTTCCGGCTTACAATGCTAGAATTCTTATGATGGAAGGGCGGCATCAGAAAGCTAGGGATTGCTTGAAGGCCATAGTTCAAGATTTTAATGGTTCGTCAGATGCGGACAAGAAATATATTGCTAATTTCTCTCAATTTCACCTTGCTTTATATGAAAAGGATGAGAGTGCTTGCGCGTTCAAAGCGGAAGCCATGAACTTGGATGCTAGTCAGTCTGTCCTAAATTTTTTGCCGTTTTTCTCCGATGCGGCGATTTCCCGTATTCTCAATTGAGGAATCGGCTAGATTGTTGAGTTAGGGGAGGCATAATCATCGACTGCTCCGCCCCGCATTCCCCCGCACCTCATCCATCGCCCTAACCTGCGCACCATCGCGCAGCCCCAGCGCTTCGGTGAGTTTACTACAGCTATCGGTGTAGAGCGTGACCGCTGCAGAATATCGGGGGTGACGGTGACAGTTTACTTAGCCAACATATTTTTCCAACGTATGGTTCTATGAGTTACGGTGACAGGTGCAACAACCCCCAAACTCGCACTCCCCACCACTCCTCACCCATTTACACCGCGCGCAGATGGGTTACTTCTGCGCCATGGCCAG
>JAHEAV010000024.1 GCA_024642565.1 Erythrobacter sp.
GCCGGGCAGGTTCAGAAGGAGTTTTTCGTCAACGAAGCCCACGCACTTACCGATTTACTGCTGCACGCGGCGGTGGACGGCGAAGCCGGCATTCCCCCATCCGCCCCCGCCGACGGAGAATGCTGGCTGGTCGGCCCTGGTGCATCCGGCGAATGGAGCGGCCATGAGGGACAAATCGCTGGGCGGATTGGTGGGGTATGGAAGTTTGCATCCCCCCGCGATGGAACAACCGTGTTTGACCGGTCAACCGGCCAAACCGTACTGTTCAACAGTGGCTGGTGCAGGGTCCCATCGCCTGCCGCACCCGCAGGCGGCGCGGTAATCGATATCGAAGCGCGCGAATCTGTTACCCAGCTGATCGAAACCCTCCGCAATGCAGGAATCATTGCCTCAATCTGACGGGAACATTCTGCTCTAAACTGCGTTTTTCAGACTCTTGGGATTGTTGGACTGTTAGATTTACGATATAACAACAACAACCGATGCTTTCTTGCAACAGTTTGGAAGCAATGTCTGCTTGCCAGTTCCTGAGAGAAAAGTTAGAAAACTACCACTCGGTGGCTTCAATTTGATTATATAAGGGGAATTTCATAATGCGGAAACTCGTCATAGGAATGGCGATGGCCTCAACGGCTCTCGCATCGCCAGCCCTCGCACGCGACGGTCAATGGTATGTCGAAGTTGGTGGCGGTCCGATGATCGTCGAAGACTTGAAGGTTGACATCAACAATGGCGCCGGCGCCTTCACGGCTGATGCCAAGAAGGGTTATGATTTCGGCGGTTCCGTCGGCTATGACTTCGGGGGCTTCCGCCTTGAATCCGAAGCCAGCTACCGCGACGCCAAAATCCAGAGCCTTCGGACAGACGCACTCGGCGTTGCCGCAGGTAACAATGGATCACGGACCAACTCAGGTCTTTTTGCCGCAAATGGCGACGTGAACGCACTTAGCTTCATGCTCAATGGCTTGCTCGATTTCGGCAGCGACGATGGCCTGCAAGGCTTCGTTGGTGGCGGTGTCGGTGTTGCCCGTGTTGATGCAAGTGCAACCATCCAGGCTTCTGGCCCCGGCGCATTCAACGATTCCGACACAGGCTTTGCATGGCAGGCTCTGGCCGGCATTCGCGCTCCTCTGAACGATCATTGGGACGTGGGCGTGAAGTACCGCTTCTTCAATGCCGACAGCATCGGCCTGGTCGATACACTCGGACGCAGCCTGGACACACGGTTCCGTTCGCATTCGATCCTTGGCACGCTGACCTACAACTTCGGTGGCGCTGAAGCCCCACCACCACCGCCACCGCCACCGCCACCGCCGCCGCCGCCACCGCCGCCGCCGCCGGTTGTTCAGGCACCTCCGCCACCACCGCCTTGCAACAAGGGCCCGTATATCGTGTTCTTCGGCTGGGATCAGTCGGACATCACACCGGAAGCAGCGACCATTCTCGACAATGCCGTCTCGGCTTATCGTAACTGTGGTTCGGCTTCGGTCATGGTGGCTGGTTATACCGACACATCCGGTGGGAAGACCTACAACGTCGGCCTTTCCAACCGTCGTGCCGGTGCGGTCAAAGAATACCTTTCGGGCCGCGGCATTGCTGGTGACAGCGTCTCGACCGAAGGTTTCGGCGAAACAAACCTTCGGGTTCCGACCGCCGATGGCGTTCGCGAACTGCAGAACCGCCGCGTGGAAGTTACCTACGGTCCGGGTTCGGGCATGTAATTTTCGCGATAGCGAAGAAACAAGGAAAGGGGCCGGAGAAATCCGGCCCCTTTTTTGTTGGATCAGCTAGAATGCCGCCTCACACCAAAGGAGCAGCCGATGATCCGTAAACACGCCGCCGCACTTCTTCTATCAGCCGCAGCGACTGGCGCTTGCACCACCGCCGCGGACCGTCCAACCGAAACACTGGCCTCAGCCAACCTGACGCTGGCAAACGGCATACCTGTCGGGACAATGCGCTTGCTGGCTGTAGGTGACCAGATCTCACTGGCCCTCGCTGTTGCCGGAATATCAGAGGGCGAACACGGACTTCATTTGCATGCCATCGGCAAATGCAACGGGCCAGACTTTGCTTCAGCAGGCGGGCATCTGAACCCGGCAGCCAAACAACATGGCAAGCTCAATCCGGACGGCAGCCACCTAGGCGATCTGCCCAATCTGCAAGTGGGCCGCAATCGCGCCATGACAACCACCGTAGTCCTCAGTGGTGATCGCAGGGAAATTCTGCAATCGATCTTCGACTCCGATGGGACCGCCATCGTCATACATGCCGGTCCAGACGATTACCGCAGCGATCCTTCGGGCAACGCGGGATCGCGTGTTGCTTGCGGGGTTCTAAGGCTGGGCTAAACTCCAGGTTCGCCTGCAAGCCTTGCCCGTTCAACCAATGTCCGTTCAGCCATGGGAACGGTACGGTACGCCATAATGAGCAAGGCCGTACCTATCGGTGCCGCCACCAACATTGACAACACGCCAGTCGATAGACTGCCAGTTAAGGTCGAAACCTGTCCGGCCATATAGGGCCCGAGCGCGAGGCCGACGAGCGTCGTCGACAGGAAGAAGGTCGCCGTGGCAGTGCCCCGCATACGCGGCAGGACAAGATCCTGCGTTGTCGCAGCCGCTGCGCCAAGCGCTGAGCTGCCAAACAGTGATAGTACAAAATTGAGGAAGTAGAACAACACCATATCGTCCGTCGTAAACGCGATAATCAAGGGAATAACCGGAGCCAGGACACCGAACATAACCACCAGGATCCGGCCAGCCGGATTGGTCTCGCGCAGCCAGTCGGAAACGCGCCCACCTATAATGACGCCCAAAAATCCGCCAAGCGCACCGCCCCCGCCAATCCAGAAGCCGAGCACCGATTTCGAGGCTCCCAGCACCCGTTCAGCATAGGGCGCCGCCCAAAAGGATACGGAATACGAAGCGAAGGCGACCATCCCATAGCCAAGAATTGTATAGAGAAATGCCGGACTGCCCCAGATCAATCGAAATGTTGGCAGGTCGCGGTGGCGAAGCGATGCGGCCCAGGAAAAGACAGCATAATACCCAATGCCGATAGCGCCCCACTGTTGGAAATTACCAGTTACCGAACCGAGACCCCAGGCGGCCAGAGCAATTGCGGCAGCTGCACCGAGATTGACTGCCAGAGCTCCCGCTCCGCGCCGCGATGCCGAAAGTAACGTAAATGGCGGGATGACTGAGAACAGTTCAGTCAGAAAGCCGCGAAACGGACGCTCGCTCTTTTGCTCGGGCAGTCCCTCGATAGCGCCTCTAATGGGCTCCTTCAGAGTAAAAACCCAAACGGCAAGGAGTAATCCCGGAAGACCCACTGCCATGAAAGCGGCTTGCCAGCCGACCAGCCCAAGCGGCCCGCCGCCGGGGTAGGCATGGTTCCACCCTTCGACAATCAGGCCGCCAATCAGCAAGGAAATCCCGCCGCCAATGTATAGTCCGGCCGAATAGATCGCCAGTGCCGTGCCACGCATTTTCTTCGGGAACCAGTCCGACAAGAGAGAATAGGCTGATGGACTGGCTGTCGCTTCCCCCACACCAACACCAATGCGCGCTGCGCTAAGCGCCATGCCATTGCGGGCAAAGCCCGAAACGGCGGTCATCACTGACCAGAGCGCAAGGCCAAGCGTCATAAGCCTGATGCGGTGCCAACTGTCAGCCAGCCGCCCGAGCGGAATGCCGAAAAGGGCATAAAACACACCGAAAGCCGTGCCATAAAGAAACCCGAGATCGGCATCGCTGAGCCCGAGATCGGCCTTTATGTCATTGGCCAGGATCGAAAGAATATTTCGATCAACGAAATTGAGTACATAAACCAGCACCAGCACGCCAAGCGCATACCAGCTGTATGCAGGCACCTTATCTGGCACCTCCATTGCTGGAGTAGCGGCGGGCTCAATCGGCGTGGTTGGCATAATTTGTCCCATCTTCAAGAGCGGCCTCTGCAAACCCTTTGCGGCGCAGGCGGCACGAATCACATAACCCACAGGCCCGGCCATCGGCACCGGGATTGTAACAAGACCAGCTCATTGCCGGATCGAGACCCAGGCGATCAGCTTCCCGCGCAATATCGGCTTTGGACATGTGTTGCAGAGGGGCGTGAATTTTCAACCCTCGCTTTTCGATGCCGGCCTTTGTGCCAAGGCGCGCGGTTTCTTCAAAACTGGCAATGAATTCCGGACGGCAATCGGGATAACCGGAGTAATCCAGAGCGTTAACCCCGATGAAAATATCCCGTGCGCCAACCGTCTCAGCCCAGGCGAGCGTAAGGGAAAGAAAAACCAGATTCCGCGCCGGAACATAGGTTACCGGTACGCCCTCACCGACCCCGTTTGTTGGAACGTCGATATCGTCGGTAAGTGCCGACCCGCCAAAACGGCGCAAGTCCAGCGGCAGTACGATATGGCGTTGCGCACCCAAACTCTGGGCGATCCGCCTTGCTGAATCCAATTCGATGCGGTGGCGCTGCTGATAGTCAATGGTCAGAGCAAAAAGTCCAAATCCGCGCTCTTTGGCAATGGCCGCAGCGACCATTGAATCGAGACCACCTGACAGTAGTACTACTGCCGCCTTGGTTTTTGCGTCCTTGTCCGATCCCATCCGCCAAGAGCTAGGGGGAAACGGCGCCATCGGCAATGGGCGCGCGCATCAAAATTTGCCCTCTTAGCGGCAGGGCCCGACCTTGCGCGCTTCTGCAGTGAAATCGAAGGGTTGGGAACTGGTCAGGCCAGACCCCTTTATTTGCAGCAATGATCCGGACTCACGGCGAATATTGGTAAGTCCGTATCCGGCGCCGGGGCAGGTATATTGCACCGACACCTGGCTTTGGCTGTCCTCAACAACGTATTGGCTGCAAGTTCGGTCCGGGTGCCGCAACTGGATGAATTCGCGCCCGGTTCTGACACAAACGGAGCCCGCCGGGGTGCCGTCGCGATATCGGACATCCCACAAGCCACGTTCGATCCTGTCGAGCATGGCCAAGGCCGGAGCCTGTGCTACGACCGGCGCGACCAGAAGCGCAAAGGGCAATATCCATACGGGCACAGCCGCCCGAAAAAACGCCCGCTGCCCGCCAAATTTGATCCCGTTACGCTTCATCAAAACTCCGTCAGCCCCACAACTGCATCATAACATATCGATGCATTTAGATAAATCGTTCTGTAACAGCGGTTAACGGTCAGAGGTTGATCGGGAATATCCTGGAACAGAAAGCGCAATCAACCCTGATCACGCCGTCCGGGTCCTTCATTTCCATTTGCTCACCTTCTGGAAATCGGCCGATTACATCCGCAAAATGCTCTGCAGTGCAGCGGCAACCCCGCCGCAAATGGGCGCGCGGTTCGACCCGCACTTCCTGTTCTTCATGGAAGAGACGCCAAACCAGCGCTTCCAATGAAAGTTCACGGTCCACCAGTTCGTCATGCCGGACGCTTCCAGCCAGGATGGCGACATGATCCCACTCGGGATGATCAAAGCGAGCGTGAAGCCGCTCGCGCCCCTCTTCGCCGTCCGGCAGATGTTGCACAAGCATGCCCGAGGCAATGCAGCCAATACCATCATGCCTTGTGGCAACCCGGATCAGCGTCGGCACCTGTTCGGATTGCAGGAAATAGGATTCGCAGGCTGCGGCAAGGGATTCCCCTTCCAGTGGCACGATTCCCTGATACCGGCCCCGTTCACCTTCAACATCGAAGGTCAGTGCAAGGTAGCCTTCGCCGAACAACGCCGACAGCGCAGGATTCGCGCCCAGTTCTGCCAGCCGATCCGGATCGAAATCGACATAGCCACGCAATTCACCGGCACGATAATCGCAAACCAGCAATCGAACGACACCGCCATCCGTCTGTGCCTGCATCGTCAGTTGCCCGGCATCATCCTTCAGCAAACTGCCGACCAAAGCGGCTAAAATCAGAGCTTCGGCAAGCAGATGTGTAATTGCAGGCGGATAATCATGGGCTGACAATATCTCATCCACCACCCGGTCCAGGCGGACCAGGCGGCCGCGCGCATCACGCGCAGGCAGGGTGAAAGCCAGTAGGCGATCGGAATAGGTTTCAGGTGCTTGTTGCATCTCTGCGAATATGGTGGCCAGCGGCGCGCTTGTTAAGTGCAGCGGCGCTTACAGCTTGCCTGTCGCCCATAGCAGGATCGATTTTTGCGCATGAATCCGGTTTTCCGCCTCATCGAATACGGCCGACTGCTGACTCTCAAAGACTTCGGCGGAAACTTCCTCACCAATATGGGCAGGTAGACAATGGAGGAAGCTGGCATCGGGCTTCGCCAGCGCCATCAAGGCTGGAGTGACCTGATAGGGAGCCATCGCCTCAAGCTTTTTGCCGACATTCTCTTGGCCCATCGAAATCCAGGTGTCAGTGATCACGACATCCGCGCCTGCCGCCGCTTCGGTGGCGTCCTGTGTCAACAGGACCCGCGCACCGCCAGCGCGTGCAAGATTTACGAACTCCTGGTCAGGCTCATAACCAGCTGGCGTCGCGATGCGCACATTGAACTTCATCAGACCGGCCGCCTCCAGAATGGAATGAAGGACATTATTGCCATCACCGAACCATGCCAGTTCAAGGCCGGGAAGGGCTTTACCCTTTTCGATAATGGTCAAAAGGTCGGCAACGATCTGGCAGGGATGCGACCGGTCGGTCAGGCCGTTGATTACCGGCACCTGCGCAAAATGGGCCATTTCTTCGATCTTTGCGTGGTCATCGGTCCGCAGCATGATCACATCCGCCATGCGGCTAAGCACACGAGCCGTGTCAGCAATGCTTTCCCCCCGGCCAAGCTGGCTGGTTCCGGAATCGATGATCATCACGCTGCCACCCAATTGGCGCATCGCAATATCAAAGCTGGCGCGTGTGCGGGTCGAATTCTTCTCGAAAACCATTGCCAAAACATACCCGGCAAGCGGCGCGTCGGCATCAGCTTTGCCCTTTGGCCAGCCCGCGCGCGCAAACTTGCGATCCTGCGCATCGTTCAGCATCGCGGCAATTGCATTCCCGCCCGCGTCGTTCAGATCGAGGAAGTTGCGCGCCAGCGGCACCTGTTCCAGGAAGGTCGCCTTAACCATCATCCGGCGTCGGGCACTACATAACTGGCCGCACCCGCAGACAGTTTTTCGAAGAATTCATCAATTTCGGCATCACCAATCACGAGTGGCGGCAGAACACGTAGCGTGTTGTCGCCCGCAGCCACTGCCAGCAATTGGTGCTTGTCGCGCAAATGGACATAGAAAGGGCGGCTTTCGACCTTCATCTTGATACCCAGCATCAAGCCCTTGCCGCGCACGAGTTCGAACAAGTCGGGATAGTTGCCGATGAATTGTTCGAGCCGGCTGCGGATCCGTTCACCCTTGTCGCGCACTTCAGCCAGAAATTCTTCATTTCCGACAGCATCGAGCACCGCCATGCCTGCCGCCATCGCCAGCGGATTGCCACCATATGTTGAACCATGGGTACCAAGTGTCATGCCGCGCGCAGCCTTTTCTGTGGCCAGACATGCGCCAAGAGGAAAGCCGCCGCCGATACCCTTGGCCGTAGCGAGGATATCCGGATCGATCCCATATTGTTCATGGGCGTAGAAGGTACCGCTGCGCGCAACGCCGCATTGGACTTCATCCAGCACAAGCATCAGATCATGCTCATCCGCCAAGGCCCGCAATCCCTGCATGAACGCGTCGGATGCCGGCCGGATGCCCCCTTCACCCTGAATCGGCTCGACCAGAAATCCAGCCGTATTTGGGCCAATCAATGCCTTGGCAGCTTCCAGATCATCGAATTCGCAATATTTGAAGCCGGGCAACAGCGGCATGAAGCCATGGTGCATTTTTTCCTGATTGGATGCACTGATCGTCGCCATAGTGCGCCCATGGAAGGCGTTCTTGAAGGTAATCAACTCGTAGCGTTCAGGGTTACCGTTTGACTGGTGATAGGCGCGCGCAGCCTTGATCGCACATTCGACCGCTTCCGCGCCCGAATTGGTGAAGAAAACTGTGTCAGCAAAAGTCAGGTCAACCAAACGCTGGGCCAGCGCTTCGCCTTGGGGGCTTCCATAAAGGTTGGAGACATGCATCAGCGTCTGTGCCTGGCGCTGGATCGCACCGATCAGCCCTTCGTGCGAATGGCCGAGCAAGTTGACGGCAATCCCGCTCGCGAAATCCAGATAACGTGTGCCATCCTCGTCAATCAGATGGCAGTGTTCGCCGCGTACTGGGCGCACGCCGCAGCGGGGATAGACGGGCATGAGCGGAGTAATTGACATCGGGATTTCCTTGCAATTGGCCTTACGCAGATTTCAGCCGCAACCGGATAGGGGATGGAACGACAAATGGCGACCTTTGGGGCCGCCATTTGCATCCGTTAGTGGATTTGCACTTTCCCAGACATGTGCCGGGAAGCCGCTTGCAGTTCAGTCTTGAACGGGCACAAGATTGACCGCAGAATGCTTGCCTCGTCGATCGACTTCGAGATCGAACTCGAAACGGTCGCCTTCGTTAATTCCCTGCAAGCCTGACCGTTCGACGGCACTGATATGCACAAAAGCATCGGGCTGGCCATCATCACGCACCAGAAAGCCAAAGCCCTTCATTGCGTTGAAGAACTTGACCGTCCCGGTAGCCTTTTCGCCGGTCAACTCACGCTGAGGCGCGCCAGCTGGCGCCCGTTCAGCACGCGGAGCCGAGCCGCCGCCAGTAACCGGAATGATATCGCCGACAACCTGAAGGTCCTGCGCAGAAATTTTTCCGCCGCGATCAACAAGGTTGAATTCGAGCGTTTGCCCTTCAGCCAAACCTTCAAGGCCTGCCCGCTCAACCGCGCTGATGTGCACGAAGGCATCTTCGCCGCCATCATCGAGTTGAATAAAGCCGAAGCCCTTCTGTGAATTGAAGAATTTTACGGTGCCCTTGCCCGTACCGACCACCTGTGCCGGCATGCGGTTGAAACCGCCGCCGCCAGCGCCAGCGCCGCCACCGCCGCCGCCGCCGCGAGGTCCGCCGCCGCCGAAGCGGTCACCGCCACCACCGCCGCCGAAACGGTCGCCACCGCCGAAACGGTCACCGCCGCCACCGCCGAAACGGTCACCGCCGCCATAACCACCCTGCGATTCGCCGCCGAAAGGAGAGAAACCGTCTTCACCGAAACCATCACGCTTATCGCGGCCCCGGCCCCGGCGCCCTTTGTCGTAACCCATAATAAAATTCGTACCTTCGTAACGCCGCCCGGTAATCCCCACACCCGGAAACGCGGACGGAAAGCGTTCCAAGCATTTTGCGGATGGAACCGGAAATCACCGGATTCCAACCAAAGAGGCTTCAATCATAGCCTAGAATTTCGTCACGCGCGAACATTTTAACAGTTGCACCGCGCCTGACGCAAAAATGTGACATTTTCGCATAAGTCGGCGGCTTGCAGCTTGCGCCATGACCTAATGCCGCGCAGAGAAGCGCGAGTTTAATTCGGGAAAAATGCCATGAGCCAGTTTCGCCGCCTGTCCGAGTCGGTGCTTGCCAGCCCACAAATCACGCTCGATGATGTTGCTACGGCTGCGCGTGAAGGCGTCACGATGATCATCTGTAACCGGCCGGACGATGAAGATCCCGATCAGTTGAACAGCGACGCTGTCCGGCAGGCTGCCCAGGCACAGAATATTGCGTTTGTATCGATCCCGATCACCCATTCCGGGTTCAGCCAACCGCAAATCGCGGCGATGGTGGATTCCCTGCAATCGGCACAAGGCCCGGTGCTCGCCTATTGCAGGTCCGGCACACGTTCGACATTGCTGTGGGCACTAGCCAGGGCCAGCCAAGGGGCCGATCCCGAAACGTTGGCAAACCAGGCCCTCGCGGCGGGCTATGACGTCTCCACCGTTCGTCCAGCAATGGACATGCTTGCGGCCCAGCACGGCTGATGGCCATGGCACTCCAGTTGGGCGGCTCGCTGATCGCAATCCTGATCCTCGCCTGGTTGGCGCATCGCCTGGATCTCGGCGGCGATGTGCGAATTCGTGACGATTCGCATGCTCGCGCTTTGGCCGATGACGCAATCAGCGGTTTTGACGCGCGAGAGGTAGCGATCGACAAAGGCAGGATCGGCGCCTTGCTGCGCGATGCTGATGGCCGAGTCCTGCTGATCCGCCGCCATGGCGCGCATTTTGCTGCCCGCCTGCTCGATAACCATATCCATACCAGACTGGATCAGACGCGGCTGACGCTTGCAACCAGCGATAGGCGTTTCGGCAGCATTACTCTGGATCTGGGCGAGGCCGCCCAGCAATGGGCCGCCAGCCTTCGGCATGTAGGAGCCTGATAATCATGCCCGAATTCTCTCCTGTCGATTATGCCGTGCCCGGCTTCGTTCTGTTGGTGGTGCTGGAGATGCTGTGGGCGCGGCGCGGCCGGCCCGAAGCTTATGAACCGCGCGACACGCTGGTCAGCCTGGCCTTCGGGCTTGGCAGTACTGTTGCCGGCGTTCTGTTCGGCGGGTTCGTTGTGGTGGCCTTCCTCGCGGCCTACCAATACCGCCTTCTTGATTTCGGCAATGCATGGTGGGCTCTGTGGTGGGCCTGGCCGCTGTGCTTCATCCTTGATGACCTGGCCTATTATTGGATCCACCGCGCCGGGCACCGTGTAAGGTGGTTTTGGGCCAGCCATGTCAACCATCATTCAAGCCAGCATTACAACCTCAGCACTGCGCTGCGTCAGAGCTGGACCAGCGCCTTCACTTTGGGCTTTGCGTTCAAATTGCCGCTGGTGTTGCTCGGCTTTCATCCGCTGATGATAGCAATCTGTGGTGGGTTCAATCTGATTTACCAATTCTGGATCCATACCGAAGCGATTGGGCGCATGCCGCGCTGGTTCGAAGCCGTGATGAATACACCCAGCCATCACCGGGTGCATCATGCGACCAATCCGCGGTACCTTGATCGCAATTATGCCGGTGTCTTTATCGTCTGGGACCGGATGTTCGGCACCTTCCAACCCGAAGTTGACGAAGAGCGGATTCGCTATGGCATCGTCAGACAATTGGGCAGCTTCAATTTGCTATGGGCGGTATTCCACGAATGGATCGGCATGATCGGAGATATCTGGCGTGCGCCCTGGGGGCACAAATTGTCCTATCTACTACGCGAGCCAGGCTGGTCGCATGATGGCAGCCGGGAAACATCCGACACAATTCGCGCCCGTTGGATCGCGCAGCAAACCAGAGTCGAAACTGATTCGGTTGCGATCGAAAACCCGATTGCAGCAAGCGGAAAGCCTGCCTAGACTTCGCATCGAAGCGGAGAGACAATGCAACAATTCGACATAATTGTAATCGGCGCGGGCAGTGCCGGTAGCGCGGCAGCGGCCCGGTTGGCGCAGGACGGCAAGTACCGCGTATGCCTGGTCGAAGCTGGCGGGAAGAACACACATATTTTCACCCGCACGCCCGGCCTGATTGCCATGATGCCGGACAAGAGCAACTGGGCCTTCGATACCGAACCAATGGCCGGTCTTAATGGCCGTATCGGGTATCAGCCGCGCGGGCGCGGTATGGGCGGTTCCAGTGCGACCAACGGGATGGTCTATATTCGCGGCAATCCGTGGGACTATGACAATTGGTCAGCGTTGGGCTGCACCGGCTGGGCATGGAACGATGTGCTGCCCGTGTTCAAACGGCAGGAAGACAGTTTCCGGGGCGCGGATGACTTGCACGGAAGCGGCGGCTCCCTGCACGTGAACCGTCAAATTTCTCCCAGCCCTGTTGCCACAGCCTTTGTCGAAGCGGCCGAGCAATTGCAGATCCCGCGAAACGATGATTTCAACGGCCCAAGACAGGAAGGCGTCGGGCTGTACGATGTGACCCAGCACAATGGCGAACGCTGGTCCGCCGCGCGGGCCTTTGTCGATCCGCTGGCAGGCAAGCCGAATTTTACTGTTCTGACTGACGCATTGGTCGAACGGATTGTGATCGAAGATGGCCGCGCAACTGGAGTTACCATCCGTCGGGGCGGCAAGCGGGAAACTCTTGCCGCTGCAGGTGGTGTCGTCCTTTCTGCCGGGGCCTTTGGTTCGCCGCAAATCCTGATGCTTTCGGGAATCGGGCCCGGAGATGAGCTGCAACGCCACGGCATTCGCGTGGTGCTGGACAAGGCCGCCGTCGGCGCTGACCTGCAGGATCATTGCGATTTTGTGGCCGGTTACGAACTAGACGATCCGAGCCTGTTCGGCGGCTCGCTAAAGGTTGCCTTGCGGGTAGCCAGGGCCTTTATCGAACACCGGTTCCGCCGCACCGGAATGCTGACCACAAATTACGCTGAAAGCGGTGGTTTCGTGACGCTACGCCCCGGTGCGCCGGCACCCGATATTCAGTTCCACTTTATCCGCGCGATCATCCAGGATCATGGCCGTGACAAACTGAAGGAAAGCGGCTTTTCGCTCCATGTCTGCGTGTTGCGCCCCGAGAGCCGCGGCTGGGTAAAGCTCAACAGTGCCGACCCCGCCACTGCCCCTGCGATCAATCCGAATTTCCTGTCCGACCCGCGTGATATGGATTTGATGATCGACGCAGCGCGCCTGCTGCACCGGATCGCTGAAACCCCGCCGCTATCCGCACTCGGGGCAAAGGACCGCAATCCTATCGACTATGCGGATCAATCTGCTGTCGAAACGCGCATCCGCGAAGTCGCGGATACCATCTATCACCCGGTTGGCACCTGCCGAATGGGGCCAAACGCTGACGATGTGGTCGACCCGGCCCTGGCGTTCCGCGGAATCGCAAATCTATGGGTAGCCGATGCCAGCATCATGCCGCGTCTGGTCAGCGGCAATACCAATGCCCCCAGCATCATGATTGGCGAACGTTGCGGCGATTTCGTGAAAGCGGCACTGGGCTGAGAACACCGCGCATAGGGCCGGGCTGCAAAAAAGGGGCAGGAGCCAATGCCCCTGCCCCTGTGTAGCTTGATTTCAACCGCTCAGAATGACTTGCGCGCAGTCATTCCGAATGTGCGCGGTGGGTTGGTTGCGAAGCCAAGGCGCGCCCTGCCGCCACGCTCTCGGTCGAAAGACAGCAACGCATTTTCGTCAAACACATTGTTAATATAGGCCGTGAGCGACAGGCCGTTGTCAAAATCGACGCCAACACTGAGATTGACTACCTCATAGGATGGCAGGACCAGATTCAGGACCGTGGCATTGGTCCCGGGTGCGCCGCCAAAGGGCAATCCGGACACGAAGCTGCGCGGATTACCTTCCTGATCGCTTGGCTGAGAAATGCGATTGCCGATGTGCTGAACCGATGCCGCAAAGTAGGCTTCGGCGCCATCACTTACTGGATAGCTATAGGAAGCATTGGCCGAGATCTGGAATTTCGGCACTGTCGGCAAGCGGTTGCCATCACGGATTCCAGCGATAACAACACCTGCAGTTGTGGTGACCGAGGAATCGAATTGCGCGCTTAAAACGCTGCCCGAAACGCCCAGATCCAGACCGGTTGCCGGGGTTGCGGTCAGTTCAAATTCGACCCCTTGTGAATGCGCCTTTGGCACGTTGAAAACGACACGGGACGAGCAGCTGCCGGCATCGGCCGTCACCTGCAAATTGCTGATGTCGGAATAGAACGCGGCCGCATTAAAGGTGAAGCCGCGCCCTTGGGTCTTTATCCCCAATTCGTAGTTCCACAGCGATTCGTCCTCATAAGTCGGGCGGTTGCCGTAAGTGAGGGCGTCAATGCCGGTTGCGCCCCCCGAACATAGCGGGATGTTAAGCGGATCATTGATCCCGCCCAGCCGGAAGCCTTTGGCCGCTTGCGCGTTGATCGTAATAGTGTTCGTGGCTTCATAGCTCAGCAGGAATCGCGGAGTGAAACCATCCGAACTGGTGGTGCCAGTCTGATTATCGCCATTGGCAAACAGACCGCCCGAAACAAACTGCCGATCTTCGGTGAAATCGTAATACCGGCCACCAACAGTCGCTGTCAGCTTGTCGCCAAATTGATAACTCGCTTCACCAAACACTGCCTTCTGCTTGATGTCGTAGTTGATATCGGCGTTGTATGGAGAGTTGAGAGGGAATCCATTTGCCACTGCAACAGATGTTCCGGCACCAAAGGCTGCGTCTGTGAAAGCATCATAGCCCGGCGTAGGCAGCCGCTGCGCATAGTCTCGGCTGGTGTCCGAATAGAAACCACCGAACACCCACTGAAACGGCCCATCGCCATTGGAACTGAGCCGCAGTTCCTGGGTAAAGGATTTGACCTTGGTGGTGTCACGCAAGTTTGATGGCAGCAATACACCTGCATTCGGGAAACCCAGATCAACCGAAACACTGCCCGTCAGCGCGCTGGCATCGCGGCTGACAAGAATGTCGCGGTTGGTATAGGATGATACCGAGGTAAGATCGACAGAGCCGATCCCCACTTTGACCACTGCATCTGCAATAAACGTTTCGTCTTCGAATGCTTCGTCGAGCAGGAGGAACTGTTCGCGTTCCTTGAATGTCACTGCCGGACGGGTAGTGGTGTAAGGGTTGGCGTAAAGATTGAACACCTCCTGCCGGTTGAACCCATTTGTAGTAACTTTCTGGTAGATGACCCGCGGAGTGATCGAAACCGTGCTGCTTGGTTCAAAGGTCACTGCAAGCCGGCCGCCATAGCGTTCGCCGCTATTTACGTTCTTATCGACCGAACCGCCTTCGCGCAGGGCATCGATGAAACCGCCGTACCGTGTATAGTACCCGACCGCACGCGCCGCGGTATTTGTTCCCAGCGGCACGTTGATCGCGCCCTTTATGTGGCCACCCACATCATCCCCATCGACCAGATTGAGATTGGCTTCGACCATCCCTTCCGTACGCCCGATTTTCGGCTGGTTGGTGATATAGCGGATTGTCCCGCCGACCGAACCGGAGCCGAACAGTGTTCCCTGCGGCCCGCGCAAGGTTTCAACACGGTTGAGATCAAACAGGTCGAGATCTGGCGTAAACAGCGACAGCGAAATCACCGATTCGTCAACATAGACGCCAACCTGTTCCTTCACACCAGGCTGGTCACGCACAATCTGCCCGGCGGAAACGCCGCGGATCGAAACCTGGCTTTGGCCTGGTCCCAAATTCTGGACAGCAAGCCCGGCAACATTGCGCGACAAATCTTCCAAAGTGACCGCACCAGACTTTTGAATATCTTCAGCGGTTTGTGCGTTGATCGAGAAAGGCACATCCTGAACGGTCGAATTCCGCTTGGTAGCGGTAACGATGATTGTCTTGCCTTCCGTATTGGAATCTTGAGCCTGAACCGGCGTCGCAATCACTGCCGTGGCACACCCAGCAAGCAGTGTGAAACGAAGCAGCTTTGCACAGCTATGTATTGCATTGGACATCGTGATCCTCCTGAAAGCGGAGCCTTTTGGCTCTCCATGCAGGTGTACCTGAATCCAATCCGATGTCGGGGCAATCCCCAAATCGCAAATCTTGTGGTGTGTTACCCTGTGGACACACTAGTTCCTTAGCGGCAGTGGCACAAAAAAAGGGCCGAAGCGGCTGGCTCCGGCCCTCATAGGTGATGTTCGCAGGAGGAACATGGGTTGGCGAGCCGGACGGGAGAGGGTGCCCGGCCCGCCAATCTCGGTGTCAGTTGTAGGCGCGTTCTCCGTGCTCGCCGATGTCGAGGCCTTCTTGCTCGACTTCGGGAGTGACCCGCAGCCCGGTAACCAGTTTGGCGATGTAGATCGCAATCACGGTGCCGACAGCGGCCCAGACGATCGACAGGGCCACGGCCTGGATCTGGATCCAGACTTGGGCGGCCATCGCAGTGGAGCCATCGCCCGGTCCGCCGAACGCCGGCTGGTAGACGATGCCGGTGCCAATAGCACCGACGATGCCGCCAACGCCGTGAATCCCGAATGCATCAAGCGAATCGTCGTAACCGAGTTTTGGCTTGAGCTTGGAGACCACGAAGTAGCACACCACCGACGCAACAATTCCGAGCATGATGGCGCCGAAGGGGCCGCTGTTTCCGGCTGCAGGTGTTACTGCGACCAGACCGGCAATCACGCCCGAACAATAGCCCAGAGCCGAACCCTTGTGGCCCGAAAGCTTCTCCATCACCATCCACGCCAGTGCTGCGGCAGCCGTGGCAACGAAGGTGTTGATCATAGCCAGGCCAGCAGTGCCGTCCGCTTCAAGCTCCGAACCGGCGTTGAAGCCGAACCAGCCCACCCACAGCAGGCCCGTGCCGACCATCGTCAGCGTCAGGCTGTGCGGCGGCATTGGCTCTGTCGGATAGCCCTTGCGCTTGCCCAGAATGAAGGCCGCGACCAGCGCCGATACACCGGCGTTGATGTGGACCACGGTGCCCCCGGCGAAGTCGAGCGCGCCCAGCTTGAACAGCAGACCGCCGCTGGCCCAAACCATGTGGGCGATCGGGAAGTAGACAATCGTCAGCCAGATGGCGACAAACACCATGACGGCCGAAAACTTCATGCGTTCCACCGTTGCGCCCAGAACCAGCGCAGCTGTAATCGCCGCAAAAGTCATCTGGAAGCAGACGAAGACATATTCTGAAATGACCTCATCGGAGAATGTCGCGGCCGTCGTGTCCGGCGTTACCGAGGACAGGAACAGGCTTCCGCTGGAGATGAAGTTGCCGATAAACCCTTCCGAGGTCACCGGGCCGAACGCCATCGAATATCCCCACATTACCCAGATCAGCATGGCCAATGCGGCAGCCGCACCGATCTGCGTCATCGTGGAAAGCATGTTCTTCGACCGGGTCAAGCCGCCGTAAAACAGCGCGAGACCCGGCAGGATCATCATCAGAACCAGAATGGTTGCAGTCATCATCCAGGCATTGTTGCCAGGATTGGGAACGGCTGCGGCAGCTTCGGCGACAGGTGCCGCAACTGGAGCAACAGTTTCCGTGACGGCTTCAACGGTTTCCTGCGCGAACGCAGCGGTAGCGGCAAGCATCGAGGCACCGAGTGCCCCGGCGCCGCAAGCAATTTTGCGGATCATGAAAATTTCCCTCAAGCGAGTCATAGGGCCGTATCGCCGGTTTCACCGGTGCGGATACGGGTTGCCGAAGCAAGGTCGAGGACAAAGATCTTGCCGTCGCCGATGCTGTCGGTACTGCCAGTCTGTTGGATGGTTTCGACTACCTGCGGCGCAAGTTCGTCGCTGGTCGCAATTTCCAGCTTTACCTTGGGCAGCATGTTGGTTGAATATTCGGCTCCGCGATAAATCTCGGTCTGCCCCTTTTGACGCCCGAAACCCTTGACCTCGGACACCGTCATGCCCGCGACCCCGACAGCGCTGAGCGCCTCGCGGACTTCGTCGAGCTTGAACGGTTTGATGATGGCGATGATGAACTTCATCGAGCCCCCCTGATAAACACCGGATCAATCCCGGCACGAGCAGAGAAGCAAACGCCGTGCCAGTTTCCAAACAAGGGGGAATTCTAAGGTTTTGGTGAGATTCGGTTGAATGCCTTGCTGGGATTCTGCTTATTTTTTACGCATTGCTTAATATTAAGGCAATTGTAGCGTTGCCCAGACCGGCAAGTGATCCGAAGCCTGGGCTGAGGTGGCACTGTGGTGCACTCCCATGTTTTGGCAAGTCCAGTGATGCGAGGTCACTATCCGGTCGAGTTTCGCAATCGGCTGGCGGCTGGGAAAGCTGCGACCCGGCGCATGCATTTGCCATTCTTCGCCAAATTCCCGCATTGCCCCACTACGTTCGCCCCATTGGTTGAAATCGCCCATCACGACAGTAGGGCAATCGCCATCGCAATCGCCGATATGCGAAAGGATCGCCTTTACCTGATCCCTCCGGCGGAGGCCCGAAAGGTCGAGATGGGTGGCGACGATCCTGATGTGCTGGCCCGCAATCGCCAGATCTACCCGCGCCGCGCCGCGTGGTTCCAATGTCGGCAGATCGACCGGTTCGGCTTCCAGAATATCGAAATCCCGGCGGACCAATATCGCATTGCCATGCCACCCAAGGCTACGCGCCCGTTTGCCCACTTCGGCGGGCCGCCAATGCGTATCGTCGAGAGCGGCCCGGCCCAGTACGCTGGCCCGGTCACCAAACCGCAAATCGGCCTCCTGCAGCGCGATAATGTCGGCATCCATTTCGCGCAGGACAGAAATTATCCGGTCGGGATCGAGGCGGCCATCAGTCCCGACACCCTTGTGAATATTATAGCTGGCAACCGTAATCTTCACGCGCTGCGAAACTTAATCCGCTGCGTGGCCGGAAATGTAGCGATCCGTCGGCCGTGCGGGCAAACCATCGATACTGGAAACGCGCTTTGACATCTTTTCCGCCCATTTTTCCGGATCGGCTTGCGCGTGGTATTTGACCAGAGTGGCACGCTCATTTTCCAGCTCCATCACCGGCACACCCCAGCCGCAGCTGGTCTGGACACTTTCCACCGCAATGTCGAATATCTGGCGAGTGCCGGGAAGCAAGTTGAAATGGCCGGAGATTTCGGCCCAGTCCGGATCAGCGGGTAACACCGGGCGGCCCTTGCCATATATCCGCAGGATCAGCGCGGGCTGCTGGAAATTGCAGAACATCACGGTGATCCGTCCATCGGCCAACAAATGCGCGTTGGTCTCGTTCCCCGATCCGCCCAGGTCGAGATATCCGACCCGATCGGGGGCCAGCACGCGAAAGGCATCATAACCCTTGGGGCTTAGGTTGATCCGCGCCCCTTCCGCCGCTGTGGCGACAAAAAAGATTGGTTGGTTTGCGATCATCGCGATGTGATCGGGGGTGAGCGTATCGGTGAAATCGGCCATGGCTGAGTGATATAGATTGCCGGGCTGGCTGTCACCGTTCCTTGGTTGATGAAAACTTCAGCTCCGGGTTCTTTTCTTCCTGATAGCCCACATCCCATGGTGATTTCGCCATGAACACCAGATCACCATCACGGTCCTTGGCCAGATTCGCACGATTGAATTTTTCGAATTCATCCAGCGCGGCTTCGGCGCCCTTTAACCAGCGGGCGGTGGCAAACGGCGACATTTCGAGCGCAGCCTCCACCTTATATTCGGCCGAGAGGCGCGAGACGAGCACATCCAGCTGCAATTGCCCGACCACGCCGACAATCCATTGTCCGCCGATTTCGGGATAGAACACCTGGATCACCCCCTCTTCGGAAAGGTCATCCAGTGCCTTGCGGAGCTGCTTGGTTTTGGTCGGATCCTTCAGAACCACACGGCGCAGTATTTCCGGGGCGAAATTGGGCAGGCCGGTGAAACGGACCGAATTGCTCTCGCTCAGCGTATCACCCACCCGCAGGGTTCCGTGATTGGGAATACCGATAATATCGCCCGCTTCTGCCGTGTCGGCCAGTTCGCGGTCCTGTGCGAAAAACAGGATTGGCGAATGGATCGCAATCGGCTTGCCCAGGCCGGACGGGGTCAGTTTCATGCCGCGTTTGAAGGTGCCGGACACCTGGCGCATGAAGGCGATCCGGTCGCGGTGGTTAGGGTCCATATTGGCCTGCACCTTGAAAATGAAGCCCGTGACCTCGTCCCGTTCGGGGCTGATCTGTTCGGCGCCAGCGGGCTGCGGGCGCGGCGGCGGCGCGAAGCGGGCAATGGCCTCAATCAGCTCGGTCACGCCGAAATTCTTAAGCGCCGATCCGAAATACACCGGCGTCAGGTCACCATGGCGATAGGCGGCAAGGTCGAATTCCGGATAGCCTGCCTGTGCCAGCTCGACTTCTTCGGCAAAGCGTTCCGGCAGGGCCGCATCCTGATCGCGGCGCCCGAGATATTCCTTGCTCGGCCCATCGGGGCGCGCGATGGAATTGCTCGCAAAGTCAAGCACGCCCTCGAATTCGCCGCCCATGCCGATCGGCCAGCCTTGTGGGCTGACATCAAGCGCAAGCATGTCCGCCACTTCGTCCAGCAGTTCGAATGTATCGCGCCCTTCCCTGTCAACCTTGTTGACGAAGGTGATGATCGGCACACTGCGCAGGCGGCACACTTCAAACAATTTGCGGGTCTGCGGCTCGATGCCTTTCGCCGCATCGATGACCATGATTGCGGAATCGACGGCGGTCAGCGTGCGGTAGGTATCCTCGGAAAAATCTTCATGACCCGGTGTATCGAGCAGGTTGAAGGTAATCCCGTCGCGGGCAAAGGTCATGACAGAGCTGGTCACCGAAATGCCGCGCTGCTGTTCGATCTTCATCCAGTCCGATCGCGCACGCCGCGCCTGCCCGCGCGCCTTGACCTCGCCGGCAAGATGAATTGCCCCGCCTTGCAGCAGCAGCTTTTCGGTCAGCGTGGTCTTGCCGGCGTCAGGATGCGAGATGATCGCAAAGGTTCGGCGATTGGATGTTGCGGAGTTCATTGGACGCGCCCGTTAGCCTGCGCATCCCGCCAAGTCCATGCGCAAGGCACGTTGCACAATCTACGGTGTACCGGCCGCCCGCTGCAAAAGCGCCTCGGCGAGTTCCGGCTTCTCGGCGAATGCCAGCTTTTGCCAATTCGGCACGAGCCGGTCGACCACCAGCATGAAAGCCAAACCTTCATCCTGCGTCCAGTAGGTTTGCTTGCGCCGAACGGCAGCCAGAGCAACTTCGGGCGCAAGAGGCTGATCATAACCCGCAACATACCAGCGATAGGCCATCCATTGGCCAAGCCCTTCCATAGTCAGGAAAATGTCATCGACTTCGCGCCATTTCGCTTCCGGCCCGGTAAAGAACTTCGATCGCCGCGCGCGCATCATCGTCAGGGCTTCACCAGCGAGCTTTCGGGCCATTCGATCATCGGGATCGGCAGCCGCGGCGAACAATAGGTCGCGCTCGGCTTCATAGGCTTGGCGATACGCCGGGTTACCCTGCCAATATTCCTGCAACAGGTCATCGCTCAGATCATCGCCGAAACCATATTTTGCGGCGATATGTTCGAGCGCGGGGTTGGCAAAGTAGAATTGCCGGGCATGCATGCGTTCGTGCAGAAACACCCCGTCCATCAAACGTTCCAGGCCGATAGCGCTGGTCACGCCCGAGGTGCGCCAGACACTGGGCAGGCTCATTGCAAAATAGGGGTCTTCGCCGCCTTGCGTGTCGCCCGGACTGGCGAAAGAAATCGGCCCGAGCGGCACTTTTACACCGCCAGGCAGCGCAATTTCCACCCCATGGGGCACGCCGCTCCACGTATCCGCCACTTGCCGATAGGTGCAGCTCCTATCAATTGCGTAGATCGGCACCGGACTATCGGCATCGAGCCGCAGGAGATCCCGTTCGGCGCTTGTCCAATTGGCACTTGCCTGATTGATCCAGGCGCGATCACCCGGCTCCATCATACATGCCGAAGTTTGCGGCACGGTCATGCAGGCGGCTAGTGCGCCGGAAAGGACCAGCAGAAGCCCAGCAGCCCGCGGAATGATTGGGGCGCGGCTTGCCAAATCTAACCTCTCAGTTCCGCCCCGAGCTTGCGCGCAGCGCTGACCACTTTATCCGAAATCGCTTTCAGATCTTCGTCCTTGTAGCTCTTTTCCGCGGGCTGGAGCGTCACTTCAAGCGCTAGCGACTTCTTTCCTTCCGGCATGCCTGGTCCGGCAAAGACATCGAAGATGCGAGCATCGACGATATTGGCCTTGTCGGCCCCCTTGACTGCACGAAGCAGCTCCGCTGCTGGCAAGGATGCATCCACCAGAAAGGCAAAATCACGCATTACGCTTTGCAACGCAGGCGGAGAGTAGTCGGTGCGCGCAAATCCTGACGCGCCCTTCCTGGCCGGAATGGCATCGAGAAAAATCTCGACTGCAACGACCGGTCCATCCACGTCGAAATGTTCCAGCGTCCTGGGATGAAGCGCACCGAAACGGGCGAGCACATTCTTCGGGCCAAGCCGCAAGGTCGCCGATTGTCCGGGATGAAACTGCGAACCGGCTTCTCCCATGACCATCAGATTTGCAGTGGGTGCACCAGCAACTTCGAGCAGCGCCAACGCTTCGGCCTTGGCGTCAAAGGCATCGAACGGCGCCGGCTTGCCACTTGCCCAGCTACGCGGCGCTTTATCGCCCGCGAGGACGACGCCCAGCGTCGGCCGTTCCAGGCTCGATCCGTCAGCATTACGGAAATAACGCCGACCGACTTCGAACAGACGCAAGGAATCGGTCCCCCGGTCCAGATTGCGCTTTACCGCAGCCAGCAAACCAGGGATCATCGAAGGGCGCATCGCCTTCATGTCTTCGCTGATTGGATTATCAAGCACCCACATGCCCTGATCGTCGCCAGCAAAATGCCCGGCGTCCTCGGTCGGCAGAAACGACCAGGTTACCGCCTCGTTCAACCCTCGCGCAGCCGCAGCGCGCCGAACGCGGCGCTTCATCACTTGATCCTGCGTGGCCGTTGGCCGGGCGACACCATCCGTTCGGGCGAGCGGAACGCTTTCAACGCCGTCCAATCCGTGGATGCGAACCACTTCTTCAACAATGTCAGCGGGGCCTTCAATATCGTGTCTGCGCAACGGCGCTGTCACTTGCCAATCGTCCGACACGACAAAATCGAGCGCGACCAGCGTGGCGCGCTGCTCCGCTTCGGCAATCGCGACCCCGCCCAGCCGCTTGGCCAGCATTGGATCATAGGCAATGATTCTTGGCGTGTGCGGCGGATCGCCTGCGCGAACCACCTGCGATGCCTCGCCGCCGCAAATCCGTAGGATTAACGCCGTTAGAATGTCGAGCCCTTCGTCCAGAAAGGCCGGATCAACGCCGCGTTCGAACCGCGTTCGCGCGTCGGAAGTCAGCCCCAACTTGCGCCCGGTCGCGCCGATCCGCTCCGGATCGAAATAGGCGATTTCAAGCAACACGTCGGTAGTGCTTTGAGAGCAGCCCGAATGTTCACCGCCCATGATCCCGGCAATGTCATGCACACCTTCTTCATCGGCGATCACGGTCATGCTGGAATCAAGTGTGTAGGTCTTTTCGTTGAGTGCCAGCACCTGTTCCCCGTCCAGGCCGCGCCGCGCGAATACCGCGCCGCTCAATCGGGCCAGATCATAGGCGTGCGCCGGACGACCAAAGGCGAGCATCACATAATTGGTAATGTCGACCAATGCGGAAATCGGGCGCTGGCCCGCGCTGATCAGCCGGTTCTGCATCCAGTCCGGCGAAGCATCATTGCGCACACCCTTGATCACTCGGCCATAGAAAGCTGGGCACCCGTCCGGATCATCGGTGCGGATATCCACCGGGCAGGGAAACGCGCCCGGCACATGTTCTTCGCGGTGCGGCTTGAATACCCCAAGCCCGGCTGCAGCGAGATCACGGGCAATGCCTTCGACCCCCATGCAGTCAGGCCGGTTGGGTGTTATCGCAACGTCGAAGACTGGCGATGCCCCGTGATAGACGGCGAAGCTGGTTCCGACGGGCGCATCAGCGGGAAGCTCTATGATCCCGTCGTGTTCGTCCCCCAATTCGAGTTCGCGCACGGAACACATCATGCCATTGGATTCGACACCGCGGATCGCGCTCTTGCGCAGTTCCATCCCGTTTGCCGGCACCACGGCGCCCGGCAGGCCGAGCACCCCCTTCATCCCGGCACGGGCATTGGGTGCACCGCAAACGACTTGGAGGGGATCGCCCTTGCCCGTGTTGACAGTGAGGACTTGCAACTTGTCGGCATCGGGATGCGGCGCAGCGGTAAGCACCTCGGCCACGCAAAAGCCAGCCAGCCGATCTGCGGGGTCTTCCAACCCTTCGACCTCGAGGCCGATACGGTTCATCGCCGCTGCCAATTCGGCCACTGATGCGCGGGTATCGAGGAAATGGGTCAGCCAGGAGAGCGAGAATTTCATGCGCGCGCTCCTACACCGGCCGACAATGTCGGCTGATCAAACGGGCTGAAACCATAATGTTCCAGCCAGCGCACATCACCATCAAAAAAGGCGCGCAGATCATCCATCCCATATTTGAGCATAGCAAGCCGGTCGACACCGACGCCAAAGGCAAAGCCTTGCCATTCGGCAGGATCCAGTCCGGCAAATTCAAGCACACGGGCATTGACCATGCCGCTGCCCAGCAATTCCATCCACGCATGGCCGGGCGCATCGCCGCTGCCGCCAAGCACCCTGCGGCCATTTTCAATGGCGAAGCCGACGTCGACCTCCACCGATGGTTCCGTAAAGGGGAAATAGGAAGGGCGCAGCCGCAGCACGATATCGTCGCGTTCGAAAAAGGCCTTGAGGAAGGTTTCCAGCGTCCATTTAAGGTGGCCGAGGTGAATTCCCTTGTCGATTACCAGACCTTCGACCTGGTGAAACATTGGCGTGTGGGTCGCATCGCTGTCGGATCGGTAAACCCGCCCCGGTGCAATGATCCGCACTGGCGCGCCTTCACTGACCATAGTGCGGATTTGCACGGGCGAAGTGTGGGTCCGCAGCAGCATCCGGCGCCCTTGTGCATCATGGTCGGGAAAATAGAATGTGTCGTGCATGGCCCGCGCCGGATGGCTTTCAGGCATATTGAGCGCAGTGAAATTGTGCCAGTCATCCTCAATTTCCGGCCCGGTCTTCACCTCGAAACCAAGGTCTGCGAAGATTTCGGCCAGTTCGTCCATCACCTGGCTGACCGGGTGCACCGTCCCGCGTGGGCTTTCGGGCGCAGGCAGGGACAAATCGAGCACTTCACTTGCAAGCCGCTGTTCAAGGCCGGCATTGTCGAGCGCCTGCTTGCGGGCTGCCAGTGCATCGGCAACGGCGCTTCGCAAGCCCTGGATCTTCGGCCCTTCGCTCTGGCGCTGATCGGGCGTCATCGCGCCCAACGTCTTGAGCAGCACCGAGACCGATCCTTGTTTACCCAGGAATTCGATCCGCAATTCTTCCAGTGTGCCGCCGTCCTGTGCTGCGGCAATACGCTCCAGCGCGCTGTCCTTTAGGGCATCCATATCGTTCATTGCTGTCGTTCGTCTGTTAAGCCGGATATCGGGTGAAACGCGGCTCTAGCCGGTGGTGGGCAGCGGCCCAAGCACCAATTTGATCAGGCCGCTAGGAAGCCTCGCGGTAGCGCGCAATGGTAGGCAGGTCCAGCGGATCTGCTGCGCCCTGATCGGCCATGCGCTGGCGCATGATCGGATTGAGAATAGGGTGCGGCAATTCGGCATAGGCACTGGGGCTCATCCCCATGAAGCTGCGGAAGTCGCGAACGAACTGCGGCTGGTCGAAATATTGCGGATCGATCGCATCGAGCCAACTCAACGAAGGGTCGAGCATGAATTGCGCCAAGCTGCGTAGAAAACGCTGGCGCTGGAGCAATTTCTTGGGCGAAAATCCGAAGTAGCGTTTGCATAAACGCTCAAGCGATCGCTTTTCCATTCCGACCCGCTCGCTCAGCTGCGCGACAGTCGCCACATCGGGGTCCCGCAAAGCGTCCTGACAGGCCACGATCTGCGTTTCCCGCGGGACTGGCCGGTCAATGAACTGCATCAAATAATCATCAATCCGCGTCGCTTCGGCCAAGGCGTTGCCCTTGCCATCGAAAATCCGTTCGGAAAGTTTGGCGAACAGCGCAAAGGCAGGATGAGTGGCGCCATCCACAGTGGTATTCGCCAAGTCGTCTGCCGGACAGTCTATGAATTTTGACCAGCCCGCCGGTTGAAGGCCCAGACCCCAAATGCGCGACGTTTCAACCCCGAAATGGATCGTCTTGCTGGTCGGCCCATTGGCGACAAAGGGCCATTGCGGCGCCATTTCACCAGGCCCTACGCTGGCGATGGGCGGAGTCCCTTCGGTGAATCGCATCGCGGCCCATTCCGGGTGTAGAAAATCATCGATCAACGTGCCCGGCGGACATTCGGATTCGGTCAAATAGAACGCCGTCAGATAGGGCTGAAGGGGTAGGGACGGCTTGAACAGCTCAACCGTTATTTTGCCGTTTCCAGCCATTACTTGCGTCCCATCTGCCTATTATATGCGGCTTCTTGAGGACAATTTAGATGACTTGTTTACAAAAAACCAGTCGCCCATAAACAAAGAGGCAGCCCAGTGGGCTGCCTCTTCAATTTCCATCATTGCCGCAGGCAATGGTTCAGGCTGGAAGCGCCTGCTTGGCCTGATCGATGATCGCCTTGAAAGCGGCGCCTTCGTTCATCGCGAGATCAGCCATGACCTTGCGGTCCAATTCGATCCCGGCAAGCTTGGATCCGTGCATGAACTGCGAATAGGTCAAGCCTTCGGCGCGAACTGCAGCGTTGATGCGCTGGATCCAGAGGGCACGGAATGTGCGCTTCTTAACCTTGCGATCGCGATATGCATATTGCCCGGCCTTTTCAACGGCCTGACGGGCAACGCGGATGGTGTTCTTGCGGCGACCGCGATAGCCCTTGGCTTGATCGAGAATCCGCTTGTGTTTGGCGCGGGTGGTAACACCGCGTTTGATGCGTGGCATTGTCTAGTACTCCTATAATCCAGTCCGGCTCAATCGAGGCCGTAGGGGGCCCATTTCTTGATCGTCTTCGCATCAGCGTCAGAGATCACGGAAGTGCCACGGTTCTGGCGGATGTACTTGGCATTATGGCTCATCAGGCGGTGGCGCTTACCGGCCACACCGTGCTTGATCTTGCCATTGGCGGTGATCTTGAAGCGTTTCTTCACACCACTCTTGGTCTTCAGCTTGGGCATTTTCGTCTCCTATATCAGAAACACGTCTGGTCAGCCCTGGCAGCCCTTTCAGCCAGGCCAACTCATGAATCACGTGTAGTGAAGGGCGGGCCATTAGTGGCCAGCGGAAGGAAATGCAAGCGAAACGCGCTAGTGCCCGCAGGCGAGCGCTTCGACGACGTCTTCCAGGCGGGCTGGATCACCCAGGGCCAGAACATCACCGGCCGAACCTGCGTGGAGCGGCTCGCCGTTCCAGTCGCACATGGTCCCGCCGGCGCCTTCCACCACGGGTACAAGCGCGGCAAAATCATGCAGCTTCAGGCCGGCTTCGCAAACGATGTCGATATGACCAGAGGCCAAAAGACCGTAATTGTAACAATCCCCACCCCAGATCATCCGGCGGTGGGATGTTTTGGCAGCCAATGCCATGAAATGTTCGGCGGCATGATCCCCGAACAGGCTTGGGCTGGTTGTCGCCAGCAAAGCGTCGGACAATTCACGGCAAGGGCGGCTTTGAACAACGGCCCCATTAAAGGATGTCGGTTGGCCGGCCGCACCGACCCAGCGTTCGCCAGCAATGGGCTGGTCAATCACCCCCAACACCGGCCAGCCATCCTTCATCAGCGCAATCAAGGTCCCGAAAATCGGACGGCCGGCAATAAAGCTGGTCGTCCCGTCGATTGGATCAAGCACCCATTGCAGCCCGGCCCCTTCGTTTCGCGTACCGAATTCTTCCCCAATTATACCGTCATTGGGACGTTCGCCTTCAAGAATCGTCCGCATGGCGGATTCCGCCGCCCGATCGGCTTCGGTTACAAAGGATCGATCCGACTTCTGTTCCTGGGCAAAATCCGCACGGAATAAGGGGCGGATTGCGGCGGCGGCTGCGTCGGCCAGTCGGTTGGCGAGGGCAATATGCGGATCGAGTTTCATCCAGAGTGCCATCACGGTTTGGCCATTGCCGGTCAAGTCTGCTCGTTTTAATCTCGTGCCGAATGATCCGGTCGGAACTTTACCGCACTTGATGCGTAGTCCCGGTTACGTGCGCCAATCAGCCGGGAATTTGCATAGTGGCTCTGGATGATAATGACGACAATCTAATGCAGCCGAGAACTGGCAAAACGCGGGATGGCACCCCGCTTTCCTTCAACCGGGCACCCGCCGAAGATCTTTCACCTTGGGTCGCAAGAATGGTTGCTGCCAAGATCGATGCCTCGCCCGATCTGCATATCAACTGCGCTATGTGCAGCGACGTGGTCTATATCCGCTCGCTCCTGGGCGGGCACTGGACAGCCGAAACCGCGGATGGCCATCGGCAATTTTCGCAGCAAACCTTGCTGTTCGGACCGCATTCGCATGCGATGCCGATTACCTGCAACGGGCCCATCATGACGGGCGGAATCGCCCTGCGGCCAGGTGCACTCCATGCCATTACCGGCATATCGCAATCGACCATGCTCGACCGTATCGATCCCTGCGATAACTCGGGATTGCTGCGCGGTAATCTGGGCGGCATAATCGATCCGGACCTGCCCCCCGAAGCGTGGCTGGATGCACTGGAGCAGGCTTTGCGTTATTACATCGGCAAGGTTGGTGCGGTGCCGCCAAGCCCCATTTCCACGGAATTTGAGACAGCCGCCTTTCGCGATCCGACCATTTCGGTTTCCGGCTTCGCGGCAGAGCACAATATCAGCGAGCGCACCCTGCAGCGGATCGTCCTGCGCGATTTCGGATCCGCGCCGAAACAGGTCCTCCGCCGTGCCCGCGCGCTGGATATGGGAGCCCGCCTATGCGGTGTCGCGGACGAGGATGAGGCCGAGGAACTGATGCTGCGATATTTCGATCAATCGCACATGATCCGCGAATTCATGGCATTTTTCGGCGTTCCGCCGCGCGAATTCCGTAGCCAGCTCCGTCCGTTGATGACCATCAGCCTTGAAACCCGCCAGGCACGGCGATTGGAAGTGCTTGAACGGCTGGCGCCAGGCCAGATCCGGCCATGGCAATATATGGAAAATAGCCCGAAAGGCGTTTAATCGAACAGGCTCGATACCGAACTTTCATCGGCAATACGGCGCACGGCTTCACCGATCAGCGGTGCGATTGTCAGGATCCGGATCCTGTCGGAATCCTGCGCCGCATCCGTGGCCAGAATAGTGTCGGAAATAACCAGTTCCCTGAGCGCGGATTCGTTGACCCGGGCGACCGCGCCGCCGGACAATACGCCGTGCGTGATATAGGCGGCGACACTTGACGCCCCATTATCCAGCAACGCCTGCGCGGCGTTGCACAGCGTACCGCCGGAATCGACAATATCATCGATCAGGATGCAGTGCCGGCCCTTCACGTCACCGATAATGTTCATCACTTCGGATTCGCCGGGCCGGTCACGGCGCTTGTCGACGATTGCGAGAGGCGCATTGTCGAGCCGTTTGGCCAGCGCGCGGGCGCGAACAACACCGCCGACATCGGGCGAAACCACCATCAGATCCTGATCGCCATAACGTGCCTG
>JAHEAV010000001.1 GCA_024642565.1 Erythrobacter sp.
CGGACGGAGGAATTTATGATTCTCATGGGTCCGGGACGGCTTGCAATTGTGGCGGGCATGGCCTTGACGGCGACGTCCGCGAACGCAGACGTCCTGGAGATTGGTAACGATGGTGCACGCTGGATCTCTGGCGCCCTCGCTGTTGCCCCTTCTGCCGCATCGGAAACTGGAAATGGTGCAGCGGTTGTTCCTGTTGAACTTGGCGCCGATTTTTCGGTTCCAGCGCAAGCTGTGGCCGATCCAGCGCGGCATACCATCAATATTCCTCCACAATATGCCGCGAAAGTTCAGGAATTGGCGGCACGGTTCGATCTTAGCCCCAGTCTGATCGAAGCGCTGGTGTGGCAGGAAAGCCGCTGGCAGGCGAACGCCCGATCTCCGGTTGGCGCCCAGGGCCTGGCGCAACTGATGCCGGGAACCGCCCGCGAAATGGGTGTGAATGCCGGTGATCCTTTTGCCAATCTTGAAGGCGGTGCGCGATATTTACGCCAACAGCTCGACCGGTTCGATGGCGATCTGGAAAAAGCGTTGGCGGCCTATAACGCTGGTCCGGGCCGGGTAATCCAGTCGGGCGGTGTACCGCGAATTCGCGAAACCCAGAATTACGTCGTTTCGATTATCGGCCGACTGTCCAACCACTCCCGGAGTACCAAGTAGATGCGTTCGTTTTCCCGCCTTTTTGCCACCGCCTTCATGTTAAGCCCGGCTGCCGCATTTGCGCAAAACGCCGACCCACAAGGATCCGGTCCGATTGTAGCTGCGCTGGGCTGGTTGCAGGGTACGCTGCTAGGCAATGTTGCCACGGCCGTGGCTGTCATGGCCGTGGCTGCCGTTGGCTTCATGATGCTGACGGGCCGGATGAACTGGCGCTTCGGCGCGACCGTTGTCATTGGCATTTTCATACTTTTCGGGGCCGGCACTATCGTAGCCGGTATCCAGAGCGCTGCAGGGGGCTGATCCACTATGGAACTCATCCGTCACCCCGTGCACCGTGCGCTGACGCGCCCACAAATGTTTGCGGGCGTGACGATGAATTTCTTCATCCTCAACATGCTGGTGACCGGAGAGGCATTCCTGATCCTGAAGAGTTTCTGGATTCTTCCGGTGCCGGTAATCATGCATATTATCGGTTATTTCGCTTGTTTGCGCGAGCCTCGCATTTTCGATTTGTGGCTGACCAAGGTCAGCCGATGCCCCCGCGTGAAGAATTGGAAACGCTGGGGTTGCAACTCATACGCCCCGTGATGGCGACCGCATTTTTGGCCTGAGGAGGGCCGCAAGACGATGAACAAATGGATCGGAGCTGCGGCATGGAGCGCAAAGGAAGCCCGCGCGGGCGACCGCTTGCCCTATGCGCGCCTGATCGATCAGCACACAATGCTGCTACGAGACGGGTCGGTAATGACCGCGATCCAGGTGCCCGGCCTGCTGTTCGAAACCGAAGACAGCGATGCACTTAATGCCCATGCCGCAACGCGAGAGGTTGTTTTGCGTTCAACGCTCGATGCGCGCTTTGTCCTGTATCACCATGTGATCCGGCGCCGAGTCGAGGTCGAGTTGGATGCCGCCTTCAGCGATCCGCTTTCGGCGCATATTGACACGCGTTGGAAGGAACGACTGGGCAGCGGGTCGCTCTTCATTAATGACCAGTTCGTTACTCTGATCCGCCGCCCGGCACGCGGAAAAGCGGGCCTTGCCGAAAGACTTGCCAAATTATGGAACCGTAAAGGGCAGGTCGAAATCGAATCTGACCCCAAGGATGTCCGGAGCCTCAAGGCCGCGGCCACCGGTCTGATTGCCTCGCTTGGCGCCTATAATGCGCAATTGCTGGGCGATTATGCGGGCAGTGAAGGCCGAACCAACAACGAATTGCTTGAACTGCTGAGCGCACTCTACAACGGTGAGATGCGTCCTGTGCGCAGCCCGTCGGATGATGTGGATGTTGGTCAGATGCTGCCCTATCGTCGCGCCAGTTTCGGCCTGGACGCTATGGAACTGCGTGGGTCGGGTGATCCGGATTTCTCCGCCATTCTCAGCCTCAAGGATTATCCTGACGCGACTTCGCCCGGTTTGATGGACGGCCTGCTGCGCTTGCCATTCGAAATGGTGGTAAGCGAAAGCTACGCCCCTTCCGAACGCCAGACGGCGCGTGAACGGATGGATCTTGCGATCCGTCGCCTCCGCTCTGTCGACGAGGAGGCAGTGGCGGAACGATCCGACATGTTGGCAGCACGTGACGCGCTGGGTAATGGTGCAGTCAGTTTTGGTGACCATCATTTAACCGTGCTGGTCCGATCTGGCGACTTCGCGAGTTTGGACGAAGCCACAGCCGCTTGCGGTGCAGCATTGGCCGATGTCGGTGCAATTGCGGTGCGAGAGGACACCAATCTCGAACCCGCATTCTGGGCGCAATTTCCTGGCAACGAACACTATATCGTCCGCCGTGCGATGATCTCCAGCGCGAACATGGCCAGCTTCGGTTCGCTGCATGGTTTTGCGCTGGGGCAGGCAGGCGGCAACCATTGGGGTGATGCGGTTACGCTGCTCCAGACAACCAGCGCGACCCCGTTCTTCTTCAATTTCCACATTGGCGATCTGGGTAATTTCTCCATCATTGGTCCGTCGGGATCAGGCAAGACGGTGGTGATGAATTTCCTCGCTGCTCAGGCCCAGAAATTCAAACCCCGCACTATCCTGTTTGACAAGGATCGCGGGGCAGAATTGTTCGTGCGCGGAATCGGCGGACGCTATGATCGGATCAGTGCGGGGGAGCCCACGGGCTTTAACCCGCTGGCACTGCCAGATAATCCCGTGAACCGGGCTTTCCTCCGCGATTGGCTGGGGGTCCTGCTAAAGGCCGAAGGGCCGGAAGAGCTGGCGATCATCGCCCAAGCTGTCGATGCCACCTATGGCAATGATCCCTCGCTGCGGCGGTTGCGGCATTTCAAGGAACTGCTGTCCGGCGCGCGTCGGCCGCAGCCTGGTGATCTGGCCGACCGGCTTAACGCCTGGATCGGTGAAGGCGAAAGCGGGTGGCTGTTCGATAATGCGGAGGATCAGTTAGACCTCGAAAATCGTATCCTCGGTTTCGATATGACCGCGCTGCTTGAAAATCCCAAGCTGCGGACGCCGACCATGATGTATCTGTTCCACCGCATCGACGAGCGGCTGGATGGAAGCCCGACGATGATCTTGATCGACGAAGGGTGGAAGGCTCTTGATGATGAAGTGTTTGCGGCGCGCATCCGCGACTGGCTGAAGACCTTGCGCAAACGCAATGCGCTCGTCGGTTTTGCTACGCAAAGTGCGCGGGATGCGCTGGAAAGCCGGATTTCGACTGCTCTGGTCGAACAGACCGCAACGATGATCTTCATGCCCAATTCGCGCGCCAGGGCAGAGGATTATTGCGACGGATTCGGCTTGAGCGATCATGAGCTGGCACTAATCCGCAGTTTGCCTGCGCATAGTCGGTGTTTCCTTGTTCGTCAGCCAGATGCGTCAGTCGTGGTGCGGCTCGACCTTTCCAATGCACCAGAGGTGCTGACGGTGCTGTCTGGCCGGGAAGCTGCGGTCAGGCGGCTCGATTTGCTGCGCGCAGCGGTGGGGGACAATCCAGCAGATTGGTATCCGGCGCTGACTGGCCACCCCTGGCCCGCCATGACGCCAGATTCAATTGACCTTGGTTTTATAGGAAATGACGAAGGGACCGAAATACCGCTGCAGCAGGCCGCCGAGTGAGCGCCGCCTGCGACAATGCTACTGCCGAGATTGGCAATGGCGTGGCGGCAGCGCTTCGCGCGGTGGATTGTGTTGCATCGGAAATGACCGGTGCCGCTTTCGGGCGGCTCTTCGCACCTGGCGGAGCCTTGGGGCCGGCGCTTTCGATATTGCTGGGGCTGTTCATCGCTTTCTTCGCGATAGCCCTGCTGCTCGGACGGACCAATCTAAGTGTTCGATCGTTGGTGCCGCGGATGATTACTTTGGGATTGGTGCTGACCTTTGCCACCAGTTGGTTCGCCTATCAGACCGTGGTGTGGAATCTCGCGATCGGCACACCGGACTATCTGGCCAGTGTGATCACTGGAAGCCAAGGCTCAGCCACGACGACATTCGCCGACAAGGTAGATATCGTATTTGCGGCCGTGGAACAGGCGACGCAGACACCGCCCGGCGCGCCGAGCAAGGATATTTCAGCATTCTCGCCCGAAGGCATGTTGTGGCTCGGGGCTATGCTGTTGCTGCTCGGCACAGTTGGCGTGTTGGTGACGGCCCGGATCGGCCTTGCGATTCTGGTCGCACTTGGTCCGATTTTCGTGGTTATGGCGCTATTCAACGGCACTCGCGGCCTGTTCACAGGTTGGCTGAAGGGTGTGGTCATGCTCGCGATGACGCCGCTTTTTGCGGTGCTGGGGGGCAGTGTGATGCTTGAACTTTCCGTGCCAGTTCTAGCCTCTTTGAGCGAGGCACCGGGCATGATTGATTCTCGCGCAGCCATGGCCTTTTTTGTCATCGGCGCTGTGCATGTCGCTTTGATGGTTATGGTGCTCAAGACCAGCTCTACCATGGTAGCGGGCTGGCGTGTTTTCGGTCTGGTGCCAGACAAATCGGCGGCTAGCGATGACCAGCGAGGCTCTGCCCTTGCCGGGACAGTGGCGCCAGCAGCTGAAAACCGTACGGTGGCAGCCGCAACGGCAGCAGCCCCGTCGCGGCAGATTCCTATGTCGGGAGTGATCGCCTCAGTACCGGCAAATGATGCAGGGAGTGGTGGCGCCGAAATTCGGCGCGATGTGCGAGTCTTTGCCACATCCGGCAGTTCTGGAGCGGCCCAGGCATTGTCTGCAAATACTTCGCGTACCCGCGGTATCGGTAGCCGGTTCCGAACCCCGGGCTCAACGAATAATCAAGCCCGTAAGACGGAGAAGTTGAAATGACCCGCGCGCTTTTTCCCGCGCTCGCCCTTGCTTGCATGATTGTTGCCCCCGCCAGGGCAGATGATTCACGCCTGGTTGAACGGCTGTATGATCCGGGCAAAGTCGTGCGTATCGATGGCCGGACGAAAGTGCAGGCAACCATCGCTTTTGATGAATCCGAACAGATTGAAAATGTTGCAATCGGCGATTCACAGGCATGGCAGGTAACCCCCAACAAGCGCGCAAACTTGCTTTTTATCAAACCGCTGAGCCCAACCGCGCGGACCAATATGACGGTCGTAACCAACAAGCGGACCTATCTGTTTGACCTAGTCGCCAGCCCCAAGGCAAATGCCTTGTATGTGCTGCGTTTTACCTATCCGGTGGAAGCGGCGCCGGAACAGCCGTTGTTGGCAGAAACACCTAATCCAGTCGAGATGGCAGCGGCTAACGATCCCTATGCGGTGGTCGATCCGGCTGCGCTGAATTTTGACTGGGTCAGCGCAGGTGACAAGAATTTGCTTCCTAGCCGTGCTTATGACGATGGGAATGCCACATTCCTGACCTGGCCTGACGGCAAGTCCGTGCCAGCCATTCTGGTGAAGGATTACAAAGGCACAGAAGGCCCGGTCAATTTTACCGTGCGCGGAAATGTTATTGTCATCGAAGGGGTGCCAGGGGAAATAATCCTGCGATCGGGTAAGGAGGTGGCTTCGCTGGTCAACCAGGGCCCACCGCGACCTGTTGTCACCTCGCCTTCCTCCGCATTTGCACAATCCAAAGGAGTCTGACTATGCGCCTTGCCACGCGAATTCCGATCCGCAAGGGGCCTGCCGGGACCACAGGCGACTTTGATCCGCGTGAAAAGGAGACGGCTGAGATCATCGATCTGGCCAGCCGCAATTCCTTCCCGGCGGTGACGCAACGAAAAAACAAGTCCGATGCATTTGGCCTAGCGGCCGGCGTAGGGTTGGTGGTTGCGATTGGCGCAGTTACTCTCTGGAGTATGAATTCAGCACGCGTTGCGGAGCCACAAGGGGTTGGCAGCCCTCAGCCCCTGCAGCCCCAACCTGCGGCCCAATTGGCGCAGCCCGCACTTCAGCCGGCAACACCGGCTCTCGTGCCTGCACCCGACCCAGCCCCTGCGCCGGTGCTTGCCAACGCACCAGCGGTCAATCCTGCTGCCATAACCAACCCCTACGGCAGCCCAACAGTCGTATTCGACGCCAGTACATCGCCAGTTTCTGTAGGCGATATCTTGCCGGCCGCACCCACGGCTGTACCCGGCACGGGCAGCGCCTCCGATTTTGCCAGCCGCGTCGGCGGCGTTGGCGGCGCACCGGCCCGCGCCACTCCGATGAGCAATCCCCAAACGACGGTAACGCAGGGTACGCTGATCCCCGCCATTCTCGAGACTGCGATTGAAACCGATGTGCCGGGTTATGTCCGCGCAGTCGTCAGCCAGGATGTACGCAGTTTTGACGGCACGCGTGTACTGGTCCCGCGCAGTTCACGCCTCATCGGGCAATACCAGTCGGGTCTGCAAGGCGGACAAAAGCGTGCCTATGTGATCTGGACCCGTTTGATCCGGCCTGACGGGGCTTCGGTCAATCTTGCCTCTCCGGCAATCGGCTTCGATGGAACGACCGGGCTGGAAGGCAAGGTAAACAGTCATTTCTTCAAGCGATTTGGTTCAGCAATGCTGCTGTCAGTGATCGGCGGATTATCCACCGTGGCATCAGGCGGAACTTCGGTTATTCTCGGCGGCGGGCAGAGCGCGGCGTCAACGGCACTGCAGCAAGACGGCCAGATCAGCCCCACCGTGCGCGTGCGCCAAGGCGAGCCCATCAGGGTGTTCACCGCCCGCGATCTCGACTTTACACAGGTCACAGGCGGCTGATCCAGCAATGAACGCCGATATCCATCCCTTTCAACCGGAAGAAGAAGCGCGCCGCGCCGCCGCCGAAGCTGAGCGCAGTGTTTATCTGGACGCATACCTTGCTCCTTTTCGTCAGTGGCTCGACCGCGATACGGTGACCGAGATCATGGTCAATCGGCCGGGAGAAGTGTGGATCGAGGATGCCGTATCGCCGGGAATGCAGCGGATTGTCGTGCCGGAGATTGACGACCGGCTTGTTCAGCGCTTGGCCGAACAGGTCGCGCGGGTCAGCCATCAGGGGATTAACCGGGAACATCCGTTGTTAGGCGCGACGCTGCCAGATGGCGCGCGCGTGCAGTTCTGTGGTCCACCCGCTTCGCGCAAGCACTGGACCATGGCGATCCGTCGCCATCGGCGGCTGAATTTGCCGCTGGACGCCTATGATTCCGGACCGCTCCAGCCACCTTCTGAGCCATCAATGCCGGACCCACAGCAGGCGCCGATCGAATATCTGCGTGAAGCGATCCGGCAGCGTCGGACTATTCTGGTTTCGGGAGGTACATCGACGGGCAAGACCACGTTTCTCAATGCGATGCTGGGCGAAATTCCGAAGCACGAACGTGTTGTGCTGGTGGAGGATACACCGGAACTCAAATTGCCCGGCGAAAATGGCGTAGGGCTGGTCGCGGTCAAGGGCGAATTGGGCGAAGCGAAAGTTACCGCCAACGAATTGCTTCAGGCAGCGCTCCGGTTGCGGCCGGACCGGATTGTTCTAGGCGAATTGCGCGGTGCGGAGAGCGTCAGCTTTCTTCGCGCCATCAACACCGGCCATCCCGGCAGTTTTTCGACAATCCATGCCAACTCGCTGCGCGGTGCACTTGAGCAATTGGCATTGATGGTAATGCAGACAGGGATTGGGCTGAGCCGTGCTGACACGATCGCTTATGCCGCTTCGGTTATTGACATCCTGGTTCAATTGGGACGGGATGCCAACGGCAAACGCGGAATCACGCAAATTTCGGAGAGTAGTGCTCTCCTCTGATCTGGCCATTTCTGGACTGAAAAACTGTGACAGTGTTGTGTCGATATTCATCTCTTGATTTACACATGCGAAGCAGCACACCAATCGTGATGCTCCTGAACCACCAGAGATTGACCCGACCAAAAATCGAGTCAGAGCCATGAGCAGCGCGCCCATCCTGACTGACCAAGATGAAATGGCTGGTGCGGTGGAGGATGCCGCGCAGCGTTATTTCAATCGCGAACTGAGCTGGCTTGCCTTCAACGAACGGGTATTGGCCGAAGCCCGCAATACAAGTTACCCTTTGCTCGAACGGCTTCGCTTTTTGTCCATTTCGGGTAGCAATCTTGATGAATTCATGATGATCCGTGTGGCCGGGCTCGTCGGGCAGGTCCAGCGCGGCATTGAACGCCGGGCAATTGATGGCCGTACTCCAACCCAGCAGCTTAGCGCTATTCGTGAAACAGTGCACAAGCTCAACCGGGTGCAGCAGGATAGCTGGCGCAGCTTGCAGGCAGGACTTGCGGATACCGGCATCCATATCGCCGATGAACGACGGATCAATGCGCGCGCATATGTTTGGCTGAAAAGCTACTTTCTCGAAGAAATTGCGCCGGTTATTACGCTGCAGGCACTGGACCCTGCACACCCGTTTCCGTTCATTGCCAACCGGGGGATAGGGGTACTTTTCAACCTGACACGCGAAAGCGACGATCATCAGGTGGTGGAGATGATCCTCATCCCCTCCGGCTTGCCCCGCTTTGTCAGGGTGCCAGGGGAAGAGGTCGTCTATATTTCGATGGAGCGGCTTATTTGCCGCTTTGCCGACCATTTATTTCCCGGATTTTCGATCCGGGGTGACGGCGCATTCCGTGTTCTTCGCGACAGCGATATCGAAATCGAGGAAGAAGCGGAAGATTTGGTGCGCACGTTCCGTACAGCAATTCAGCGCAGGCGGCGCGGGCAGGTCATCCAGCTGGAACTGGAGGCGGACTTTGACCCGGATGCCGAACAATTGCTGCGGGAACAATTGGGAATTCAGGGCGCCACTATCATCAAAAGCGATGGGATGATCGGAATTGCCGGACTGGGCGATATTGTCGACGAAGACCGGCCTGATCTCAAGTTTGCGCATTACAACCCGCGCTATCCCGAACGCATTCTAGAACATGATGGGGACTGTTTTTCCGCAATCCGGGAAAAGGACATTATCATTCACCACCCATACGAAAGTTTCGAAGTGGTGGTGGATTTCGTACGGCAAGCCGCCGCCGATCCGGATGTGGTTGCAATCAAGCAGACACTATATCGTGCGGGCAATCAGTCGCCTGTAATTGCAGCCCTGATTGCCGCGGCGGAAGCGGGCAAATCCGTAACGGCGGTCGTGGAATTGAAGGCTCGTTTCGAAGAGGAGCAGAATCTGCTTTGGGCCAGCAAGCTCGAGCGCGCCGGGGTGCAGGTGATCTACGGATTTGTCGATTGGAAGACCCATGCAAAAGTATCCATGGTCGTCCGGCGTGAAGAGGCCGGATTTCGCACGTATTGCCACTTCGGTACGGGCAATTATCACCCGGTGACAGCCAAGATCTACACCGACCTCAGCTTTTTTACTGCCGATCCGAAGTTGACCCGTGATGCGGCCAAACTGTTCAATTTCGTAACAGGTTATATCGAACCGCGCGAAATGGAAGGTCTGGCCATTTCACCCATCAACCTGCGGCAAACGCTCTATGATCATATCGACCGCGAGATCGAGAACGCCAGAGATGGGCGCCCCGCAGCGATCTGGGCCAAACTCAATTCGCTGACCGATAAGGGAATGATTGACCGGCTCTATGCGGCCAGTCAGGCAGGCGTTGAAATCCAGCTGGTTGTCCGCGGGATATGCTGCCTCAGGGCGGGGATTGAATCGCTGTCAGAAAACATTCGGGTCAAATCGATAATCGGTAGATTCCTGGAGCACAGCCGAATTTGGGCCTTTGCCAACGGTTACAACATGCCAGGCGGCCGAGCCAAGCTGTTCATTTCGTCAGCCGATGCCATGTCCCGCAACCTTGATCGCCGGGTCGAAACTCTTGTCCCGATACGCAATCACACGGTGCATGACCAGGTTCTGAAGCAGGTACTTCTGGCTAATCTCCTTGATACCGACCAAAGCTGGGAGCTTGAAGCCGATGGGAGCTACGCACGCATGGATTCGGGCGAGAAGCCGTTCAATTGCCATCGTTACTTTATGACCAATTCTTCGCTATCGGGTCGCGGTGGGGCACTCGAAGCTGGCGATGTACCAACACTGGCCCTTCGCAAGGCAGCGATCTGATGTCGTTGCGCGTCAGAAGTATTGATCGCGAAGGCAAGTTTTCCGGCAACAAGGCCGAGCGTGCGATTATCGACATCGGCTCGAACACGGTTCGCATGGTCCTTTATGGCGGATCACCGCGTGCGCCAATTGTTTTGCTGAACGAAAAAGTTGTCGCCAAACTGGGCCGGGAGATTGGCGAGACTGGGCGTCTAGCCGAAGCAGCGATCGAGTTGGCGATGCGGGGACTGCGGCGATACAGCCTGATCCTCCAGGATCTGGGCATTGCTGACATAGAGGTGGTTGCGACAGCCGCAGTTCGTGAGGCAGAAAACGGGCCAGAGTTTCTTGATCAGGTGCGCAATTTGGGGCTCGATCCCCGTCTGCTGTCGGGCGAGGAAGAAGCGCGCGTTAGTGCAATGGGAGTAATCGGGGCATTCCCTGGCGCATCGGGTGTCGTGGCGGATCTCGGCGGAGGCAGCCTGGAATTGGTCCGCATCGCAGACGGTGACTGCGCGGTTGGTAAGACACTGCCGCTGGGCACGCTAAGGCTTCCCGAATTAAGGGGTAACAAGCCGGGTGATTTAAAGAAGGCGGCTGCGCAGATCATCAAGGCGGCGGGTTGGGGCGGACCGATTGGCGGGCCGCTATATCTCGTTGGCGGCACCTGGCGCGCTATCGCGGCCTATGCCATGCAAACACAATCCTATGCGTTGAGCGACCCGCATGGCTTCGAATTGCGATCTGAAGCGGCGGTGAAGCTTGCTGCGGAAATATCGCAAAGTGCGCCTGAGGCGCTGCGCCAATGCCCACGCGTATCTTCCCAGCGCTCGCTGACCATGCCCGATGCGGCGGAGTTGCTGCAGGCCCTGTTGAAAAAACTGACGCCGGATAGAATTGTCTTTTCATCCTGGGGCCTGCGCGAAGGCCTGATTTACGATCGTCTCGAACCCTATGCACGCAACCAGGACCCGCTCTTGGCGGGCCTCGCGGTATTTGCTGCGCATTGCGGCTGCCCGGTGACACTCGCTGCGCGGGTGGCGGGTTGGACCGTTGGCGCCCTGCCATCCCATCGGCCGGGTGCGGAACGATTGCGCCTTGCCGCGACCATGCTCTCTCTAGCCTCAATGCAGACTGAGCCCAATTTGCGGATTGGGCAGGCCATTGACTGGGCGCTGCACAAGCGCTGGATCGCACTGGATGCTCAGGGACGGGCGATGCTTGCCGCGGCGGTTTCTGCCAATGGCAATAGAAGCGAACTATCCAGGCAAGTAACGGATTTGTTATCTCCCGAATTGCTCGACGATGCGATTTCTTGGGGGCTCGCGATTCGGTTGTGCCGCCGTCTAGGGGCCTTGTCTCGCCGATCCTTCCAAACAACCAAGGTTGATATCGTCGGCAGCAGATTGGTGCTGACCCTTGGCGAAAGCCATGCAGACCTGTTCGGCATCCCAAACGAAAAGGATCTACGTTTGCTGGCTGACCGGCTCAAGCTGGAACCTGAGGTGATTGTGGTCAGCGACGCCATGATCATGGAGACGGCTGACTATGGAATAGATGGTCTGCTGCGGGTTTCCTGATCAGCCGCCAGTATGCGCGAAAGGGGAGAAATCCGTATCTCTATCGAATATTTCGACATTTTCGCGCCGCTTGAGCCAGCCGACTACAAGATAGGTCGCTGGCGTCAGGAGCGCTTCCCACCCCGTTTTGATCAGCCATTGCGAGATCACGACCTGCACCAGCATTTCCGTTGGCCATCCTGTGAGGCCATAGAAAGCCAGTGGATAAAAGATCAGGCTGTCGAGTCCCTGGCCGACAACGGTTGAACCAATTGTTCGGGTCCACAGCATCTTGCCCTGAGTCCAGATCTTCATCTTTGCCAAGACATAGGAATTGGCAAATTCGCCAATCCAGAAAGCGGTCATAGACGCGAGCACAATTCGCCAACTATTGCCGAAGACGTTTTCATAATCCTCTTGGAAGGGCCACCCTTCCGCGGGTGGCAGCTTAACGACAACCCAAGCCATAAACGCCATAAAGGCCAGCGCGGCAAAGCCGACCCAGATGACCCGCCGCGCGCGGGCATAGCCATAAACTTCTGTCAGCACGTCCCCGATGATATAGCTTATCGGAAAGAACAACACGCCGGCACCGAACGACCATTCACCAATCCATGGCAGATCGACGAATGATCGTTTACTGGCACCGATGATGTTTGACAGCAGCAGTATGGTGACAAAAGCTGCCATGATCAGGTCGAAATAGCGGAATCGCGGGATCGATCCGGTGCGCGAGTCGGTGTTGTTCATGGCCACGGTGCCTATCCGCATTTGCTCCATTCGAAAAGCACGCTATGGGCTGGTCCGCACGCGCCCGTAGCTCATCTGGATAGAGCGCGAGACTTCTAATCTTGAGGTAGCAGGTTCGAGTCCTGCCGGGCGCACCATTACCCCCGGATGACGCTCTCCCAGGGCTCTCCGGTTACGGGATATCCCGCATCGTCGGGAATGCAGAGCCACCGTTCGCCATTTCGCTGGGCCAGATGCGGGGTAATGGTCTTTGCCGGATAGGTTGCACAATCACGGACAGCATCGGAAAAGTCGGAAAATTGGGCAAGGCGTTCGAGGTTGCGCCGGGTCGGGAAGATAATACTGAGATCACCGCGCTCCGCGGCGTCGAGCGCGCCTTGCGCAGTAATCCAGTAAAGCTTGGTGTTTTCAGTTTGGTCCACCGTAATATCGACCGCGCCCGTTCCAAGGTTAGCCAGATAGAAGCGGGTATCGAATATTCGGGTTAGCTTCTCGTTCTTGGGGAACCAGCGAGCGAAGGGCAGCACCGCATCCAGATCGAGCCGCCAGTCCATTGCGGCAAGGACAGGTGCCAGGTCTTCTCGGGCAAGCAGCATAGCGCGCGCAGCTATCGCCCGATCGGCATCCACGAAACCGGATACTCCAATGGCCAGGCCGGTTTCCTCCAGCGTTTCCCGGATCGCAGCGATCCGGTGGGCCGCTTCGTCATTGGGCAGAGAGCCGCCAAGGTCCTGCGCGAGGGCATAATCGGCTGGATCGACCCGTCCGCCCGGAAACACCGCGGCCCCGCCAGCAAAGGACATTGACCGCGCCCGCGTGACCATAAGCAATTCTGGCGGACCGCCTGTGCGACTGTTCCGGAAGATAACCAGCGTGGCCGCGGGAATCTCTTGCTGACTGGTGGATTCTTCTGGGTTTGTCATGGTGCTGTGTTTGAAGAAGCGAAGGGCCAATGCCAAGCCTCAATTCGATCAGCTATCGTGTCGGCAGACTTTACACATCAGCGCATGGCGATGTGATCTTAACCATCAGAATGCCTGATCTTCTGCCGTTCATCAGAATTGGCACGGCACGTGCATTGTAGAAACTATCCCGAATGATCTTCGATCGAGGCGGGACCAACCCTGGTCTCCCGGTCCCGCCTCCCCGAAGCTTCTCTCCAAAAATCCTTGATCCTTGGCTTGGGCTTCAAACACGCGCCAAGCGAGCCGAAAAAGCGGCGAGCTTCCCCGTTTTGGAATGGATCAGCTCGCTGGGGAAACCTGCTTGTCAGCCAACAGTTGCTGTAATTCCCCAGCTTCAAACATTTCCATCATGATATCGCTGCCGCCAACAAATTCGCCCTTCACATAGAGCTGGGGTATGGTTGGCCAATCCGAGAATGCCTTGATACCTTGGCGAACTTCCATGTCCTGGAGGACATCCACGCCTTCAAAGTTGACGCCGCAATGCTCAAGAATGGCGACTGCGCGGCTGGAAAATCCGCATTGCGGGAAAAGCGGCGTGCCCTTCATGAAAAGAACGACGTCATTGCTGCCGACGATCCCGGAAATTCGCTCGTTGGTTTGGCCGTTAGTATCCGACATGGTGCAGTCCTAGATTAATGATGGTGACCAGTTTGGCCGTTAATGCGTCTCAATTGGGGAGCGCAGTTGTCAGTTGCAAGGCGTGGAGTACGCCGCCCATCCGGCCACCAAGCGCTTCATAAACCAGCTTGTGCTGTTCTACGCGGCTTTTCCCGGCAAAACTGGCTGAGGTGACGCGCGCGGCCCAATGGTCGCCGTCCCCAGCCAGATCGGTCATTTCGACTTGCGCATCAGGGAGTGCCTGAAGGATCATTTCTTCGATTTCCGGACCGGACATGGGCATCGGATCAGGACTCGCCCATGAATTGGCGGCGGGCTTCGACCGATTTTTCTTCCAGCGCAGCGCGCACGGCGCCTTCGTCAATGTCGACACCGCTACTGGTCAGGTCACCAAGCAGCTTGCGGATCACATCCTCGTCACCCGCTTCTTCGAAATCGGCCTGAACCACGGCCTTCGCATAGGCTTCGGTTTCCTCTGCGGTCAGGCCCATCATTTCGGCTGCCCAATGGCCCAGAAGCCGGTTGCGCCGTGCGGCAACCTTGAAGGCGTTTTCTTCGTCAAACGCATATTTGGCTTCTTCTGCGCGTTCTCGGTCCTTGAAATCGGTCATCTTAGTTCCTTGAATTTAATCGAAACCCGGGCCCTCAATTGGACGTTCGGGGAAGTTGATACGCATCATGACACGCCACACAGGCCTGTTTAACCGCTTCGATCTGGATCGCCATGGCATCCCGGTCGTCCGCTTTTGCTGCGGCCAGCAAGGCATCGGTGGCGGTGATGAAATCGGCGGCCTTGGCCGAGAAGCCGGCACTATCGGACCAGATTTCGGATTTGGCGAGGGATGGCGCTGCATCGCGCGTATTTTCGGCAAAGAGCGACGGCAAGGCTGCGGCCCACCGCGCGAGGCCTTGCGCGGCAAAGGACTGGGTTTTGGCCGGAGCGCCACGGTCGAACGCGCCGCGAATCCCGCCCAGCGTAACTGCGGCCATATTCATGCCTGCTTGCCGCACTGCCACGACTTCGGCCGGATTGGGTGAAGCTGCATCGGGCAGCGATGCAGCCCCGACCTGCACGGACCAGCCGAAGGCCAACAACCCTGCGACAAAAACAACTTGGGCCTGCTTCATTGAATTTCCCCAATTGGACCGAGGTCAATCTGCCATAGTGACGACCAGCTTGCCGATCGCTCCGCGCTGTTCCAGCTTGGTAATTGCTTCGCCTGCGCGCTCAAGCGAATAAGTCTCGCTTACCAAAGGTGCAATTTTGCCTTCTTTCCACAGCCGGAACAGTTCGGCAATATTCTCCGCATTCTTCTGCGGTTCGCGCATGGTGAATGCACCCCAGAATACACCGCGAATATCGCAGCTTTTCAACAGGGTCAGATTGAGCGGCATCTTGGCAATTCCGGCAGGGAACCCGATCACCAGAAAGCGGCCTTCCCATGCAATTGCACGCAAGGCTGGCTCGGAATAATCGCCGCCAACAATATCGTAAACGATATCAGCGCCATCAGGCCCGACTGCCGCTTTGAATGCATTGGCGAGTTCACGCGATGTTTCCTTGTCAAAGGGCGCACGCGGATAGATCACCACTTCGTCCGCGCCTGCCTTGCGACATGCCTCGGCCTTTTCCTCGCTGGAAACGGCCGCAACCACTCGCGCGCCATAGGCTTTGCCCAGTTCAACCGCAGACAAGCCGACCCCGCCCGCCGCGCCGAGGACCAGCATGGTATCGCCTGCCTTGATCTGGCCGCGATCTTTGAGACCGTGAATCGTCGTGCCATACGTCATCAACAACGCCGATGCCGCGATCAGATCAATGCCTTCAGGTACGCGCAAAACCTTTGCTGCGGGTAACACGATTTTTTCGGTGAGACCGCCGAAGCCGGTGCCTGCAAGCACACGGTCACCCACCTTCCAGCCTTCGACTCCTTCGCCCAAGGATTCGATCGTTCCCGAAATTTCGCTGCCTGGGGCAAAGGGGCGGGGCGGTTTGACCTGATATAGATCGCGGATGATCAGCGCATCGGGATAGTTGATCGCGCAAGCTGCAACCTTGATCAACACCTCACCTTTGCCGGGAACAGGATCGGGCAGTTCTTCCAACACCAGTGTTTCTGGACCACCGGTGGCTTTTGACAATAGCGCTCTCATGCTGCGATCTCCGTTCCCTTGGCGAGCCATGGCATCTGTGCCGCCTGGCGCGTCTCATATGTTGTGATGGCCTTATCGCGTGCCAGCGTCAGCCCTACTTCGTCCAACCCCTGCAGCAGGCATTGCTTGCGGAAGGGATCGATTTCAAATGTGAAGCGATCCTGAAAAGGGGATGTGACCGTTTGATGTTCAAGGTCTATCGTGATTTCATCGGAAAGCGCCACAACCAGCAACCGATCAATCTGATCCTGCGGCAGAGCCACGGTCAGAACGCCGTTCTTGAAGGCGTTGCTGGCAAAGATATCGGAGAAGCTTGGCGCGATGACACAGGTGATCCCCAGATCGAGCAAGGCCCAGGCAGCATGTTCGCGGCTGGAACCGCAACCGAAATTGTCGCCAGCGATCAGGATCGGTGCACCGGCATATTCGGGATCGTCGAATACATTGCCCGGTTCGGCACGCACTGTTTGAAAGGCGCCTTGGCCCAATCCTTCACGGGTGATCGTCTTTAACCACTCGGCCGGGATGATCACATCGGTGTCAACATTCTTTGCGCCAAAAGGAATTGCGCGGCCTTCGATGGTGGAAACAGGATCCATCAGTCGGTCTCAGGCGGATCAATGGGCAGTTCTGCAGATCCGGAGGTCTTCTTTTCTTTGCGCTTGGATGCATAGAGCAGCGCCGCAGCAATTGCGGCAGAGCCGATTGCAGCGCCGGCCATGGCAGCTTTGCCGCCTAACGATTTCGGGATTTTCTTGGTCATAATCTATTTATGCGTTCCGTTGCGGCCCGTATCAAGGTGCCGGTTGCCAGGATTGTAATCATTCGTGCCAATACGCCAGTCAAACAGCCCCGGCGGGCGTTGGGGGCGGCGTTCCTGAAGGGGCGGACTTCGCTCTTGGCTTCGCTTTCGGCTTAGGCTTCGGTTCTGCCGCATCATCCGCCGATGTTCCGCACGCCATGCAGAAACGGAAAAATGCCATCTTGCGTGCATCGCATTTTGCGCAGTGATCGAACAGTGTCATGCCGCAATGGACGCAAAAGTTGGACTCGCTGCCTTCCATCGATGCAATCGGGCGATCGCAACCAGGACATACCTTGGCGGCCATTTTCTTGAACGCTTCGTCATGGCTGACCAGTTTGCGCCGTTCCTGTTCCGCCTGTGCCTCTACTTCACGGCGCTGCTCGAGATAATTGCGCATATTCTTGATCAGGAAATGACCGGCGGCAAAGGTCAGGATAATCCCGACACCATAGCGGACATAGCCGCCGTAGCTTGGCAGATAGGGCACCAGTTCAACAAAGAAAACAAACACCGCTGCCAGCACGAAGCCGCGGGAAAGTGGCCAGTAATCGCCGTGGCGCTTCCTCACCGCCATCCAGGCGGCGAGCAGGAGCATGGGAAGGCAGATCGCCAGTCTCAGCAGGAATATCCGTAACTCCTGCCAGAATTGTGCCCGTTCATAAGCTGGCAGTGACGTGGCTTCGAGTTGGTATTGTCGGTCGGTCAGTTCGCTTTCGCGCTGGCCAAGCGGCACGATCTCATTCTCGAGCGCATCGATCCGCTGCTGCGCTGCGCGTTCGTTGCCCTTGAGTTGCTCCAACAGGCGAGTCCGTTGCAGGACTTCGGGGTCCTGCCCCGGGTCCGTCGTGGCCGTGCGGGCGCTGATCCATGCCTGGAAAGTCTCGCTGCCAGTGCGGGAAGCCTTTTGCGCCTGATTGAGCTGCAATCGTTCAATCGCCAGCCTGTCTTCTATCGCTCCGCGGCGGATGCCGATATCCGACAGTTCCTTGCGCACTTCGGTGAGCTGCGGGCTTTCGGCAAACTGTTCGGGAGTCACGGTTCTTTCGACCTGTGGCAGATCGCCGATCACCAGATTCCCGAAGCCGATGATGAAGCCGGCGAAGACTACCGACACCAGCCACAGCACGATGCTGTAAGCCCGTTCTGGTACGCGCACACCTTTCATCATTTCCTGCTCCCTTGCATTGCTACGGGCTACTCAGTGCCGGGTATCATGTAAAGTAACCTAGCCGGTCAATTCCCTGACATCGGTAAGGTGCCCGGTCACCGCCGCTGCGGCTGCCATTGCGGGCGACATCAGGTGAGTACGGGCGCCCGGACCTTGCCGACCGACAAAATTGCGGTTGGAAGTGGAAGCGCAGCGTTCGCCCGGCGGCACCTTGTCGGGATTCATGCCGAGGCAGGCCGAGCAGCCCGGTTCGCGCCATTCAAACCCCGCATCAATAAAAATCCGGTCGAGCCCTTCGGCTTCGGCCTGGGCTCTCACCAGTCCTGACCCTGGCACCACGATAGCCCATTTTACCCCTTCGGCCTTGCGCCGACCACGCAGGACTTCGGCGGCGGCGCGCAGGTCTTCGATCCGGCTGTTGGTGCAGCTGCCGATGAAGATATTCTCCACCGCCACATCCGACAGCAATTGTCCGGGGGTGAGCCCCATATACGTCAGGCTCTTCGCGGCGGCCGCCTGTTTGGAGGGATCGGCAAAGCTAGCAGGATCGGGAACCACGCCGCCAATTGGCACCACATCCTCGGGGCTGGTGCCCCAGGTAACCGTCGGTTCGACCGCAGTCGCATCGATCCGCACGCTCTTGTCGAATGTCGCGCCGGGGTCGGTGGGGAGGGAGCGCCACCATTTCAGCGCCGCGTCCCAATCGGCGCCTTTTGGTGCGAGCGGGCGACCCTGAAGATAGGAAAAGGTCTTCTCGTCCGGCGCGATCAGTCCGGCGCGGGCGCCAGCTTCGATCGACATATTGCAAACGGTAAGCCGCCCTTCGATGCTCATTTCTTCAAAAACGCGGCCGCGATATTCAATGACATGGCCAGTGCCCCCTGCCGTGCCGATCACGCCGATGATGTGCAGGATCAGGTCTTTGGGTGTAACGCCGGCACCCAAGACCCCGTCGACCACCACTTCCAGCGTTCTGGATCGTTTGAGCAGCAGGGTCTGCGTGGCAAGCACATGCTCAACCTCGCTGGTGCCGATACCGAAGGCGAGCGCACCGATCCCGCCATGCGCAGCGGTGTGCGAATCCCCGCAGACGATGGTGGAACCGGGCAGCGAGAATCCCTGTTCCGGGCCGACCACGTGGACAATGCCCTGCTCCGCCGCGTTGGCATCGATGTAGCGGATGCCGAAGGCCGGGGCATTGGCCTCCAGCGCTTCGAGCTGCGCCGCGCTTTGCGGATCGGCGATGGGAACACGCTGGCCCCGATCATCCAGCCGCGGGGTCGTCGGCAGATTATGGTCTGGCACCGCAAGCGTCAGATCAGGGCGCCGCACTTTGCGTCCGGCCAGCCTTAGCGCTTCGAAGGCCTGGGGGCTGGTGACTTCGTGGACCAGATGCCGGTCAATGAACACCAGGCTGGTGCCATCCTCCCGGGTTTCCACCACGTGAGCGTCCCAGATCTTGTCATAAAGTGTGCGCGGTTTGCTTGCCATGCGGCCGGATTAGCGGCTTATCGGCAACAGTAGCAAGCAGAGTTGGGCACAAGAAATTTGTGTCATGGAAAAGAAAGCTTTCAGTGCTTAACTTACAACCATGTCAGCAAAGCCATATACTTTCCCGATCAGCATCCTGCCCGCCGATATCGATTTCATGGGCCATGTGAACAATGCCCGCTATCTGGGCTGGGTGCAGGACGCTGTGCTTTCGCACTGGCGCAATATCGCGCCCCCTGATGCTGTCGCCAGTCGGGCCTGGGTCGCGCTCAAGCACGAAATCACTTACCGTAAGCCCGCTTTTCTTGATGACGAGGTGTTTGCCCGCACGGTTCTGGAAAGCACGAAAGGGGCACGCGCCTTTTACAACACAGTGATTCAGCGCGGCGAGGAAGTTTTGGCAGAAATCCAGTCGAGCTGGTGCTGCATTGATGCGGAAACCCTGCGCCCCGCACGCATCGGCGAAGAAATCGCCCGGTTCTTCTTTCCCAAGGACACTTAGTCTATAAGGGGCGAGCCATGAATATCCTTGCGCCTTTGTCCATCGTTATTGCCAGCATCCTTGTGATGGAATGGGTCGCCTGGGCGAGCCATAAATACATCATGCACGGGTTTGGCTGGGCCTGGCACCGCGATCATCACGAACCGCATGACAAGGCGCTGGAAAAGAATGATCTCTTCGGACTTGTCGGCGCCGCCATCAGCATATCCATGTTTGCGTTGGGTTCGCCGATGGTTCTGGGCGCGGATGCCTGGTGGCCCGCCACCTGGATCGGGCTGGGCGTTCTGGGATACGGAATCATCTATACGCTGGTCCATGACGGGCTGGTCCACCAGCGCTACTTCAAATATGTGCCGCGTGGCGGTTATGCCAAGCGGTTGGTGCAGGCGCACAAGCTGCACCATGCCACAGTGGGCAAGGAAGGCGGCGTCAGTTTCGGATTCGTTTTTGCCGGCGATCCGGCCAAACTGAAAGCCGAACTGAAACGTCAGAGAGAAGCCGGCATTGCCGTAGTGCGGGAAAGTCTGGGCGCCTGAACGGCGGGCCAGGATGACAGCGGGCCAGGGTGACAAAGGTGACACTGTGTCACCCAGTGATTTTCCCGTAAATATATGAAATATATAGAAATTAAACCAAGGGTGCCGGGTTACACCTGATGGCACACCAATGGGCTGGAAGGCAGTTTCGGATCAACATTTGTAAAGAGCCGCTTGGCGCCTAACGAACTTGCAGACTGTAGGAAACTGGCGAATTTCGGTGCCGTTGCTGATGACTTATTCATTGCGGGTGGCGATCCATCCACCCGCGAACACCAGAATTGCGATCGAAAGGTAATACCAAGGGGCGCCAAGGGTTGCCCAAGTTATCACGGCGCCCGCCGCCATGGCGGTGAGCGCGGCGGTCTTGGCTGGGCGGGAAATCGCCCGCCGTTCGCGCCAGTCGCGCAATTGGGGGCCCCATTTGGGATGGTCCAGAATTCTGCGTTCCCAATCGGGATTGCTGCGCGCAAAACAAAATACCGCCAACAGCAGGAACGGCACAGTGGGCATTATCGGCAACACGGCACCGACCACAGCCAGGCCCACTGAAACAAGGCCGCCGGCAAGATAAAGCGGCCGCATCTCAGGTCGCTGTGGCCAACCGGGTCGCGTGATCGCGGACCAGTGCGATCATATTCGGCACGCCCTGGGTGCGATTGGAGGAAAGCTGATTCTTGAGATCGAACGGTTCGAGCACGGCGGCAATGTCCATCGCCGCGATTTCCGCGGCGGGCCGGTTCTGCACGGCGGCAATGACCAGAGCGACAATGCCCTTGGTGATCGCGGCATTGCTATCCGCCAGAAAATGCAGTGTTCCATCGCTGGCGGTCGGATAGACCCAGACACTGGCGGAACACCCGCGCACCAGTGTGGCATCGGTTTTGAGCGCGTCTGGCATCGGTTCGAGTTCGCGGCCAAGTTCGATCAGCAGGCGATAGCGTTCGTCACCTTCGAGGAAGTCATATTCTTCGGCTATATCGTCAATTGTGCGCATGGCGCAGCGTCTAGCAGGCCGGTGTCAGAGGTCCACCCCGTTGGCGATGGCTTCCAGTTTGCGGATACGTTCCTTGAGATCGGCAATCTCGATCCGGGCCATGCCAATACCCGGGCCACGCTCGATTTCGTTGAAAGAGCCGCCCAGATCAGCGGTGACCCGCTCAAGCTCGTGTTCCTTGAGTGCCAGCCAACCCTGCCACCCGCGCAGGGCGGTCAGGGCAATCAGCCCGAGCCCGGCGAAGGCGGTTGCAGCAATAATGATCTGTTCGCTCATTGTCCCGGTCCTCCTTCTAACTCTGGTCTCATTCGGGCTGGTCTATTGGTCACGCAGCCGTTCGATTTCATCGGAAATGGCGCGCGAATTGCGGCCTTCGGTGCTGTTGGCATCGGTCGCGATGCGTTCGAGCACCTTGATCCGTTCGCGCAGGTCCATGACTTCGCCCTGCAGTTCCCTTTCGCGGCTGCTGATCTGCGCGGTTTGCGTGTGGTCATCGCTGCGCGACAGTTTGCGGCTGCGGCTGCCGCTTGGATGGCGCGACCGAAAAACATTGGCCACTGCCGATATGATGACGATCAGGACGATGGCTTCAGCCCAATTCATGTTCGTTCTTCCTCTTTGCCCGTGGGCAATGCCTGCCCGGACGTTTCGCGTAGATTTTCAATTTGCAGGGCCAGATCCTGGCCGCGATCGGTGGCGAGGCGTTCCAGCACGCGGACACGCTGTTCAAGCCGTTCGATCTTCCCTTTCGAAGCCGCGTCCGGATTGCCGCTATGCTGCCGGTCCAGCGCTTCGCGCCGCTCGCGATGTTGCAATGTGCGCTTGTGCATCGAATTGATGGTCCCAAACAGGATCAGCGCTGCAACGATCACGAAGCCGAAGACGATAGCCAGTTCACCCATTATGCCTGCTCCTTCTTGCCAATATTGAGCGGCACACCCACATCGCTGCTACGCTGGTCACGCAAGGCCTCGATCTGGGTTGCGACATCATAGCCGCGATCGGTGACGATCTTTTCGAGCACGATCAGCCGATCGGTCATCTTGTCCAGCTGGCTGTGCAGCGCCCTGTTTTCTTCGCGCAGCTTGGTGGTTTCCTTGCTGTCGGTGCGCGTGGTCTTGCCGCCCCACTCATCCTCCAGTGGATAGCCATGCCGGGCACGGATCCAGTTGTTGATGATCCACCCGCCAGTGCTGAGTGCTATGATGGCAATGACAAATGTCGGGCTGCCCCAATCCATTATGCATTCTCCTGCCGGGTCACGCGCAGCGGCACGCCGGTATCGCGGTTTTCTACGGCGCGGGTATCGCGCAAGGCTTCGATCTGGGTTGCAATGTCATAGCCGCGATCGGTGACGATCCGTTCGAGAACCCGAACGCGTTCTTCCAGTTCTTTCGAATGGGCTGCGTATTGGGCTGCTTTTTCCGCAGTGGCCGTGGCGGTGCTGCTGATCTGCATCTCGGCAATTTTCTGCTGATGTTTGGTCCAGATCGCCACAATGGGAATAGACAAGGCAAGGATCGGAATAAGTGAAAAGACGATGTCTTCCATCAGTGTGTCCCCTTGGATTTGCGCGATCAGCGCAGTCGTTCGATTTCAGCGTTGAGGCGCGGATTGCTGGAAACATAGTAGGTTTCCACATCGGCCAGGCGGCGATCCACATCGCGGAACCGTGCGCGAATTTCGCGGGCGGTACGCTGCGGGCTCTGGCGGACGCGCTGCCAGTATTTCTGTTCATCGGGTTCGACATAGAGGTGCGGCGGCTTCTTGTTGAGCAGAATGCCCGCGATGAAATAGGCCGGGATCGCAATGCCGGTGCTGAATGCCAGGATGATTGCGCCCAAGCGAACCCACAGGGCGTTGACCCCGGTGTAATCGGCAATGCCGGCACAGACACCCATCAGCTTCGCGTTCTGTTTGTCCTTGTAGAGCGTGGTGCGTTCGCTGGTCATGATTGCATTCCTTTCTTTTCAGCCAGCAGGCGATCCAATTCGCGCAGGGGCTGGTTGTCTAAGTCGCGGTCATGCATCAGCCGGGCCGAATGGAAGTCCGGGTTATCCGATGCGACCAGCCGTTCGACCGTATCCATCCGGTCATCAAGGCGCTTGGCGAGCTGGTAAAGCTCGTCCAGCAGAACCTCGTCGTCGCTGGTGATGGTTGCTGCCGTCTTCCACCGCGTGATGTAATGCAGCACAATCCAGGGCAGGCCGATAAAAATGGCCGGTATGACAAAAATTTCGGAGCCCATGGATCAATCCTTCTTCTTGCTGGTGCCGCCCATGGCGGCTTTCATGGCTTCCAGTTCCTCGTCGATCTGGTCGGCGCCTTCCAGCGCCGCGATCTCGTCCGAGAGGCTGGGGGTGTTGCTGCCATCGGCGATGCTTAACGCATCGGCGCGGCCTTCGGCATAATCGACCCGGCGTTCCAGCTGGTCAAAACGCGAATGCGCGTCATCGACCCTTTCCGAGGTCAGCAAGGTGCGCAACTTCACGCGATTTTCGGCACTTTCCAGACGGGCTGCAATGGCCGTCTGGCGGCTGCGGGCTTCGCGCAGGCGGTTCTGCAATTTGGCGATATCCTGCTCATAAGCGCGCAGGGCATCGTCAAGCACCGTGATTTCAGCTGTCAGCTGTTCGGCCATGTCGGAGGCCTTCTTCTTTTCCACCAGAGCCGCGCGGGCCAGGTCTTCGCGATCCTTGCTCAGCGCCAGCTGGGCTTTTTCGCCCCAGTCCGCCTGAAGCTTGTCCAGCTTGACCGTGTGCCGGTGCATTTCCTTCTGGTCCGCAATGGTGCGGGCCGCACTCGCGCGCACTTCGACCAGCGTTTCCTCCATCTCGAGGATGATCATCCGGATCATCTTGGCGGGATCATCCGCCTTGTCCAGCATGTCATTGAAGTTGGCGGCGATGATATCACGTGTGCGACTGAAAATTCCCATTAAGGGTACTCCGGTGAAGTTGAATTCGCTGGGGTTGCTGGAACGGCTCTGCGTCGGAGTGGGGCTGCGGCGCAGCCGTTCCACTTCGCTTTCGAGACGCGATGCGGTTTTGCGGGCCGGAGCATTGTCCGGGGGGGAGACACGCTCCGGCCCTAGGGGGTTGATGTCAGGCCGGTCGGTCATGCCAGTTCCACACTTTCGCAACTGATCGTTGCGGCAAACGCGGTGTTGGCCTGCATCTGGGTGGAAAGCGCCACAAATGCCATCATCGCCAGAATGCTGGCAGCGGCGGCCTGGCCCAATTTGGTCTGGAAGAAGCGGCGGTTGTACATTTCAAAATCCTCCCGAACGGTGATGTTCGATTTGTGTTGTTCACCATTCAGCAAGGAGCGTGCCAAACTGAAAAAACCGCAGAATTCTGTCAAAATCGGGATGTCGGCCTTTCATGTGATTGGGAACTCTTGCCAACAATCGGGAAAATTTCCTATAGGTTGGGGCCATGGAGCGCGAAAGCCAGTTCATCGGCCAATCCGGGGCCTTTCTTGACGCGGTAGAGCGCGCCAGCCGCGCCGCGCCGATGCGCCGCCCGGTATTGGTGGTGGGCGAACGCGGAACGGGCAAGGAATTGATTGCCGAACGGCTCCATCGCCTGTCTCCGCGCTGGGGCGAACCGCTGGTCATCATGAATTGCGCCGCACTGCCAGAGACATTGATCGAAGCCGAATTGTTTGGTCACGAAGCAGGTGCATTCACCGGTGCTACCAAATCGCGCGTCGGAAGGTTTGAAGAAGCCGACAAAGGCACGCTATTTCTCGATGAACTGGGCACATTGTCGATGGGCGCGCAGGAACGGCTGCTGCGCGCGGTCGAATATGGGGAGGTAACGCGAATCGGCTCCTCCCGTCCGATCAATGTCGATGTGCGGATCGTGGCGGCCACCAACGAAGACCTTCCCCGGCTGGCCGAGGAAGGCAAATTCCGCGCCGACCTGCTTGACCGGCTGAGCTTCGAAGTGATCACTCTGCCGCCGCTGCGTGTGCGCGAAGGGGATGTGGGCGTCCTGGCCGAATATTTCGGGCGGCGTATGGCGGCGGAAATCGGGTGGGAACGCTGGCCCGGCTTTGCCGAACATGTCGCCCGTCAGTTGGAAGATTATCCATGGCCCGGTAACGTCCGCGAATTGCGCAATGTGATCGAACGCGGGGTGTACCGGTGGGACAATTGGGAAGAATCGATCGGCCATGTCGTATTCGATCCCTTCGACAGCCCGTGGAAACCGTTCGAGCCTGCCGAACGCAAGCGGGAACGGAAATCCGAAGCCCCGCCGCCATCGGCAGCGCCCATGCCCGCCGATCTGGAGAAAATCGACGACCTCAAGTCTGCGGTCGAAGCGCATGAGCGGACGATCATCGAACATGCACTGGGCCGCCATCGCTGGAACCAGCGCCAGACGGCCAAGGCATTAGGGCTGAGCTACGATCAGCTCCGGCATTGCATTAAAAAACATGGGCTTGGCGAAGAATAGCCCCATTCTTCTGCAGTAGACCGGATCAATACTTGGCGCTGGATATCGTGATCCAGTACCTTCGTTGTGCGTTAGCCATATTTACTGTAGATATATTTCAATGCTTCGGAAATTATCCGGGTTGAAGGGTCTGATTTGGCGTAGCGGGGATGAATGCGTCTATTGATGCTCTCATTTCACGCTTCGGCCGCTAAATTTTTGGGGGGCTGAAAATGAAATATAATCAGAAGTTTGCACGTTTGACGGTGATTGCTGCCTCTTCGGCTGTGGCGTTGGCGGCCATGCCAATCCTGGCCAACCATTCGTGGTCGAATTACCATTGGGCAACCACCAATGGCATTGTCGGGATTCCGGTTGTTGACAATACCAGCGGCGAATGGCCCGCGCGGATCGGTATCGCCGTTGCCGACTGGAACAAGTCTTCACATATCAACAGTCAGTTGGAAAGTGGGGCTGCAAACCCGCGGCGATGCTCGATGGTGCAGAATACCATCCAGGTCTGCAATGCCGGCTACGGTTACACCGGCTGGCTCGGCATTGCATCGATCAGCCTTTCGGGCGGCCATATCATTGCCGGCAGCACAAAACTGAACGACACCTATTTTTCAAGCCCCAGCTATGCTGACGAGGTGTGGAAGCAGTTGGTGGCCTGTCAGGAAATTGGCCATGATTATGGGCTGACCCATCAAAACGAAGACTTCAGTACGGATTTAACGAATTCCTGTATGGAATATACGAGTTTACCGGCTGGAAATGACCACCCCGACCAGCATGATTATGATCAGTTGAACGTAATCTATGGTAGCCACACCGATAGCGGCTCTGGCGGCGGGTCTGGTGGCGGCAAACCGGGCAAGGGCAAGCCGCTTGGCATTGATCCGGGGAACAACCCCAATGAATGGGGCACGGCGATTGGCTTTAACGCCCGCGGCAAGGCCAATGTCTTCACGCGGAATGTAAATGGCTACACCGTAGTCACCCATGTGACCTGGGCGCCGGATTCGATGCAGGCCGACCACGTTCGCCAGTTCTAGCGCGGCCGCTTGAATACAGGATCGGGGTGCGGAGCCGTTTTTTTGGCTCTGCACCGCTTTCTTTTGCCAAACCGCTTGCAAGGGCGCGCTATCCCGCCTAATTAGCCGCCATCCCGACATTGTTGTTGCAAAGTGGGGCTGGCGCCAGACGGGGCCGGCACGAAACTCTGTTGCTGCAATCGTCCCTTGTGATGGAGTATCGATGGCCGATCTGGCGCGCCTGAAAGAGATTGCCGAACCCGAAGCTGCGGCGCTCGGATTCGATCTCGTGCGCGTTATCATGACCGGTTCCGAAGCAGGTGACGGGGAACGCGCCCTGCAGATCATGGCGGAAGACCCGGCCACGGGCCAGTTGCTGATCGAACAATGCGCTGCCCTGTCGCGCGCCGTTTCGGACCGGATCGATGCCCTCGAAGAAGCGGGGGAGGAACTTGTTGAAGGCAATTACCACCTCGAAGTCAGCTCGCCCGGCATTGACCGGCCGCTGACCCGGCCCAAGGATTTTGCCCAGTGGGCCGGGCATGAAGCCAAGATTTCCCTCGTCGAGAAAATTGACGGGCAACGCAATATACGTGGTATGCTGGCAGGGATCGAAGGCGATCTGGTCACCATCGAAGACAGAAACGGCAAGCCGGTCACCGTACCGCTTGACGCAATCCATTCGGCAAAGCTCATCCTCACCGATGCGCTGATCGCCGCAACCAGACCCATCGACACCACCGGTGCCGACGAGATCAACGAAGAAGAAGAGAAGGCTGACGACTGATGGCCAGTGCAATTTCCGCCAACAAGGCAGAGCTGCTTGCGATTGCAACCGCAGTAGCAACCGAAAAGATGATCGACAAAGCGATCGTCATCGAAGCCATGGAAGAGGCGATCCAGAAAAGCGCCCGCAGCCGGTACGGCGCGGAAAACGACATTCGGGCCAAGCTCGACCCGATGACGGGCGATCTGCGCTTGTGGCGCGTGGTCGAAGTGGTCGAACAGGTTGAAGATTACTTCAAGCAGGTCGATCTGAAGCAAGCTGAAAAGCTGCAGCCAGGCGCAGTGGTCGGTGATTTCATCGTCGACCCGCTTCCCCCTGTGGATCTGGGCCGGATTGACGCGCAGAGCGCCAAGCAGGTGATTTTCCAGAAGGTGCGCGATGCCGAACGCGAGCGTCAGTTTGAAGAATTCAAGGACCGCGCCGGCGAAGTGATTACCGGGGTGATCAAGTCGGTCGAATTCGGCCATGTCATCGTCAACCTTGGCCGCGCCGAAGGTGTCATTCGCCGCGACCAGCAGATCCCGCGTGAAGCGGCGCGTGTGGGCGAACGTGTGCGGGCCTTGATCACCAAGGTCGAACGCAACAATCGCGGGCCGCAGATCTTCCTTTCCCGTGCGCATCCTGAATTCATGAAGAAGCTGTTCGCGCAGGAAGTGCCCGAAATCTATGACGGCATTATCGAAATCAAGGCGGCCGCGCGTGATCCCGGCAGCCGCGCCAAGATCGGCGTGATCAGCCATGACAGTTCCATCGATCCGGTCGGCGCCTGCGTCGGCATGAAGGGCAGCCGCGTACAGGCGGTGGTGCAGGAACTGCAGGGCGAAAAGATCGACATCATTCCGTGGTCGGAAGACACGGCGACATTCGTGGTCAACGGCCTCCAGCCCGCCACGGTCAGCCGGGTTGTTCTGGACGAGGAAGAAGGCCGGATCGAAGTGGTGGTTCCCGATGACCAGCTTTCGCTGGCAATTGGCCGCCGCGGGCAGAACGTGCGTCTCGCCAGCCAGCTGACCGGTCACCAGATCGATATCATGACCGAAGAAGAGGCGAGCGAAAAGCGGCAGAAGGAATTCGCCGAACGCTCCAAGATGTTCGAAGAAGAACTCGACGTGGACGAAACCCTGTCGCAGCTGCTGGTAGCCGAAGGCTTTGCCGAGCTGGAAGAAGTTGCCTATGTCGAACTGGCCGAACTCGCCAGCATCGAAGGCTTTGACGAAGAATTGGCCGAAGAGCTGCAAAGCCGTGCAACCGAAGCGCTTGAACGGCACGAAGATGCCGCCCGCACTGAACGCCGCGAACTGGGCGTTGAAGACGATTTGGCCACTATGCCGCACCTGACCGAACAAATGCTGGTGGTGCTGGGCAAGGCCGGGATCAAGACGCTCGACGATCTGGCTGACCTTGCGACGGACGAACTTATCGCCAAGCGCCGGGAAGCACCCCGTCGCCGGGCCAATGCTGAAGGTCCGCCGATGAAACGTCCGCAGCGCACCGAAGACAAGGGCGGGGTGCTGGGCACCTATGGCCTGTCCGAAGAGCAGGGCAACGAGATCATCATGGCCGCTCGTGCGCATTGGTTCGAAGACGAAGACGCTGCGCCTGCGTCCGACACACAGGAGGCCGCAGATGCGGACTCCCCACAATGAGCGCGTAGGCTCCGACATCCCCGAATTGCCGCAGGCCCAGACTTCCGGGCCCGAAAGGCGGTGCATTCTTTCGGGAGACATCGAAGCAAAGGACTGTCTGGTGCGGCTGGCGATATCGCCGGACGGGCCGGATGGCACCGCGCAGGTTTTGCCCGACATTCTGGCACGCGCACCCGGTCGGGGTGCGTGGCTGGGTGTATCGCGGCCGGATCTGGAAGCGGCCATGGCCAAGGGCAAGCTGCGCGGCGCACTGGCGCGGGCCTTCAAGGGTACCAAGCTGCAAGTGCCGGACGATCTGCCGGACCGTATTGAACGGGGGCTTTCCCGCGTCTTGCTGGATCGTCTGGGTCTGGAACTGCGCGCCGGCAAGCTTATCTTGGGATCGGACCGGATTGCCGAACAGGCGCGATCGGGGCGGGTAGAACTGCTGCTCCATGCCAGCGATGCCAGCGATGATGGCAGCCGGAAACTGGACCAGGCCTGGCGCGTGGGCAATGAAGTGGAAGGGTCCGGTTTGCGCGGAATGCGCTTGCCACTGGACCGGGCGGCTCTGTCTGTGGCATTGGGCCGCGACAATGTCGTCCACCTGGCGCTGGCTGATTCCGCATCGGCGGATCGGGTAACCGCAATTCTTGCGCGCCTGTTGCATTTCCAGGGGGCTGTTGAGGCCGGAATTGAAGATGGTCAGCAGCCTGCGGCAACTGACCGTGACGACGAATTGAGTTTTGAAGGATAGATTGGCTTTATGAGCGATAATGACGAACAACCGACACGCACCCGCAAGCCTCTGGGCCTGAAGCGGGCGGTCGATGCCGGTGAGGTCAAACAGACCTTCAGCCACGGTCGCACCAATAAGGTCGCGGTCGAGGTCAAGCGTCGCCGCAAGCTCCTGAAGCCGGGAGAGGCTGCACCGGTCGAAGAAGCGGCTCCGGCACCCGCTCCTGCGCCGGTTCCGGCGCCGGCTCCCGCACCGACTCCCAAGCCTGTGGCGAAGAAGGCCCCGGTTTCCAACGAAACCGCGCAGGAACGCGTTGCCCGCCTGCAGCGCGAAGCCGAAGAAGATCGTCTGCGGTCCGCCGAAGAAGCGCGCCGCCGGGATGAAGAGGCCAAGGCCCGCGCAATTGATGAAGAAAAACAGCGTGCCGAAGCCAATCGGGAAGCCGAAGTATCCGGCGAAGTTGAAGTGGAGCCAGCTCCCCCAGCGCCAGCGCCTGTCGAAGAATCGGCCGCGGTGGTGGAAGATGCACCCGTAGTTGCCGAAGACGAAGCGACGCCAACACCCGCCGCGCGCAGGTTCACGCCGGTTGCGCGCCCCGAACCCAAGCGGCCGGAAAAGAAGAAGAAAGAACAGAAGCCCGCCGGCAAGATCGAAGATGATCGTCGCCGCAGCGGCAAGCTGACCGTCAACCGCGCGCTTAATGAAGATGAAGGCGCGCGTGCCCGCAGCCTCGCCGCGCTCAAGCGTGCGCGCGAAAAAGAGCGCCGGATGCAGGGCGGCGGTTCGCGCAAGCAGCGCGAAAAGCAGTACCGCGACGTGGTTGTTCCTGAAGCCATCACTGTGCAGGAACTGGCCAAGCGGATGGGCGAAAAGGGCGCCGATCTGGTCAAGGCGCTGTTCAACATGGACATGATGGTCACCGTCAACCAGACGATTGACCAGGACACCGCCGAATTGCTGGTTGAAGAATTCGGCCACACCATCCAGCGCGTGTCGGATAGCGATGTCGATATCAAGGCCACAACCGATCAGGATCCGGAAGAAACACTTCGTCCGCGTCCGCCGGTGGTCACGATCATGGGCCACGTCGATCATGGCAAGACCAGCCTGCTCGATGCGCTGCGCGGAACAGATGTGGTGAAAGGCGAAGCTGGCGGTATCACCCAGCATATCGGCAGCTATCAGGTTACGACCAAGGACAAGCAGGTCATCACCTTCCTCGATACGCCGGGCCACGCAGCCTTTACCGAAATGCGCGCGCGCGGTGCCAATGTCACCGATATCGTGGTGCTGGTGGTTGCGGCCGACGATGGCATCATGCCGCAGACGATCGAAGCGATCAAACACACCAAAGCCGCCGGCGTGCCGATGATCGTGGCGATCAACAAGATCGACAAGCCGGAAGCCAATGCGCAGAAAATCCGTGAACGCTTGCTCGAACATGAAGTGGTCGTGGAGGCAATGTCGGGCGATGTGCAGGACGTTGAAATCTCGGCCAAGAAAAAGACCAATCTCGACGGATTGCTCGAAAAGATTGCGCTCCAGGCTGAATTGCTGGAGCTGAAGGCGCGGCCGGACCGCCCGGCAGAAGCGACCGTGATCGAAGCGCAGCTGGACAAGGGCCGTGGCCCTGTCGCCACGGTGATCGTTACCCGCGGCACGCTCAAGCTCGGCGACAATTTCGTTGTCGGTGCGGAAAGCGGGAAGGTGCGCGCGATCGTCAACGATCAGGGCAAGCAGATCAAGGAAGCCGGCCCCTCAATGCCGGTCGAAGTGCTCGGCCTGGGCGGCGTTCCGGGTGCAGGCGAACAGTTGGCCGTGGTCGAAAACGAACAACGTGCCCGCGAAGTTGCAGCCTATCGGCGTGAAAAGGCGACTGAAAAGCGTACTGCACTCGCCCCGACCAATTTCGATGCGATGTTCTCCAGCATGAAGAACGACGTTGTCGAATTCCCGGTTCTGGTGAAGGCGGATGTGCAGGGCAGTGCCGAGGCGATTGTCACGGCGTTGCATGCGCTGTCGAACGATCTGATCAAGGTTCGCGTGCTTCTTTCGGGCGTGGGTGCGATCACCGAGAGCGACGTCACCTTGGCGGCGGCATCCAAGGCGCCGATTATCGGCTTCAATGTCCGTCCCAACCCCAAAGCCCGCGCCCTGGTTGCGCGTGACCGGGTGGAGACGAAATATTTCGACGTGATTTACCACCTGACCGAAGAAATCGCGAAGGAAATGGCTGGCGAACTGGGTCCCGAAAAGATCGAACATGTTGTCGGCCGGGCCGAAGTCAAGCAGGTCTTCCCGGCGGGCAAGCGCGACAAGGCGGCCGGTTTGCTGGTCATCGAAGGCGCCATCCGCAAGGGGCTTCATGCCCGTCTCACGCGCGAAGATGTCATCGTTTCCAAGACGATCATTCAGTCGCTGCGGCGCTTCAAGGACGATGTCGACGAAGTTCGCACCGGTCTCGAATGCGGTGTTGTGCTGGAAGATACGAACGACATCAAACCGGGCGATACGCTCGAAGTGTTTGAGGTCGAGGAGCGCGAGCGGGTCTTGTGATCGCATTTGTGCCAATAGGTTAGCGGCGGGCAATCCATGACTGACATGACATTGCCCGCCGGAGACTTTGCCCATGCAAAGCTGATGGGAGCGAAGCTGCACTCCTACGACCCGTCGACGCAAACGATCACGATGCATTTCCATGCACCGGAAGCCTTCATCACCCCGCGCAAGAGCGTTCAGGGCGGGCTTGTTGCAGGGTTTCTCGATGAAGCGATGGGCTGGGCCTATACCTACTCAACCGGCGGCGAGTTTTCGCCACTGATGCTTGATGTAAACTTCTCCTTGCTCAAACCGGTCTTGCAGGGGCCGCTGATCGCCACCGGCCGCGTTGTGCGGGCCGGTCGGCGCGTGCTGTTCCTTGAAAGCGAGCTGTGGTCGGAAGATGGGGTATTGCTGGCACGCGGCACTTCAACTGCAATCCCGACGAAGAACCCGGCAAGCGACTGATGCCCCAGTTCGTCGCCTTTCTCGGTTCCATCAATGTCGGCGGCAACCGGCTGCTGATGGAAGACTTGCGTAACGCCCTCAAATATGAAGATTTCGAGGATGTGGAAACAGTGGTGGCAAGCGGTAACGTGCTGTTCCGGCACCCAGACCGTCCGACGCCCGGCCTGTCGGAAAAGCTTGCATTCATCCTGCGCGACGAGTTCGAGATCGATTCCACTGTCTGCGTCCGTACCCGTGCAGAAGTGGTCGCGGCGATTGCCGAAAACCCGTTCCGCGGCGAGAATGATGATGCCGTGGTCCATGTGATGTTCCTTACCCGCCAGCCGTCAGCGGAACAATTTGCCGATCTTGACGCCAGCTTCGCAGGGCGGGGCGGCGAACGGATGGCACCGGGCACCGGGGCGCTGCATATCGATTTTGGCGAAAGTGTGGGCGGCAGCAAATTGACCGGCGCGTTTATCGAACGCAAGCTGGACGCGCGCGGCACGGCCCGCAACCTTCGTTCACTCCAACGGATCGCCGACAAGATGGACCCAGCCGATGGCTAGACAGCAATTCACCGCCGAACAGCAATCGGTCCGCGTCCTGAAAGTGGGCGAGCGGGTGCGGCACATCCTGTCCGAATTGCTATCGCGGCAGGAAGTGCATGACGATACGCTGTCCGCCCATTCGGTCAGCGTCACCGAAGTGCGGATGAGCCCCGATCTGCGCAATGCCAACGTCTATGTAAAACCGTTGCTGGGCGAAGACGAGGTGGTCGTGCTGAAGGCGCTGCGCACCAACACAGCCTTTTTCCAGCGCGAGGTTGCCAAACGGCTGGGCCTTAAATTCGCACCCAAGCTGCAATTTCGCGGAGACGAGAGTTTCGACGAGGCCGAGCGCATCGAACGCCTGTTGAACGATCCCAAGGTCGCGCGCGATCTGGGACAGGAAGACTAGACCGATGGCGAAACTCTATTTCTATTATGCCAGCATGAATGCCGGGAAATCGACCACGCTGCTGCAGGCCGATTTCAATTATCGCGAACGCGGCATGACAACCATGTTGTGGACCGCTGCGATTGATAATCGTGCGGCTGACAAGGCCATCGAAAGCCGCATCGGGCTGGGGGCAGAAGCCCACAGGTTCAATGCCGAAACGGATCTGTGGAAGCGGGTCAGTTCAGCCCATGCCGCAGAACCGATCGCCTGCATCATGGTGGACGAAGCGCAGTTCCTGTCCAAGGATCAGGTCTGGCAACTTGCCCGGCTGGCGGATCAGGCCGGAATTCCGGTGCTGTGCTATGGCCTGCGCACCGATTTTCAGGGCGAACTGTTCCCCGGATCAGCCGCGCTGCTCGGCATTGCCGATGCGCTGGTTGAACTGAAAGCTGTGTGCCACTGCGGGCGCAAGGCGACGATGAATTTGCGGGTCGATCAAAGCGGTGCGGCCGTGAAGGCGGGGGCGCAGACCGAAATTGGCGGTAATGACCGGTATCTTGCGCTTTGCCGCAAGCATTTCAGCGAAGCACTGGCGGGTTAAGGTTCGCGCCCCTATCTAACCCGGCATGACCGAAACAATCCTGTTTGCCGCGATCCTGGTTCCCTGCCTGATCATCGCCATCGTTTTCCATGAAGTTGCCCATGGCTGGACCGCACTGGCGCTGGGGGATCCCACCGCGAAAGAGCGCAAACGGCTGAGCTTGAACCCGCTGCGCCATGTCGATCCGGTGGGCACGATTTTCGTCCCCGGCGCGATGTTGTTGTTGGGCGGGCCGGTGTTCGGCTGGGCAAAACCGGTGCCCGTCAACGCCCGGCGGCTCAACAATCCACGCTTCGGGATGATGGCCGTTGGCGCAGCGGGTCCGGCCATGAATTTTCTGCTCGCCGCCGTTGGGGCTGCGCTGCTGGGGCTGTTCGTGCACACGCTGACGGGACCGGCGACGGAATTCACTGGCCTTGCCTTGCGCGTCATGACCACCTTCATCCTGATCAATGTGTTTCTGGCGATGTTCAATCTGCTGCCGATCCCGCCCTTTGACGGATCGCATATTGTCGAAGGGCTGCTGCCGGAAAAAGCCGCACGGCTTTATGAAAAGGCACGGCCAGCCGGTATGCTGCTGTTTTTTGGCATCGTCGCGTTGAGCTGGTTCGCGCCGGGTCTGGGGGTCATCGAAAACATCGTCGGCCCGCCGGTGACCTGGGTGATGGAGCGGTATCTGGGACTGGCGCAGATGATTGCCGATAAATGAGCGCCGGATTGCCGCACCCCCACGGCTGGATCATTCTCGACAAGCCTCACGGGCTGGGATCGACGCAGGCTGTGGCCGCGGTAAAGCGCAATCTGCGCGCGGCGGGCTATGGCAAGGTCAAGGTCGGGCATGGCGGCACGCTGGACCCCTTGGCGCAAGGGGTTTTGCCAATCGCACTGGGGGAGGCAACCAAGCTGGCCGGGCGGATGCTCGATGCCAGCAAGACCTATGAATTCACTGTGCAGTTCGGCGAAGAAACCAGCACGCTCGATGCTGAGGGAGAGGTGGTATCCACCAGCGACCGCAGGCCGCCGATGGCCGCCGTGGCGGCGGTGCTGGAGCATTTCACGGGCGAGATCGAGCAAGTGCCGCCTGCCTATTCTGCGCTGAAAGTGGATGGCAAGAGAGCCTATGACCTTGCGCGGGCAGGCGAGGATGTGAAGTTGAAATCGCGGGTCGTGACGATCCATTCGCTGGAGCCTGCATCGACGTATGAGGGTGCAGAACTGCCCGATTCCACATTCTCGCTGAGTGTCGGCCGCCCTGATCCCTTCAACCCCACCGGACCGCTGGAAATGGCCGATAGCGTCACTCTGGTGGCAAATGTCAGCAAGGGTACCTATATCCGATCTCTGGCGAGGGATATTTCCTATGCGCTGGGCACTGTGGGGCACGTGACCTTCCTGCGCCGGATCAAGGCAGGGCCGTTTACCGAAGGCCAAGCGATTTCGCTGGACAGATTGAACGAAATCGGTAAGGGCGCGCCCCTAGAAGACGTAATTCTGCCGGTGGAGGCAGGGCTGGACGACATCCCGGCTCTTACCCTCAGGTCCGACACGGTAGAAGCGGTCCGTCAGGGCCGCGTCCTCACCGGACTGCCCCAAGCTGACGGGCTCTATCTTGCCAAGCACAATGATGTGCCTGTGGCGCTGATGGAGGTTTCAGGCGGGACGGCAAAAGTCGTCAGGGGTTTCAACATTCCCGATGTCGCGGAGTAAAATTGAATGACTGTTACTGCAGAGCGCAAGCAAGAAATTATCAAGGACAACGCACAGGCCAAGGGCGATACCGGTTCGCCGGAAGTCCAGGTCGCGATCCTTACCGAACGTATCCGCAACCTTACCGACCATTTCAAGGCCAATCACAAGGATAACCACTCGCGTCGCGGGCTCCTGATGATGGTCAACAAGCGTCGTAGCCTGCTCGCCTATCTCAAGAAGATCGATGTTGAGCGCTACAACGGCCTGATCCAGAAACTGGGTCTGCGTAAGTAAGAATTTCGAGGGGGCGGCTCCAAAGTGGGCCGCCCTTTCGCATTAGGGCAATCTCTACAATTCGGTAGAGAGCCTATGGGGCGCATATAGCCCTGCACCGGTCCGGGCCGGTATCCCCGGAAACAGTAGGCCCCGTGCCGCAATAAGGCCGTACGGGACGATCCAAGGAAAATACATGTTCGACACAAAAACCGTATCGATGGAATGGGGCGGCAAAACCCTCACCCTCGAAACCGGCCGCATTGCCCGTCAAGCCGATGGCGCCGTGCTGGCTACTTATGGCGAAACCGTGGTGCTCTGCGCCGTGACCGCCGCCAAGAGTGTAAAGGAAGGCCAGGATTTCTTCCCGCTGACCGTTCACTACCAGGAAAAATTCTCCGCAGCAGGCCGCATTCCCGGCGGCTTCTTCAAGCGTGAACGCGGCGCGACCGAAAAGGAAACGCTGACCAGCCGCCTGATCGACCGTCCGGTTCGCCCGCTGTTCCCCGAAGGTTTCTACAACGAAATCAACGTTATCGCACAGGTCATGTCCTATGACGGCGAGACCGAGCCTGATATTCTGGCGATGATTGCTGCCTCGGCTGCGCTGACCATCTCCGGTCTGCCGTTCATGGGCCCGATCGGTGCCGCGCGCGTCGGCTATGTCGACGGCGAATATACGCTGAACCCGGCACAGAACGTCGCCGCGGAAGGCGATCTCGACCTGATCGTGGCTGCCACTGGCAATGCCGTGATGATGGTTGAATCCGAAGCGAAAGAGCTTTCCGAAGAAGTGATGCTCGGCGGCGTGATGTTCGCGCATGACGAGATCAAGAAGGTCGTGAACCTGATCATCGATCTGGCCGAACAGGCCGCCAAGGATCCTTGGGAAGTGGCGATTACCGACAATTCGGCAATCAAGGACAAGCTGGCCGGTGTGGTCGGCGGCGATATTGCGGCAGCTTACAAGCTGACCGACAAGTCGGCCCGTTCGAACGCACTCAATGCCGTTCGCGCCAAGGCCAAGGAAGCCTTTGCCGATGAAGACGGCCAGACGCAGATGGCGGCTGGCAAGGTCGTCAAAAAGCTCGAAGCTGAAATCGTTCGCGGGGCCATTCTGAAGGACGGCCAGCGGATTGACGGACGCAAGACGGACGAAGTGCGTCAGATCGAAGCCATCGTGGGCTTCCTGCCACGTGCGCATGGTTCGTCGCTGTTCACACGCGGTGAAACGCAGGCGATCTGCACCACCACACTGGGCACCAAGGATAGCGAGCAGATGATCGACGGGCTGGAAGGCCTGACCTATTCGAACTTCATGCTGCATTACAACTTCCCACCCTATTCGGTTGGTGAAGTGGGCCGTTTCGGTGCGCCAAGCCGCCGCGATATCGGCCACGGCAAGCTGGCATGGCGCGCGCTGCGTGCGGTGCTGCCTTCCAAGGAAGATTTCCCTTACACCATCCGTGTCCTGTCCGACATCACCGAGTCCAACGGCTCGTCCTCGATGGCGACGATCTGCGGCGGCTGTCTGTCGATGATGGATGCCGGTGTACCTGTGGTTCGCCCGGTTTCGGGTATCGCGATGGGTCTGATCCTTGAAGGTGACGATTTCACCGTCCTGTCCGACATTCTGGGTGACGAAGATCACCTTGGCGATATGGACTTCAAGGTGGCCGGTACCGAAGAAGGCATCACCAGCCTCCAGATGGATATCAAGGTTGCCGGGATTACCAAGGAAATCATGACCAAGGCTCTGAGCCAGGCCAAGGCTGGCCGCGCGCATATCCTGGGCGAGATGGCCAAGGCACTGACCGGTGCACGGACCGAACTTTCGGCCCACGCACCGCGTATCGAAACGATGCAGATCGACAAGTCGAAGATCCGTGACATCATCGGTACCGGCGGCAAGGTTATCCGTGAGATCGTAGCTGAAACCGGTGCCAAGGTGGACATCGATGATGAAGGCCTGATCAAGATTTCCTCGTCCGACCTCAGCCAGATCGAAGCGGCCCGCAAGTGGATCGCCGGGATCGTGGAAGAAGCGGAAGTCGGCAAGATCTATGATGGCAAGGTCGTCAACATTGTCGACTTCGGCGCGTTTGTGAATTTCATGGGCGGCAAGGACGGTCTCGTCCATGTGTCCGAAATGCGCAACGAACGCGTTGAAAAGCCAACAGACGTTGTGTCCGAAGGTCAGGAAGTAAAGGTCAAGGTTCTCGAAATCGATCAGCGCGGCAAGGTCCGTCTGTCGATGCGTGTCGTTGACCAGGAAACCGGCGAGGAGCTGGAAGATACCCGCCCTCCGCGCGAAAAGCGTGAAGGCGGTGATCGCGGTGATCGTGGTCCGCGCGGTCCGCGCCGTGGCGGTGGCCGTGATGGTGGACGCGACCGTGATCGCGGTCCGCGCCGTGACGGCGGGGAACGCGGGAATGCCGATCGCGGTAATGCGGATCGGGGTGCGAGCGATCGCGGCCCTGACCACATGCCGGACTTCCTCAAGGACGACTAATCCCGTCCTCAGTTGATCCGGAAAGGGCCGCGAGCAATCGCGGCCCTTTTCTTTTGCAGTCTAGCGTGCAACGCATCGTCCAGGCACCAAAGCATCGGGGGTATGATGATAAGAACCGCATTTCTAATGGCCGCTGCAGCGTCGATCCTGTCCGGACCCGCAGGCGCCCAGAGGTTGCGCCCTCAGCTTGACTACGCCAGCGCAGCTGTAATCCGGGACCAGTGCATTGCCTGGGCCACAGAACGGCATTTGTCGGTCGCGATTGCCGTATTTGACCGGCGCGGCGCCATGCTGGCGTTCGCGCAGATGGATGGCGCACCAACTGCCGTTGGTGCCATCGCCCAGTGGAAGGGCAAGTCGGCGGCGATGATGGAGGTGACGACGGCTGAAACGGCCGACTGGGGCGGCTCTGCCCCGGATATCGCCAATTGGCGTGGCGGTGTGCCGATCTTTACCGCAGAAGGCGTCTCGCTGGGCGGTGTCGGGGCCTCTGGCGCAGAGTCGGAAGAAGACGAGTCATGCGGACGCGCGGGCATTGCCGCCGCCGGACTCGCCGATGGCCCGCCGGTCAAATGATAATCTTGCACAAGCACGGCTGAGGGCAGGGACAATGGCCAAATCTGTACTACCCCCACCGTTCGAACTGGCGGGTCACCGCATTGCCGCCGGGACCAGCGCGACGATTGATATCCCTGTCAGCCGCCTGTCCACCAATACCGAAATCGCCATGCGTGTCAGGGTCATCCATGGCCGGCGGCCAGGCCCGGTCCTGTTCGTCAGCGGCGGCGTGCATGGCAATGAAATCATCGGGGTGGAGATTATCCGCCGCGTCTTGAAAGCGGTTTCGGCCAAGCGAATGGCGGGCACCCTGTTGTGCATTCCGATCGTGAACGCTTACGGTTTTGTTGCCCATGATCGCTACCTGCCCGATCGTCGTGACCTCAACCGCTGCTTTCCCGGATCGGCGAAGGGATCACTGGCGGCGCAGTTGGCGCATCATTTCACGCAGGAAATTATCATCCGCAGTGATTTCGGCATCGATCTTCATTCGGCCGGATTGCACCGGGAAAACCTGCCGCAGATCCGCATCAGTGCCGGCCGCGCACAGGCCGAGGCAATGGCCCAGATCTTTGGTGCACCAGCGGTCATCGTTGCGCCTTTGCGCGAAGGATCGCTGCGCCAGACGGCGGCAGACAATGACTGCGATGTGCTGCTGTTGGAAGCGGGTGAGGCACTGCGTTTCGATGAATTCGGCATTCGAATTGGCGTGCAGGGTATATTACGGGTAATGGCGCATCTTGGCATGGGTGTGACAAAGCCGCGCAAACCCGCCGCGCGGTCCATCCAGAGCCGCCGCACCATGTGGCTGCGCGCGCCTGAAGGCGGGCTGTTTCGGGCGGTCAAGGGCACTGGCGCCCTGGTTCAGGATCAGGAGGTTGTTGGTTATCTGTCCGACCCTTTCGGCGATCAGGACCTGCCGGTATTGTCGCCGATTACCGGCGTGATCATCGGCCGCAGCAATTTGCCGGTGGTCAATCAGGGTGATGCGCTGGTTCATGTTGCGGAAGTAGAGATGCCGGGCACTGCCTCGCACCGGTTAAACGAGATCGAGGAAGCGGCTCTGTCCGATTCCCTGTTCGACGAAGATGAGATCGTCTGATTCATGATTGCACGCGAATTATTGGGCACGGCACAAGTGCCAGGTGGTGAAGAGCTCAAGCTGTTTCGGCATGGGCGCGACTATATCATCGGTCTGGGCCGCAATGAATTGATGAGCACCCGGATGCAGTTTTCCGAAGAGCAACTGGCGGATCTGACGCTGGATAGGCTCCAGAACTCGGCACCGCATCTGCTGATCGGCGGATATGGTATGGGCTTTACCCTTCGCGCTGCGCTGAACCGGATTGGCAAGCAGGGCCATGCGACAGTGGTCGAACTGGTGCCTGAAATCATCGCATGGGCGAAGGGAGAAATGGCGGAATTGACCGGCGATTGTCTGGATGATCCGCGCCTGACCTTGCGGATGGGGGATGTCGGTGATGCGATTGAACAGTCCGCAGAAGGCGGAGAACCCTATGACGCGATACTGCTCGATGTTGATAATGGGCCGGATGGACTCGTGCGGGAAGACAACAACCGCCTTTATTCGCGCGAAGGGTTACGTTTTGCCCGCCGCGCGCTGACCAAAGGCGGAGTGCTGGCTATCTGGTCCGCTGCGCCAGACCACAAATTCACCCGCAAGCTGGAATCCTGCGGATTTGAGGTCGAAACACGCGAAGTGCGCGCGCGGCCCAACAACAAGGGGCCACGCCACACCATCTGGTTTGCGCGGCCGCGCTAGTTTCAGCCCTTGAGGCGCATGGCGCCGAGGAAGTCACGCTTGCCAAGGGGAAGCCCCTTCATCCGCAATATGTCGTATGCGGCCGAAGCGTGAAAATAGAAATTCGGTTGGCTGAAACTGAGAAGGAAATCCTGACCGGTAAAGTCCATCCGCAACCGGTCGCCAATTTCGAACCGCATATCCTTTGCAGCCAGTTCCTCCAGCTCTGCCTCGCCAGTGGCTTCGAGCCCGGAAACGGCAGTGTGGAGCACAGCGCGCAGGCCCGCAAAACTGTCTGGCGATGGGGACATGTCCGGGCTGAAAATGCCCGACCGCACACCGGCGATGGCATGGGCCGAATGGGTCCAGCAGCTTTTTATCTGATAGGCAAACGGCAGCATGTCGCCAATTATCCGCGCATCGATCAGTTCGGAGTGGTCGTGGCCGTTTTCGTCGCACCATGCTTCGGCCTTGTCGACCAGTTTACCGACCGAACCAAGAATCTGAAGCATACTGGGAACCAGCGCGGCGTGCAGGGAAAGCGGCATGGGTAATCCTTTGGGTTGGGCAGAATGGCGCATGCAGTCTTACAGGCGCGTTCGCCGAAGTGACATGATAATTTACGTCAACGCCACGACGCTGGTGGTAAGCCGCTTCACCTCGTCCGGTTCATGGCTGACGTAGAGCATGGGCAGGGCGATCCGGTCCCGCAAGGCGGCGATCATCGCCAGGATGTCCGCCGCGCGGGGCTTGTCCAGTGAAGCAAGCGGTTCGTCCAGTAACAGGACACCGGGCCGTGACAGCAAGGCGCGGGCGATTGCGACCCGGCGGATCTCTCCCCCCGAAAGCGAAGCCGGCCATCTGTCGAGGAGGGGCGCAATACCCAGTACTTCGATCACTTCGTCCCGGTCGATCCGTTCCAACCGTTCATGGGCGAGATTTTCGCCATAGGCGAGGTTGGCGCGCACCTTCAGATGCGGAAACAGCCGTGTATCCTGGAAAACATAGCCGACCCGCCGGTGTTCCACCGGTAACGCGATGCCTTGTGCCGTATCGAGCAGAATCCGCCCGCCGATAACCACCCGGCCTTCATCCGGAACGATCAGCCCGGCGATACAATTCAGCAGTGTCGTCTTGCCAGCACCGGAAGGGCCGGTGATCGCCGTCAGACTGGCTTCTGCGGTGAAATCGACCGCGATCTTGCAGGCCCCGATGCGGTGCTTGATGGTGATTTCAAACAGCATGTGTACGCTCAACACCGGATCGGCGGATCAGCCATTCGCTTGCCAGCAAGGCTGCCAAGGACAGCACTATGGCAATCACGGCCAACCGCGTGACGCCGGCTTCGCCGCCAGGCAATTGCAAGGCTGTATAGATCGCCAGAGGGAGCGTGCGCGTTTCACCCGGAATGTTGGACGCAAACGTTATCGTCGCACCAAATTCGCCCAGCGAGCGCGCAAAACCAAGTACCGCCCCGGCAAGAATGCCCGGCAGGCTCAGCGGCAGGGTAATTGTGCGGAAGGCATGCCAAGGGCTGGCCCCCAATGTGCGGGCGGCCGCAACCAGCCGCCGGTCGACAGCTTCGATTGATAGCCGCATCGCGCGGACCATCAGCGGCAGGGCCATCACGGCTGCGGCCAGTGCCGCGCCGGTCCAGTGGAACACCAGCGTTACCCCGAACCATTGGTACAACAGAGCCCCGATCGGGCCGCTGCGGCCCAGCAGAACCAGCAGCAGCCAACCGGTCACGACCGGCGGCAAAACCAGCGGCAGATGTACCAGCGCATCCAGCAGGGCGCGGCCCGGGAACCGCCGGCGGGAAAGCAGCCAGGCCAGCGCATAGGCCAGCGGCAATGTCAGCCCGATCGCGACCAGGCTGACTTTCAGCGAAAGGGCGATGATCGCATATTCGGCCGGTGTAATCATGGGGCTGCCAAAGGGAAAAATTGGTACTGGGCGAAGATCGCGGAAGCTTCCGGTGAAGCCAGGAAGGCCAGGAAATTCTGCGCCTCGGCATGCTGCGAACCCGATACCATCGCAACCGGGTAGCGAATTTCCGGTTGCGCCGCATCGGGAATGGGCGCTGCAAGCCGGACCTTGGAAGAGGCCGCCAGATCGCTGGCATAGACCAGCCCGAGCGGCGCCTCGCCGCGTTCAACCAACGCCAGGGCCGCGCGCACATTTTCGGCTGGAACAATTCGGTCCTTCACCCCGTCCCATAGGCCAAGCGATTCAAGCGCTTCGCGGCCATAGCGGCCCGCTGGCACACTATCAGGATCTGCCATCGCCAGCCTTCCTTCACCAAGGGCGAGCAATGCGGCAACGGGGCTATCCGCAGCAATGGTGGCGGCTGTCGATTTTGGAGTGATCAGTACCAGCCGGTTGCCGAGCAGATCGCGCCGGGTTCCTGCAACCAGGAAGCCCTTGGCCTGCAAAATATCCATCCACTGGTTATCGGCCAGCAGGATGATGTCGGCCGGCGCGCCTGCCTGGGCCTGCCGGGCCAGCGCCGGCGTTCCGGCAAAGGACAGGGCGGGGCGGGGATGCCCCTGTTCGGCCCATCTATCGGCCACGGCATCCAAGGCTTCCTGCAGGCTCGACGCCGCCAGAACTACCGGACCCTGCGGTTCGGGTCTGGCACAGGACGAAAGCGCCAGCAGAGCAAGGACAGAAACTATGAGGCGCAGGACCATGATCCAGCGCCTAACGCGGGATGCGTCAGGAATCCAATGCTAAGCGCAGGTCAGGCTGCGCCGATCCGTTGGAGCTTGGCCAGCAGGGTGGGCGCGTTGAAGGGTTTCACGACATATTCGTCGGCCCCGGCTTCGAAACCCTTGTGGATATTGAATTGATCCGCGTTGGATGTGCAGAAGACTACACGCGGTGCTTCGCCGCCATCCAGCCCGCGCAACGCGGCAACAAATTCAAGCCCGCTCATCACCGGCATGTTCCAGTCCAGCAGGATAAGGTCCGGCATCGCCGCTTTGCAACGGCCGAGCGCTTCTTCGCCATTTTCGACTTCGTTGACCTGATAGCCAATGGATTCCACGATGCTGCGCGATACCTTGCGGATCATCCGCGAATCGTCGACGATCAGGCAGCGGCGTGTACGTGCGGTTTGCACCGGTGGCGGGCGATCAACCGGCAGGGTTGCAGGCGGATATACCGGCAGCGGCGGCAACTCCCGCACCTGTTCGGGTGCCGGTGCCGGTGCCGGTGCGGGGACCGGTTCGGGGACCAGTTCGGGGGCGTGGGCGGGAATGCCGCGCTCGGGCGGCTGCATCCGTTTGATCAGATCGCGAATGGTGCAAACTCCCTTCCACCCGAAAGGCCCACAGGTGCGTGGCCATCCGGGTCCGGCATTTCGGCGGACGGTTGATCTTCGGATGCGGTCATCCGGACATGCAAATAGGGCACCCAGACATCGCCAAATTCGGCTTTCTGGTACCAGACATCGATGACATCGTAAGATGCCCAGAACCCGTCGGGTTCAAGCAAGCGCATGCCTTCGCCGATTCGCGGTACCGCGGCAAAGCGCAGCCGGTCCTGAGTCTGGTGGGTTTCGTTCTGGACTTCAATTTCGATCACGGCACTAGTCTTCCCGCAAGGCCTTATTTTCCTAGCGTGAAAAGCTTGCTGAAAAGCGAACGTAACCGGCTTGTAGAAACAAAAAAGGGCACCGACCCTGACAGGTGGTGCCCTGATCTGTTCGAAATGGCTGTAGCCCTAGCGAACGCGCGGCCCGCCAAAAGGCAGCGGCGGGGGCGGTCTGCGGGCACCGCGCGGCAGCTGTGCCTGGAACGCCCGGCCACAATGCTCGACGCAATAGGGAAAGCCAGGATTTACATCCTGACCGCAGAAGTGAAAATCAGGTTCGCCGGGATGGCCCATCGGCCAGCGGCAGACCTTGTCGCTGAGTTCGAGGAGACTCGTTTTTTCCGCAATGTCGGGGCTCGGCTTGGCAGGAACCAGACGGCGCGGCGGCGCGGGCGGGATTGGGGCCTGTTGGTCGCCCGGGCCCTGACGGAGAAATCCGCCCGGTCCGACCGAAACGATCTTGGGTAGATTCGTCGAAGGGTTGGGCATGGGCTGCGAAGGAATGTCCTTGCCTTCCGGTGTCGCATGGGATGCCACCGGCACCGGGGGGCGGCCACCGGTATGCGCCGTAAGTGGCCGGTTCGGCGCGGGCCTTGTCACGGGCCTTGATTCTGCCTGTTTGGGCGCGGGCTTGGCCGCCGGAGCCTTTGCTTCGGCCTTCTTGTCGTTGGCCTTGACCGGGGACGGGCGCGACTTCAGTCCCAGCCGGTGGGCCTTGCCGATTACGGCGTTGCGGCTCACACCGCCGAGTTCCTCGGCGATCTGGCTGGCGGTCGATCCGCCTTCCCACATCTTTTTCAAAGTACCGATGCGTTCGTCAGTCCAGCTCATGCACTCAAATCCAATTGTCAGATAGCCACAGCCGGACTTGCCAGCGGAAGCTGATGGCCCTAGGCGCGCGATCATGGCCGATCAAGCCCGCACCTTGGAAAACTCAGATGTCCCCCAAACCCCTTCGCAGGGGATCGGGGCTGTTACCGGCGCAGAAGGCCGGTTCCCACCGCGCGGAGTGCCGATTATTCACGGCATCAATCGCATCGGTTTGTGGAGTCTCTATATTAAGGAGGTTCGGCGATTTCTCAAGGTGCAGACGCAGACGATTTGGGCTCCGGCGATCACAACTTTGCTGTTTTTGGTCATTTTCACCGTCGCTTTGGGCCGATCGGGCCGTGAAGTGCTGGGCGTGCCCTTTGCAACTTTCGTTGCGCCGGGCCTGATTGTGATGGGCATGATGCAAAATGCCTTCGCAAATTCCAGCTTCTCGCTGCTCTCCGGCAAGATTCAGGGTACAATCATCGATCTGTTGATGCCGCCGCTGAGCGAAGGCGAACTGATGGCGGGAATCGTCTTTGCCGCCGTCACGCGCGCCATCATGGTTGGCTGCACCGTTGCGTTGGCGATGGCGCTTTATCCGGACGTTTCGCTGGCTGCGGCGCATCCCTGGGCGATTGTCTGGTTCGGTCTGATGGGCGCGGCGATGCTGGCGCTGCTCGGTTTGCTTGCCTCGATCTGGGCGGAGAAATTCGATCACAACGCAGCTGTGACCAATTTCGTGATCGCGCCGCTATCCCTGCTGTCAGGCACCTTTTATGTCATCGACAATCTGGCGCCGGTTTTCCAGTCCATCAGCCGGCTTAACCCGTTCTTCTATGTGATTTCCGGCTTTCGCTTCGGGTTCCTTGGGGAAAGCGATATTGGTGATACCAATCAGGCGGTTCTGCACGCTGCGCTGGGGCTGGGCGTGTTCAATTTGGTGTTGGCAGTGCTGGTGTACGGGGTCCTGAGGTCCGGTTGGAAACTCAAGGATTAATGCGTTAGCGACCGGCGCAGACGATAGCGCCCGTTCTCAAAGTCACCGAACAGCTGCGACACGTTGGGATGGTCCACCGGACCGCCGACGGAATCGTTCAACAAATTCTGCTGACTGACATAGGCAACGTAAGACGATTCCTCGTTTTCGGCGAGGAGATGGTAATAGGGTTGTTCACGCTTGGGCCGCAGTTTCTGCGGGATCGATTCATACCATTCCTCGCTATTGGCGAAGACGGGATCGATATCGAAGATGACGCCGCGAAAATCGAACATCTTGTGGCGCACGACATCCCCGATGGCGAAGCGGGCACGGGCATGGCGCGGAACGTCAATCGTGCGGCCGGCCGCCTGGGAGAAGAATTGCGTACGCTCCATAGTGTGCTCAATATAGCTCTTCGCAGTTGCGAAACAAGCCGCCGCGTCCGCCCGTCCCCCATCATTGCGTCTGCAGCCATGCGAAGGGGCTTGGCAATCTGCAAAGCTTCCGCTAACCGGCGCCCTTCCAAACGACCGGGGGCGGGATATCCGCATCCGAATGTGCCAGCGGAGAGATGCCGGAGTGGTCGAACGGGGTAGTCTCGAAAACTACTGTGCGCGTAAGCGTACCCAGGGTTCGAATCCCTGTCTCTCCGCCATCGGCTGATCGAACCGGCCAGCCAAGCCAAATTGCATGTCAGAAATTGCGCGGCTTAACCGGCGAATGACTGCCCCATTTTCGGCATCGAACCAAACTGTCCTTACTTATAGCGGCTGCGATTCATGATACCAAAGCCCTGCAGCCTTTCGAACCCGCCGTTGGTTTCTCTCGTGAATGTGAATCCGCAATCGGCAACATGAACAACAATCTTCACACCATCAGGTGAAATATAACAGGCGGACCCTCGACCCTCGATGAACTTCATGCCCCCCTCTGTCCGGCTTGAAGTCACGGTCAAGCCTTCAACAAATATATCGACTATCTTCATTGCAGGCACTCTGGGGTTGTATCGGATGATGCGAATCTTATCGCCCTCCACGCGGAATCCGAACGCATCCGGATCGTATTTGTCTACCCAATCTCCCTGCAGCAATTGCAGCGGATTATCGGCCTGCGCTGTCGCCGGCAACGTCGGTGCCGCAACCATCAGTGCGAGCAGGAATAGACGTTTCTTCAATACTGGCATGGTATGTTCCTCGCGTTATTGCCGCGAATAGGTGGCGGCACCGAATATTGGGTAAGTTCCTGCATGGTAGAGCACGGCGCGCTGATCAGCATCCCCATTCAAGGGGTATCAGTTACCAATGATACCGATGCCATGTGATGATTGCGGCAAGATCGGCGGCAAACGGAATTCACTTGGACAACAGATTGCAGCAAGCCAAGCATTACCGAAACTGTTGGCCCAGGGGTCGCAGTGCCTCACAGCAGAGATCCGTCCCGCGCTTTACGAGAATATTTTTGAAGTCGGGCAGACTGAAAGTGCAGCGAATACAGATTCGGACATCGCGCCGGATTACGTTCGGATCGAAGCGATAACGTTGAGGGGAAATGGATACGGCACTGCAAAAGAGTGCCGCATCCGTCCGCACCTATTTCAAAGCCGTGAAGTGGCCATGGACAAGCTTCCATTTCCCGTCGACGCGCGAATAAACCCTTGTTGACAGCGCGTTATTGGATTCAATTTTTCCATCCTTGGACAGAGTCATTCCGACAAAATTATAGCTTAGGATGGCTGTGTCGCCATAAACCTGGACCATGGGATTGACCATATCGGACGCGACCGGCTTTGAACTGTCCAGTGCGGACGCTTCATAATACCGGTTGTTCATCGCCTTGCCATCAATCCGGATTGGCGCCCCGGCGCTGAATTCGGTGTAGTCATCCGCTAGCGTTGCCGTCTGTTCGGTAACTGATTTTCCCGCAATTTCTGCAGCCCATTGGGCGCGCGCCAAAGCCATCACTTCAGCTGCCACCTTTGGGTTTTCTCCTGCCATGACTGTTGCGGGAGCCAGTGTCAGCGCTACGGCCCCTGAAAACAGGGCCAATTTTACTGAAGTTTTCATTTCATCCTCCGATTTGTGAAGCCTTGCATGGCTAAGAGAAGTCGCAAGGCGTTGCCCGTTCCATGTCGTCACAAATTTGCGACCCGGATACCAGCGGCGGCAGAGAACAACGAAAGGCTATCGGTCTTGGGGCATATTAACAAGCCACTTTGCTTTGCTGCGGCGCTTGGACCGGTGCGCTATGGCAGGGCTGGGCAGGCCTTCGCCAAATCTGGCGCAGCCGCGCGTTTGGTGCGCTCCACGCATTGGGAAATGAAGCCTGATCAGAATCTTTCTGGCCGGATTACCTCGACTGTTGAGTGCAGCACCACGAGTCCATGACTTTCCAGCAGAGGTTCCAACAGCTCAAGAAACCGGGTCGCTCGATCGCGATTGGCAACGGTCAGGAAGATATATTTGGCCGTCGCACCGCTCAGCAAATCCTCTGACCAGCTGCCATTCCGCCCGCGGCCACTTTCCGTCCGGATCAGCGTATGGCCGGTAATTCCTGCGCGCTCTGCCAGTTCGGCGACACGATGGGCCAGTGGGGCATCAACCAGAACCTCCAGCCTTTCCCGCTGATTTGCCGGATTCATAGGACACCTCCTGCAGTCTCGGCCAGCCAGCGATAAAGCGGGATACCAACCACGATGTTGAACGGGAATGTAACGCCCAGCGACATGGCGAGATAAAGGCCGGTATCGGCTTGCGGCAAGGACAATCGCATCGCTGCCGGCACCGCGATATAGGATGCACTGGCTGCCAGCACGCCCAATACGGCAACAGACGGCGCATCCAGCCCGACCAATGTACCCGCCAACACCCCGAGTGCGCCGTTGGCAATTGGAAACAGAACGCCGAGCAAGGCCAACCGCATGGTCAGCGAACGGGTTTGCGTTATGCGCCGGACTGCGATCAGCCCCATGTCGAGCAGGAACAGGCACAATACCCCGGTAAAGCCCGCCTTGAACAAGGGTGAAATCGGCTCGAAACCCTGTTCCCCGATGATCATGCCGATGCAGAAACTTCCCAGCAGCAAGACGACGGAACCGTTGAACAGAACTTCGCGCAACAAATCCTTGTCAAAGACGTTACCCGATTGGCGCTTCGCGATTATCAGGCCAGACAGGATTGCCGGGGTTTCCATCATCGCCAGAACGGCGACCATGAAGCCAGCGACGATAAACCCACTGCCGCCATAAATCTGGTTGGCGGTGACGAAAGTGACGACACTGACCGAGCCGTAATGCGCGGCTACCGCACCGGAATTTACCCGGTCCAGCTTCCCGAAGCTTCGCAATATGGGGGCAACTAGAAACGGAAGACATGCGCTGAGGAGTAGTCCTGCAGCCATTGCGGCGATGAGATCTGTGCCGATCCCGGCCTTGGCAACTTCCACCCCGCCTTTCAGTCCGATAGCCGCCATCAGATAGAGCGACATACCCTTGGCAAGGGTTTCCGGAATGGCGAGATCAGACCGCGCCAAAGCGGCCAGACCGCCCAACAGGAAAAACAGAACCGGCGCGGAAAGCAGCGTCGCTGACAATTGGTCCATATTCGTCTCAAGCCATCATAGAGCGTAGCATGCGGAACACAGCCGGCACCGCCCGGACCAAGTCTGCACCGACACTGCCGGAGACCTGATCCGTGCGCTGCCTGTTACCGGTAGCGAAGCTAAAGCCGGTGTTATTCAGTAGGAGCCACAATCAGGCGCGAACCCTGCGGCTGGAGCGAACGCGCGCTTTCGCCAAGGGCACCGCGCAGCGCCGCGATCTGATCGGACGATGCTTCGATGGGCTGGTTTGCCACATGCCAGTTCACACCTTCACTGCAAGGCGGCGTGGTGAGCGAGCCCATGTAACGGTAAACGCGCAGATCTTTCGGTACCATTGTATTGATATCAAAGCTGACGGCGGTGCCGTTGCCACCCGCATGAGCGGCCAGAATATCGGTAAGCCCCTTGTTTGCGGCCCCTTGCTTGAACATCACGCCCAGCACACCCAGCCGGCCATCATCGGTTGCATGCACGAAATGCGCAACCAGTGGCAGACGTTCGCCCTTAATGGCGTGTTCCGCTGGCGTATGGAAATGCACTTGCAGCAGATTGAACGCCATGCCGCCAGAATTCATCCCCAATCCTTGCCCTGCAGCAAAATCCACCTGCACTTTTTCTTCGCCCAGCGCCATATTGCCTGCGGCCTTGCCATAGCTGGTCGACAGTTCCACGTTGCCGCGAGCATTGGGTGTGCCCAGATCGATCGGTGACTGGTTGAGTCCGGCATCGCACATGGCATAGTCCGAACTGATCAGCGACCAGCGTTCATCCGTCACTCCATCACCGAAATGCCAGTTCTTGGCCCCATCTGCGGCGATCACCGGTGCTGCGATCATTACGGCCATGGCCGTGCAGGCCAGATATTTCATTTTCATCCTATTTCTCCTCAGAGTGCTCAGTCGGGTCTGGGTGACCTGCCACGTAATCGGGCTGCGTTTGGTGCGCCAAGCGAAGTCGGTCCCCTCTGCCTGCCGTCTTCATATTAATCCAATAAGTAAATATCGACATAGGTGATAAGTTTTACTAATTGCAATCCATGTTGCGGACCAAACATCTCGCGATCTTCGCCCAGATCGCTGAACATGGCACCATGAGAGAGGCTGCCGGCGCTCTGGCGCTGACTCAGCCCGCTCTCAGCCAGCAATTGAGTCAGCTGGAAAATCGGCTTGGCCTCAAACTGTTCGAACGCATCCCCAAAGGCATGGAACTCACGCCTGCGGCCCGCGATCTTTTGCCACGGGCGAAGTTAGTTCTAAGCGCCTTGCGGGATTTTGAAGATGCCGCAGGACTGGCCGCCAACAGCCCTGTCGGTGTGATCCGGTTCGGGGTTACGCCCACAATCGGCCCGTATTTGATGCCGCAAGTTATCAGCCGCCTGCATCGGGAATTCCCGACACTGCGTATTTTCATCAAGGAAGGTATTCCCGCGAACCAGCATGCAGAACTGTCATCGGGTGAACTGGATATGGTGCTTTCGCCATTGCCCATCGAGGGCGGAAATCTGCAGGTAGAACCCTTGTTTCGCGAACCCCTGCGGATCGTGGTTCCGCCGGATGACCCGCTCTTGTTCCGAGAAAATCTGACCGTTGATGATTATGCAGGCCGAAAGTTTCTGACACTTGACCACCGCCATCACTTTCACCGGCAGTTGATGGCTGTTTGCGATCGTCTGGGCGCGACCATCATGGCAGACTATGAAGGTACCAGCCTTGATGCGTTGCAGCAGATGGTAGGGTCAGGCGTGGGTTTGGCACTTTTACCGGAAATCTACCTGAATTCAGGTGCGGGCGGGTTTGGCATGGTCAGTGTAGCCGAGCCGGAAGGCTGGACCGAGTACCGCAGCATTGGCGCCGCTTGGCGCCAAAAGGCTGCCTTCCAGGATGTTTACCAGCAAATCGCTCAGGCGATATCCGAAGAGGCACGCAAACGCCTGCAAATGTGAGACTTGGCCGGGAAATCACGAGAGATGCGGCCGTTATCAACTGAAGATAATCTGGCCGTCGAAAATGCAGAGCTGAAGTCCGCCAAAGGCTGCCAACCGTCCTGCCTGCCAAGTGGAGTGCAGTTAAGTTTGAACCGGCAGAACCCGTTTTCGTAGGCGAACATCCGCATGCTCAGGAAAAGAATAGCCCCCCATTGATATCAATATTCGCACCAGTGATGAAGGAGGATTCATCGGATGCGAGATAGATTGCCGCATCGGCGGTTTCCGATGCCTGGCCTTGCCGGCGCAAGGGCGTGGAATTCGCCACGTTTGTGCGCACTTCGTCCTTGGTGAAAATATCATGGAAACTGGTGGCGATCATGCCAGGGCACAGCGAATTGACCCGAATGCCCTTGGGCCCAAGCTCCTTCGCCATGCCGCGGGTAAAGGACATCACGGCTCCTTTGGCGGCTGAATAAGCAGACGCGCCCGGCCCACCGCCATCGCGGCCAGCCTGTGAAGCAAAGTTCACGATCGCGCTGCCAGCGGGCATGTGCGGGGCAACCGCTTTGGTTGCGAGAAATGTCGACGTCACGTTCAAACGCATTACATGCTCGAAGAAGTCGAAATCCATTTCGTCCAATGTTTTTCGCGCGACCATCCCGCCGGTAACATTTACCAGAACATGAATTTGGGGACCGTAACTGTCCAAGGCCTTTTGCACCACACCCGCAACATCGTCGGGCTTGGTCATATCGCCCTTCGCCATAACGGCCTTGCCGCCAGCCCCTGTAATTTCATCCAGCGTAGCCTGCGCCGCAGCCTGATCGTTCAGATAGTTGACCACCACACAGGCGCCTTCTCTGGCCAGTCCAACCGATACGGCACGGCCAATATCCCGGCTTCCACCAGTGACAATTGCTACTTTTCCATCAAGTTTGGGCATCGGTCTTCCTGTTGTTCAAGTGTTTAGGGACTGGCTGCTTCAAGCTGGCCGTGGCTTCAAAGGTTTGATGCTGGGACAAAGCACCAGTACCGACAGTAACATCATTATCGCCAAGCCAGCGCCGATCGCGAAAGCCGGCGCGTAACTGTTGACGGTGATTACCGGGATCAGGAAATTAAGGCCGACGACTGCCAATTTGGCTGCGGTGCCCGCAAATCCTGTGAGAGATCCTACCGATTTTCCGCTGTAGAAATCGCTTGGCAGGGTCTGGATATTGCCAACCGCAGTCTGAAATCCGAACAGGATCGCCGCCATAAGCAGAACAGCGAACAGCGGGGTCGCCGCCTTCATCGTCATCAGCAAGGACACCAGCATGATCAGGGCGCCCAAACCAATCACGACCTTTCGGGTCTTGTTGACGGTCCACCCGGCCTTGATCCGGTTGTGGGCCAAGAGCCCGCCAAACCAGGCACCAAACATCGCGCCGACATAAGGAACCCATGCGTAAAAGGCGATCTCCTCTACCCCGAAGCCATAAGTTTCCGATAAATACAGCGGCAACCAGCCGACAAATAACCACCAGATTGGGTCGCTGAAGAACGACGCGAGAATGACCCCCCAGCTTTCCTTGCGCGAAAGGATTTCCGCCGATCCCGGAGCATAGGTCGCGGCTTCGTTGGTATCTTTATTGCGCTGGCCAGTGAGTATGTATTCGCGTTCTTCGGCCGAAACCCAGGGGTGGGCTTCCGGACCGGTTTTATACACTATCAGCCACGGCACCAGCCAAAGGAAGCCCAGCGCACCGACGGCAATGAAGGTCGCTTCCCAAGTGCCAAGGAAGACAAAGAGCACCCCGATGATAGGGGCAGAAATAATGCCGCCGATCGCGGCACCGGAGTTGAAAATTCCCTGCGCCAAGGCGCGTTCGTTGATTGGAAACCATTCTGCATTGGCTTTGGTGGCCCCCGGCCAGTTGCCCGCTTCGGACACGCCCAGAACGCCGCGGAAAATCGCGAAGCTGGCAAGACCGGTTGCTGCTGCGTGCAGCATGGTTGCTGCCGACCAGACAGTGATCGACAGCACAAAACCAAGTCGTGTGCCGATCCAATCGAATATCTTTCCGAACAAGGTCTGTCCGAACGCATAAGCGAAGGTGAAAACGTTGAGAATGATTGCGTAGTCGGCCTTGCTCAGGCCCAATTCCTTGGAAATCTCGGGCCACAGAAAGCCGATGGCACCCCGGTCGATGTAATTGATGATCGTCGCAAGTGCGACGAGGGACACGATAACCCAGCGGAACTTGCCATTCATTTTGTTGATCCTTCCCGCGGTAAATCCACTTTCGCGGCATAACCGCGCCACCGTATCGCCATTCCGCCAATGCTTGCCCGATGTTCTTGCGCCGGGTCACTATCGTAGGAAATCGCCAGAGCGGTCCTGTCATGGCCTATCGTCTCGATCATCAGGATGTCCGAACCGCCATCGCGGAAAAGGGTGATATCCAGAATCTGGCTGTCACTGGCGCTGGTTTCTTCGCTTGCCCCATCATAGCGGCCGTGCGCTTCCAGTACGCTGGCGAAGGTGGCCGAACTGGCGCCGCTGGTTCGCTGGATGATCATCGGTTCACGGCGGAGATTGAACAGCGGATCATTCGCCCCGCTTTCACCGAGAATCGCCTCGCTGTCGGAGGGCGGAATCCAGCGATAGGTGTAAAATCGGCCATCGAGCAGCCAAGTTACAAAGGCGTCCTTTGCGGCACCGGGTTGGCCGATCGCATCGACCCAAATGTGCTGATACCCGCTGCTGCTGCCAAGCGTTGGCCGATCTGTGATGTTGGACCTGGCCTTGAAACCGACCCGCATGATCTGGCCATCGTAATGCAGGGGCAGATCATATTGATGCGCATTCCTGGAAGCCGCCCGCATCACATCAACCACAAGTGGCTGTGCCAGGCCGGTTACGTCGAGTAGGGCCATCGTGCGTGTGAAATTCACACCCTCATAGGCGCCAACCATCGTGCCGCTGCTGATCTGCGCGCCGGGTGTGCCGGAAAAATAGAGCTGCCTTGGGGCGATCTTGTCCGCTGCTGTGACATCACCGCCAAAATGGCTGGTTTCGTCGACTACCAGCGTATTGTGGGCCACAGTCTGCTTGGCCCAGCTGGTATTTTCCGGGAGATACTGCCCACCCTGCTTTGCCTCGATATTCAGAAACCGCGCAGCACCATAATCGGTAACGATTTCGTGCCCATTGTCGTAATACTGCCAGCTCAATTTATCGAAATGGCCATGTCCCATTCCCTGGGAACTGTTCTTGGTCAGCAATACCTGGCCAGAATTGCCAGATCCTTGCCTTAGGATAGCGACTGCACCGTCATTCCCGTCTGGTCCGTCGCGCAGGAGCCTGGACGGAAATTGAAAGGGTTTCGCCTTTCCAGCGGCAAGATCTTGCGCGACCAAACGGCCATTCTGACTGAGCACCGTTCGGCCCTGCCATTCTGCAACCGAAAGCAGGCTGGGATCTCTTGTTTTGCCATAGGCAATCGCAATGCCGTGATAGAGTTCGTCAGTTTTCAGGCCCTTGTCTTTCAGTGCATCGTTCAAGGGAAAGAAATAGCCATTATACGACAAATGCACGGTGGTGCGCAGTGCCTTTAGCAGAATGCCGTCCCTGTGCTGCCAAATCCCGCGCTGAGGATCATTGCGGTCAATCGCATCGGCGAACACCATAAATGGCATCAAGGCATAACGCTGGTAATAGGGCCCCTCGGCATAGTAGCCGTCCGGCGAAAACAGTAACTCGGTCTGGCGCAGGAAGCCGGCCTTGCCATCCTTGTCGAGACCGAGCAGCGCAATATCGATCAGGTTTTGATCGCCCAGCAAATACCCTGTCATGCCGACCCCGGCAGTCGCCCAGGTCGCATGGTTGTGAATTCGCTGAAACGTATCCGCTGATCCGACGGAAAGAAATTCAGCCGCTTTCCGAAACACTTGATTATCGATGCGTTCGCGTTCTTGTTGCGCCAGTGTGCCGCGGATCGCTTCGTATCCCTGCACCGAATAAACCAGCCAAACAGCGTCATTCAAGACCTGCCAAAATAGCCGTCCGGAGTATTGGTTCGCTTTGGCTGGATGTTCGCCCAGGGTTGGATAGAGTGCGGCATAACCCAGCAGTAAATCGCGGGCATAGTCCGCATATTCCCTCTCGCCGGTCAAACTATAAAGCTGGCCGGCGAGATAAATTGCCCGGTAATTGCGCTTGTGCTGTTCATGGGTGTAGCCGCCGCCCGGGTCCTTTGGCACGGGCACGATAACGCCTTGCGCTATCATACCATCCACAAATTCCCTCGATCGCGCAATTTCTGCGTCGAACAACGGCGCTGAGGGGATTGGTGCGGTCGCCAAGGCGGGTGGAGAGGCAAAGTCTTGCGCGGTAACTGAATGCGCAGAAGTCACCGCCGCCAGAACGGGGGCTATGCGGAGCATCGTATGTAGCAATTGAAACCGGCTCACTTGGCACCAGCCGCAGTTAATTTGGTGCCCCTGATTTCGACCCGGGATGGCCCTTTGTAGAACATCTCTTCGATCACCGGTTGCGCTCCCGCACCGAAACTGTTGCCGGCTAAAACCGTGATGGGGACCCCGACCGTTTGCACGATCTTGATTGGCGCGGAGTCTCTGAAACTGTTCCCGCTAATGGTGGTGTCTTGTACACCATGCAGCAACAACCCGGTACCAAAGGCGCTATTCTTGTTGTTGCCTACCTGTGTGGCCCGGGAATTTGTCAATTTGAAGTGCGGCCCGAAGGTGCTTTCGTCTGTGCCCCCTCGATAGATGTTGGCGATACCGTTCTGGACTCCGTTGAAACTGGAATCCTCGATGGTGACATATTCGGCATTATATTGACCGTAATTGTCCGTTTCGGCAGCGGCATTCAGCACCATTCCGGTGATATTGGAAAAAGTGCTTCTGCGGATTATTATCCGGTCGGCCATCGTACTCTTGCCGATCGCGATCACATCGAAGAATTTATTGACCGTGAGATTGGATACTGAAACCTGATCCAGCTCCAGGGCGAAATTATTCTGCATCGGCATTGCACTGGTCCGGATGACACTATTGCCGACATTGTCAGGCGCTTCGGCCCCGTCGATCCCAACTGCCGTAAGCCGCAAGTTACCGCCTTCGGCGATCTCGAACAGTGCAGGGCGTGAGAAACGGATTATAGCCCCGGCAACGTTAAGGCTGCCCGTGCTATCCACCGGCCCGCTGATGGAAATTGTGCGGTCAATCAGCATGGTCTTGTTTACGGTGTATTCACCCGCAGCAAGCTGCAAACGATCCCCCGCTTTGGCAGAGGCCAAGGCTGCACCTAAGGTATCTTCGCCGGGGGCTACCGTAACCACATTGCCGGTATCGAAGCCCGAGTTCGCCGCAGGCTTCAGATACCAGACAGGGCCAGCCTGATTGCGCGGAAGGACCACCAGATCCCGAGGTGCGCCACGATTGGAAAAGGCTTCACCGACCGGATAAAGTAGGCCGTTCTGTGCTCGCGCAAGTGCAAGCTTCTGAACGGGGATGGCGCTGATTTGACTGCTGATATTACCGGAAATGACGAGATTGTTCGAAAAACTGATGCCCGAAGTGTCATCGTCAGCTTCAAGAAACCGCCCCTCATCCGATGAGCTCATCAGATTGTCTGCAAAAACGCTCGAAATGGGCGCAGCAGAGCGTTCCGCGTCGCTACCTGCCCCAAAGGTAATGCGGGCACTGTCCAAGATCGAATTGTGTTCAATGCGGGCGTTGGATACCTGGACATAGCGATTGACCGGGGAATTCGGGACGCCGTTCATTACTGTCAGCGCTCCGGCAAATCCCGTCCCGCGCAGCCCCTCCATATAGTTACCGGTCACGGTCTGGTTTTCGTTGATTATCCGAATTCCGCCGGTGTGATCTTTGTTTTGACCAAAGAAGATGTTGCGTTCGATGACATTGTTGTTGCCGTGGCGCAGAGTAAGCGCGCCGCGGCTTGCGACAAACACGTTGCGGCGGACGATATTACCGCCAGACTTGATCGAGATAATCTCGACCTCGCCATCGCAATTTTCGAAGAAATTATCCTCCACAATTGTGCCGGAATTATACATTGAATACGTGCTGGTTCCGATCCGCAGCGTTTCGCCGCCGTTCGAACCAAGGTTCTGGCGCGGGCCAAAATAATTATGGTCGATACGGTGCCCATTATCCCGGCTCTCATTACTGTCCAATCGGACGGCCATGGTGACGCCCTTGTTGGTCTTGCCAGCCAGATAATTATGATCAAACCGATTGTTTTTCCCGTATAAACTGACCCAATAATCATCATCGAACCGACCTGGCTTGCTGAACCCATCGATCACGATTTCGGTAATTCTGCTGTTCCGGGCTTGATCGGCTTTGCTGCGACGAAAGGAAATCACTTCGCCCGATGGACTGTAACCATCCCGAAAGACCAAACCGCTGACCTCGATGTGCTCCCCGCCAATTCGCAAGTTTGATTGGCCGGTGATTGCCACTTTGCCGCTATCCTCGGCCTTAAGGACTATCGGTCTGTCCTTTGTGCCTTTGCCGGTCAGGATGATTTCAAAGTCTCGCCAAGTGCCATTGGCCAGGATGATCGTGTCACCGGCGCGAACCGCTTTTGCAGCGGTGAAATATTCGCCCTGACTCGTTACCCGAAACTGGTCTGCATAAGCCGGGCTTGCTTGCAATATGCAGGCGGCGACAAACATGCTTAGCCTGGCGAACATTGCGTACCTCTCCCGGGGCCGTTATCCCGTTTCTGTCGAACAGGTATCAGTCGGCTGAGATCACGTCAACCAATGGTATGTACCATTAATTGATTATCCTTATACCAATGGTGCGCGTCGAAATATCGTTGGCCCTCTAATCTGGTATTGGCATCAAGGGGCGGCTGTGGATAGAAAACGCTCTCGGCTTTGCGAGGCCTTCTGCTTCACGGCCTCCATGTCCTTGCGTTCCGTCACATCGAGCATCGTGGACAAGAGTCTGAAGAAATGCTGCCGCATGGCTACCCGTGCGCGGTCCGGATCGCGGGCAACCAGAGCTTCCAGGATTTGGCGGTGCTCACGCCCACGGTCCTTTCCGCCAACAAAGCAGATGGCTTCATAAGCGCGCTTAACATCCGGAATTTCTTCCCGCATCCTCCACAATGTCTCAATGGTGTGAAGCATCGCGCGGTTGCCAGAAGCCCTTGCGATTGCGGCATGAAACTCTCGATCGGCAGTGTTGGAAACTGTTTCGTCGGAAGATTCCATGTTTTCTATCAATGCAGTAAGCTCGGCCAGTTCCTCATTGGTAATTAGTTTGGCCGCCAAAGCTGCAGCTTCCGCTTCGATCAAGGATCTCGCTTCAGTAAGTTCGAAGCTGCTGACTTCTGGAAGTTCTCCGGATTTTTTTGGTTGCTCTTCGCAGACATAGACACCTGCACCGGTTTTGATTTCGATCCGGCCAATTGCCTGGAGCGCGATCTCGGCTTCGCGGATGGTGACCCTGCTAACATCAAACCGTTCCGCCAACTCCCGTTCGCCAGGCAGCCGAGAACCTGCCGGGAATATTCCCCGATCGATCAAATCTGACAGCTGTTCGGCAATCGTATGAAAAAGTCTTTGTTCGGCCATCGCGCGCGGTATTCCCTATCACATGTAAGCTTGGGTGGGCGACTGCACGATCTATACCAATCGCACCCACCTGCGCAAGATGTCCAGATTGAACCAAGGTAGCAAGTTTAATCGGGTGTGGCCTTGCAATCTAGCGCCATGGACGGCGATCCGTCCGGTTTAGGGCCAGCAATCGCGCAGCATGGGGCCCTTTTCCGGACTAGAGGGCTGGCCGCCATGATCGATTTGCAGAAATTGGATGAACCAGATCAACTTCTGGTGCGGCCATAGCTAATCCTTAATACTGGTATATCTGATTGGTATGCACTTGACTGCCGAATAGGTATCATACATAGATATGACCCGTCGGTTGAAAAAAGCTGCGGGGGACTCCGATTTATCGGCTGTTCACCATTGACGATGTGAAATCAATGTGCGATCAAAACGCAAATGTTACCGGTGTCATTTGGGCGATAGGGCGTAAACCGGAACGCAGTCTTGGGAGAAGATGAGATGAATAAGGTTAGAGTAGCCGCATATCGAGTGCCAGCAAGCCGGAGTCTTTCAGCCGTGCTTTTGGCTGGAACGGCAATGGCATTCGCCGCGACTCCTGCCTTGGCCCAGACGGCGAGTGCTCCAGAGCCGGCCGCGGCAAGTAGCAATGAAATTGTTGTTTCGGGTATCCGTAGTTCTCTGGCGAGCGCGATTGCCGAGAAGCGCCAGTCCGATAATCTGGTTGAAGTGATTCAGGCGGAAGATATCGGCAAGCTGCCGGATCAAAACCTTGCCGAAGTTCTGGAAAATATTTCCGGCATCCAGATTACCCGACAGGCAGGTGTAGGTACTGCCGTTCAAATTCGTGGTACGGATGCCAACCGGACCGAGATAAACGGCGTCTCCACCGTCGGATCAGGCGCGGGCAGATCGGGGATCAGTTTCGAAGACATTCCGGCATCGATGATCGCCTCGGTCGAAGTGACCAAGGTTTCCGAAGCCAAAACGATCGAAGGGTCTGTCGGCGGCACAATCAACTTGCGTACGATTCGCCCGCTCGATCTCAGAGACCCTTTGATCGCCGCCCGCGTGCAATATGAACGCAGCGATCTGGCGCAATCAACTTTGCCGCGGATTTCCGCGACGCTGGGAAATAAGTGGGACACCTCCATTGGTGAAATCGGGATCGTTCTGGGCGGAAGCTATAGCCGTACAGACGTGGCCAGTTTTGCGCCGCGGGTCGATCTCGACAATGCCCGGTTTGCATCGTCTGCAGCCAATCTTGCGGGCAGCAACGCCAATCAGCCGTTCAATTATTTGCAGGTTCAGTTCCTCCAGCAGGAAGTGAATAGGTACAATTATGAAACCAAGACGGGTACGGCCTCGCTGGAATGGAAGCCTGCCGACAATCTGAAGCTGTATTTCGATGCGACCGTCAACAATCAAGAGCGCGCGCAAGCCGGCAACAGGGTGCAGGTTTCCGGCGTCTCTGGCGCGGTAAATACCGCGTTTCATACCGGATTCGACACCATTAACCTTGGTTCGATCGAAACGCCGACGGGTGTGGTGGATCTGGGATCTATCAAGGCGACAACTGGCGGAACCATCGGGGTTGTAGGCGCCAGCGGGCAAACACTTGATCCCAACCTGCGCATGTCGAGTGACACTGGCTCTCGCATCACCCGCAACCGGATTTTCGACGCCGGCTTCAAATGGGAAGGCGAAAAGCTGACGGTTCGCGGCGAGGTGGCGCTGTCCAAGGCAAAATCGACAAACCCCAACTTTTCTACCACACTGGATTTCATCAATCCGAATTCGGTGCAGCCGATCTTTGGGCGGGGTACGCTCGATAACGGTACGCCGGTGGCCTTCGATTTGACCGGAGGCAGCATCAGGTCCGGAATTGATACGTCTAGCCCTCTTGCGCCGACCAAAGCGCAATTGCTTGATCCGGCAAATTATCAGCTGCAGCAAGTTCAGCAGAGTGCAAACAGAGCCGATAACGAGGAAAAGGCGGCGCGCCTCGACTTTACGTATGACACGACCGACTTGAATCCCTTCATCAAGTCTATCGATTTTGGCTATCGTTGGAATCAGACCACCGCGATCAGAAATACTGTTGTCAACAATATCAGTCTGACCAGCAACGCCACAGGTTCGGGCTTGGCCAACAACAGGTTCAATCGTCCTGAGGGCAATCTGTTTGCGGATATTTTGATAGCCGCTCCGAGCAACTTCAATGCAGCCGACGGGCGAACATTATATTTCCCAGATTTTCTGATTATTGATGGCGGTAAGGCATTCAATGATCCGACGGCAGTTCTGACGACCCTGAATGCAGCAATTACTGCGAGCAACGCGGCCAATCCTCAATATCCCGCCGTTCCGCAATTGGCAGGACCGACAGAATCGGCCATCGGGTTCTTCAGCATCAAGGAAAAAACCAACGCAGCCTATTTCCAGATGAACGGCGATGGCGATCTCTTCGGCATGCCCGTGCGCGGCAATATTGGCCTGCGGTGGTTGAATACAAAACTCACCTCAACCGGCAATAACGTTATCAATGGAACGGTAAGCGGGCTTATTGTTAAGAGCAGCAGTTACACCTTCTTGTTGCCTCGGTTCAGTCTGGTGCTCGAACCTGCCCAGAATGTTCTGGTGCGTGCGGGCATCGCGCGTGACATCCGCCGTCCTGATTTTGACTCCTTGTCGACGTCGTATTCCTACTCTGGTTCAGCAACGGGTGTGACCTCCGGCGGTAACCCAGGGCTTGTCCCGGAAGCGGTGTGGTCATTTGACCTTTCAGGCGAATATTATTTCGCACCGTCAAGCCTGATCAGTGTGGGCGCTTTCCACAAGAAGCGGACAAATCTTTTCGCGGATACGGTGAATGCGGCCCCTTCGATTGGGGTGAACCCCAATACCAATGGCCCACTCTATTCGATCGATCCTAACTGCCCCGGCGGCGGGATCTATAACCCACTTCCAGATCGGAATTTGTTCAGCCTTACTGCTGGCAACGGGATTTGTCAGGGACTGCAATCGAAGTTCAACGTTCCGGGTTCGACGACCCAGACCGGTATCGAAATCGCGTTCCAGCACGATCTTTCTGCCTATGAAAGCGCACTCGGTTTCGCATCGGGATTTGGTGTGATCGGCAACTTCACGTATCAGGAAGTGGGCGGTGCAAAGTCCTATAATACCGGTGTCCTCGATGTCGGCAGAAACACGGATGTCGCTTTGGGATTTGCGCGTGGGACCTTGTCAAACGTTGCCCCGCTGACAAATCTTTCCAAATATTCCTACAACGCGACCTTGTTCTACGACAAGTTCGGCCTGAATGCGCGCCTACGCTACACTTGGCGTTCAAGCTATGCGAATTCGGACCAGTTCCGCTGGAATATGCCGATTATTGCCGGTGCCAGAGGCCAGCTAAACGCGAGCGTAAATTACGACATCACCGATAATATCAACATTGGTATTGAAGGGATCAACCTGCTGCGCGGTGACCAGAAATTGTATTGCGTCAATGACAAGGCGGTATTGTGCTTCCAGGGCCTAACCGACCGCAGGCTTACCGCTGGAGTCAGTGTGACGTTCTAGGCCTGGCCGAGAACTTTACAGCATATGGATTGAGGATTTCGGTACCGGCTGTTCGATACGCTGGCTCTTGTGAATGCACCGAGTGTTTATGTGCTAGCAGCTTGATGTTTGTCAGTTTCGAGATCCACACGTTTGGCGCAGCAGATCATTGGGCCTGCTGCGCCAAATTTCCGGCAAGGTTCACTTGGAGGAACGGGCCGTTGATAGCCCAGGTTTTGTAGCGATCAGGGCCGAACGTTCTGCAGGCCGACACATATCTGGGGATCAATGCATGAAGTACCGAATAGTCAGAAATTCAGTTACAGTTGGCGTCCTCTTGGCCTGTGCGACAATCACTGCGACCATGGTGCAAGCCAAGGATCCGCCGGTTCCGGCTATCCTCGCGTCGCCAATGCCCGATTACAGTTTTGCGGGCTATGGTTTCGGAATTGCTGCGATTCCAACGGATACGGGAACGGTGATCGACGCGGCCGATTTCGGCGTGGTACCTGACGATGGTATGGATGATGCGAAGGCCCTGCTCAAGGCTTTGGAGGCTGCTTCGAAAATACAAGGTCGGGTGACGGTCCGGCTGCCCAAGGGCCGCATTCAGATCGGCGAAATAATTCCTCTTGCGCGCGGCCTACTGACGTTAGCGGGCAGTGGTTCCGAAGACGGTGGGACGGAACTCTATTTTCCTCGCCCGCTGAGCATTGTCGACGATCCAGCGCGTGATATGGAATTGCATGATTATCTCTTGCGGGAAGACAAGTATCAGGTCGAACCCGATCAAAACATCAACTTCCTGTTCAGTGAATATAGCTGGGGTCGCGGCTTTCTTGCGGTCGGTCCAAAGGGCACTCGCCCGGTCTCATATGACGGCACAAAGGACAAGCGCGACCCGGTGTTGACGCGCGCACTGGCGGGGAAACAGTTCGGCCAAACGTTGACGGTTGCCGATGCCAGCAAACTTAAAGTTGGGCAGGTCGTCCAGTTGCAATGGTTTTCGGATGACGGACCGGACAGCCCGATATTGCATTCAATTTACGGAGATTTCGCATCCTGGAATGATGTGCAAACCGATGAATCCCGAAAATTGAATGTCGGATCACACCATTGGACGTTTCCGAACCGCCCGGTTGTGGTCCAGCCAACGCGTATCGTAGCGATCAAGGATAACCGCATCACGCTGGGCGACCAATTGCTTCACGACGTTTCCCCAAGCCAACGTGCCGTGATCGCCGATTGGGAGCATTTGGAGGAAGTCGGCATTCAGGACATGCGGCTGACATTTCCGGAAAATCCGTGGTTTGGCCATCATCTGGAAGCCGGATACAACGGGATCTACATGACCGGCGTCTTCGACGGCTGGATAAATAATCTGGTCATCAGCAATGCCGATAGCGGCATACTCACCGACAATGCCGGATCGCTGACAATTTCAAATATCGTAACGAAAGGCGAGCACCGGGCCCATTATGCCGTCCATGTCGGGTCGGTTCACAATGTATTGGTCAGTGACCTTTTAGTGGAAAACCCCGTCATACACCCGGTGAGCATCAACACCCGGTCGACGCACTCTGTCTTTCGCCGTGCCACGGTAATGCGCGAAGCCGCCATCGATCAGCATAGCGGGTCCAACCATCAGAATCTGTTCGACCAGCTGACACTCCACATTGGGCCGCAAGACGCAGATGGGGTATACCGCTATCGTTTGTGGAACGGGGGCGGCGCACCCTATTGGAAGCCTGGCCATGGCCTGTACAACACCCAGTGGAACATTAAACTGGTAATGCCCGAAACGGTTCCGCAAGACGCAGTGGTAACGATTTCTAGCGGTCTGGAAGGACCGGGCGCACGGATCATAGGAATGCATGCCAATCGTGCAATCGCAATTGCCTATACGCCGACACCGATCGAGCAGGGCACCAACCAGTCCCTTACCACCGTGCCTTCACTTTATGACTACCAGCTTACCCGGCGCCTAAAAGCTGCCGGGAAGCGCTGAACCGAACTGCAGAGGAAATATAATGTTCGACAAGACATACCATGCCACGCACCCGGACATGATGACCTGCGTGGATAATGATGAGCTGGCTGATCGCTATCGTGTAGGCGGCATGTTTGAAGATGGCACGGTCCATCTCAATTATTCTCACAATGAACGTTTTGTAATCGGTGGCGCAGTACCTGCCGATGGCGTGTTGAAACTGCCAAATCAGACTGTCCCGCAGAGCGCATCCGGCCACCCGTTTCTTGAGCGGCGTGAGATGGCGGCTGTCAATATTGGTACAGCTGGCGCTGTCACTGTAGACGGCCAACGGTTCGAGATGGGCAATAAGGAATGTCTTTATATCCCGATGGGTTCAGTCGACGTGACATTCGAAGGAGTAGGAGCAAGGTTCTATCTCGCTTCGCTCCCTGCGCACAAAGTCTGCCCGATCAAACATATTACACTGGAACAGGCCAACCCTCTTGAACGCGGTGATTTGGCCAATTCGAACCAAAGAACCATTTATCAGCTGGTTATTCCTGGCGTATGCGAAAGCGCGCAGCTTCTCCTGGGCTTGACCGTTTTGGACGAAGGCAGTGTTTGGAACACCATGCCGCCACACCTCCATGACCGACGCAGCGAGATTTATCTCTACTTTGACCTGCCGGAAGAAAACGACCGGGTTTTCCATTACATGGGCGAGCCGGAATCCATGCGGCACATAGTGATTGCAAACGAAGAAGCCGTGATCAGTCCGCCATGGTCTATCCATATGGGTTCCGGTACAAAGAAGTATGCCTTCATTTGGGCGATGGGTGGTGAGAATCAGGATTATACGGACATGAACGTTCTCGATATTTGCCAGTTAAAGTAATGGCGATCTCATTTGACCTTTCTGGCCGCCGGGCGCTCGTTACGGGAGCAAACACCGGCATCGGCCAGGCAATCGCTGTTGCACTTGCGCAGGCAGGAGCCAGAATCGCGTTATGCGGGCGCACTTCGCCTGACGAGACGATGGATCTGATCGCGGCAACAGGTCAGACGGCAACGAACATTGCCGCTGACCTGTCGAACATCAAGCCGATCAAACGGGTCATAGAAGAAACGGTCGCCAGCATCGGAGGCATCGACATTCTGGTCAACAATGCGGGCATTATCCGCCGCAATGATCTGGAAGAGTTTACTGAGGAGGACTGGGATGCAGTGGTCGATACCAATCTGAAATCCCTGTTTTTCCTCAGTCAGGCTGCGGCACTGCGGATGATCGACCAGGGCAGTGGCAAGATCATCAACATTGCATCATTGCTCAGCTTTCAAGGCGGTATCCGCGTACCCAGTTACGCCGCCGCAAAATCTGGAGTGGCGGGTGTTACCAAAGCGATGTCAAATGAACTGGCCCCGAAAGGTGTGCAAGTGAATGCCATCGCGCCAGGCTATATCGCGACCAACAATACCGCTGCGCTGCAGGCCGACGAAACACGCAACCATCAGATCCTTGAGCGTATCCCGATCGGTCGCTGGGGGAGGCCGGAAGATATCGCAGGAACTGCAGTGTTTCTGTCGTCGGCTGCGTCCGATTATATTACCGGTCAAGTGATCGCGGTCGATGGCGGATGGCTTGGACGATGAAGGGGCGTTCGTCACAAGGTCGGATAGTAGCGCTTGGCGAAGTCTTGTTGCGCCTCTCTCCGCCGGGCCGAAAACTGATCAGGCAGTCGAGCAGCCTCGACATTGAGGTTGGTGGCGCAGAAGCCAACGTGCTCGCAGCACTGTCTGCCCTGGGGCATGAAACTGCTCTGGTCAGCTGCCTGCCCGACAATCCGCTTGGCAGTATGGCCAAAGCAACGATCGCTTCCAATGGCATAGATACGCGACATATCGCAGTCAGTGACGGGCGTGTTGGGTTGTATTTCTTCGAGAACGGACAAGGGTGGCGACCATCGCGGATCATTTATGACCGAGAAGGTTCATCATTTGCCAATGCCGACTTTACCCAATGGAACCTGTCCGACGCAATTGACGGCGCGCGATTGCTGCACCTTTCGGGCATCACGCCAGCTCTCGGGGAGGGGCCGAGCAAACTTGCTCTTGCAGCGGCGCGCATTGCCAATGAACTTGGTGTTCCGGTAAGTTTTGACGGCAATTTCCGTGCCCAGCTATGGGCAGCCTGGGACAGTAAGCCGCAGCAAATCCTAGCTGAGCTCATTGGTTGTTCGGACGTTTTGATCGGCAACCACATGGACATTACCTTGGTGACTGGCCGCGAATTTTCCGGCGATGGGGAACAGCGCCGCAAGGCGGCGGCCGACGCCGCATTCGAGAGTTTTCCTCGCCTCAAGCTAATTGCCTCGACCGCCCGACACGTGTTCGATTCCGATCGCCACGGCCTGTCCGCGCGCGTCGACACTCGCAATGACGAGGCCCAAACCGAGGAAATTATCGTGGATGGCATCATCGACCGTATCGGCACAGGAGATGCTTTTGCAGCTGGGGTTCTGCATCGCTGGCTTGAAGGGGCAGGCTGTGAATCGATTGCTCGCACGGGCCTTGCGCTGGCCGCATTGAAACACAGCATTACAGGCGACGCGTGCTTTTTCGAGGAAGAGGATATCGCCGCATTCTGGCAAGGCAATCGCGACGTACGACGTTAGGTTTTGGGTACCGCGATTGAGGCACGTTCGATGAGTGCCGATGGCAGTTCATGCACATCCTGAGAAAATCGGCGCGTATCAAGAAAATCGCCGATAAGTTTTTCGGCAGCCAAAACGCCCATATCCTTTATCGGCCAGCGCACTGTGGTGAGCGAAGGCCACAGATGGTGTGCAGTGGGTGAATCGTCGAATCCGACGACTGAGAGATCGCGAGGGACCACAAGGCCGCGTTCGAGCGCGGCGTGGACTACGCCAGCCGCCATTTCGTCATTGCTGGCAAAGATTGCTGTTGGAGGCGAGTCCAGCGCCAAGAGAGCCCGGCCCGCAGCACGACCGGACTCAAATCGATAATCGCCCTGTGTCCGGTAGTCGTCCGGTACATCCAGTCCGGCTTCATCCATCGCCGCATCAAAGCCTAGCTCGCGTTCGGCGGCCGATCGAAAGCCATGAGGGCCGCGCACCAGTCCAATGCGACGATGCCCGGTGGATATGAGCAATCGGCACGCCTGTGCAACCACCACCCCATCGTCCGAGGCGACGCAGTGGGCGGGATCATCAAGCGCAGTTGAGCCTACTCGGACGTAGCGAACGCCCATCGTACGGCAGAGATTAGCCAAATCGTCGCGCTCCGAAATAGGCGGCAAGATGAGCACGCCCAACGGACGTTGTTGTTGCAGGAATTTTGCGATGTCTTCCAGCATTGATGGTGAATGGCGGTCTACCGGTCGGACCATCAACGCAAGGTCACTGTCCTTTATAGCGTCAAGGACGCCACGTTCGAAATTGAGCACTGTCTGTGCATTTGGGTTGTCATGGAGAAGCGCAACCGCGAAATTACGACCAAAGGCCAGCGCCCTGGCCTGAGGGTTGGGCACATAGCCAAGTTCCACAATAACTTTTTGCACTCGTTCCAATGTCGCGCCGCTGAGTGAATCCGAGCCGTTGATGACGCGGCTCACAGTCTTCTTCGACACGCCGGCAAGTGCGGCTACGTCATTGATTGTCGGCTTTGAACTGCCCCGTTTTGAGTTTGTGATTGTCATACCACCATTTCCTCTTGATTGGCGCGACCTACGTCAAGTCTCTGGCGATTTTTGCAGAAGGCTTTCGAAGGCGACGCGACGGTCATCAAGCACAGGGAAAAATCTTACTTAAAGTTTGACACCGGTGTCTACAAGCATATGAGCATAGCTGTAAGTATGTTTTGGGAGTGGCTGTGGGAATGAGCGAACAGGGGGAGATCGCGCGTGAGCTGGTCAGGGCCAGGCAGCACGATCTGGTGATCACTACTTATCCCGGGACATATCCTCAAGATTTCAAAACGGCATATGCAATCCAGGACCAAGCGATTGCGTTCGACGGCCGTCAGATTGACGGGTGGAAGTTGGGCCGTGTGCCTGATGATCTGGTCGATAGGTTCGCAGCCGAGCGTCTAGTCGGTCCAATTTTCAGCGGATCCATTGTTGATGGCGACAAAAGCGGCGTTGCAGAAGTTTCGGTCTTGCGTGGATTCGCCGCCGCAGAGGCGGAATTGCTGCTGCGCATCGGCAAGCCCATTCCGTGTGATGTAGAGTTGGCGGATGTTCCCAATTTCATTGACGAAGTTCGTTTCGGAATCGAAATTGCAAGCTCCCCCTTCACTGGGATCAACCAGCATGGCCCGGCCGTTACCGCTTCCGACTTCGGGAACAATTATGGCCTCGTTCTGGGCCCTCGTGTGCCAAACTGGCGCGGTGGAGGGCTGCTAGCTGCCCCGGTCAAACTTGCAATTGACGGATGCGTTGTGGGTGAGGGCCGGGCAGAGACGATGCTCGATGGTCCGTTCGGTTCCGTGGCATTTCTCGCGCGCGCTTTGCATGATCGCGGATTGCAGCCGGCGCCTGGCCAATGGATTTCGACTGGTGCCATTACCGGTGTCCATCCGGTTCAGCCGGGCCAGTCTGTCGAAGCGAGTTTTGGTAATGATCTGGTAGTGCGGTGCAAAATGCATTGTTCGGCCCCGTTGCTTAATAAAGAGGGCGCATTATGAACGAGTTCTCCGAAGCAAAGTCCGCATCGGGTTTTGTTGCAAAGGCAGGCCGCTATCGCTGGTCGATAGTCGCTTTGTTATTTGTGGCGACGACGGTCAATTACATTGATCGTACGATGTTGGGACTACTTAAGCCCGAACTCGCACAAGAAATGCACTGGTCGGAAGACGATTACGGCAACATCGTAACCGGATTTCAGTTCGCCTACGCTTTCGGCTATCTCTTCATGGGCTGGCTAATGGACCGGTTGGGACCAAAGATCGGTTATGGGATTGCCATCGCAGTTTGGACGGTCGGGCATGTCGCCCACGGCTTTGCAGCATCAGTCACTGCGTTCATGGCTGCCCGGATCGCACTCGGAGTCGGAGAATCGGGGCACTTTCCGGCCGTTGTCCGATCAAGCAGCGATTGGTTTCCGCAAAAAGAGCGCGCCTACGCGATTGGTTGGGTCAATTCCGCTACGACCATTGGTGTAATAGTGGCGGCACCTACTCTATGGGTTTGCATGGAGCTGTTGGGGCTGAATTGGCGCGAGACATTCTTGTATACCGGGCTTTTCGGTGTCGGACTGCTTGCCCTGTGGTGGTGGTGGTATAGTAATCCACGCGAAAGCGGGCGGGTCAGCGCGAGTGAACTCGCCTGGATTGAACATGATCCCCCGGAAAACACTGAAAGAGTAGGCTGGGGCCGGATAATCGGGCAGCGCGAAGCCTGGGCATTTGCAATCGGCAAATTCCTCACAGACCCGGTGTGGTTTTTGATGCTTTTCTGGCTGCCCAGTTATTTCGCAACGACTTATGATGTCGATCTGAAGATCGTCCTGCTGCCGATGATCATCATGTATCTACTATCGGATGTCGGCAGCATTGCGGGCGGATGGCTATCTTCACGCCTGATTCAAAATGGAAAAACTCCGAATTTCGCACGCAAGATCACTATGGTAATGGCTGGCCTTTGCGTACTTCCGTTGCTGTTTGTCGCGGGAATGGACAATATGTGGTTGGCTGTCGTCCTGATCGGACTAGCTCTTGCAGGCCATCAGGCATTTTCGACCAATTTGCTGAGCCTGCCGCCGGATATGTTTCCCCGCAAAGCCGTTGGATCAGTTATCGGTCTTGGCGGCTTTATGGGCGGGATCGGTGGGATGATCATGGCTAAATCCACCGGACTTGTGCTTGATGCGACCAACGGTGATTACACGGTGATATTTGCCGCCTGCACTGTCGTCTATTTTCTCGCGATCGGGGCGATCCACATACTTTCGCCCCGTCTCGAACGATCCGCGATCTAGCCGAGCTGGGGGCAACGCAGCCGTACCGCCAATCGGTGTGCCGGTCACCGAAAGGGGAAGCCGGGCAAAGCTAAGTTTGCTGCCAGGCGCCGCTTATGTTGCTGCTCCACCCCAGGCATTTATAGACTGCGTCAACCAGGCTCTGCCCCCGTGTGTTAAGCAGAATTCCGGACCCCATCCGGTTCATTGAATATCCGAAACCGATTTTGGCTAGCGGATCCGCAAAGCCGATACTCCCGCCCATGCCAACATGGCCGAAGGCGCTTTCACCGATTAACAGGCTATCCCCGCCAGTCGCCCGGTTATCGTTACTGAGCATGAAGCCTAAGGAAAAGCGCATTGGTTGACGAAGTACTGCATCATCGAAAGTTGCGGCCACCGCCCGGTTCATCCGTGCGATCGTGGCCGGGTTAAAGGTGCCGTCATCACCGCGGGCCAAAGGTGCGTAGAGCCCTGCCAGCCCCCGTGCATTCGTTATGCCATTCGCACTTCCAATGTCTGCGGCATGCACTTCTCGTGTGTTGAAATTTGCCTCTGCTTGCGCAGCAAGAAACAATTGCGGAAGACTGCCTGGCTGACTCAGGGCAGTCTTGAGGTAAGGCGATTCAAAATTGGCTTCAGCGGGGCTAGGCGCGATCATCGGTGCCACCCGCGGTTCCTGATCGGCTGGCAAGCCAATATGAAAGTCAATTGCCAAGGGTGCAGCAAAGTTTTCCGCGAAATATTCCCCTAATGGCTTGCCCGACACCAGCCGGACCAGATTGCCAACGGTCCAGGCATAAGTCAGCGCATGGTAACCTTGCCGCGTACCGGGTTCCCAAAAAGCCTCTTCTGCGGCGACCCGAGAGACCATGTAATCCCATTCGATCAGGCGGCCTTGCCCCATTGGTTCCCGCAAATGGGGAACCGGCGATGTGTGCGCCAACATCATCGCAACTGTCGTGGCCTCTTTTCCCCCAGCGGCAAATTCGGGCCAGATGTCGGCCACTTTCGTCTCGTAGGAAACCAGCCCTTGTTCGACCAATTTGTGCAGGCACATCGCGGTTGCGCCCTTTGTGCAGGAATAGACAATCGATATCGTGTCCTTGTGCCATGGCTTGCCGGTATCGGCCCAGCCGCCCCAAAGATCGACATGCCGTTTGCCGTCTCTGACAACACAAACACTGGCGCCGATTTCTCCATGAAGTTCGAAGTTGGCCCGAAACGCATCCAGCACCAGAGAAAATTCTGGATCACAGTACCCTTCGATGACGCTGCCTCCGGCAAGTTCGATTGTTACGTCGGTCATATCGGTCAAAATTTCCCTTCAAAGAGTTTCAGCCATCGCTCGAAGATGCGGCCTACGATGGGTCGGTGATCCCTGGGGCTGACCATGAACACGGCAATCCGGGAATGCCAACCCTTGATGCGTCCATGCCAGAATGTTTGCCGGGGACATTGGCAATCCCTCCGATGTCACACAGCCGCATCATTCATCACCACCCCGACATTCTTTATTGCAATATACCTACTGTACACTGTATCTACGCAACAGTAGATTTTATTGATAGTGATAATTCAATGGGGAGGGCGATATGGGGAAGTTCAAGAAAATTGAGCAGGGCCAAGGTCTTGCATGTTCGGCGCTGAGTCTGCTTCGGTATGCATCGGGCGTTGGAGCCGTTGTCGCTTGTGCAATCGCAGCCCCCGCAATTGCGCAGGATTCGCAGGCTGGCGACCGGGCTGCTACGCAGGAAAACCGCGGATTTGATGAAATTGTGGTGACAGCCACACGCAGTTCGGAATCGCTCTCACGGGTCGCCGCCTCGATCACAGCGGTTTCGGAGGCTGATCTTGGTGCGGGCAAGGTGCAGGATGTCGCGTCACTGGCTTCGTCGATCCCAAACCTTTCGGTTGGTGACCAGTTTGGTGTCAATCGTATCTTCATTCGCGGTATCGGCCTCACCAGTATTGACCTTGGCGCCGATGGCGGCGTGGCATTTCTTCAGGACGGGGCGCAAATCGCGCGTCCTGCAGCACAGCTTTCCGGCTTTTACGATCTGCAGCAGGTCGAAGTTCTGCGTGGCCCGCAAGGCACCCTGTATGGGCGCGGGGCGACAGCTGGTGCAATTAACCTGATCACCAAGAAGCCTACGGCTGAACTGGATGGGTATGTTCGTGGGACCTATGGCAATTACAACAATATCGGGGTGGAGGCCGCAATCGGCGGCCCTGTTTCCGGCGATAAAATCATGGTCAGGGTCGCGGGCAAGTATGAAAACCGGGACGGTTACGGGATCAACGAGTTTACCGGAAGAGACGTCGATGATCGCGACGCTTACGCCTTCCGTGGCACAGTCTTGCTTGCCCCATCTGATGATCTCGAGATCGTACTTTCAGGAGAGTATTTCCACGAAGACGACAGCAATTACGCTTTCCACTATTTTGGGCCAACCGTGGCGCCTGAAAACCTGCTCGGCTCCATCTTAGGCGGCGGCACGCTGTTCACCGTGGCCGCAGCGAGCGGCAAGAAAGCGAACATCCGCAATATCTATTCAGACCAAGAGGCGCTCAATCAGCGTAAGGGCTACAGCTTCACCGGGTCTATCGAATACACAACTGGTGAGTGGTCGCTGAAATCAATTTCCTCTTATCATAATTTCGAACGGTTCAACCGCGACGATCTGGACGCATCAAATGTGAATATGTTCGGCCAGAACAACTATGATGAATCCAGCGAAACCTACAGTCAGGAATTCGTGGCCAATTATCAGGGTGAACGGTTCGATGCGATCGTTGGCGCAATGTATTTCAAGGAAGACCTGTTTGGTGCCGTGCGCGTACCTCTGACCAATTTGGGTCTGCTTTTCGGCCTGCCCGCCGATACGTTTAACAGCCAGAATTATCTGCAACAGGGCAAGGTCGCCATCGATGCCTACGGTGTATATGCTCAGGGAAGCTATGCATTCACGGACAAGCTCAAGGTAACGCTGGGCGGACGTTTCAGCCATGAAAAACGGCGCGGGACAGGTACTTTCGAATTTCTGGGTGTGGTTCCAACCGACAAGGCCGCTTCCTGGGACGCCTTCACGCCGACTCTAACCGTCAATTATCAAGCTAATGACAACACGCTGGTCTATGGTTCGGTAACGCGCGGTTTCAAATCGGGTGTTATTAACGTCGGTTCGCAAAACGACGTTATCGATCCGGAATATGTCTGGAGTTATGAAGTTGGCTTGAAGACATCTTCGGCCGACAACAGGCTGCAAGCCAATATCGCCGCATTCTACATGGATTATTCCAACCTTCAGGTCGGCTTTGTTGATGCGACAAGCGTCGTGACGACCATCAACGCAGCATCCGCGCGTAACTATGGCATTGAAGCAGAACTGCGGGCGAAGCCGGCTGACGGGTTAACGCTCGAACTGTTTGGCACCTATCTCAACGCAAAATATACAGAGTTCGAGAGCGGCGATTACCGGCAGGGTTTTGCCGTCGTCGACCTGTCGGGCAACCGCTTGTCGAATGCGCCGGAATTTTCGTTTCGCGCCGGCGCTGATTACGATATCCCGTTGTCCTTGCCCGGAAAACTTAACATTCGCGGGGAAATCAACTGGCAGGACCGGGTCTACTTTACGGAATTCAATAATGCCGATGCAACCCAAGGCAGTTACGCGCTGGTGAATGCCGGCCTTCGCTATACCGCTGACAATGGGGGCTGGAGTGCGGAACTTTGGGGCCGCAATCTGACCAATGAGCTGGTCTTGACCAACAACATCATCACGGCGCCGCTATACAGTAGTGTGAGGGTTGGCTCTGTCGCTGCGCCGCGCACATATGGTGTGACGCTGGGCTTTAACTTCTAGGCTGTCACCAAAGGCCCGGTGGCTGACGCTGCCGGGCCCCGCGGCCATCAAAGACGTTCGCGTTTCAATTTGATTCCGTTGGCCTCGCGGTCCCACGTATCGGGCGTGATGCCTTCGGATCGCAATATTGCCTTCTGCACTTTATTGGTTGGCGTTTTGGGCAACGCGTCGAGCGTCCTGATATACCGTGGAACCATGAAATAGGGCAGTTTGTCGGCCATGAAGTTCGACAGTTCTGCCAGATCGATCGTTGCCCCCTCGACGAGCGCGATCACGGCCATGACTTCGTCTTCTGAATACTCGCTCGGCACCCCGATGACTGCGGCTTCGCGAACGGCCGGATGCGCCATGACCTGGCTTTCGACTTCGAAGGAAGAAATATTCTCGCCTCGTCGGCGGATTGCATCCTTTACCCGATCAACAAAATAGAAGAATCCGTCATCATCGCGGCGAAACGCATCGCCGGTGTGGAACCATCCGTTGCGCCACGCCTGTGCTGTGGCTTCGGGGTTCTTGTAATATCCGCTGTTCATTGCCCAAGGCCGGTCGGTGCGAACGATCATTTCGCCAATATCGCCCACTGCGACTTCACAATCGTTACGGTCAACCAGCCGGACATCTACGCCTTTGCGAACCTTGCCGCAGGTCCCAAGCTTGACCGGGTTGGCCTCCGATACAATGGGGGAGGAAATTTCGGTCATGTTAAATATTGTAAACACGTCGATATCGAACCGTTCGTGAAACGGCCCGGCTGCTTCGGTCAACGGCACCATGAAGGCCACGCGCACGGGATTGTCCCTGTCGTTTTCATCAACGGGCTGTTTCATCAGGAAGGTCGCCATGACCCCCAGCAAGAAGATCGCGGTGCAATCTGTGCGGCGGACGAAATCCCAAAAAGTGTTGGTGCTGAAATTTTCCAGCAGCGCAATGGATCCGCCCCGTGCCAGCATTACGAAAGGAATGCCAAGGCCGCCAATATGGAAAATCGGCATGTTGACCAGAAAACGGTCATCGCCAGTCACGAAATGCCAGCTATCCGGTCCGGCATTTGTGTAGAGGTGGAGGTAGGATGATAGCACGCCCTTGGATGGGCCAGTGGTGCCGGAAGTATATATTATTGCCTGATTATCCCACGGCTCGATTGGAGCGTCCAGGGGCTCAAGGTCAGCCTCGTCGCCGGATATTCGGTCGAATTCGAACGTGTCAAAATGGATTTCTGCAGGCGTTTCGCCAACCACGATTACTTGCCTGATGGCCGCCGTGTTGATTCCTTCCAGCCGATCGACAAGTCCACCATGTGCGATCAACAGGCTTGCATCGGAATTGGCCAGCACGTGTTCAAGGATCGAACCGCGGTACGCTGTATTGAATGGCACAAATACGGCACCGAGATAGTTGATCGCGAAGAAGGTAATCAAAGCATCCCGCCCGTCGGGCAACCACACGGCAACATGGTGGCCTTTCTTGACGCCGATTTTTTGCAGGCCGGAAGCTTTTGCCACAACCCGTTCGCGCAATTGGGCGTAAGTCCAGCTTCCGCCATCTTCGAATACGGCATAGACCTGTTCCGGGCGGTCCCGCGCCATGTCATCGATCAGATAGCGAACAACGCAGGTTCGGCGATCTGGCACGCGCGTGTCGGAGTGGCCCGCTTCCGGCCGCGCATCAGCCATGGGCAGCATTCCCGGGCAAGACCATCTTCATGACCATATTGATCGCATCCATCACCACTTCGGTGGCGGACCAATGGCCGCCTTCGCGATACCAAAGGGCAATCCAACTCAGCAGCCCACTAACCCAGATTGCCGTTCGGGACGGGTCTGCAATATCGAACTCGCCGGCCTTTTTGCCTTTTTCAAGAAGATCGCTGAGCAGTTCGTCAAAATGATGCCGCATCTCGCGAATTGCGCGCGCATCCTTGGGGTCGAGGTTTTTCTCCTCGCGGAGGTAAACACTGATGTAGCGCTGATTTTCTATGATAATTCGGGCCACCCGCTCGACAACGGCCTTGAGTTGCTCAGTCGCAGTTCCTTCTATTACCAGGGCGCCTTCAAGTGCGAATAGCGAGAGGCGGATACCGGTCTGGCAAACCTCGCGCAGCAAATCGCCCTTGTTCTTGTAATAGGAGTAGATGAACGGTTTGGTCACATCGAGCCGTTCTGCGACTGCGTCCAGTGTGGCGCAGTCATAGCCCTGAATGAAGAACAGGTCCGTCGCCTCTTCAAGAATGCGCCGCCTTTTATAGGCAGCGATTTCTTCCTTCAGCTGGGTCGATCTTGGGGGTCGTTTGGTGTCTGGCAAGCGTGCTTCCTTGAAGTTCAATTTATCCCATCGCGGTGCGAAGGATCTGCATTACATCGTCCGCTGTCCTGATAGGGCGCGGATTGGTTCTGCCCCAGATATCCTCCAAAGTATATTCAGCAACCAGATTGAGGTCCTTTTCAGTAACGCCAACCTCCTTGAGTGTGCGCGGCATTCCCAGACCCCGAATTAATTGGTCCAGCAATTCGGAAGCTGGCCTGCTGGCATCGCCGAGGCATGCACTGATCCGTTTCTGCCGGTCGGCATTGACAGGGAGATTGAAGGCCTGGACATATGGGGACATTACGCAAGAAGTATGGCCATGTGGCACGTCGCAAGTTCCGCCCAGAACATGCCCGATAGCGTGGCTGGCCCCCATGGGGACCCCAGCGATAATCGGGATCATCGACTGCCAGGCACCCACTTGGCATTTCAAACGTGCGTCGAGGTCTGAAGGGTCCGCTTTTACGCGCGGCAATCCTTCGGCAAGCAGGCGGAGTGCGCTGTCGGCAATTCCGTCCGCGAAGTCGTTTGACATATGCGAAGCCAGTGTTTCTGTCGCATGATCGACCGATCGCACTCCGGTGGAGAGCCAGAGCCATTCGGGTGTGTGCACCGTTATAGCCGGGTCGAGCACGACCATGACCGGCACCATCTCACGCTGGGTATAGGCCTGCTTCTGCTTTATCCGTTCATCCGTCGCCCCGGAAAGCGGATTGAATTCCCCACCAGACAATGTGGTCGGGACACAAACTGCCCGGATATCAGGGCCGGAAAATACCGGCATTATCATATTGCCGTCATCATCGACCCTGGTGCGATAATCATCGAATTGTTCGATTGTGGTGATGTTGTGTTTCAGACAGATCAACATGATCTTGCCCGCGTCAGTCACTGACCCGCCGCCAACTGTAACCACGAAATCCGCACCGAGTTCGCGGGCATGGGCCGCGGCCTTGAGTACATCGGACCTTGGCGCATGGGGCTGGATGCCATCGTGCGTTCCGGCATGACGAGAGCCGAGAGCCGCCTCTATCCGGGCTATCTCATTGGTATTGCGGTTAAGGTGCGAACTGGAAAGGATGAAAACCTTTTTCGCGTCACGCTCTGTCGCCGCGCGGGCAACTGCATCTGCAGCTGGTTCGCCAAGTGTTACTTCTTCAGTAGCGGTTAGAATCACGCGGGATGCCTGTACCATTTCTTCTCTCCTGCGGACGGTTGATCCGCCTCAATCTACTACATGGTAGCTAGATTTTATATCCGGTCAAATCCTTCTTTTGACCTCGGCCGTTTCGCAATTCCTCCGGTCCGACGAAGCGCGATCCTGGTAAATCCTGCTAATGGAATTGAGCACCATGCTTCCATGTCTGCCTGACCGGAGTAGTGGACCGTCTGCGAGAATCCATTGGGGCAAGGTAACATCGGACCAAATCCACACGCCGTTTCCAAATTTGGCCGTATTAAAAATATACTGGCCAGTATCCATAGATCATGTCAGTATCCGTGTTGAGAATCCGCGAAGCGCGATCCCATAAGACAAATTTGGAATTGAATTGTTATGACACACCAGTTTGCCGAAAGACCGGTACCCTCATCACAAGTTGATTGGGGTTTACTGCGCGAGGGTGTGGAACAGGCCAATATCCCTGCCTTGCTGATGGTTCTTCACCAAATGACCGGCGAAGATAAATGGCTTTTGGAACCCTTCAGACCAAGCCGTGCGCCCGGCTTGGATGACAATGACAGCGGGCAGTTGACGGATGAAATCCAGCAGGAAATCCGTAACGCCGCTTATGCGGCAATTGAGGCCTGGATAAAGGGCAAATGCCTCGCCTTGCCGAAACCCGAAAATGCACGCCTGGCGGAAATGCTGACCATCGCAATGTCAGAATATGTACCGGCAGAATATGGTGACATTATCGCCGCCGGGATGAAGTTTGAAGCGCCCGAGCGTGCCGTTCAAACCAAGATAGACGGCAAATCGGCAATTGTAATTGGCGGCGGTGTATCGGGAATGTGCGCAGGTATCGAACTGCAGCAGCTTGGCATGGAATATACCCTGTTTGAAAAAAATGAAGACTTTGGCGGGACATGGTTCGAAAACCGTTATCCCGGGTGCGGTGTTGATACACCGTCGTTAACCTACACATTTTCTTGCCGGCCGAATGACTGGACAAAATATTTTCCCTTGCGGGACGAAATAGAAGGCTATCTTCTGGATACGGCCAAGCAGTTCCATTTGTACAAGAACACCCGGTTTAACACACAGGTGGAGAATGCGCGCTGGAACGCGGAAACACACAAATGGGACGTTACAGTAACGGGCCCGGACGGGTCGAAAGAAAATCACAGTGCCGATTATCTGTTCAGCGCAGTGGGCATTCTTAACACCCCCAAATACCCCACAATCGCTGGTCTCGATACGTTTGATGGTGAAGTTTATCACACCAGTCGCTGGCCCGAAGACGAAGATCTTTCCGGAAAGCGGGTAGCTGTAGTGGGCAACGGCGCATCGGGAATGCAAATAGTACCGGCGATTGCCGATACCGTGGCTTCTTTGACTGTCTTTGCACGATCCAAACAGTGGGCGGCGCCCTTTCCTCAATTCCGAAAGGATGTGCCTGCCGGGGTACGTTATTTGATGCAGGTTGTGCCACTTTACCGGGCATGGCTTGAACAAAGGCTGTCCTGGACATTTAATGACCGGGTTCACGGAACCTTGTTCCGTGATCCCGACTGGGACCAGCCTGATCGCGCGGTGAACGCCATCAACGATGGTCACCGCAGGGCATTCACCCGCTATGTGAAAGAACAATTGGGCGACCGTGAGGATTTGATAGAGGACGTTCTTCCGGACTATCCGCCGTTCGCAAAACGAATGCTCCTGGATAACGGCTGGTACCGTACTTTGAGGAAGCCGAACGTCAAACTTATACCCGAACATCTAGCCAAGGTTGAGGGTAAACGACTAATTTCATCGTCCGGCCAGGTCATAGAAGCCGACGTGATTGTTCTGGCTACCGGCTTTCAGACCACCCGAGTGCTCGGCTCATACGATGTTATCGGCCGCGACGGCCGCGTTTTGCGCGAGCTGTGGGGGGAGGACGATGCGGCGGCCTATCTTGGCACCTTGGTCCCAGGCTTTCCCAATTTTTTCATCCTGCTTGGCCCTAACGTCGGCTCGGGCCATGGTGGCAGCATGATCCGCAATATTGAAAATCAAATGCATTTTGCCGGCGAAGTCATAATCAGCAGCGAAGAACGTCAGGCCGAAACGGTAGAGGTAAAGAGCAAGGTTTACGAAGACTATCGCCAGTTGATTGACGATGCGCATGAAAAGCTTGTCTGGACTCACCCCGGCACTGAAAACTGGTACCGCAATTCAAAGGGCCGCGTCATCGCAATCACACCGTGGAGAAACGATGCATTCTGGCGCATGACCCGCAGGCCAGATCCCGATGTTCTCGAATTCGGTACAAGAGACACAGGCTCAACGGATTTCGCGAAGGCAAGTTGAAAGTGATGCCGTTATGAGAGCATTTTGCGGCAATGCCCTGGGCGAAATTGAAGGATTCTTCATTCAGGATACCGCCTTGGCAGAGCCGGGTTACGGAGAAATTCTGATCAGCGTCGAAGCCACGGCAATTGGCTTTGTTGATCTGCTTGTGGCGCGCGGTTTGTACCAGGTTAAACCGGAACTCCCCTTTATCCCCGGCGGTGAAATCGTCGGCAGGGTGGTGAGGGCTGGTGAAGGCGTAAGCGGTTTTGCGGTCGGGCAGAGGGTCGCCACGTGGCAATTTGGCGCAGGTCTGGCGGACCAGACGATCATCAAGGCTTCCCATACGGTACATGTCCCTGACGCGATCGATTCTGACATGGCGGCGGCGGTAATGCTCGATTATTTGACAGCGTATTATGCGCTGTTTGATCGCAGTCAGTTAAGGCCGGGCCAGTCCCTGCTGGTTACTGGTGCATCAGGGGGCGTTGGATCCGCCGCGATCCAGCTTGCCCACGCGAGTTCAGCAATGGGCATCGGACTGGCGTCAGGCGGTGCAAAACGTGACCATGTCATCGGAATGGGCGCAAGCGCTGTTCTGGATTACCGTGACGAGGACTGGCGCAGCCAGTTGAAGGTGTTGTACCCGGCTGGGGTCGACATGGTGTTCGATCCTGTTGGTGGCGCACTGTTCGAATTGTGCTTTCGATCGCTTGCCAAATGCGGTCGGCATCTTGTTATCGGGTTTGCTTCGGGTGGGAGCATTCCTCGCCTTCCGGCAAACCTTCCGCTGCTCAAATCGGCCGATCTGGTTGGAGTTGACGCCCGATATCTTTGGAACACGAACCCGGCGCGCGTTCGCGAAATCCTCACGATCCTTTTAGGCATGGCAGCGAGAGGCATTATCGCGCCCGTGATTTCAGCACGTTTCGCGCTAAAGGATGCGGCAAGCGCGTTCAGTGCTTTGGAAGACCCGGACAGGATTGGTAAAATAATTGTGCGGCCCGAATAGTTTTTGCCTGTGGCGCAAGAATTGTGAAATCAGAAACTATCGCGACTAGCTGGGCAAGTAACACATTATTCCAGAGCGCTTTACGATTTTCTGCCAGAAAATTATCTCTAGTATCAATCCTATAAAGACTTCGATCAGGTGAAAGTCTTGGGCCCTGCTGGCCAAACACTTGCGTGAACGACAAATCGCTGGAAGGAGTGGCCATGCTGCCGATAACGGTAGTCACGTAGGGTGGCATAAAATCGGGTCATGGACGGGCAAGGCGTAACTCTTGGCAGAAGAGATGGGGCGGTCAGGCAGCGGCCCAACCAGCCCGCTTCTGGGAATCCGCGCCTTGATATCGACTTTCTGTCGCCGGACGGTTCGCAGATCGGAGATGGCAACGGCTTCTTGACCGGGCTTGATCCGATATCCCGAAACCATCTGGTCGATACGTTTCAACGCAATCCCCAAGGCACATCCTATGAAGTGATTCAGCATCCCGCTGATGGCATTACGCTGGTTGCGGTGGCAGCGGTGGAACGATCCCTCAATTGGTCCGCAAGCGCTATTCCGGACTCTATCCAGCGCCGCGATGGGGCGATCATTGTCGGCCGGTTGTCGCCGGAAATCACCCGCAAGAGACTGCAGGAATTTGGGGAAGCCTTTGCCATGTCCCCTTCGGTGGTGCGGACACTTGTCGCGCTCTATGAGCATTGCGATGTCAAGACGGCCGCCGCCGCCGCCGAAATCAGTTTCTACACGGCCAAGGATAATCTGAAGCAGGCACGCGCGGCCATTTGGGCTTCCAACTTGCCCCGGCTGATCACCTGGGCAGGAGTCGGTTCGTTGATGACCGATGCGGTTGGCGAAAACGACCAGATCGTGGGTGAACTCTTTGCCCTGACCGACCGACAAAGAAACCTGGCGGCGCAAATTGCCGACGGGGCAACTCGTGCCGATGCCGCAGAACTGTTGGGCATTTCCGATGCGGTGGCAAAGAAAGAACTGGCCAAGGTTTTCGAAGCGACCGGTGTAACCAATGCGATTGGTCTGGCGCGTCTCTTCGCCGATCTTCGGGCCGTGGCAATCCTGACCAACAACCTTGGCCCCGCGGAGCCATTTCCCCCTCCGTACAGCCACGAATTGAAAGTGCCAGACGGGAATGGGCGCGAGATCGCAGTCAGCGATTATGGCCCGCCAGACGGCAAACCTGTGTTTGTTCTGCACAACACCATGAATTGTAGAGGCGTGGACCGGGCGCTGGTTGGTGCCTTGCAAAACAGCGGCTATCGCCCGATTTCCCCGGACCGGCCGGGATATGGCGATACTGATCCGGTTTCCGGCGATGGCTACGGACAGGCTTATCTTCAGGTGTGTACGCAGGATTTCGCAGCCATTTGCAGTTTCATGGGTTGGACACGCGTTCCGGTCATTGCCCACGGCCCGGTGCATATTGCCTTGGCGCTGGCGCAGGATTTGCCTGATCTGATCGACAAAGTGATCATCGATGCACCCGAACGCTATTCGGCGGGCGATACCGCGCAGGGCATGATCGCCGGTCTAAAGCGTAAATTTGCAAAGCGGCCCTGGGCGGTGGAGGCTGTGGTCAGAATGATGTGCACTTTGGCCAATTTCGATCGGGTTCGCAGCAATATGCAGAACTGGGTGGCTGACAGTCCAGCCGATCGAGCGGCAATGGCTGACCCTGCGCTCATGATGGATTTTTACCGCAAACTGATCCCTTTCAGGCGCGGGCGGGTTGATGGCTTTGTGCGGGAACAGGTTCTTCAGGCGACGCTGGAGGAGCCGACGCCAATACCGGGCACACGGAAATTCTCCTTGTTGATCGGAGAAACCGATTTCATGCATGATGCGGCAGAATCGCTTGCTTATTGGCGCCGTGCCTTGCCTGATGCGCGGGTCAAAATTCTTCCCGGTGCTGGCCGTTTCATCTCTTACAGCCATCCCGATGCGCTAATCGCGGAATTGCACGAAGTTTGAACCTTGATCATAGGCGGTCCAAATGCTTGCTTTGCACAGTATTCCTTAGCAGAAATTGCCGCGCCAAAAAAAGGCCCCGCCCGATAGGACGAGGCCTTAAGGATGAGGCTAAGACTAATTAACCTCCGGGTCGCAAGCAGAGATTACTCTGCTCGCCCCGGTTTGCGGTCTCCTTTTGAGGGGGGGAGGGTATTTTGCCGACCGTGGCGGAGAATTATCCCCCCGACAAAGCAATGTGCCGTTTCATGTGATGATCCACATTGCCGAATTCGGAATCAAAGATGGTCAGGCGTTTGAAATAGTGCCCGATAGCCAGTTCGTCGGTCATGCCCATTCCGCCATGGATCTGGATCGCTTCCTGCCCGATATGGTGTGCCGCTTGACCGATCCGCACCTTGGCGGCCGAAACCGCCCGTTTGCGTTCGTTTTCGCCTTCACCAAGCTTGAGTGTTGCAAGGTAAGTCATCGACACGGACTGCTCATATTCGGTGAACATATCGACCATGCGATGCTGCAACGCCTGGAAGGATCCGATGGGCACGCCAAACTGCTTGCGTTGGCGCGAATATTCGACCGTCATTGCCTGGGCCACTTTCATTGCCCCGCAGGCTTCTGCGCACAGAGCCGCAATAGCTTCATCCGTGACCAGTTCGATCAACGCCAGGCCGTTGCCCTCTTCACCGACCAGGGCATCGGCTGGTACCGAGACATTTTCGAGAAACACCTCCGATGCGCGGCGCCCGTCGATCGTAGGATAGTCGCGCGTAACCACGCCATCAGAAGCCTTGTCGACGACAAAAACCGAAATGCCATCACGGTCCCGCTTGGAACCGGATGTTCGCACCGTTACGATAAGATGTGTCGCCCAAGGCGCACCAATAACCACGGTCTTATGGCCATTCAGTACATAACCACTGCCGACTTTCTTTGCGGTGCTTTCCAGGTTGGCATAGTCATACCGCGCGCGCGCTTCGGCGTAAGCGAAAGCGAAGATACGGCTGCCATCAACTATTCCGCCAATGTGTTCGGCCTTTTGCGCCGCAGTACCAGCATGTTTCAGAAATCCGCCCGCACAAACGACGGTCGGAACATAGGGTTCGACAACCAGGCCTTTCCCGAATTCCTCCATAACGATCATGGAGTCGATGGCACCGCCGCCAAAGCCGCCATCTTCTTCCGCAAAAGGCATTCCGAACAGGCCCAGTTCTGCCAGTTGTGACCAGATTTCGGGGCGCCAGCCACTCTCGCTGGCAATCACTGCCCGGCGGCTGTCTGAATCGTATTTTTCCCGCACCAGCCGCGTCAGACTGTCGCGCACCATTGTTTGTTCATCGGTGAAATTGAAATCCACAGTTACTCTCCGCGATTGATCCGGCTTATAGCCCCAGGATCATTTTGGTGATGATGTTCCGCTGGATCTCGTTGGACCCGCCGTAGATCGACGTCTTGCGCATGTTCAGGTAGGACGCAGCCGAATGCCGTGCATAGTCCGGACCAATGGGATATTCATTCGATCCCGTTTCCGGAATGCCCCCGTAAAATGGCGTGCCATAGTGGCCAACGGCTTCAAGGGTCAGCTCGGTCAGGCGCTGCTGGATCTCTGTACCCTTGATCTTCAGAATGGAGCTTTCCGGGCCGGGGCCGCGCCCTGCCTGTTCACCAGCCAAAGTGCGCAGTTCGGTAATTTCCAATGCCGCAAGATCGATTTCAAGTTGGCTGACTTTGCTGGCAAAGGCGAAATCGCTGATCAGGGGCTGATCATCCAGCAGTTCCAGCTTCGCGATCTCGCGCAATTGTTCCACGCCCCTCTTTGATCGCGCGACACCGGCAATGCCGCTGCGTTCATGGGCGAGGAGGAACTTTGCATATGTCCAGCCCTTGTTTTCTTGCCCGACAAGGTTTTCGACAGGCACCCGCACATCGGTCAGCCATGTTTCATTGACCTCGTAACCGCCATCGATCAGCTTGATCGGCCGCACTTCGATGCCGGGGGTGTTCATGTCCACAAGGATGAAGCTGATCCCTTCCTGCGGTTTGGCCGCACTGGGGTCCGTGCGGCACAGGAAGAAACCCCAATCGGCATATTGGGCCAAGGTCGTCCAGGTTTTCTGGCCGTTGATTATGTAATGATCGCCATCACGCACCGCAGTTGTCTGCAACGACGCCAGATCCGAACCTGCGCCGGGTTCGCTATAGCCTTGGCACCACCATACCTCGCCGCTGCGAATGCCGGGAAGATGTTGTGCTTTTTGGGCTTCATTGCCGAAGGTGTAGATGACCGGCCCGACCATGGAGACACCGAAAGGCAGCGGCATCACCGCATTGATCCGCGCGTTCTCTTCCGACCAGATGTAGCGCTGGGTCGGGGTCCAATCAGTCCCGCCATATTCCTTCGGCCAGGCTGGAACAGACCATCCCTTGGCACCTAATACTTTATGCCAGGCGACAAGGTCTTTGGGTGACATGTCATCACGGAGCGCAGATGCCGAGATATCTCTCGGGTAATTTTCCCCGATAAATGCCCGCACCTCATCGCGAAATGCCAGTTCGTCGGCACTGAACTCCAGATTCATTGGAAAACTCTCCTCGGCTATCGAGTCACGCTACTTACATAAGTGTCCGGCAAAAAATAGGGTGTTGCGAAGCACAGCTTGCAGACATCACTATTGGCTTTGTTGACATGGGACCAATTCTGCCCGTGTGCAGAACGACGCCAAGGTTTTCTCAGAGGGTTAAGGCCGTCTGTCCCCTTGCCGGCTTTGTTCTGCAATGTTCGCGACCGGTTGAACCCAAAAAAGTCCGGCAGGGGCTACCCTGCCGGACCAGTGCTATCGGGATCGAATCGCTCCGCTCCCTTCGGGTCGCAAAGGCACTATCTCCCAGGCTGGGGCCAATGTGGCTCCGTAATTGTCCCTATCCCGTAAATTCGAACTAAGGCCTTTTCCTTATTGAGGGACATTCTGCCCAATCCGGGGCGTTGCATTACGAAGATTTTGATCAAACCGAAGATGCCGAAGTGATGGATTTGCTGGCAGCTGTAAGGCATGGCCAGATGTTCCGGCCTAGCCCCGGCTCTGGCCGCAAGCCCGAACTTGCAGGGTCAGCCGCCGCAGCCAGGCTTGCTCGCAGCCGCCATACGGGCATCGCGTTTGTAGAGGTCGGGCTGAATCGTCAGTGTACCGCTGCTATCCGTCGCGGCGGTGAAATAGGCGATGTAGACTGGCAAAGGTTGCGCCAGGTTGATCGTTGTCGTTTTACCGGAGGCCACTATGGCGTCCACATCTTTCCGGCTGCGCACCCCGCCAAGCAGCGTCGCGGCGTAGCCAATTGCATCGCCGGTCCGGATACAGCCGTGGCTGAGGGCGCGGACATCGCGATTGAACAGATCCTTGTTTGGCGTGTCATGCATGTAGACGGAAAACGGATTGGGCATCGCCAGCTTCATCTGGCCCAGCGCATTATTGGGACCCGGTTTCTGGCGGTAGCGCCCGCCACCCCAAACATAGCCGCGGGCGCGGGCCAGTGACGGATTCCGCCGCACCAGCGCTCCGACGCTCTCGCGCACGATGCTGGCCGGAACTTCCCACCATGGATTGAAGATAACGCCCTTGATCATGGTGTCGAACACCGGGGTGGGGGTGCTGGTCTTTCCGACAATCACCTTCCAGGTCGAGACACGGGCATTACCCTGCCAAAGGCTCGCTTCGAACATTGGCGCGTTGACCAACACATATTCACGGCCAAGGACGCGCGGCATCCAGCGCCAACGTTCCATGTTCAGCGCGATGGTTTTGCGTCGTTCCGGATCGCGTTCGGTCGCATAGGCAGCCCTAAGTAATGCATAGTCGGAATGCGCCGGGCGCATCAGGGCAAAAAACGTATCCAGCGTGTCATTCTTGAGCGCCTGTTCGAGCAAGGGTTCCAGCGCGAGCTTTTTGTCGCTGTCGGTAATTTTCCATCCTGACCGTTCCGTTTGGCCGGCGCAGCCGAGCAAATGCATCCGCGCAAGGCGCAGGGCGAGCGCGTCTGCTTCGCGGTCGATCGCCGCCTGATCGCCTTGCTGCAGGGCACGATCAAGCCTGTCCGTTGCAATATTCGGCAGGGCATCGTCAGCTGCAGTTGCGATCCAGTGCCTCAAACCCGCAATGTCCGCCCCATCCCAGTCAGCGCCGTGAGGGGCGGCTGGAAAATTCGCACCGCAAAGGATCATTGCCATCAGTACCAGCGCCGCGCGCTTCATGCCCTTCTCCAACCCCAAGTATTGAAAAACACGTTTTTGCCCCCAATTCTTGTCCAAAGCAAAATTTGGAATATTACAGTGACAATCAATCGACGCCAATTTCTGGGCGTATCGGTTGCTGCGACATCTTGCCTGGCGGTCCCGCGCGCTTTTGCTGCGCCGATAACCGCTTCACGGCCCATTTTGTTGCAGCAAGCGTTAGGCGCCCTCGACACCCATAGACACAGGATCGTTAGCAGGAACATGCTCGGTCTTGTTGATTTCTCCGCCCGCTCGAATGAAATGCGGTTCCAGCTGGTCGATGTCGCCAATGGGCGTATCGCGGCGAACTGGCTGGTTGCCCATGGCAGAGGCTCGGATCCCGGCAACAGCGGCTGGCTGAAGGAATTTTCCAATCGCCCAGGCTCAAATGCCACCTCCCGCGGCAGCTTTCTCATGGCTGACACCTATGTGGGCAAACATGGCCGTTCCCGCCGTTTGATCGGACTTGATCCCGAAAACAGTCTGGCCTGGCAACGGGCAATCGTGGTTCACGGTGCCCGGTATGTGGACGGCATACAGGCCTTGCGCGCCGGAAGAGTTGGTCGCAGTCTTGGGTGTTTTGCGGTCGAGCAGCGAAAGATCGCCGAAGTGCTTGAACGATTGACCAAGGGTAGTTTGTTGTTCGCATCAAAATAGGCGCTCTCACTGCTTGCCGCGCTTCGTTCGCTGATCCTTCTTCGCTTCGGTATAGGAATCGAGCACGCGGCGCATATCGTCTATTGCGTGCTGTCGCTGGCGTTGATCGTGGATCGCGTTTAGCCGGGTTTTGAGCCCGGTGACGAATTCCGCATATGTATTCTGCCAATCGCGCCCAATGGCTTGCTGGATGTCGGGCAAGCCAGTGCCAATCCGCTTGGCAGCCTTGCCGGGCCTGAGCGCGTAGGACTCTCCGATCTGGGGTATGCGAACTGCCAGTTCCGGTGCGCGCCGCTGCAATTCGCGGCGCATTTCCTCCATTGCAGGCGGTTCACCATGATCGAGAAACAGGTTTCCGGAAATTGGGCCGCGCTGCGCAATCCAGTCGAGCAATTCGTCCTTGTCGGCGTGCGCGGAATATTGATCGATCCGGCGGATCTGCGCCTTTACCCGAACATCATTGCCGGAAATGCGAACCGTCTGGGCGCCATCCAGAATGACCCGGCCAAGGGAACCTTGCGCCTGATAGCCGACGAACAGAATTGTCGAATCCCGCCGATGCAGATTGTGTACCAGATGGTGGCGGATGCGCCCGCCTTCGCACATGCCAGAGGCTGCCAGGATTATTGCGCCCGACATGGAATTGAGCCGGATGGATTCGGCCACATCGCTGGTGAAATGGAAGGAGGGATGGGCAAAAATATTCGTCCCGCCGGTATCTTGCAACTGCGAAGAATATTGCTCGAACACGCTGGTTACCCGGCTGGCAAGGGGGGAGTCGATGAAGACCTGCAGGCCGGGAAAAGCGCCAGACTGCTGTATTGCAGCAAGGTCCAGTAACAGTTCCTGCGTCCGTTCGAGGGCGAAAGCGGGGATGATCAGATTGCCGCCACGAACAAGCGCCGCGCGGACTTCTGCCTCGATCAGCTTGCGGCGATCCTCGATCGAGACCTTTTCGCGGGTTCGATCACCATAAGTGGACTCGCAAATGACATAATCGAAGCCTGATGGCCCTTCGGGATCGCGTTGGAACGCCTTGTTGTCAGGCCCGATATCGCCCGAACAGATGGCGCGAACGCCGGCGGCTTCCAATTCGGCCGATGCCGAACCAAGGATATGGCCGGCGTTCCACAATCGGGCCCGGAAGCCTGGGGCCGGATCAAACCATTCTTCCAAATCGACAGGCTTGCACAGCCGCCACGCCGCCAGGGCATCCTTTTCGGTGTAGATCGGATCGAATGGCGTTTCTCCCGCCCGGTCGCGCCGCCGGTTACGCCGTTCGGTATCCGTTTCCTGAATCCGACCGGCATCCGCAAGCATGTATTCGAGCAATTTGCGGGTCGGCTGCGTGCACCAGATAGGACCACGAAATCCGCGCGCCACGAGCTTGGGCAGAAGCCCGCTGTGATCAATATGGGCATGGGTCAGAATTACGGCAGAAATGTCCGACGGATCGAAGGAAAACCGATCAGCATTGAGCTTTTCGAGAGTGCGCGATCCCTGATACATACCGCAATCAACCAGGATGGAGTTCCCGCCTGAAGTGAACTCCATGCATGAACCGGTTACGGTCTTTGCCGCGCCATGGAAGGTCAGGGTCAGAGCCGGATCAGGCATGTGCGGCGCAACCTTTCATTTCCCGGTTCCAGCGAGGTATTTCTGCCAATCGATCCGGGCGAGGGCCACCAACGCGCCGATCATTACCACCTCGATAAGAATTGCGATTGGACTTGAGAGATTTTCGGAAATGACACTGCCAAGCGAAGATCGTTTCAGTTGTTCGGCAGAGAATCCGTAAAGGCTGTACGATACCAACCGGCCAATAAAGAATGCGGCGGTGAAGGCCAGCAATCGCACTTTCGCGAGGCCAGCCGCCTCGAACAATTGCGCCGAAGGTACCGGTGAGAGTGCGAAAAACCCGAGCGCGATGAGGCCATTGCGCCGGTTCCTTTCGAACAGGGTCCGCGCCGCAGCCAGATTCCTGCGGGTTTTTTCGGAAACCCGATTCCCAAGCAGGCGAAAACCGCTGGCCAGCAAGAAACGCCCCGTCGCGGCCGCTGCTGCCCCGACCACGATGATTGCCGGCAGCGGTAGATCCGTATTGAAACCGTAAAGCACTATGATCGACCAGGTTGGTGGACCGAAGGCAGGCATCAGATTGATGGCAAGCACGATGGCGAAAAAGATGCCAAGGGCTGTAAAGCTTGCCATGAACTGTTCCGTCCGCTGCGCCATCCCCCGCGGAAGGGCACTTCACCGGCACAGGCATGGCATGATCGGGGCCTGACGAATAGCCCGCGCGCTGGCTGTTACCTGGCTGTGGCAAGGGGGCCGATGTCTTTCAGTGTGCCAACAGGGTCGGAAATTCCGCGTTGCTCATCATTGATCGGCTTACTCCGCCAAGGATACGCTCACGCACTCTGGTATGGCCATAGGCACCCATGGCGATCCAGCCGACCTTGCGGACCTGGGCGGCTTTCACCAGCAAATCCCGGATGCCATCGTCGGTCCCCGGCAATTCAACCATATTTGCCTCAATACCATGGCGGGCAAGAAAGCTCGCGCCTTCAATTGCCGGCAGATCGAATTCGGGGTCATCTTCGGTAACGGAAAGCAAATAGACTTCGCTTGATTTTTGCAACAGGGGCACAGCCGCACGCAGCGCGTGTGATGCCTCAGGAGAGCCGTTCCAGGCGACGGCTGCGGGAACGGAGAGATCCAGCCCTTTGCATTTTTCCGGCACGAGCATCACCGGGGTTTGCGCACCGATCGCAACTTCTGCGGCCAGAGCCGAGTAGGAATTGCGGCCTTTGGCCTCAGTGCAGGCCCCCATTACAATTATGTCGCTGAGGCCAGCATGAACCAGCAATTTGTGCTGCGCCAAACCGTCAACGGAAATCCAGTCCCACGGCATATCTTCCTTGGCGAGGCGAGCCTCGAGCGTTTCTCGCAGCTTTGCCGCATTTTCGCGGATCACCGGATAAAGCTGCGCGGCCATGGTGCCATAAAGATCGCCAGGGACGCCATATTCGTAGGGAATGGCTTGCAGGCAGGTGACATGGCCTTCGAAGCTGCGCGCAAGATCGAACGCAACCTGAATTCGTGCCTCGAGGCAGGGATCATCGTCAATATGCAGCAAAATCGAACGCATGGCAGTGTCCTCCAAGGCAACGGGGGGCCGTAATATGTCCGAGGAGCCTAGTGGCTGCGCAAGGCAGGTAACTACGGATATATCCTGAGGTCAGACCACGGATATTTCCTTATTCTTGAGGGGCAACCATTTACGGCACACTATGGTCATGGTTGCAGTTACTGGGTAGTTTCCTTGACCCTGTGGAACATTATCAAACTTGAACTTGCTCCGAGTGACGGATTTCCGGTCGGCTCGGCTGGCAGGTCCTATATTCTGCGCCTGCCGCTGACCGAAGAAGGCTTGATCGACCAGGCAGTCTGCAAATCGCACCCCAATGAAGCAATTGTTCGCCGGTTCTGGCCAAACGAACCTGACCAGTCGGGCAACATCATTCGCAACACAGATGGCTGGAAATTTTGTTTCAAGGCATTCAGCAAAGGCGAGCCGGGCTGGCTCCAATATGCAAACCAGCCATTTCGTGTGGGCGGGTTTGTATCGATCGTCGAACCCGGTGGTCTCAGCTTGCCGTACAGGATTGTTTCCGTGGTACCCGGCTGAGGCCGGCGTGGATCTCTATCAGTCGTGTTCTCCGAGGCCGGCAGCAAAAGCAATGCGCAGCAGGTCGGAGAAATTGGTAACCTCCAACTTGTGCATCAAATTGGCGCGGTGGATTTCTACGGTCCGCGGGCTGATGCCCAGATCATAACCGATGGTCTTGTTGGGATATCCTGTGGCCAGTCCTTCCAGCACATCCATCTCGCGAGGGGTCAGGCAGTTTAGCTGCAATCGCGCTTCTTCCCGCCGTTTTCCATTCTGGGAGGTTTCGTCGATGCGTTCAAAACCCTCCGCTACGGCTGCAAGCATTACCTTTTTGTCAAACGGCTTCTCGATGAAATCAACGGCTCCGGCTTTCATCGCTTTGACCGCCAGATCAACATCGCCGTGGCCGGTCATAACAATAACGGGATAGGCAGCGCCCCGGTCGACCAGTTCAGCCTGAACTTCGAGGCCGTCCATTTCAGGCATTCTGATATCCAGCAGCACACAGCCCGGTTTCAAATCGCGCGACGCTTTCAGGAAATCGGCTCCGTTGACAAAAGAATGCACTTCAATGCCGGAAGTCTTGAGCATGAAGCTGACCGACCGGCGTACGGAATCGTCATCATCGACAAGATAAACCGGGTGCTCAGCCATTCTTTTCCTCCGTGTTGGCCTCCAGCAAGGTAAAATTGAAAGACGTTCCGCCCAATTCCGAAGGCTCCACCCAGATCCGGCCACCATGCGAACTGATGATCGTGTGACAGATCGAAAGGCCCAACCCCATTCCGCTAGGCTTGGTGCTCATGAAGGGGTGAAACAGCCTTTCTGCGATATGCGGTTCAAGTCCTGAACCGCTGTCCGAAACGGTTATCTGCACCATTCGATCCTTGGCCGGCTCGCTCGTGATCAAAAGCTTCTTTACCGTGGATTGTTCCATCGCCTCAAGCGCGTTGCGGATCAGATTGACCAAGACTTGCTGGATCTGAACCTGATCAACCAGAACCCAATCGTGATCCGCGTCCAGCTTTGATGCAAAATCCACTCCGCGCGAGTCACCATTGATCAACGCAAGCGCGGTCGCCTCCTTCGCCAGTCGCTGGAGGCTGGAGATTTGACGGACCGAGTCCCCTCGTGAAATGAAACTACGCAGCCGCTGCACAATCTGGCCAGCGCGCAAGGCTTCCTTGCCGCATTCGTCGAGGGCTTCGCAGACCAGAGCCAGATCGATACTATCCGGATCATCCAGAAGCCCGCGCGCCGATTGGGCATAATTGGCCACAGCGGTCAGCGGTTGATTGAGTTCATGGGCAATCGAAGTTGCCAGCGCGCCCATTGAGGATATCCGCGAGACATGCGCCAGCTCGGCTTGCAGATTGTGCAATTTTCGCTCGGTTTCTCTGGTTTCGGTCAGATCACGGATAAAGCCAGCAAAAACGCGCAGCCCACCCATCATGAATTCGCCGACCGACAGATCGACCGGGAACGTGCTGCCATCGCGGTGCCGCGCGGTGGTAACGCGTCCGATTCCGATGACCCGTTTCTCGCCCGTGTCCAAATAATGCCTGAGGTAATTGTCATGCCGTTCGCGGTCAGGCGAAGGCATCAAAAGGCTGACATTTTCTCCGAGTACTTCGGACTCGGCAAATCCGAACACCTGTTCGGCGCCCTTGCTGAACGAAAGAATACGCGCCGAATCGTCAATCACGATCATGGCATCGGGCACGGTATCGATCAGCGCATGGAGCGCTTGCGCACCGCCAAGCGGAGCAATTGACGATTTCGCCTTTAGTTCATCTTCGTTCATTCACGATACCGGGTCGGTAATTTCAACGAATTCGAATTTAGTTCTTATCTATACCCTCTTACGGATATTTAGATGAATGTGTAATGTTTCTGATCATTGGCAACTTTGAAAAGCCAAACATTGATAGGGCGCATTTTTCTACGTTCTTTCCGCCATTTCGGGGAACAACCATTACCGAACTGGCCGCGCCCTATCCAGAATCTGGCAAAGCGGCCTCAGTCAGCTGTTTTTCGAACCATTTCGCCCTCTGCGTGACGCGGTTGACCGGATGCTCGGTGAATTTGCGGCACGATGGCTCATGCTGTATATGCAGTATTGCTAAATTAGTAAAAAACAATATATGGAGTGGATGGAAGTTCGGCGAAAAGGCCGGAATAAGGACCTATCCGTAATGCGCGGACCTGACGGCCAACTATTCGTAATCGAACGTAAAGGGAATAATCCATGCATTCAGACCCGGCCTTGAAATTGGCCCAGGAACAGGTGAAGGGCGCGCTGCGCGGCGATATTCACAGGCCAGTCGTCCGCGGTTTTTTCGACGAAACGACTTTCACAGCGTCCTATGTTGTGCACGATCCTGTGCTGAAGCGGGCAGCCATCATCGACTCGGTGCTCGATTTCGACCAGCCGTCCGGCCGAACGTCTACGGCATCGGCAGATGCGATTATCGATTATGTCGGGGCCGAGGGATTGCAGGTAGACTGGTTGCTGGAAACGCATGCCCATGCCGATCACTTGTCGGCCGCGCCCTATCTACAGACAAAACTTGGCGGCAAAGTCGCCATCGGGAACCACATCCAGACGGTTCAGGAAGTTTTCGGCAAAGTCTTCAACGAGGGCGCTGATTTCGCCCGCGACGGTTCGCAGTTCGACCATCTGTTTGTGGATGGAGAGCGCGTGGAAATAGGTGAAATCCCCCTCACCGTACTGCATGTGCCCGGGCATACACCGGCGGACCTGGCCTATGTCATCGGCGAAGCGGCATTTGTCGGGGATACGATGTTCATGCCCGACTATGGCACGGCACGCGCGGATTTTCCCGGCGGCGATGCGACAACATTATTCCGGTCGATCAGGCGCTTGATGCAATTGCCTGCTGAAACGCGGGTGTTTCTTTGCCATGACTACAAGGCACCCGGACGCGGCGATTATGCGTGGGAGACAACCATCGGTGCACAGCGGACGGGCAACATCCACGTCCATGACGCCGTGACCGAACAGGAATTTGTGGTGATGCGGGAATTGCGCGACAGTTCGCTCGACATGCCGCGATTGATACTGCCATCAATCCAGATCAACATGCGGGCCGGTCATTTCCCGGAACCGGAAGATAATGGCACCCGTTATCTCAAACTTCCACTCGATACGCTTTAAGGACGCCGAAATGCAGCCTCTTGACCCCTTTGTTGCCTTGTCGGGCGGAGCCCTTATTGGCATCGCAGCCGCTGTCCTGCTGCTCCTTTCGGGCCGGGTGGCCGGGGTTAGCGGGATGCTCGCGCGCGCAGCCGGTATCGCCGATAGCGGACCCACGCGCGGTCAGGCGGGGGCGTTTGTGATCGGTCTACCGCTGGGGGCAATTCTGGTCGGCACCTTCGTGCGTTCACCCGACATCACCGTGACCTCCTCGATCCCGTTGTTGATGGCCGCCGGACTGTTGGTGGGTTTCGGCACGCGGCTTGGAAATGGCTGTACCAGCGGGCACGGCGTTTGCGGGATGGCCCGCCTTTCACCACGATCTCTGGCTGCAACCGCAACTTTTATGGGCGCCGGCTTTCTGCTGGTTGGGATTCTTCGCCATGGAATTGGCCAAGGGATTGGGGGCTGATACGATGCGCAATCTTTTCGCTGCCCTGTTGACGGGTGTCATCTTCGGGGCCGGGCTTGCCCTTTCGGATATGATCAACCCGGCACGCGTACTGGCCTTTCTGGACATTCTGGGCGCTTGGGACCCGACCCTGGCCTTTGTAATGGCCGGTGCATTGGTGCCATCGGCAATCGCCTATCTTATCGTTCGCCGGATGCCGCAGCCTTTGTTGGATAAGGCATTTTCCATTCCTGAAAACAGGGTGGTGGATCGCCAACTGCTTACAGGTGGGGCGATCTTTGGCATGGGTTGGGGTCTGGTCGGTTACTGCCCGGGACCTGCGTTGGCAGGCTTGGTATACGGAACCTGGCAAACATGGGTTTTTGCTGCGGCGATGTTGGCCGGAATGTGGATCCACAGCGTGACTGATCTGTCCATTTTCAGGGGCAAATCTGCTGCGGTAATTGATTAACCTCGCAACAGTTTACGCGGATTTCGGGGTGATCAGTTGGCTATGCCGAGATTGGCGAGAACTGGCAGGAAGATATTCGCCAGCAAACACAGCATGATGCCAGCCAGTCCCAGTGCAAGATGCCCGGGGCCAACAACCTTGAAACCGTACAGCCGGTAGACTGCCAATATCCGCATTATGGCCAGCATGGCCATCGCCACGGCAAAACCGATTGCTGCACCCATTGCGCCGTATTGCCCGGCCAGCAGCCATACCAGTGACACTTCCACGGCCAGGGTAACAACCACCATGCGCGGCGGCCATCGGGGGTTGCGGTACACCATCGGCAATTCGCATAGACCGAAACTGCCATCCATGAGTTCACCAAGCAGAATGATGACAACCACCAAAGTCCCCAGCGCGAAACCTGATCCGAACCAGTCGAGGATCAGCTGACCGAAAATTACGAACAGACAGACAATCGCCAGTTGAGTGGCAAAAATGAACAGGACCAGACGGCTGAGGTGTGCCCCTATTGTTGCCAGTGAACGGCTCTGCGCAACAATCGGCGCCAGCATCGGTTCGAACAGATAACGGACCTTTTCGACTACAGTGCCGATCTGCTGCGCCAAATAATAAACCCCGGTCGCCTTTGGTCCTGCGACCATGGCAAGCAGCAGAATGTCGATGCGTCTAAAGGCGAAGACACCTGTATCGTTCAGTGCAATCGGCCAACTGCCTCGCGCCAAGGCGACCACACCGCCAAATGTCGGCCGCGCGCGAAGCGTTTGCCCGGCAGCCCCGAATGCCTTGATCATTGCAAGCAGGCTGGCGGCTGCCGATAGCAATAGCGAGCCAACATAGGCCAAGAGCAGGGCTTGTTCCGAAGTGATCACATGGCCGGAGGGAAGCGTGAGCCCCTTGACCCCGTAAAAAGCGAGGATTCCCAGCAGCAGAAAGCTCCACGGTTTGACCAGCGCCTTGACCAGCGTGTCCCAAAAAACTGTGCGGAAATGGCGGGTGGCGGTGGTTGCGACCTCGGTCAATGCAATCAAGGGCACACCCAGAATGAGGAATTGGGACCCAGTCAGCGAACTGGCGGCAATCGATGGCCAGACTATCCAGAGCACGGCCATGACTGCGCCGGAAAGTGTAATCACCAGAATGACGGCTTCGACGATATGCTGGCCAGGGTTGGCGGCTGCTTCGTCCTCGCCCAGTTTGCCGAGCAGGGTCTTGCTAAGGCCGAAAGTGGCGAAGGCGGCGAGCAATTCGAGCAGGGCGACCGTTTCGCCAAGCCGCCCAAAATCGGCAATGCCATACATCCGCGCAACGAATGTCAGCAGCAGAACCCGGGCGAGCATACGAACCCCGAAGCCGCTGAGGATTTGCCATGCCCCGCGCCGTAAATCACGCCGTTCGCCGGCCAAAACCTGTCCTTCAGTATTCAAGAGCGGCGTCTTTCTGGCGCAAGGGAAGGGGGAAACCGGCAAGCACGGCAGCCATATAGGTATGGCGGGTAGCTTGTAGCAATGCGGACACGGAAAATATCGTCAGCCCAGTGTGGCTGGTATCCTGTCAATTCATGCCTTATTGGCTCAAATCACTGTGCCGCCAATCGTCATATCTCGCACCGCTGCCCCCCGCCTGAAGGTCGGATTCCTCTATAATCACGAGGAATTGCATCAGGTCGCGCATACCGCACCGATCATCCCCAAATTGCAGAAATTGGCACCAGATGTGCAGGTGGATGTCATCACTTCCGGTGATAGCCAGAGTGAGGCAGTCATGCGTCATCTCGATCCGCAGCTTCCAACGCCACAGTTTCGGCGGCTCGAAATCGGCAAGGCGGTCAAGATTGTCGAGCGGCTGACCGGGGGCATTGTTCCGCTAAGCCGGATTGGCGGGTTGGCGGCTAATCTGGATCTTCTGGGCAGTTACGATGCACTGGTGGTTCCGGAAACCACTACGACATTGCTTCGTACCCGCTTCAAGATGGACAGGCCGCGATTGATATTCTGCCCCCACGGCGCCGGTGACCGCAGCATCAGCGTGTCGCCCGACATTGCCCATTTCGATTTCGTCCTGCTTCCGGGAGAAAAATCGCGCGATCGGATGCTATCGGAAGGAATAATCCGTCCCGGCAAACACGCCGTGATCGGATATCCGAAATTTGATGCGCGCCATCTGGCAAAGCCCCAGAAGTTTTTCAGCAATGATCGCCCGACTGTGCTGTACAATCCGCATTTTGATCCGAGGCTTTCATCCTGGCATGATTTCGGAATGCCTATCCTGAATTATTTTGCCGGGCAGGATCGCTACAATCTGATTTTCGCGCCGCATGTGATGCTGTTCCAGCGAAAGCTGCTGGCGTCTGTCGAACACCGCAAGCTCCGAATCCGAAAGTCAGTCCCTGCCCGATACTATGCGCTCGATCATATGCATATCGATGTTGGTAGCAGCAAGAGCGTGGATATGTCCTATACGCGTAATGCCGACCTTTATCTGGGTGATGTCAGCAGTCAGATCTATGAATATATCGAACGTCCACGACCGGCAATTTTCCTGAACTCGCACGGGGCGGTGTGGCAAGATGATCCCAGCTACGCCTTCTGGCATTTCGGACAGGTGATTGATGATCCAAAGTCCCTGCCTGATGCGCTCGACAAAGCATTTCCGCTGAGCGAGGCCTTTCGTGAACGCCAGGCCGCCGCTTTTGCCCAGACATTTGACATTGATCCGGACATCGCATCGGCCAGCAAGGCTGCGGCGGCGATCCACGCCTTTCTTGCCAGCGAATTTCCCGCGCAATGATGCTTGTCCTTGGTCTTATCGCGGCATTGGCCCTTGTTCCGCTTGCGCTTCTGATCCGATCGCGCGCCTTGGCCGCGTTTGATGTGCGGACCCTTGCCCTGGTCCGTGGACTGTTTCCTTCCGGTGATAGTGCCGGGCACAGAAAACTATGGACCACCATGCGTGATGTCACCGCATTGGGCGGCGATCTGGTGAGCGGCCTCGTCATGGCGAGCGGAATCGCAATTCTGGCGCACAACGCCGACTATGCCGGGCTCGGGTTTTTCGCTGCACTCATGGGCGGGACGCGGCTGGCTGGATGGATACTAAAGAAGTTCATCGCTCGGGAACGGCCGCCGTCGTCGGACCATGCGCTGGATATTTTCACTAGCAGTTTTCCCAGCGTCCATACCGCCATGGGTTTCGTATCCAGCTTTGCGATTGCGCAATTTCTGGTGGCCGGTGATGTCACCGCCGCAGCAGCCTTGGGCATCGGAGCCTTGGTTTCGGCACTGATCGGCCTGACCCGGATGTTTTTTGCGGTGCATTGGCCGTTGGATGTGCTGGCTGGCTGGTTGCTGGGCCTGTCGGCTTGCAGCCTCGCAATCCATTGGCTGCAAGCGTAGGGCAACTGGTGTGAACGATACGATCATCAAAATGGCCGACGGTCCGACAATGCCCGAAGGTGGTTGGACTGCTATAATACTTGCCGGACAGAGACCGGGTATTGACCCTCTCGCCGCGCATTGCGGCCAAAACTACAAGGCCTTGATACAGGTCGGTGGGCGTTCGATGCTGGCGCGTGTGGCAGATGCGCTCCTGGCTGTTCCTGCCGTCACGCGGATCGTGATCCTCGCGCAGGAGCCGGAGAGGCTGCTTACAGGCGATGCAGCGCCTTTGAAGGACGAGCCCAGAGTTGCGCTTGCCCCAAGCCAATCCGGAATCGCCGCCAGCATTGGCGCGATCGCCGGTAGCGATATTGCCCCCTGGCCAGTGCTGGTAACCACCGCGGATCACGCCTTGCTGACGCCGGCGATGGTGGAAGAATTCCTCTCCGAAACATTTGGAACTGATCTTGCCGTGGCCGTGGGAGAGCGGCGGATTGTCGAGGCCGGTTACCCGCAAACGCGCCGGACCTGGCTGAAATTCTCAGACGGACATTATTCTGGCGCGAACCTGTTCGCGTTGCGGAATGCAAAGGTGCAACCGGCGCTGATCCTCTGGTCCGGCGTTGAGCAGGACCGGAAGAAGGGGTTGGCAATCATGTCGCAATTCGGCCCCTGGTTACTGCTGCGTGCGCTTACTCGCACGATTTCCTTTGCAGACGCATTGACGCAGGCAGGCCGCAGACTCGGTCTTGAAGCGAGGCCCGTAGTCATGTCGCAGCCGGAAGCGGTAATCGATGTCGACAAACCCGCCGATCTGGCGCTGGCAGAGGAAATCCTGCGCAATGCCGGCCAATGATCCTGCCGACCGGCCAATCGTGCATTTCCTGTATGAACCTGGCGCTGGCGGGTTGGACCGGGTCGCCATCTTGCTCGCCAACGCAATGGCTGCGCGCGGTTTGGCGAGCGAATTGTGGCTCACCCGGAAAGACGGGCCGTTGGCCGGGCTGATTTCGGATCAGGTCAGAGTCCGGCTGGTTCCGGCCCCGAAACTTGGAAATCGGGGCATGCGCCTGTTCCTGCAGATACCCAGCCTCGCCCGGATGATACGCAAATTTCAGCCGCGAGTGATGTATTCTGCCGGTAACCAGAGCAATCTCAATATTGCACTGGCCCGCAATCTGGCCGGCGCCGCGGACACGAGGATTGTCCAGAAAATCACCAATCCTGTGGTCCGGCCAGAAATGGGAGCCGTGACAGGATGGCTGCGCAGCAGGCGCTTTGGTCTGACCGCATCGCTTGGCGATTTATGCCTGACCCTGACAGCAGCGGATGCGCGGACCAATGCTCGGCTCATGCCCGGTGCGGCGGATCGTTTCCAGGCAGTCCGGAATGCCTATATAGATGATGCAATGCTGGCACGCGGTGCGGTGCCGCGAACCCGATCTGCGGGGGCTCCGGCGAAGCTCCTTTCGGTCGGACGCCTGGCCTATCAGAAAGATCAGGCGACGATGCTGCGTGCGCTGGGACGGATCGCCGATTTGCCATGGACGCTGCGTTTGCTGGGTGATGGCCCGCTGAGATCTGAACTGGAAGCACTGGCGGGCGCGCTCGGCATTGCGGACCGTGTTCGGTTCGAAGGCTTTGTCCAGGATCCGGGTGAAGCCTATGCCGCTAGCGATATCATGTTGCTTTCATCCCGTTGGGAAGGGTTTCCTGCCGCACCACTGGAAGCCATGGCCGCGGGCTGCGATGTCGTCGTGACCGATTGCAGCGAAGGGTTGAGTGACATTTTCACAGGATTGGGGCGTGTGCCGGTACCGATTGGGGACGATGCCGGCCTTGCGCTGGCAATCCGGCAGGCAATCGCCCGCGCGCAGCCGCCGCCAGCCATGCGGGATCTGGCCGGGCAATATGCCGTTGAAGCGTCAGTTACCGATCATCTGCGGCTCGCTGGATTGGGGTGAGACGACATGCTTGTCGGGCGGTGCCAGTCGGCCTAAGATGGCGCTGGGTCAGAATTCGGCAGTAACATCTGTATTTGGCGCGTCGGGGGACGGTACGTAGATGACCGATAACATGTCTGACGAAAACTCCGCGGCTGACCAGTCGAGCATATTCGTCAGCTATTCCCGAACCGATCAGAAACATGTCTTGCCGCTGGTGACCGCATTGGAACAGGCCGGGTATTCGGTGTGGTGGGACGGGCTGCTTGAAGGTGGCCAGCGGTTCCTCAAAACAACGGAAAGTGCGCTTGAAAATGCGCGGGCTGTTGTCGTCTTGTGGACGGCGGATTCGGTAAATTCCCATTGGGTGCACGATGAAGCCACGCGGGGCCGTGACCGGCGCTGCCTGGTGCCTTTGGCGATGGACGGGATAACGCCGCCACTCGGATTCCGTCAGTTCCAGACGATTCCGCTCCAGTCTGCCCATTTGAAGCCGGGCGATCCGGGCCTGGCGGCCATGATCCGCGCCGTTGCTGCGTTGCATGATGGGCCAGCGCCGCAACCGCTGCCTGCCGCAACCGTTGCCGGAAACGGCTTGCGGCCGACCCGGCGCGCGGTACTCGGCGGCGCTGCGGCAGCGGCGGGTGCAGGGGCACTGGGGGCCTGGTGGGCGGGCTTGATTGGCGGGCATCCAGCAGAAGCCAACAGTGTGGCGATCATGCCGTTCGATAATATCAGCAATGATCCGGCCAAGACCTATTTCACTGATGGGCTGGCTGCTGAGGTCCGTACACGCCTGTCCCGCAATCCCTTGCTCAAGGTTGCGGCGCAGACATCGTCCAACGCCTTCCGGGACAGCGATCAGGATGCGCGGTCGATTTCGCGCGCGCTCAGGGTCAATTACCTCTTGGCGGGCAGTGTCCAGCTTGCCGCCGATACGCTGAGGATCAGTCTGGAGCTGGTCAATGGCAAAACCGGTTTCAGCGACTGGAGCCAGACTTACGACCGGCCTACGACCAATATCTTCGCGGTGCAGGACGAGATCGCCAATGCGGTGACTTCGGAGCTGACCCGCCAAATCGTCGAAGGCGATGCCAGCAATGTGGCGGGCACTAGTAATCTGGCGGCCTATGACGCCTATCTTCGCGGACGCGAGCAGTTCGACAATGCCGCAGACCAGAGTGACGATCAGGCGGCTCTGGCCAATTTCGATGCAGCGATTGCCGCAGACCCCGACTTTGCGCTCGCTTTCGCGGCGCGTTCGCGTTCGTTGACCGTGATGGGCAACCAATATGATCAGGGCGCCCAGCGCCGCCGGCGATACAAAGACGCGATTGAAGCCGCCAAGCGCGCCGTTGCGCTTGCCCCCGACGATGCCCAAACACAATCGGCGCTCGGCTTTGCCCTGTTCAACGGGACAATCGATGCGAAGGCGGCACGCGCCCCTTACGAGAAATCTTACCAATTGGGCTCAGGAGATGGGGATGTCGTCAGCCGTTACGCCCTGTTTTCTGCCCGCAGTGGCCGCTTTGACGAAGCGCGCAAGGCAATTGCGCGCGCCGCCGAACTGGACCCGTTGAATGCGCGAATCTACCGGCAGCAAGGCGAGATCGAGTTTTCTGCAGGCGCTTATCAGGCCTCAATACCACCGCTTAAAAAGGCCATTGAGCTTAGGCCGGGTCTGACATTTGCCCATGCGGCCATAGGGGCTGCCAGGTTGATGCTGGGCGATATGGCTGGGGCGAAAGCGGAATATGAAGTTGAGCCGGGTAGCCTGTGGCGCCTGCCGGGTCTGGCAATCATTGCCCACCGCATGGGACAGCTTGCAGAGGCCCAGGCAGCCATGGCTCAATTGATCGCGGAACATGGCGACAATTCGCTCTATCAACAGGCACAGGTGCTGGCCCAGTGGGGCGAAACGGACAAGGCCCTTGCCGCCCTTGAACACGCACGCAGTGAAGGGGACGCAGGGCTGGTCTATCTACGTAACGATCCCTTCCTTGACCCACTGCGTGATACATCGGAATTCAAGCGCCTGCTGGGCGCGCTTGGTTTCTATTAACCTTCGACCCGGCAAAAGAGGAGAGGCCGTCATGGCAAAGAAGCCCGAAGCTGGAAAGAAGCCCGCCAAGCCTGCTGGAGCGCGCGGCAATGCCGACAGGGGCAATGCCGACAGGGGTAATGCGGATCGCGGCAATGCAGACCGTGGAAATGCAGACAGGGGTAATGCGGATCGTGGGAATGCAGACCGTGGAAATGCCGATCGGTAGAGTTACTTTCGCGGCTCAGCCCTGATCCTCTTCCTGGGGAAGTGCATCGGTTGTGCAGTCAACCTGCGGGATGCCATCCGGTTTCGACACCGTGAATGGCAGTTCGCATTCCTGCAGCGGGTCTATGCCTTTGCAAGCTGGCGAAGGCGTGCCTTCATACGCCAGAGTCGAGCAGATCAAGGCAATGTTATAGCCGTAATCCAGCGCCGATTCTGATCCTTTGTAATTCATCACGTTAACCAGTTGGGCGCCGTAATTCTCATGTTCTGGCGAGCGGGCATTGCTGAGGAAGAAAAGGCGCTGCAGGACGGCCTTATAGCGAATTCGTGCATCCCAATCGTCGGGGCTTCTGGCCAGAATCTGCTTCTGCTCGGCAGATAGTTTTTCCAGAAAAGCGCCCGATGTTCCTGCTGGATCAAGCGGAGCAAGCCCATTCAGAAGATCGCCCTCAAGCTCGCTGATATGCTCGCTCAACCGCGACCAGAAATCGCTCTCATCATGGTCAAGGTCACGAAGGCTGTTTTCGAGCAAGGCATTCTGCATCATTTGCATGCGTACAACGCTCAGATTATCTTCATCGGTCTGGTCATTGGGACTGATGCCGATGAGGAGTAGATAACCGAGCCACGCGGTGTTGTCGGTGGAATCATTGGCTTGGATCCGGGCATTTTCTGCCTGCAAGCGGTTCTTATCGGCACTCAACTGGGTCTCGCCGATAATCGCCAGAAGAATAAGCAGAGCCAGCGCGATGAATGCGGCAATTGCCCCAATACCAAGCAAACGCCGCCGCCGGGATTGACGGCTGCGGGTTACAAATGCTTGTTCTTCATCGGTCAGGATTAGGCGCGGCTGGTTGGTTACAGGATCGATTTGCCGGCAAGCCCTTGTAACGATGGCGAGCTCTTCGCTTTGCAGGTAACTGCCTTTTGTCTGGGTATGGCTGGCCAATCCATCGCGCACGATGCGGCGAACCTGAAGCAAGGCTTTGCGTTCATCACTGCGGGTTTCAACAATCCGGGCGGCCAGCGCATCATGCGCCAATTCGAACCGGTTATCCCCTTCGCGCAGCACGCGCGATGCCTGCAGGCTGGCAAGTGCAGGATCGACCCAGGTTTCGCAATTGGGCATTCGTGCAACCAGTTCTTCGCGCGTGCTGGGCTGTTTGGTTCCTTCGACCGATACAAACTCCTCCAACAGTAAGCGAATGCCGCCGGCTGGCATGTCCGGGTGCGCCGGGCGCAGTTCCGCTTCAATGGCCCGGATCCGGCCATCGAGGAAGTCTGACATGACATCGCCCAATTGGCCCGTCTCTTCGACATCAGCGTCGGTGAAGACCAAGCTGCCGTCATCATCGGCCTTCACTGCGAGCTGGTACAGACTATCGAGATAGACCTGCAAATAGGCCAGCTGGACGTAGCTCTTCCCGCAGTCGCTCAGTTTGTCGATAATCAACCGGCCAGTGTTGATCCCATGTTCCAGCGCTATGTCATGCGCGGTGCAGGTGCCCGAAATGACCCCTTCTATCTTGGCAGGGCTCATCAGTTCGACGCGCAAGCGCTTGTTGAACAGATTGGGAATGAGCTGCTCGAAGGCATTCAGCTGGGCCAGATATTCCTCTCGCAGGCTGACGATCACCTTGCAGGCGACACCGGACGCGATCACATCGGAAATTGTCTTGTAGAATGCTTCCCGTTCCTCGTCCGTGCCAAGCACGAACAGTTCTTCAAATTGGTCAAAGATGAGGTAAACCGGGCGCAGATGATCGAGATAGACGGACCGCAATGCCGAAACCACCGTAGTGCCGGGTTCGATAGGAGTTACCGCCGCAGCACCAATTTCCTGGATCAGCGATTGGTTGATGTCACTGCCACGGCGGACCCAGAGCGGATGCCAGTCGGTCTTGCGGATACGGTTGGAAAGACCGCACTGGATCAGACTGGTCTTGCCCGTGCCCGATTGGCCATACACCAGAACGATGTCGGTTTCGCCAAGCAGCCGGTATAATTGTTCGGTTTCCTCCGCACGACCGAAAAAGACCTCGGCATCGGCTTCGGTGTAAGGGTCGAGGAATTTGAAGGGTGAGTTCATGGCGCCTGGATCGCTTCCCTGAATTCTTCGACCAAATTTCGCATGGGCAAATGCTGTGCTTTTTCGCGCGGGTCCATATCATCCGAAATTTTGAGAATATCTTTGGGGTCCGCTATGGAATAATAGTGGCAGGTCCGGTCATCCACGGTGTAGCCGCGCAGAAAATACAGCTTCGTATTGTCATTCCCGGTCAGGGCATTCTGGTCGATGATGAACGGTGTGAGATTGAGGTATTGCGACACATCTTCCAGATCCTTGAGCAGGATGACCGATTCATTATCCGTGAAACTTGCCCGCATTTCCTCGGAATCGGCATAACCTGCAGTGACTCGGTCCAGCAGTACCTGCCGATGTAGAAATTCAGGTGGGCGGTGTCGGCTCTTGCTGATGGCAATGCCTTTGATTGTTGCCAGCTTGTAACTGACGATAAAGGCAAAGTCGGTCAGGATTGTACCAAGGTGCTGTTCGCCCTGGACGCAAAAGCTTTCCACTTCGGCGGAATCGGCCAGTCCTGATGCCAATTCGCTGCGCATTTCGATCATGAAGCGGTGGGCGTCCGCACTGGTCCCTTCGGTTAGGGCTTCGTTGAGGCTTTTGCCCAGATCCATGAAGGGCACGATAGCGTTGGCGGCCAGGACATCGTCGATTACCCGGATCAGGTCGAGATAGTCAAAATTCGGTTCCTGGTCAGGATGGAGATTCAGAAACGAAAGCAATAACGCCCGTTGGTCCGGCGTAATCGCCAGATCGTGTTTATCGAACCGCGCGTTCCACAATTGCGACAGCAGGATAAAGGCCAACATCTTGGTCGCGATGTCATAGGTTGTCACAAGTTGGTGAAGGCGGTCCTCATCGACCACATTGCTCGAAAACAGCTTGCGCAACTGTTCACCCATCGGCGCGGGATAGGCATCGATAATCTGCTGGCGCACGGTTCGCAGATCTGACCGGCCGTTGCGCTTGGCCATTTCGAACAGAACACCTACTTCCATGCTGAACGGAGCGATGGCGTTGAACAGCGTCTGGATCAGCCCATCGTTAACCGCCACCGCATTTGCATGGGTCAGTGCCGCGCCGCGAATGATGACCTGATTGTCCGCCTGTGTCGGCAATTGCCAACGCTTCACATCGCCATGATCCGGGTGGGTGTAGAGGCCCCATGTCAGTTCAGGGGAGGCAGGCGCCTGTACCGTTCCGGCTGCTTCCTCGCCAAATTCAATCCCGCGGAAATCGCCGATTGTCTTGGCATCGCCATAACGGCTGGCGATCAACGCACTGGCCGCAGCGAAGGCTTCACCAATTGTCTTGCCCGCAGCCAGCGATTCGTAGAATTGTTCCGAAAATTCCGTCGCCATCGTATCGTCGATAGGAACAGAGGTGGCGATCACCGCGGGGACGCCATTATCGATCAACGCCTTGACCTGATCGCGGGTGGCGCAGCCGTTGAGGAAGACCAGTTTCAGGCCAGCAGAGCTGCCCATCAATTGCGCCAGCCCGCCCGCATGGGCCAGCTCTGCGCCGCCCGGCTTTTCCAATTGCAAGGCGGTGCCGTTGGCGTGACCACCATAATGGAAGATCGCGATTTGCCCGGCAAATCGGTTGAAGAGACCAAAAAGATCGTCCAGCCCGGCGCTGGCTTCGGCTTGCACCCGAATAAAACGTTTGTCGTCATAATCGCTGAGCGCCGCGCAGATCGCTTTTCGTTCGCGGGTCAACATCGCCAGGTGATTGTCGGCATCGTTGGAGAAACCAAGCAGGATAACCGGGATACTCATGCCTGCCACTCCACTTGCCTGAGTGCCGCAATACCGGCTGGAGCGGTAAAGTAATTGAGATGATGGCACGCTGCGTCAATCCGGGTCGGATGGGTGGCGCGCGCGGGCAAGTCGGCAACGATTGCCTCCACGGCCACGGCAATGTCATTCGCCCGGTTGCCAAACAGTGCGTCAAAGGCTGCCCCGCGCCCGACTTTGCTGACAAGATCGCCAAATCCGCTGCCGGGCGGGTCCTGGTATTTGGCCACATCGCCTGCAACAATCGTATAGCGCGTAGCGGGTATGGGACTGGTGTTGAGTTCTTTCAGGAACGCAGAATCCGGATTCATTTCCTCCAGCGTAGGGGTCAACTTCTTCGACCGGCCTAGCAATGCGAGTACGGGCCCGCAGAATTGCGGCGCGAAATTTATTCCGATAGTCGCAAGCACTTCCAATACTTTACGTGCGCTGCCAACCTTTCCGAAAGGCGATCCACCATTGGGGGTGCCGCACATAACTAGATGCTGGACCACGCCTTCCCCGCCTTCGCGTTCAATGAAATAACGGCTGACCAATCCACCCATTGAATGGGCCATGATGGTTACCCGCTTGCCATGATCAGGCCCGAGCCCGACCGCGGCAAGGTCCGCTTTTAATGCCCGCGCAGTCTCTGCGATTGGTGTGGAGAGATTTTCGTAATCATAGGACAAGATGCAATCGAACTGATCGCTCAAGCTGGCCAGAGGCACTCCGCCCAGAAGCGCTTCGGTGTCCCCGATAATTCCGTGCACCACAATCAGCACACGGCTGGCTGCCGCGACTTTGCCGGCGATACCTTCGGTATGATAGCTGAAGCTGCCACCGGTTGCATATTCCGCCCGGCGCAGCCGGTTGACATTGCTGACCCCTAGATAGGTCTTGAACAGATACATCTTCAACGCACCGCCAACGCTGCGCTGGTCGATTGCCAGTGCTGCATCCGAGGCGGGAATATGATCGATTGCAATATGCGTCGCACCGTCATCGCCCTGCCAGAAATCGCCTGCCAGCAGGATGTGTTTACCATCGTCGATCAGCGGCACCAGCGCTTCATCCTTGCCCAATGGTGCCGCGATCCGCAGTTCCAGCGGCGCACCGGCCAAGGCATCTGCATGGGTGATATCGGTCAACTCGATCGAATGGACTGCCGCACCGCGATTGCCGCCCAATGTTGCCGGAGCGAGCTTTGTTGAGCCAAGCACATCGAGCAAACGGGCATAGTCACCTGTTGCCCGTGCCGGTTCGGGTGCAGAAGCCAATGCAATGCTGGCCGTGAAGGCTGGATGCGGGAGAATCTGGATTTGACCGTCAGCCAAGGAAACCTCGCGCGGACCCACTTCGTCCAGCTGACGCGTGATACGAAACTGAAGATCGCAGGTGAACCAGTCATCGGCAGCTATCTTCTCGGCGTCTTTCAACTCATCATCGCTGACGATACCGCGTGTGGTTTCCAGCGGAGGCATGGCCAGGCGGAAATCGTCCAACCGTTCGGTGCTGACGATGACCTTCAATCGCTCCAGCCCTTCGTCGCCATGATCGAGCGTAAAACGCATGATTTCGGATGGCTTCGTGGTCCCGACCAGCATGGTCTGGAATTCCCCACCGGGTGCAACCTGGTCGTTGGCCAGCGGAACGACGCCGAAGTCCTCCGAGAAATAGACCAATGTATAATGGAGGACTTGCGCAGTCCGGTTGGCAATCTGCAGCTTGCCGCCGGGTTTGATCCAGCCGTCACCGCTCTTGCGAAATGGCAGCGCGATTTCCGGGCCTTCATGGTTACTCTCGGTGCCGTCAGCGGCGATTTCGACAAAGCGCAAGCTTACCTTGCCGGGGTCAAGTTCGGGGCGCGTGTTCTTGAGCTGCAGGCTGCGTTGCCACTGTGCGATATGGGCCAGCATGGGCAATAATGGCTTGGCCCAGCCATCGGCCAAGGCGTTCAGCGGGATCGATCCGACCACCGGCCCACCAGCTTTGGCTTCCAGATCCAGATTTTGGCCATTTGCGCGCAGTACGGGTCCGTCACCGGCTCCTTCGTTCACCAGCAGTGCGCCATTGCCCGGTGAGGCATCCAGTGCGGCTGAGAGCGCTTCGCGTGTCGCATCATCGCCGACAAATTCGATGAGCAACGGGGCAGGCGGCATGCTCGCTACTTCGGCCCAGTATCTTTTTGCCGGATCGGCGATGAAATCCGGTTCGATCACCGACGTCTGGGCTCCGATCCGCAATGCCTTGGCAGTGCCTTGCGTCGCCGTTTCGTCCTCGCTCTTGATCGTCAACGTAACCGGGCTGATCGCATCTGTCGGCAAGCCTTGCAGTGCCCCGCAGTCCGCCAGCCAGCGCCCATCCGATTGATACACGCTGTAACTTGGCCGCGCGCGAGTTCCTGCGCCGCCGAGGAAGCCTGACCATGCATCGAACCCGGCGAAGGCTTCGAATTGCGGATCTTGGGGTGTCTTGCCCTTTTCACGGATCAGTTGGCGCACGGCCGCCCGGCTGCGGACGTAGAGATCGGCATAGCTGGGGTTGTCACCCGCGCGGCGCAGCACGTCATAAAGTGCCGTGGTGAAATACCCCAGATGCGTGTCCAGATCCTCCTTGGAAGTCTGGCTGCGATCGCATCCCGCCATCAGCAAATGGCGGCTGGCCGGAATTCCAAGCGGTTCGCCGCGCTTGAGCATATCTGCCAGCTGTCCTTCGAGATAGGATGCCAGCGGGCGGGGCGGGTACGTGCTGGTGGTAGTGCGAACGCCGGCCTGCGGACTTTCTGCGACATCTCTTGTGCCCGAACCCGAATGGCAGCAATCCAATACCATCGCGATGTGGGGTTCGCTGGCTGCCAGTTCCCTGAGCAACAACGCCAGTTCCTTGTCGGCCAGATCGAAATTGTCGCCTTCGCGACTGTCGAAACAGACCAGACCTTCATCCCGATTGTCGCGGTCGAACTCGCGCAGTTCCAGCGATGCTGTCGCACGCGCGCCGTGGCCGCTGTAATGGAACAAGGCGACATCATCCTTGCCCGCCTGGCCCAGATGTTTGCGGAACTGGGCGATTACATTGGCATAGGTTGCATCCCCGTCACGCAGGCTCAGAACGGCCGCATCGGGATAGGAGTGCGCGAGGTAGTCCTCGACATTATCGAGATCGTTGAGGCAGCCCTGTAATTTGCCAACATGGTCAGGATAGTCGTTGATCCCGACCAGCAAAGCATAGATTTTCGACATTGCAAACGCTTCCCCCGTAGAGCATTCGTCTCTTGACGCGGGCGACCAACCACGCAGCGCACAATGCGCTAGTCTGCAAAGAAGTCAAATTCTGTTGGTAAACAGTGTCAAAGACGGGCCAATCGGCCGATACCTAGGCCGGCTTCTGTTACCACTGCCAGCGGCTGATTGTACCGTCTTTCAGGACATGTCCGGCCCGGCCAACCGGCTCGACCTTTCCCAGGGTCAGCGGCGCGATTGCAGACCCTTCTTCTGCGTCCATTCGCGCAACAGTTCTGGTGCCCGATGGTGTCCGGGCTACGATAACGGCATGGCGTATTTCCCCTTCGCGCCCGTAGAGAACCGTATAGGTTTCAATCGCTGCCGGCCCTTCATAATCCGCATCCATTGGCGGAATTGCGCCGCGCAAATCATCGGCTTCTGCCTGGAAATCGAAGTCTTGCGGAAATGTCCCAGCCGGCTGGGGAGTGCGGGTGAAGATGATTGAATGATTGTGGGTCGCATATCCGCCATTGGCGAACAGCAAACCATTCGTGCCCGACTTGCGCAATTCCAGCACCATTTGGGCCGCGGCATGGGTCATGTAATTGCCAATCGGACCACCGCCGAAAGTCAGCCCGCCCACCACGGTCATACGGGCCTGTGCCGGCAACCCGAGGATGCGGCGCGCCATCTTCGGCACACAAGGGAAACAGGAGTATAACTCGATATGATCGAGATCAGCCAACGATAGCCGGTTGAGGTCCAGCGTCCGCCGCAGCGAAACTTCCGCGCTGGGAGAGCGTGGAAAGTCGGCGCGGCTGAGCGGGTTCTGGTCTTCATGCGCGGCGGCGCCCTTGCCAACAAAGACCATATGCTGATCCGCGATGCCCGCATCCCGCGCTGCCGCAAGGCTGGTCACGATCACGGCAGCGCCCTGATTGACAGCGGCGTTGGCCACCATCAATTTGGAATAGGGATGGGCAATCGGGCGGTTGTCTGCGCTTGGTTCGATTATCTCCGCGGCGGTTCGGGGTTGGCGCAGCCAGGCATTAGGGTTGCCTTGCGCCACATGCGACATATTCGACCAGATCAGACCGGATTCGGCCTGACCTTCGGCCAAAGTCTGGCCATAGACCGGACGGGCCGCGTTTTCGTATAAAGGATAGATGTCGCTCGGGGTAATCAGGCCATAGGCCAGGCGGATATCCGACATGGACTGGTGGCGGCGCGGATAGGGCTCTTTCGGGTGCGGCCACGCAGGATTGGCGGCTTCTGCCTTGCGTTTGGCAGCCGTGCGCAAGGCCTCACCCCCGACAATCAGCGCTATCTGGGCTTCACCTTTGCCGATGGCATTGGCCGCTTCATTGATCAGCAGGATGGGGCTTTCACCCGTGGGGCTTGGCGTTTCACGGGCGTATGATGGCGTAATAGCAAGTGCCTTCGACAGGCCTTCGACCAAAGTCCCCGCAAGTTCGGGAAAAGACAATTGGTGAACAACGCCAAGCCAGTCCACGTGATCCAGTAGCGCCGCACCCGAATCCTCGCCCGCCGCGCGGGCCGCCGCGATCATGAGTTCGAGCGAATCCAGCCCTTCGGCCCCGGTCGCAGCACGGTCGTTGATCTGGCCGCATCCGACAAGGACCGGTATGCGCCGGGTATCGCCCAATTGCTCCATTCCGCTGGCCCGCGTCAGGTCGCAACCACTTGCTGCTCGATACGCCCGAAGATCGAGTGGCCCTGTGCATCATGCATGTCGATCGCCACCGTATCCCCGGCGGACATGAAGGGAGTTTTGGCTGCGCCTGTTTCGATCGTTTCGATCATACGGATTTCGGCGATACAGCTATAACCGGCGCCGCCTTCGCTAACCGGCTTGCCGGGGCCGCCGTCTGCGCCCTGGTTGGATACGGTACCTGAACCAATAATCGTGCCTGCACCAAGATTGCGGGTCTTGGCCGCATGGGCGACCAATTGCGCAAGGTTGAAAGTCGCGTCCTTGCCGGCGTTGGCGCGCCCGAAATGCGCGCCGTTGTAATCCACCAGAAGCGGCAGGTGAATCAAGCTATCGGCCCATGCATCACCCAATTCATCGGGCGTGATCGCCACAGGGGAAAATGCGCTGGCGGGCTTCGACTGGTAGAAACCAAACCCTTTGGCCAATTCGCCAGGGATGAGTCCGCGCAGGGATACGTCATTGACCAGCATCAGCAGTTTGATGTGGCCTGCCGCGTCCTCGGTGGAACAGCCCGCCGGAACATCGTCGGTGATACAGGCGATCTCGCCTTCCATGTCGCAGCCCCAGTCCGGATTGGCCAAAGGAATCGGGTCGCGAGGGGCAAGGAAGCCATCCGATCCACCCTGATACATCAGCGGGTCATGATAGAAACTCTCCGGAACTTCGGCGCCGCGTGCTTTGCGTACCAGTTCCACATGGTTGATATACGCACTGCCATCAGCCCATTGGTAAGCGCGGGGCAGGGGGGAGGCCGCTTCGCGCTCGTGGAACCGTCCGCATGGCACTGTTTGGTGCTCAACGTCGGTATAAAGCGCGGCCAGGCGGGGCGCGACATCATCCCAATTGTCGAGCGCAGCCTGCATCGTGGGGGCGATATTGCCGGCGGCACAATAGCGGGTCAGATCCTTTGACACGACCACCAGAATGCCGTCACGGCCCGATTTCAGGGAGGCGAGTTTCATGACGTATGGTCCTTTTCCGGATTGTCAGGCTGGTTGTCGGGATGGGCGCGTTGGAATTCAGGCAACGCCAGACATGCAGCTTCGATACGTTCGATATGCGGCATGGGTGCAAGATCAAATTCGAAGCGGCGCGCGTTATAGATCTGCGGCAACAACACCACTTCAAACAGGCCAGGCGCAGCAAACAGGAAATCGCCAGATGCCAATTGCGCCAGCCGTGCCTCCACCGGTTCAAGCGTCCGGGCCAGCCAATGGCGGTACCAGACATCAACCTCGTCCTGCGAATGGCCCAGCGGGTCCTTCAGATATTTGAGCACCTGCAGATTATTCGGGGCGTGAATCTCTGTTGCGATGGCGTAGGCCAGTTCGCGGACGGTGTATCGGTCTTCAATATCCGGCGGCAGCAGCGGTGCATCCGGATAGGCTTCATCCAGCCATTCCAGCAATGCCATTGACTGCGCACGGTCCCGTCCATCGGCTTCGAGTAACGGCACGCTGGCAAAAGGGTTGCGACGGGTAAATGCCGCATCCTTCTGTTCCGATTTGGCGAGGTTAACCGGGACATAGTCGTATGCGAGCCCTTTCAGGTTGAGCGCGATACGCAGCCGATATGTCGTTGAACTGCGGAAGAAACCGTGGAGTTGCATCAAAACGCCGGAATCCCCGTGATGGCGCGGCCCAGGATCAGCGCGTGGACATCATGGGTGCCTTCGTAGGTATTGACTGTCTCCAGATTTACCATGTGGCGAATGACCTGATATTCTTCCGATATGCCATTACCGCCGTGCATGTCCCGCGCCACCCGCGCAATGTCGAGCGCCTTGCCAACGTTGTTGCGTTTGACAATCGAGATCATCTCCGGTGCGAAGCGGCCTTCATCCATCAACCGGCCCACGCGCAGGCTGGCCTGAAGACCGAGGCCGATATCGGCCATCATGTCGGCCAGTTTTTTCTGGAACAGCTGCGTGGCGGCCAATGGCCGGCCGAACTGCTTGCGATCAAGCCCGTATTGCCGTGCCGCAGCAAGGCAGAATTCGGCGGCACCCATGGCCCCCCAACTGATGCCATAGCGGGCGCGGTTAAGGCAGCCGAACGGGCCTTTGAGCCCCTGCACTTCAGGCAATAATGCATCGGCGGGCAGTTTTACTTCGTCCATCATAATCATGCCGGTTGTCGACGCGCGCAAGGAAAGCTTGCCTTCAATCTTGGGCGCGGAAAGACCTGCCATGCCCTTTTCCAACACGAAACCGCGAATGCCGTCGCCATGCGCTTCGCTCTTGGCCCAGACGACAAACACATCAGCAAAGGGGGAGTTGGAAATCCAGGTTTTCGCGCCGGACAGCGAATAACCGTCGCCGTCTTTCTTGGCATAGGTACGCATGGAACCCGGATCGGAACCGGCGTCGGGTTCGGTCAGGCCGAAGCAACCGATCAGCTTGCCACTGGCCAGCCCCGGCAGGTATTTGCGCCGCTGTTCTTCCGAGCCATAGGCATGGATTGGAAACATCACCAGGCTGGATTGGACCGAAGCCATCGACCGATAGCCGGAATCGACCCGCTCGATTTCGCGGGCTATCAGGCCATAGGCAACATAGCCCGCACCCGCGCCGCCATATTCTTCGGGAATTGTTGCGCCAAGCAGGCCAGCGCGACCCATAAGCGGGAAAAGTTCAGGCGCGGAGACTTCGTCTGCGAAGGCCTTGATTACGCGCGGCTGCAATTCGGATTGTGCAAAGCCGTGCGCAGCATCGCGGATCATTCTTTCGTCTTCGGTCAATTGCCCTTCGATATCGAACGGGTCTTCCCAGTTGAACGGCACCATTCCGGCCATGGTTTCTCCTGTAACTAGTGTGTGTTCTCTTTTGCAGTCCTGCCTGTGCGCCGCAAGTGCGATGACTTCAAGGGGTGTTTCGCCGGATTGACGCGTCAAGGGCAAGTGTTCGTTCGGCTTGGCGCAGGTGGAGCAATTCAGCCATTTTGCCATTGACCCGGATAACGCCCTTGCCAGTATTTTCCGGTGCAGCAAAGGCAGCAACAACAGCTGTGGCATGGTCCAATTCGGCCAGCGTAGGGCTGAATGCGGCATTGGCTGCGGCAAGCTGGCTGGGGTGGACCACGGTCTTGCCATCAAAGCCCAGCAGGGCGCCCTGTGCACATTGGACTGCGAAGCCCGCATCGTCATCAAGCGCATTGAACACGCCGTCGATCACCGCAAGGCCGTATGCCCGTGCGGTTACGATTGCCTGAGTCAACAGCGGCAGCAATGCGCTTCGTCCGGTATCGAGCGTGCAGCGCATTTCCAGTGCGAGATCGTTGGTGCCCAGCACAAATGTGGTCAGATTGGCGCGCCCTGCCGCTGCCGCGATGGTTGAAAGTTCCAGAAAGCCTGTGCAGCTTTCCAGCATCGCCCAGATTTCCGGGTCTTCGCCCAGCGCCTCGCGGAAGCGGCCAAGTTCATGTGGAGAGGACAATTTGGGGATCAGCACAGCTGCCGCACCGGCAGCGGCGAGTGCGGCGCAATCATCCTGCCACCATTCGGTGCCGATGGCGTTGGTCCGCACAACCAGCAATCGGTGGCCAAAGCCGCCTTGCTCCACTGCAGCAACGGCTGCGGCGCGGGCTTCTGCCTTGGCTTCGGGCGCGACGGCATCTTCCAGATCGAGGATCACTGCGTCACAGTCCGCTGCCCGCGCCTTTTCCACCGCGCTGGCCCGGTTTGCCGGCAAATAAAGCACCGTGCGGAGTGGGCGATCAAGATTTCCGGCGGCGTTCATTGCGGCCGGTTCGCCAGCAAATCTTCGACCACGGATGGATCGGCGAGCGTTGATGTATCGCCCAAATTGCCGGTGTCATTTTCGGCAATCTTGCGCAGGATACGGCGCATGATCTTGCCGCTGCGCGTTTTGGGCAGGCCGGGTGCGAACTGGATCACATCGGGCGTGGCGATCGGGCCAATTTCCTTGCGGACCCATTGCACCAGTTCCTTGCGCAATTCGTCCGTATCGGCAACGCCTTCCATCGTCGTGACATAGGCATAGATGCCCTGGCCCTTTATATCATGCGGCATACCGACCACAGCCGCTTCGGCGACCGCCGGATGTTCCACCAATGCGCTTTCCACTTCGGCGGTGCCCATGCGGTGGCCCGATACATTGATGACATCGTCGATCCGCCCGGTAATCCAGTAGTAGCCGTCTTCGTCGCGGCGGCAGCCGTCACCGGTGAAATACATGCCTGAAAATGTGCTGAAATAGGTTTGGAAGAAACGATCATGGTCGCCATAGACCGTCCGCATCTGACCCGGCCAACTGTCGAGGATGACCAGCGGTCCGTCGGTTGCGCCGTGCTGGATGTTGCCATCATTATCGACAATGGCCGGCTGCACCCCAAACATGGGACGGGTTGCACTCCCCGGTTTCAGCGCCGTGGCGCCGGGCAGGGGGGTGATCATCGCGCCGCCGGTTTCGGTTTGCCACCATGTGTCCACGATCGGGCAGCGCCGTTCGCCCACCACACGGTGATACCAGTCCCATGCTTCGGGATTGATCGGTTCCCCCACGGAACCGAGCAGCCTCAGGCTCTTGCGACTGGTGCTGGTCACGTAATCGTCGCCTTCACGCATCAGGGCGCGCAGGGCTGTGGGTGCGGCATAGAAGATTTCGACTGAATATTTGTCGATCACCTGCCAGAAACGCGAATAGTCCGGGAAATTCGGCACGCCTTCGAACATGACCGTCGTCGCCCCGTTCATCAGCGGGGCATAGACAACATAGGAATGGCCGGTGACCCAGCCAATATCAGCTGCACACCAATAGATCGGATTGGCCCCATTGGCATTGGGCTGGTAATCGAACACATATTCATGCGTCATGCTGGTCCAAACGGCATAACCGCCAGTCGTGTGCAGAACGCCCTTGGGCTTGCCGGTCGAACCACTGGTGTAAAGAATGAACAGCGGATCTTCCGCATCCATCACTTCGGCCGGGCAATCATCGCTTTGCAATGCGGTCTCTTGTGCCCAGTCAATGTCGCGCCCGTCCACCATCGGCACGTCCGCCCCGGTGTGGCGCAACAGGATGACGGTCTCGACACTGACTTTCTGCAGCGCCGCATCGACATTGGCCTTGAGGGGAACCGGCTTGCCGCCGCGCAGCCCTTCATCGGCGGTAATAACGATACCGGACTGGCAATCTTCTATTCGCCCGGCCAGTGCGTCGGGTGAAAATCCTGCGAAGACGATGGAATGGACCGCCCCGATCCGCGCGCAGGCGAGCATGGCCACTGCGGCCTCAGGCACCATCGGCAGGTAAATCGTAACCCGGTCACCCTTGTGCACGCCGCGCGCCTTCAGGAGATTGGCGAAACGGCAAACATCGCGGTGGAGTTCGGCATAGGTGATCTTGCGCCCGGCTTTTGCCGGATCGTCCGGTTCCCAGATTATCGCGATGTCGTTGCCGCGCGTGGCGAGATGCCGGTCCAGACAATTCGCGGCAATGTTCAGCGTGCCGCCAGTGAACCAGCGAATGCGGAAATCTTCTTTGTTGAAGGATGTGTCCTTGACCGTTTCGAAGGGGCTGATCCAGTCGATCCGCTGGGCTTCCTCGCGCCAGAAGGCATCCGGATCGGCAATCGAGCGAGCATATTTTTCCTGATAGGCGGCATCGTCAATCAGGGCATTGGCTGCCCATTCCGACGGAACCGGATACAGTGCTGCGCTCATGCTTGTCTCCCAAGTTATTATACCCCCAAGGATAGGGGCAATGCACCGTGATTGCCATCACGGTGCCGATCAAAGCTTGCCGAATTTGTCCTCGTAACCCTTGGTATCATCGGCCGCCAGCAATTGCGCCTGTTCAACCCAGTTGTCGCGACGGATGCGCCCCTCGAACCGGCCAAGCTGGGCATCGATCCGATCAATATCGGCGTCGGACCATGCCGCGATCTGGGCGAACCGGGTAACACCAAGGGTGATCAGCAGTTCCTTCAGCTTGGGGCCGACACCCTTGATCCGGCTGAGATCGTCGGCTTCGGTTGAACTCTGGCCTGTGGCGGCGGCTTCGATCTGTTGTTCTTCCACGGCTGCTGCGACTGCGACGCCCAGACCTGCCAGACCTTCCGGAGTTGCCGGCGGTATCGGTGCTGCGGTGGGTGAGGGGGCGTCAATCAACGCCTGATTGCGGCCAGTAGGGACGGCTCCTTCATCCAGAGCATCCTTCCTGTCGGTCGCGACGCTGGTCCGCCGGGTGATTACGAACACCCAATAAGCAACCGCGATCCCGATCAGCAGGGCAATTACGAATAGCAGCCAGTTTTCCTGCACCAGTTCAATCACGCTTCAGCTCCTTCATCTTCGGTTGTCCTGGCCGCCCACAGCAGCCAGCCAAGTGCCAGCCCGACTGTATAGGTGATCAGCAGCAGGATCAGCAATTCAAACCAGATCGGCATAGCGGCAGCAAACCTCCATCTTATCGCGGGCCCGGTGTATCGACTGGCGTCGGCGCCAGGGGGACTGTGGCAATCACCGAAAAATCGATCCGGCGGTTGGCCGGATCTGCCGGATCAAGCCCTACTACCGGTAAGCTTGATCCCACACCACGCGCGCGCAGCCCATCGTTGGGAATGCCCCGCCTGATCAGGGCCTGTTCGACAGCTTCTGCGCGCACTCGCGACAATTGGATATTGCCCGGTTCGGTACCTGTGCTGTCCGTATGGCCTGTAATGGCGATGATGCTGCCAAGGCATGGGCGTAGGGCGCGGGCCACTTCGTCAAGCAATTCCTGGCTGGCGGGGTCGATTGTGCTGCTCGATTCCTCGAACCGGATGGTGCGTGCGCGCAGCAGTGCCTCGACATCATCCTGACAATGCATCGGCTTGAGCGGCGCAGCCGAGTGTTCAGCCATTATGGAACCGTCGGCCCAGCGCACGCCGCCAACGCCGGGGATGGCCGCCACATTGCGGGCCGCCTTTGCGCGGGTTGCATCGTTCAGATGTTTGCCCCCGCCAAGTACAGGGTGGCGCGTGGCCCAGCCGCCAGCGGCATAAAAATCTGCCCTGACCCCCCGCGCGCCTGAAAGTGTGATCGCACGGTCGGCATCCTTGGCCATACGGGCTGCCATTTCTGGCCCATTTACGGCGCCCCCGACAAAACCGATGGAAGCAACCAACAGGGCCCCGGCGAAGAGAGCGATCGAAGGGCGGACATGCATAACACTCTCCTTACCCACGTGCTCGGTGAGCGCAAAGGGGGCTATGCGCTTTCTTTCAGCCTGTATTTCAGCTCGCAGGTGTTTCCTTGCCTTCCAGGTTGCGCCGGAACAACACCCGATCCTCCGGCCCGAAGCCGCGATGCCAGATCACCCAGCCATAGGTTAGCAGGATCGCCGGAATGCCAAAGATCAGTTCCGCCCATTCGGGAAGCAAGGTTGCCAAAAAGCCGACCACCACTGCGGGGCCAATCGCCCAGACCAGCGCCCACCGCCAATTGTTTACCGAATGACCCAATATGCTCGACAGCAACCAGGCCTTGGCAAGGGACATGATCCCCAGTGCCAACATCAGCGATGCAGCTGCGCCTGCCGCCCTGTAAAAATCGCTCAGGCCATAGTGATCGGCCAACAGCATGGCGCATACGGTCAGCGCAGCTTGAAGAAGAATCGTCGCGATCGAAATCGACAGGTTCCTCATCCGGGCAACATAGACCAGGGCCGCTTCGGCAACCACGGCCGTTGCCGCAACCACTTCTGCCGCAAGAAGAAACGCCAGCGCCCCGGTGCCTGCGACGAATGTTGGCCCGACCAGACCCATCACAGCTTCGCCCGGCACGCCGAGTGCCAGCGCAATTCCGGCTTGCGCAGCGATTATCCAGAAACCGACCTGACAGACCTGCGCCGCAATCACCGCATAATTTTTGTCCTTCAGGTTACGGGTGATAACCGGACCAAGGATCGGTTCAAAACTGGTCTTCAGTTTCTGCGGCAGGCTGGCGACTTGCTGCGCCACGTAATAGACGCCCACCGCTGTCGGAGCGGCAAACAGGCCAAGCACAAACAAATCAAGGCGCCTTGTGCCCCATTCGATTGCGTCGGCACCCGCCAGCGGCAAACCGCGCAAGGCCAGCCCTGCCAACCGGCCAAGGTCAGGCCTCCAGCCGCGCGGCACCCCATAGCTGCGCATCAGCGACCACAAGGCCGTGACCAAGGCGGCTATTATGGACGCCACATAAGCCATGCTGAGCCCACTATCTGGGATCACATAAAACAACACCCCGGCCATGATCGATATGGTCCAGGGTTCGACCACGGCCCGCGCTCTGACCGTGGTGGCGATATCGAAGCGATACGCCTGCGCAGCCAGTGCAATTTCGGTAAGGGCCAGCGCCGGTATCGCGACCACCACCATCCGGTCGAGCGGCGAATATTCGCCGCTTGGAAACATCAGGGCCGGGAACAGGTAAAGCAAGGATGCCGAACCGCAGGCAAGCAGGAATGCAACCAGCATCCCGTCGAACACAGTATGATTGGCTGTCTTCTCGTCCCCTTCGGAAAGACGCAGTGCAAGCCCGCGTTTTTCGCCGATCGTGCACAGCATGGCGATCAGTTCGACAATAACCAGCGCCGAAGCGAAGCGGCCCAATGCGTCCGGGCCATAGAGGCGTCCGGCGATGAACAGGAAAGGCAGCCGTGCCGCCAGACGCAGCAGAAAGCCCAAGAAGTTTGTTCGGCCGCCCTTGGCCAGCGCCGCAATATCGCCTTCGTCGCTGCGTTCCGGGGGTATTGTTCCAGCGCTCACGCGGTTTCGCCCTGCTCTGCAGTAAGGGGTCTGGACATCAATTGCGCAACCACTGCGCCCGCGGGCGCCCCTTCAAGCACCTGATGGACGGCGGCGACTATCGGCATGGCGACATGGTGCCGGGCGGCAAGTTCGACAAGAATTGGTGCGGTGTGCGCGCCTTCAGCCACGGTCCTGCGGTCAGCCATCAAATCCTGGGGCGGCATACCTTCACCCAGCGCCTTGCCTAGCGAGAAGTTGCGGCTGGCTGTGGAAGAACAGGTTAACACCAGATCGCCCAATCCGCACAGGCCAGCCAGAGTTTCGCGTTCAGCCCCAAGAGCTTCCCCGAAGCGCAGCATTTCGGCATAGCCGCGCGCGATCAGAGCCGCGCGGGCATTCTGGCCCAGGCCCAGGCCATCGACCACCCCGCAAGCAATCGCCAGCACATTCTTGACCGCGCCGCCGATCTCCGCGCCGATTACATCGTCGGAATAATAAGGCCGGAACTGCGGGCGGGCGATGACCGGCGATACGCGTTCCCATTGCGGAATGCCCCCACCGCAGGCCAGAGTTACGGCAGTCGGCAATCCGGCGGCAACTTCATGGGCAAATGTGGGACCGGACAGGATCGCGATGTCGCTGGCCGGTGCCGCAGCTTTGGCGACATCATTCATGAGCCGGCCGCTGCCCGCTTCGATCCCCTTGCTGCATAAAATCAGATCGCGCGGATGTTTCGGAAGCTGTCCCAGTACCCGGCCCAGATGCTGTGCGGGTGTAACCACCAGCAGAATATCGCAGCCGGAAAATTCGGTGAGATCGCCGCTTGCCCGGATGGTTGGTGCCAGCACGGCAGACGGCAGGTAAAGACTGTTGGTGCGGCTTGTATTGATCTGCGTTACCAGTTCGGGTTCGAGCGCCCACAACAAGACATTCCGCCCATCGCTGGCAAGCATTTGCGCCAGGGCTGTTCCCCATGCTCCGGCGCCAAGAACTCCGACTTTGGTCATGCCTTTGCACCAGCCCCGCGCACCGGTTCCGCAGAAGGATCGAGCGGCCAGCGCGGCCGTGCCACGAAATCGAGCGGATCACTTTGTCCGCTTGCGAGGCGCTCTGCCCCGGCCCAGGCGATCATCGCGGCGTTATCGGTGCACAGCGCCATCGGTGGGGCGACAAAGCGCATATCCCGGTCCAGTGCGAAAGATAGGAGAGCGCTGCGGATTGCGGCGTTGGAGGCAACCCCGCCGGCAACGACCAAAGCGGGCATCTTTTCGGAATTATCCAGCCCGATACGCAGCCGGTCGATTACGCAATCGATGGCGGCCTGCTGGAAGCTCGCAGCAATATCCGCATCGCCATACAGGCCGCTGTCCTTAGCACGCATGACTGCGCTTTTCAGTCCGGCGAAGGAGAAATGCGGTTCGCCGCTGCCGACCAGAGGGCGCGGAAGTGGGACGGCTGCAGGATCGCCTTGGCGAGCAAGTCGCTCTACGGCCGGGCCGCCGGGATAACCCAGTCCAAGGATCTTGGCGGTTTTGTCGAAGGCTTCACCCAGCGCATCGTCAATCGTGGTGGCAAGGCGGCGATATTGACCCACGCCTTCAACCCGAAGAATCTGACAATGTCCGCCCGATACCAGGAGCAGTGCATAGGGGAATTTCAGTTCCGGATCGGCCAATCGCGGGCTCAAAGCATGGCCTTCGAGGTGATTGACGGCAATCAGCGGAACCCCGCTGGCCATCGCCAGGGCCTTGGCACTGACCAGCCCGACCATCACTCCGCCAATCAGGCCTGGGCCAGCCGTTGCGGCAATGGCATCAAGCTGGTCAAGTTCCAGCCCACCTTCGCGCATTACCTCTGCAATCAATGGTGTCAGTATCTGGGCGTGTGCGCGTGCAGCGATTTCAGGCACGACTCCGCCATAGGGCGCGTGCTCCGCGTCCTGCGAGGCGATCCGCTGCGCCACAATCTTCCGGTCAGTGGTGACCAGCGCTGCCGCAGTCTCATCGCAACTGGACTCTATTCCGAGCACGATCCCCATAGTGCTTCCCCTTAGCGAGATGGGTGGCTAGAGCAAGCGTGCCCTATGAATAGACCCAATAATCCTGCTCCGCTGTTGCGGCTTGGAACCCGTCAGTCGCCGCTGGCGATGGCGCAAGCGCATGAAGCCCGTTCGCGATTATGCGCGGCGCATGGCTGGGATGAAAGCGCGGTCGCCCTGGTCCCTGTGCGTGCAAGCGGTGACCGGATTACGGACCGCCCCTTGGCCGACATCGGCGGCAAGGCCCTGTGGACCAAGGAACTCGATGCATGGCTAGATGAAGGCCATATTGATGCTGCCGTTCATTCGATGAAGGACGTCGAGACGGTGCGGCCAGCCAATCTGACCATCGCGGCCATTCTGCCGCGCGCTGATGTTCGGGACGTTCTGATCGGAGCAGCGGGCATTGCCGCCATACCTCAGGGTGCACGGATCGGTACGAGCGCGCCGCGCCGCGCCGCGCAAATGCTGCATCACCGGCCCGATTGCGAGATTGTAACGTTTCGCGGCAACGTCGCCACCCGGCTGGCCAAGCTGGCAGCGGGTGAAGCGGATGTAACCTTGCTTGCCGCCGCCGGGCTGGACCGGCTTGGCCGCACCGGTACCGGTACTGCTCTTGACGCCGAAGAATGGCTGCCGGCGCCTGCTCAAGGGGCGATCGGGATCGAATGCCGCGCAGGCGATGATCGGGTGTGCGGCTTGGTGGCGGCGATCGATCACGCCCCCAGCCATAGCGCCGTGATTGCAGAGCGCGCCTTGCTTGCTGCGCTAGGTGGTAATTGCCATAGCCCGATTGCGGTGCTCACCACGATGCAAGGCGAAGTCGTAACGATGCGGGCTGCCATTTATAGCCCGGATGGAACGGAACGGATCGAGGCCGCGGCCGATTTCGCGTTGGGCGACACGGGCGGTCCGGCGCGGATTGCGCAGGATTTGCTTTCTCGGGCGTCTGCCGGCGTTCGGGCATATTTCAGCGGCCTTGCGAGTGCCGTGGATTGACCAATCCGGTTTTCGTGATCCGCGCAGAGCCAGGATTTTCCGTGACGCTCGCACGTGGCCGCCAGTTGGGCATCGACATTTCCGGGCAACCCCTGTTCGAAATACGCGCCCGCCCATGGCAGGCGCCGGACCTGGAGGCTGTCGATGGTTTGCTGATTGGTAGCGGCAATGCGATCCGCGAGGGCGGGGCGCCGTTGCGGCGGTTTCACCGCAAGCCTGTCTATGCGGTGGGGGCGACCACGGCGGCGGAAGCGCGGTTGGCAGGATTTTCGGTTGCAAGGGCTGGCACTGGTGGTTTGCAGGCTCTGATCGACACCATCGCGCTGGAAACAAGCGGGGAAAAACCGCTGCGCTTGCTGCGCCTTGCCGGGGCAGACAATGTCCCCCTGTATCCGGCCGAGAATATTACTATCGAAGAACGTGTGGTTTACGAACAGGCCGCTTTGCCCATGTCGCCAGATTTGGAAGGTTCCTTGCGAAAAGGCGGCGTGGTCTTGCTGCATTCAGCCGCTTCGACCCGGCATCTGGAGCAGGAATGCCAGCGCCTCTCGATCCCGACCGAAGCGCTGGCGCTGGCCGCACTAGGGCCGCGAATTGCTGCTGCTGCGACTTGCAAATGGGCGGAAATTCGCCATGCTCCTTCCCCGAACGATGCTGCCTTGCTGGCCTTGGCCAAAGACATGTGCCAAGAAAGCCGTAAAGACAGCCCCGGCAAGGGGTAAAACGGTCGCAGAACGGGAATTGATGGAAACCTATCCGAGCCACACTCGAGCAAAAAACAATCCGATGCGTCTAATTCTCGGCATCGCGCTGGGGGCATTTCTGCTCGGGGCGTCGATGGTCGGCTACATCGCTTATAAAATGCGTGATGGCTGGTCTGTTACAACGGATGGCGCGGTGCCTGCCGTTGCGCCATCGGACAAACTGGCTGGAACCGTGCCCAATCCGAAGACCGGTGCACTCCCTAACGCGGCGGAAACGGCCGCTGCCAAGGATGCAAGTCAGGCCGTTGAACGGGTCGTGGAACAGCAAGGCGGCCTGGAACAACGCCTGGCCGCAGCTGAACAGAGACTGGCGCGCCTCGATCTGCAATCGCAAGCCGCCACGGGCAATGCTGCCCGTGCGGAAGGGTTGTTGATCGCATTTGCGACCCGCCGCGCGTTGGAGCGGGGCGCGGAGCTTGGATATCTGGCCGATCAATTGCGCCTGCGTTTTGGCGATGCTTTGCCCAATGCGGTCAAGACTGTGATCGCCACCTCACGCGAACCGGTGACGCGCGATCAATTGCTCGCCCGGCTCGAAGGTCTGGGGCCGGAATTGTCGGCTTCATCCGATGAACCATCGCTAGACCGGGTCATGCGCGAGCTTGGTGAACTGTTCATAATTCGCCGGGAAACCGCGCCGTCACCACAACCGCAAAAGCGCCTTGATAGGGCGCGCTTCTTTCTGGAAAGCGGGCGGGTTTCTGCCGCAATTGAGGAAGTAAAACTTCTGCCTGGCGCTGAACGCGCAGCGGCATGGATCAAGGATGCCCAACGCTACGACGCCGCCCAGCGCGCGCTTGACCTGATTGAGACATCAGCTGTGCTTGAACCGCGTCGTCTACGGGATAGCGAAGGCAAACGGGTCGAACAGCCGAGCCTTGCGAGCGAAGGCGGCCAGCTTTAACCGGTTACGCTTTGAGCAGTTCGGGCAAGTCACCGGTAACCCCGCGTGCTTCATCCATGAACCAGTGTTTCAAGGCCGGCGTCCGCTGGATACCCGCCATTCCGAGCCGGCGGATTGCTGAGGCCGTGCGTCCGGGAATGCCGAAGATTCGTGTGAGCCCGTCGGTTGCCAGTGCGACGGTAAAGGCATCAAGCCCACGCCAATTTTCATACCGGGCCAGCAATTGTGCGTCGCCCGGTTCGAGGCCCAGGCGCATTCCTTCGGCAAGCACTTCAGCCAGCGCCCCGACATCGCGCAGTCCAAGATTGAGGCCCTGTCCGGCAATCGGATGAATCCCATGTGCGGCATCCCCAACCAGCGCCAGCCGCGGTGCGGTGATCCGGGCGGTATGATGAAAGCCGAGTGGATAGGATGATCGCGGTGCGACCGAGGTGATCGCCCCGAAAATATCGCCCATCCGCTTTTCGACTTCGCTCAGAAAAGCGCGGTCTGACAATTTGAGGACGCCGTTCGCGTCCCCTTCGTTGACGGTCCAGACAAGTGCGCTGCGGTGGCGACCCTGCGCATCGTCAAGCATTGGCAGAAGGGCAAATGGCCCAGCTGCATAGAAAATCTCCCAAGCGACATTTTGATGCGAGTTTTCATGCGTAAGCCCGGCAATGATTGCGCGGTGGGTGTAGTCCCACTTTGCCACTACCAGCCCGGCCTCCTCACGCGTGGGTGAGCGGCGCCCTTCGGCGGCGATCATCAGGCTGGCGGACAAGGCTTGACCGTCAGCAAGCGTTGCAGACACACCGAATTCGCCGCGTTGGCGCGCAATTACATCGGCCTTTGCATGCCAGGCAATCAGCGGTTCCGCGGCGGCGGCTTCGAACAAGGCGAGACGCAATTCGCGGTTGGCGAACATTCTGCCCAGCGAACCTTCATCCGGTGCCGGAGTAAAATCGAGCCGTCCCGGACGCATTTGGTCGGACACGGCGATCGATGCGATTGGGCAGCCATGATGTTCCAGCCGCCCAGCCAGGCCGATGTTGGTGAACAGATTCCAACTGGCCGTGGAAATGGCAGAGGCGCGCCCGTCAAACCCTTCTGCGGTCAGTTCCGCCGGGTCGGCGCGGTCGACCACATGGCTGGAGATGCCCTTCTTTGCGGCAGCCAGAGCCAGTGTCATCCCGACCAGACCGCCGCCAAGGATCAACAGATCGCGTGTGTTACTCATGCATTTCCTGCCGCGTTACCATGATTATTTCGTAACATCTTCTTGGCCATGACTGAACTCTGGTGCAAGGGGAATGGCTGTCATGATTGCTTTGCGTAACCTGTCCCGATTGCTGCTGTCATGGCTGATTGCCCTGTCGGCAGCTCTGGGTGTGGCTATGGCTATGCCGACTGGCGCAAGCGCCCAGGAAACCAATATTTCGGCGGAACTTGTGCCTGATGGGCCGGCAATACCGGGGCAGGACCTGATGTTGGCACTTCATTTCACCCCCAAATCCGGTTGGCATGGTTACTGGAAAAACCCCGGAGATGCCGGTTACGGGATGCAGCTTGACTGGCGATTGCCGCCCGGATGGAAAGCGGGTGAACCGCTTTATCCCGTTCCGCAACGGCTCGTCATCAGCGGTCTGATGAACCATGTCTATGAAGGGGACTACGCGGTTCTGGTGCCGCTGAAAGTTCCGGCGGGCACCTCTGCCGGTTTGCCGGTTCCTGTTGGGCTTGATGCGCAATGGCTCGCCTGTACGGACAAGATCTGTGTGCCTGAGCGGGCGAGCCTGTCTTTATCCTTGAGGACCAGCGGGCAGACAGTCCGCAACAAGGATTTTGACCTGTGGCGCGCGGCGATCCCGCCGTTAATTGACCGGCAGGGCACCTTTGCCACAACGAAGGATCAATTGCGTCTGGCCGTCCCGTTGCCGGCTGCACTGCCACTGCCGGATCCTCATATCTTCATCGAGAACATCGATCTTGTCGGTTATGCGGGCACCCAGAATTTTTCGCGTCAGGGTGACATGCTGATCGCGGAATTGCCGCTTTCCCATTTGGCTGATCCGCAAAAGGCAATTGACGGTATCCTTTCCTTCGGCGGCGAACGGGGCAATGGTGTTCGTTTCATGGCGCGGCCCGGCATAGTGCCAATCGGCGGCGATCCGCTTGCGCCTGCGTCCCTTTCGATACCGCCATGGTGGACCTTGCTGCTTGGCGCATTGGCAGGCGGCCTGTTGCTCAACATCATGCCTTGTGTCTTCCCGATCCTGAGCCTCAAGGCGCTAAGCCTTGCGAGGGCGGGCGAAAGCCAGCGCCAGGCAAGGCGCGAGGCGCTGGCCTATACCGCCGGGGTTGTCCTTGCCTGCGTTGCGCTGGGCGGTTTGATGCTGGCGCTGCGTGCCGCCGGGCAACAGGTGGGATGGGCGTTCCAACTGCAGGAACCCCTGGTGGTGGTGGCGCTGTTATTTCTGGCGCTGGCGATCACGGCCAACCTTGCAGGGTGGTTCGATTTGCCCTCAATCCCGATAACGCGCAGTGGTGAACCGGCCAGTGCTTTTGCGACGGGTTTGCTGGCTGCGGTTGCCGCCACCCCCTGTACCGGCCCGTTCATGGCGGCTGCCTTGGGGGCGGCACTACTATTGCCCGCACTGCAAGGTTTGCTGCTGTTTGCGGCCCTTGGGCTGGGCTTGGCGTTACCATTCATAGCCATTGGCTTTGTTCCGGCTTTGCGCCGCCTTCTGCCCCGACCCGGCAAGTGGATGGAGACGTTCCGCAAGCTGATGGCCGTCCCGATGGGTTTGACTGCGCTGGCCCTTCTGTGGCTCATTTGGCGGCTGGGCGGCATAGCGTTCGCAGCCATGGGCCTGGCGGCCGCGGCTATTGTCCTTTTGGCTTTGGTGATTGCATGCGGCGCCATGTTCCGGAATGGCGCCTTACGATCTGCAACCGCGTTGTTTCTTGTTCTTGCGGGCGGAACGCTGGTGGCAGGCCTGCCGCAGATTGGCACCTCCGGCAATCCGGCAAGTGAGGCGGATATTCTTGGGTCAGAACCCTTTAGCGAAGCTGCGCTGAACTCCGCACAGGCTGAAGGGCGCCCGGTCTTTCTGTATTTCACTGCCGACTGGTGCCTCACCTGCAAGGTCAATGAAAGTATCGCAATCGAGCGTGACGCAACCCGCGCCGCCTTTGCCAAGGCAGGGGTGGTTACGCTGAAGGGGGATTGGACCCGCCGCGATCCGGCAATCACCGCATTCCTGTCTAGGCAAGGCGCGGCGGGTATCCCGCTATATTTATGGTACGCGCCCGGAGCCAAGCCGCAGCAGCTCGATCAAGTACTCGCACCGGATAGTCTGGTTACGCTGGCGGCTCAGTTGCCTGCGCCGGCTCCCTAGGAAGGCGGCAGGCGTCGATCAGTTGGCCTGGCACTGCGCTGGGATTGAGTTCCAGCTTGCCCGCGCCCGGCAAGGTCGCCGCAACTGCCCTTGTTCCGGTCAATACATCCAGTCGTGGGTCATCGGCGTGAATCTTGCCCTCCCACAGCCATGCTCGCCCATTCCAGACAGCATCGACCGGCAAGCGAGCAATATGGCCATTGCCGACCAGTGCAAACAGGGCTTTCGCCTTGGGGTCGGCAGGTGCGTAGCGGGTAATGCGGATGCCTGGACCACCGGCATCTGCCACCTCGCAAGTCAGAGCCATCAACGGCGCTTCGCCAGAAATTCCGTAAAGGATGCGGGTGGGAACAGCCGTAACCGTCCACAGCGCGCCCGTTGCATCGGGCGAAGGTTGTGGTTCGCTCGGTCCGCCCCGGCTTTCCACCAGATTGACCCGCTCGACATAATCATCGGTCGCGGGCGGTTTACAGCCAGCCAGGGACAACAGAAGGGCGGTGCACAGAAAGACACGTATGGTCATGCCGCGATGGAGCCCGTGCACGATCTAAAGCGGGAAATTGAACCGGTCATCCCGCCTCTTTGGCAGGACGGGGCGCACGGGTAAATCGCCCCGCAACACCCCGCTGTCGATATCCGGATTACGAAGGTTTGCGAAAACGCATCATGAAACGGTCTGTCTTGCCGCGGATCGCCGGGTCAAATACGTTCGTGGTATGGTCATCATTCGGATTGGCCAGCAAATCGCTTTCCTCTTCGAGAATGAACCCGGCCTTTGCAAAATCGGCCCGTACTACGGCTGGATCGATCCGGTGGAAATTCTCCACGGTTTCCCGGGTGTCCCCCGGATTGCCGACATGGTCGATTATGCCAACAATCCCGCCGGGCCGTGTCGCAATATACAAATTCGCGACAAATGCGTCAGGATCGGTGCGTGGGACCTGGTATTTTTCGCTTTCCCAATAAAGGTCATGGTAGTTGAGGTTAATGATCACGAAATCAAAGCTGTCTGGCGCATAGGTGAATTTTTCGAAGGGATAGACCGAAAGCGTTACGCCATGTGTCCGTCCGATCAGATCCTTCCAGGCGGCCATGGTTTTTTCCCCACTGGCGAATTGTTCGGGCTCCAGCGCGGTTACGGACCCTTCCGGTCCGACAGCGTTGGCCAGAATTTCGGTCCAATAGCCTGTGCCAGGAAACATGTCGGCGGTGTCCATACCGGGCTGGAGACCCAGAAACGCCAGGGTTGCGACCGGCTTGCGTTCCCCGTCCATTTTTCGGGTGTAATCGGGCCGGTCTGGTGCCGCAATCGCGGCCTCAAGCACGGCTTGGCTGGCTGCAGTTGTCGACGAATCTTCACCCGCGATTGCCGGTGACGCGAAGCCCAACTGCAGAATTCCGCAAAAAAGAAGTGAAGCCGATAAAGGTTTGAGCATGGTTTATCTCCCTGGATAGCCCCCCAAAGAGACCAGCCGAGCAACCCTGACAAGCCCGAAATATGACGTCTGTCGAGTAACTTATGGCGCTAGACGAATTCCCGCTCTGTCAGCGTTACCGATTCCACTTCCGCTGCGTCTGGCCATACCGCATTTTGCGTGTGCCGGGCTTGCCTTCGTTGCTTCTTCCCACCAACGGGGCTTTCTTGTCGCCATCGGGGATACCAAGTTCGTCGGCTTCAAGCCGCCGAATCTGATCGCGCAATCTCCCGGCTTCTTCGAACTCAAGGTCTGCCGCCGCATCCCGCATACGTTTTTCCAGATCTTCTATATAAGCGCGGAGGTTATGGCCGACCAGGTTGTTGCGCTCATCATCGCCGGTGCCGATCGTTACGCTGTCTTGCGCAGCTGTGTGGGCAACGATGTCCTGAATATTCCGCTTGATCGTTGTCGGCGTGATCCCGTTTTCAGTATTATATTCGCGCTGCTTTTCGCGCCGCCTGTCTGTTTCGGCCATTGCACGTTCCATGCTGCCGGTAATCCGGTCTGCATAGAGAATGACCTTGCCGTCCACATTGCGCGCGGCGCGGCCGATGGTCTGGATAAGTGACGTTTCAGAACGCAGGAAGCCTTCCTTGTCCGCGTCCAGAATGCACACCAATCCGCATTCGGGAATGTCGAGCCCTTCGCGCAGCAGATTTATCCCAACCAGCACATCATAGACGCCAAGCCGCAAATCACGGATCAGCTCGATCCGTTCCAGCGTTTCAACGTCGGAATGCATATAGCGCACACGCAATCCGGCCTCGTGCATGAATTCGGTCAGATCCTCTGCCATGCGCTTCGTCAGCGTGGTGACCAGCGTGCGATATCCCTTGTTGGCCACCTGGCGGCATTGATCGATGCAATCCTGCACCTGATCTTCGACCGGGCGAATTTCAACAGGGGGATCGATTAACCCGGTCGGACGGATGACCTGTTCGGCAAACACGCCGCCGGTCTGTTCCATTTCCCAACTGCCCGGGGTGGCTGACACCGCGAAGGTCTGCGGGCGCATGGCATCCCATTCGTTGAACCGCAGCGGGCGATTGTCGATGCAACTGGGCAGGCGGAAACCATATTCCGCAAGGGTTATCTTGCGCCGGTGGTCACCCTTGGACATGGCCCCGATCTGCGGCACTGTCTGGTGGCTTTCATCCACGAACAGCAATGCGTTTTCCGGCAGATATTCGAACAAGGTTGGCGGCGGTTCGCCGGGCAAACGCCCGGTCAGGAAGCGGCTGTAGTTCTCGATCCCAGCGCAGGAACCTGTCGCAGCGATCATTTCGAGATCGAAATTGGTCCGTTGTTCCAACCGTTGGGCCTCGAGCAATTTGCCCTCCGCGTCCAATTCCTTGAGCCGTTCCTGCAGCTCGAACTTGATAGCTTCGGCGGCCTGTTTCATCGTTGGGCCGGGGGTCACATAGTGTGAATTGGCATAGACTCGCACCTGCTGGAGTTCAGCGCCCTTGCTACCGGTCAGAGGGTCGAATTCGTGGATCGATTCGATATCGTCGCCAAAGAAGCTGACGCGCCAGGCCATGTCCTCATAATGGCTCGGGAAAATTTCCAGACTGTCGCCGCGCACCCGGAAATTGCCGCGCGCGAAGCCCGCATCGTTGCGCTTGTATTGCAGTGCGACGAGCTTGCGGATCAATTCACGCTGATCGACGGTATCATTTGCCTTCAAGTCGAAGATCATCGCCGAATAAGTCTCGACCGAACCGATACCATAGAGGCAGGATACCGAAGCCACGATGATCACATCATCACGTTCCAGCAAGGCGCGCGTTGCGGAATGGCGCATCCGGTCGATCGCCTCGTTTACGCTGGATTCCTTCTCGATATAGGTGTCGCTTCGCGGAACATAGGCTTCTGGCTGGTAATAATCGTAATAGGATACGAAATATTCGACGGCATTATTGGGGAAGAAACTCTTGAATTCGCCATAGAGCTGCGCAGCCAGGATCTTGTTGGGGGCAAGGATCAGGGCCGGGCGCTGCAGTGTTTCAATCACTTTGGCCATCGTGAAAGTCTTGCCGCTGCCGGTTACCCCAAGCAGCACCTGCGTTTGTTCTTCTTCGCCGACGCCGGCCACCAATTCTGCAATCGCAGTCGGCTGATCGCCGGCCGGTTCATAGTCGGACACCAGTTCGAACGGCCGACCCGGCATCGACTTTTCCGGACGCTGCGGCTTGTGCGGGGTGAAATCGCCAGACGTGTCCGGTTCTTCCAGTCCGCGACGAATCACGAGTTCTGCCATAAGCGAACATATGGGGAATATCACCGGCAGCTGCAATAAGTTGGCAGGCAGACGGCAAATTGGTAGCTTGATCGAACAGCCAGGTAGCTAGGAGTATTCGCCATGCGTTACGCCAACCGACTTTCATTCGCCCTGTTGGCCGTGCCGGCACTGGCGTTAGGTGCCTGCAGCAAGGAACCTTCCGGTCAAAAGCCAACAACACAAGTGGCTGTTTCAGCGGGCGGGATGTTGAAACCAGAACCCGGCCTGTACACAAACACGGTCACCGTGACGAAGTTTGAAATGCCCGGAATGCCCCCGTCGATGGCACAGCAAATGAAGCAGACTTTTACTTCCCAGTCGGGCACAGACCGGACCAGTTGCCTGACGAAGGAAGATGCCGCCAAAGGCTATGAAGACATGGTCCAGAAGATGGGGCAGGGCCGGGACGGGATGAAATGCACATTCTCCCGCTACAATGTATCCGGCAACAATCTTGATGCCGAACTTAATTGTGCAGGGCCAGAGGGCACCTCCGCAACCATGCAGATGCATGGCACAGTCGAATCCGGCAAATCCAATATCACCATGGAAATGACGACCAGGGCCAAACACATGCCCGGCGGCCAGATGACCATGGCCATGCAGGTGGAATCCGTGCGAACCGGTGAATGCGGAGCATAGGCCGCTGCGAAAAAACGATTTGCCCGAGCATTCCGATAAACCGGATGCGCCGCCGCCTGAAGGTGCAGACTTTGCAACCCGGCTGGCTTTGGCGCGCGAGCCTGCGCCAGAAGATGTGGGAAGGCCATCGATCTTCCGCCTGCTGGCCGAAACCCAGGTAGTATTTGAGCCCTTCCGCCGACTGCGCCGCAAGATCGACATTCAGCCATCCAAAAATCCTCGTAAAGTCATGTTGCTACCCGGTTTTGCCACACACCCGATCCGTATGCGTTATATGGCACGGCAACTCGAACGGGCGGGACACAAGGTAAAGCGCTGGGGGCTGGGTTTTAATTTTGGCCCGACGCCTGAAAATATCGAAATACTCGAAGAGCGTGTGCTGGGGCTTCATGCACGCTACGGCGAACCGGTAATCCTGGTGGGCTGGAGCCTGGGCGGCTTGTTCGCCCGCGAATTGGCCCGCCGCCATCCGCAAGCGGTGGCCAAGGTGGTGACCATGGGATCACCCTTTTCAGGCAATCCAAAATCCAACAACGCCTGGCGCATCTATCAATTCGTAACCGGCCACAGCGTGTATAGCCCGCCGGTGGGGATCGATATGGCAGCCAAGCCTCCGGTGCCCACCGTTGCGCTATGGAGCCCGCGCGACGGAATTGTCAGCCCGCGCAGTTCATGCGGTAAGCCGGGTGAACGCGATCGCGCGCTGGCCCTGCGCTGTACCCATATCGGCTTTGCCTATTCCGAAGAATCGATTTTGGCGGTTTTGCAGGAACTCGAGGAGATTTGAAGCTTTACCTTCCAATATGCTGCAACTGCGTTAGGAGGGGGGACGCGTTGAATTTTTCACGATGTCCCGGGGGTTCATGACAGAGGCGCCAGCCAAATTTGATGAAATGCATAGGCCTGACGGCGCCATTCGATCTGCCTATGGCGATTATGACCTTTGGTATGAGCAGCAAGCGCAGGATTTGCTCAGGCGCAAGCATTTCGAAGCCGAGAGCAATTTTCGCCGTACCGGAATTACGTTCAATGTTTACGGAGAGGATGAGGCCGAAGAACGGCTAATCCCCTTCGATATGGTTCCGCGAATTATCGGTGCCGGTGAATGGCGCAAGTTGACCCGCGGCATTGAACAACGCGTTCGCGCGCTGAACGCATTCATGTACGATCTCTATCACCGGCAGGAAATTATCCGTGCGGGGCGTGTGCCGGAACGATTGTTTCGCAATAACGAGGCATGGCTGCCCAATATGGTCGGTTTCACGCCGCCTGGCGGCGTGTACACCCACATCGTTGGTATTGATCTGGTGCGGACCGGGCCAGACGAATGGTTTGTACTGGAAGATAATGCACGCACGCCTTCGGGTGTCAGTTACATGCTGGAAAATCGTGAAACGATGATGGCGATGTTCCCCGAACTTTTCACCCGCGTAGGGGTTGAGCCAGTTTCGGACTACCCGCGCCGGTTGGCAAAGAGCCTGGCGGCCTGCGCCCCTAAAGCCACCGTTGGCAAACCGGTCGTCGCTGTCTTGACACCGGGTATCTATAACAGTGCCTATTTCGAACACGCGTTTCTGGCGGACCAGATGGGTGCAGAGCTGGTCGAAGGTACCGATCTGCGGGTTATCGATGGCCGGGTGGGGATGCGGACTACTGCCGGATTTCAACCCGTCGATGTCATTTATCGCCGGGTCGATGATGATTACCTCGATCCGCTGACTTTCAATCCGAAATCTGTCCTGGGTATTCCCGGCATCATGGATGTCTATCGAGCCGGAGGCGTTACGATCGCGAACGCGCCGGGTACGGGCGTATGCGATGACAAGGCTATCTACAGTTTCATGCCCGAAATCGTGGAGTTCTATACGGGCGAGAAACCCTTATTGCCCAACGTCCAGACATGGCGCTGTTCCGAACCGGACAGCCTTGCCTATGTGCTCGACAATCTGGCCGAAGTCGTGGTCAAGGAAGTGCATGGTTCTGGCGGCTATGGCATGTTGATTGGCCCGACAGCCTCGCGCAAGGAAATCGCGGCCTTCCGGGCAAAGCTTGAGGCAAACCCAACCAACTATATCGCGCAGCCAACCCTTGCCCTTTCCACTTGCCCGATTTTTACCCGAAAAGGTCTCGTTCCGCGCCATGTCGACTTGCGGCCCTTTGTGCTGGTTTCGCCCGACGCCATCGACATTACGCCTGGCGGTCTGACCCGCGTTGCGATGAAAAAGGGCTCCCTTGTGGTCAATTCCAGTCAAGGTGGCGGGACCAAGGATACTTGGGTGCTAAAAGACTGATGGTATCTGGCACAGATCTGGGACCCTGCTCATGCTAGGCCGGACAGCAAATGGACTGTTCTGGATGTTCCGCTATCTGGAGCGCGCCGAGAATACTGCGCGTCTGCTGGATGCCGGGCTGCGTATGGCTCTGACGCGTGATTTGGCGAGTTCGGAAGAAGAATGGCGCTCGGTCATCCAGACCGCTGGCCTGCGCAAGTCGTACGAGGCGAAACACGGAAGCTATACCGGTGCCTTGGTTTGGAATTTCATCCTGCGCGACAAAGATAACCCCACCAGCGTGATGCAGATGTTTGACAATGTGCGGACAAATGCCCGCCTGTCGCGCAATGTGATCAGCAGCGAATTGTGGGAAGCGATCAATGAAAGTTGGATGCAGATCAAGGATATGCTGGCCCGTCCGGTAAGCCAGTCCAGCGTTGGCCATGTGGTCGCGGCCGTGCGGCGGGGCGGTACCTTGGTCCACGGCGCCATGGCCGGGTCGATGCTGCGCAGCGAAGGCTATCATTTCGCCCGTGCAGGAACTTTCCTTGAGCGCGGCGAAAGTACGGCGCGGATCCTCGACATCAAATATTTCCTGCTGTTGCCGTCATTTTCCTACGTGGGATCGTCCCACGATACGGGTCAATGGGATACAGTGCTGCGCTCTGTCTCGGGCGATCGTGGCTATCGTTTCCTCAATGCAGGCCAGATCGATGCCCGTGGGATCGTCGAATTTCTGCTTCTCGACATGCGTTTTCCCCGCAGCCTGGCCTATTGCCATTCGCATTTGCGAGACAATTTGCGCGAATTGGCGAAGATTCATGGGGCGGACGGGCAATGCAATGTGCTGATGCGCGATGCCGACCAGCGATTGTCCAATCTGACCGTGGATGAGGTCTTCGATATGGGACTTCATCGGTTCCTGATCGATTTCATGAACAGCAACGCCGCCATCGCCTCTGCCATCGCCGAAGATTATAGGTTCACTGCCTGACCATGCGTTTATCCATCCATCATACTACGCGTTACAGCTTCACTGCCCCGGTGGTGCATGCCCTGCAGCGACTGCGCCTGACGCCCAAAAGCACCCAAGGCCAGAAGATTATTGAATGGAACATGGATTGTGAAAACGCGCATCTTGAACTCGAATATGATGATCAGCATTTCAATCACGTAACGCTGGTTTCAGTTGAACCTGGTGTCCAGGATGTCATTATCCGCTGTGATGGTGTGGTCGACACGAAAGATCATGCAGGGATCATCGGTATTCATTCTGGCCATCTCCCATTGTGGTCTTTTCTTGGTCAGACAAATTTGACTAAACCCGGTGAGCGGGTGAAGTCCATGCTCGGCCAGCTGGAAAGCAAAAGTGATGACCGGGTGAGTTTTCTTCACGCCTTGTCGTCGCGTATCATCGAGGCGGTAGAGTACAAGATTGGTCACACCGATGTCGATACAACGGCGGAGCAAGCCTTGGCCGCTGGTGCTGGTGTTTGTCAGGACCATGCCCATATTTTCATCGGTGCGGCGCGTGCAATGGATATTCCGGCACGCTATGTCAGCGGCTATCTGATGATGGATGACCGCATCGACCAGGAAGCGACCCACGCCTGGGCTGAGGCCCATGTTGACGGGCTGGGTTGGGTGGGTTTTGACGTTAGCAACGGCATCAGCCCTGATCCGCGCTACGTCAGGGTGGCGACCGGCCGTGACTACCGCGATGCGGCACCGATTACCGGGATCAGTTTTGGCGGAGCTTCGAATGGGCCAGTGGTCGAAGTTTCGGTAGCGCAGCAGCAAGTCGAACAGTAAGCGCTTTGGAAGTCTGCGGCCGTCATCGCAATTGCAGACAGAAGTTTTCATGATGTAATCCGGCGCGGCACTTCCAAGCAGTCGGCAAGGAATTTTTAAATGACATATTGTGTGGGAATGATGGTCGACAAAGGCCTGATCCTGATGAGCGATACCCGGACCAATTCTGGTGTCGACAACATTTCCGTCTTTCGCAAAATGTTTTGCTGGCAGGTCCCCGGTGACCGGATCATCACGGTCATGACGGCTGGCAATCTGGCCACAACGCAAGCTGTGGTCAGCATGCTGGAGGAACGCAAGAAGGCGCCTGATGACCGGTCGAATTCCTTGCTCGACGCACCTACGATGTTCCAGGTTGCGACGGAAATCGGCAAGCTGGTGCGCGATACGATCAGCGAACGCCAGGAACTGAACGGACAATCCGGCAAGGGTAAATTCACGGCGTCGATCATTGTGGCGGGCCAGATCGCCGGGATGGAACCGCGCCTGTTCATGGTCTATCCCGAAGGCAATTTCATCGAAGCCAGTTTCGATACGCCTTTCTTCCAGATCGGTGAGACCAAATATGGCCGACCGATCATTTTGCGCGGCTATGACCGGACCATGAGTTTCGAAGACGCCGTCAAGCTGCTGATGGTGTCGTTCGATTCTACCCTCAAGGCCAATCTTTCGGTTGGACTCCCGCTCGACCTGATGGTTATTGAACGCGATGGCTTTGCCGCTGCTCATGAGCGGAGGATCGGGCATGACGATCCTTATTTCCAGCTCATCTCCTCCAGCTGGGGCGATGCCCTGAAATCGGCCTTCCACTCGCTGCCGGATTACAGTTTATCCAATACGTAGAAGCACTTAATGGATAATCCTTAAGCGTTCCAACGGAGAGGGATTCTCCTTATTTTTGGTCCGAAATGGTGCCAATATGGCAGAGTATGACGTCATGGTTTCCCGTGCGTTAACCATCCGGTTCGGGTCTATTTCGGCAAGCCATCTGTCAGCGATCTGCGCAGAATTCTGTTTATGGAACAGAAACTTGTCGTTCGCTTCATCGATCCCTCCTCCCGCATAAGGGCCGAACTTGCCCGCGCGGCATTCGCGCTCGGATACCACGCGGAAGTCTATGCGGATTTCAGCGAGCTCATCGCCGACAGGGCTGACAATGGCATATTGGTGGCGCGTGACGATCCTGCCAGTGGCGGGATTGCCAACGCGATCCGAAGGCTGGCGGACAGGGGCCACTGGTTCCCGCTGATCGCAACGGATGTATCCCCCAAGCCTGAACGGATTGTCGCGGCGATGAAAGCCGGGGCGCTGAATTATCTTTCCCTGCCGCCCATGCCAGACAGTTTTGCGAAGGCATTGGCGCAGGTCGAGGCCGAGCTGCGGGAAAATGGCGAGGCGCGCCGCCGCATGATCGAAGCGCGTAACCGGATTGCCAATTTGTCCAAACGCGAACGCGAAGTGCTGCGCTGGTTGGCCGAGGGGAGCAGCAACAAGGAAATCGCCCGCGAATTGGCGATCAGCCCGCGCACCGTTGAAATCCACCGTGCCAATATGATGGCCAAACTTGGCGCCAACCATGCAGCCGAAGTTGTGCGGCTGCAGATCGAGGCGGAACGGGCTGGCCGGGAAGAGACCTGGCAGGCCGCCTAACGGCAGAAAGATCCGTCTCCTTGTTCCAGGTGAAGATGGTCGCGGTGCGCGGAATTGTAGGCTGGCCCCAGCACCGTGCCGAAACGTTTGCAGGCGCTGGCATGAACGGCGCGCAGGAATTCGCGTTCCTGCGCAGTCCCGCCTGACCATCCGGATAGCACACTGATGCGCCGCCCATCGGCCAGGACGAATGCGGAAACATCCACCGCATTGGCCGTGGCATGGGCGCTGCGCCGCCCGGTGCCGGAGACATTGCGGCAGGCATAGCTGCCCATCGTTTCGATCCGCTGCAGCGCACTGCCGAGCATCTGCCGCGCCGCACGGTCCACGCCATAGCGCGCCCAGCCTGCCAGAATTTCTGCCGTCGGGCAGGTAACGGGCCCGATATTCGCCAGACCGAACTGGGCCATGTCCCCCTGCAATGCGGAGAGATTGACCGTGTTAAGTGTGGAGCAGCCCGCGCCATAAAACCGGTCGGGCAGGGCGGTGAAGGCGGCCCCTTCATTGCCCAGCTTGGCCAGGCATTGCCGGGCCTCGGGATTGACGGCGATGGCACTGCTTGCCGGACCGCGCACCGCCCCGGCCTGCTGCGACCCGCCCACCATCCCGCCGCAACCGCCGGTCAGGGCGGCCAGGGTGAGCAAGGCTATCAAGGCAGGCGTCCGCAACATGGTGTCTATTGTCCCCGATCATGGTTAACCAAAGCCTAATCAGCCAAAGCCTAAAATCCCGCTCAACCGACCGCTATTCCGGCGCCGCGCATTGTTGCCACAGCTCGATCTTGACCCCGTCAGGGTCCAGCAGCCAGGCGAATTTGCCATAGCCTTCGTCGGCGCTGTCCAGCACTTCGACCCCCTTTTTGCCCAGCATGGCGACAAATTCCGCAAGATCGTCCACCCGCAGATTGATCATGAAGCTGCCGCTGCCGGGCTTCAGATAGGTATCGTCGGCAAAATGGCTGATCAGCGAATAGGGCGCTTTGCCGGTTTCTTCCGACCAGAGCATTTGCGGCCCATATTCGCCGTCCAGCCCCAGAATGTCGCGGTACCACGCCCGCGTCGCCGCCGGGTCCTTCACCACATAAAATATCCCGCCAAGCCCGGTTATCTTCGCCATAATTCACCCTCCGCCTTGCCCAAAATGCCCCGCGCCATAGCATAGAGCCCGAATAGTTCCGACTCCTCGCGCCGCCAGACCCCCCGCCAGACTCCCGCCAGACCCCCGCCACAAAGCGGACAGAAGTGACACATCCAACATTATCTGTCCGCATCCACAAGACACGGAAAAAACAGCAAAAAATTCCGCAAATCCCACCCGGACGGACAGAGTCCGCCGCCCGAAAATCCGCAATTCTGTTAGGGGCGATAGAATAAGGCACCGGCAAAGCATGGCAGGTCCGGCCGATGTAGGAAAATGGGGTAAGCGTTGCGAAGGCCGGGTAATTTCAAGTGTGCGACTACCACTACCGGAGGATTCCTGCCGGATGCCCGACACAGCAACGGCGACCCTTTCGGATCGCCGCGCGTGTTGGCCCAAAAAGCGCCAAAAGAATTATTCAACCGATTTGGACAGAGCTCAAATTCGCAAATTGACAGCTCCTGATCGCAAGTCGCTTAGGCCATTTCCACCTTGCGGCTGGCTTTCTTGCGTTCATGCGGGTCGAGCAGGGCCTTGCGCAGGCGGATGTTGAGTGGGGTGACTTCGACCATTTCATCATTGTCGATATAGGCAATGGCCTGTTCCAGCGTCATCACCTTCGGCGGGGTCAGGCGGATTGCGTCATCCTTGCCGGTGGAGCGGAAGTTGGTCAGCTGCTTGGACTTCATCGGGTTGACTTCGAGATCGTCCGGCTTGGCGTTTTCGCCGATGATCATGCCTTCATAGACCTTTTCCTGCGGCTTCACGAACAGGATCCCGCGGTCTTCCAGCATGTTGAGCGCATAGCCGACCGCTTCACCGGTGCCGTTGGAAATCAGCACGCCATTGGCGCGGCCTTCGATGGTGCCTTTATAGGGCCCGTATTTTTCGAACAGGCGGTTCATGATTCCGGTGCCGCGCGTGTCCGACAGGAATTCGCCGTGATAACCGATCAGCCCGCGCGATGGCGCGCTGAAGGTAATCCGGGTCTTGCCGCCGCCGCTGGGGCGCATGTCGGTCATCTCGCCCTTACGCATGGCGACTTTTTCCACCACGGTGCCGGCGTATTCATCATCCACATCGATCACGACGGTTTCATAAGGTTCGGTGCGGTTGCCGTTTTCATCTTCCTGGAACAGCACGCGGGGGCGGCTGATGCCCAGTTCGAACCCTTCGCGGCGCATGGTTTCGATCAGGACACCAAGCTGCAATTCGCCGCGGCCAGCCACTTCGAAACTGTCCTTGTCGGCGCTTTCGGTGATCTTGATCGCAACATTGCTTTCCGCTTCGCGCGCCAGACGGTCGCGGATCATGCGGCTGGTAACCTTGGTGCCTTCGCGGCCGGCGAAGGGGCTGTCGTTCACGGCAAAGCGCATCGACAGGGTTGGCGGATCGATCGGCTGGGCATGGAGCGGTTCGGTGACCGAAGGATCGCAAATGGTATTGGCCACGGTGGCCACTGTCAGGCCGGCCATGGAGATGATGTCACCCGCGCGGGCTTCTTCCACCGGCACGCGTTCCAGTCCGCGGAACGCCATCAGCTTGGACGCGCGGCCCGTTTCGATCACCTTGCCATCATTGTCGAGAGCGTGGATCGGGGCGTTGACCTTGATCGTGCCGGACTGGACCTTGCCGGTCAGAATGCGGCCAAGGAAATTGTCCCGGTCGAGCAGCGTGACGAGGAATTTGAAGTCACCGTCAAAATCGGCTTCGGGGCTGGGCACATGTTCGATGATCTTTTCGAACAGCGGGGTCAGCGTGCCATCGCGCGCTTCGATGTCTTCACTGGCATAGCCGTTGCGGCCACTGGCGTAGAGTACCGGGAAATCGAGCTGATCATCATTCGCGCCGAGCGACACGAACAGGTCGAACACTTCGTCCAGCACTTCGGATGCGCGGCCGTCGGGCCGGTCGATCTTGTTGACGACCACAATCGGGCGCAGGCCCAGTGCCAAGGCCTTGCCAGTGACGAATTTCGTCTGCGGCATGGCGCCTTCGCTGGAATCGACCAGCAGGATAACCCCGTCGACCATCGACAGGATACGCTCCACCTCGCCGCCGAAATCGGCGTGTCCGGGGGTGTCGACGATGTTGATACGGGTCGCGCCTTCGCCTTCGCCCCATTCCACGCTGGTGCATTTCGCAAGGATGGTAATCCCGCGTTCCTTTTCCAGATCGTTGGAATCCATGGCGCGTTCTTCCACGCGCTGGTTGTCGCGGAAAGTGCCGGACTGGCGGAACAATTGATCGACAAGAGTGGTCTTGCCGTGGTCGACGTGGGCGATAATCGCCACATTGCGCAATGCTGCGGACATTCGGGGGCTCGCTTTTAGGGGGTGCGGTACGACTTTCGCACCTGCAACATAATTGCGCGCGCCCCTACCTCAAGAGTGGGCGCGGAGCAAGCGGAACCCCGAAAAAGATAAGTGTGGCCCACACGCAACATAATCAGTTTTGCTTGAATACCCATGCAGATAAGCTTGAGTGGTCGGTCTGACCCGCCTATGCAGTCGCTCAACGCGGTACGATAAAACATAATGTCCCGGTTATTTGGAGAGGATAAAAACTTCATGAAATTCAACGCTTTTGGCCGTGCGCTCTCGACGCGCAACGCAATGCTTGCCGGTGTCGCTGCTGTTGGCCTCGTGCTTCCAGCTGCCGCTATGGCGCAGGACGCTGAAACCGGAGCCGACGCCGCAAGCGGCAACAGCTTTGATGACGATATCATCATCGTGACCGCGACCAAGCGCGAACAGACGCTGCAGGAAACCCCAATTTCGGTCTCGGTCACTTCGGGCGAAACGCTTGAGCAGGCGCAAATCCGTGACGTGCTTGATCTGCAAACTGTTGCCCCTTCACTGCGGGTCAGCCAGCTGCAGAACTCATCCTCATCGACATTCATCATCCGCGGCTTCGGTAACGGCGACAACAACTTCGGTATTGAACCGTCGGTCGGCGTGTTCATCGACGGCGTTTTCCGTTCGCGCTCGGCCTCGTCGCTTAACGACCTTGCCAATGTCCAGCGCATCGAAGTGCTCAACGGCCCGCAATCGACCCTGTTTGGCAAGAACGCATCGGCTGGTGTGATCTCGGTCATCACCCGCGCGCCGCAGTTCGAATTCGGCGGCTCGGTTGAAGCCAGCTATGGCAATTACAACAATATTCAGGTCAAGGGCGATGTTACCGGCCCGATCAGCGAAAATATCGCATTTTCCATCGATGGCAGTTACAATAAGCGCGATGGTTACGGCACGATCGTCAACCTCAATCAGGACGTGAACGAACGCAATCGCTGGACTGCGCGCGGACAGTTGCTGATCGAACCAAGTTCGGACTTCAAAATCCGCGCGATGGCTGATTATTCGAACATCGACGAAGCCTGCTGTGTGGTCAGCACGCTGGTTGCAGGTCCGACCGCGCCAGCTGTGTTTGCCGTAGGCGGCGCTCTCAATACCGATTTCTTCAGCTATGACATTTATCTGAACAAAGTGCCGGTCAACAAGGTCAAGAACTATGGTGGTTCGGTCCAGGCTGACTGGAGCACCGATGCGTTAACGGTCACCTCGATCACGGCCTATCGCAAACTGAAAAACTTCGTCGATCAGGACGTCGATTTCACCAGTGCGGATATCGTCAGCGAAATTCGTGACCAGCGCGTCAATACCTTCACGCAGGAAGTGCGGATCGCATCGGATTTCGATGGCCCGCTCAACTTCCTTCTCGGCGGGTTCTATTTTGACGAGTCCGTGAAACAGAACAGCTCGCTCACCACCGGCACTGCTGCACGTCCGTTCTTCGCACTGCTGACTGGCAATCCTGCGACTTTCAACGGCGTTGAAGCAGCGCTTGGTCTGCCGCAGAACAGCATTTTCTCGCCTGGCCCACTGACGTCTGAAGTCTATTCGATGGACAACACATCATGGTCGGTCTTCGGTACGGTTGATTTTGAACCGGTTGATGGTCTCGTATTCACGGGCGGCTTCAACTACACCAAGGACAAGAAGAACTTTGCCCTCAGCGGTGTCGCTTATGACGAGTTGGCCAATATCAATTTGGTCGATGCGTTCATTTTTGGCGCAACGGGCGGCACGGTCACAACCCCGGCACAATTTGCCGCACTGCCTGCCGCCAACCAGGCGGCAATCCGTGCGGCAGCGACCAATCCATTGGTCAATCCGCTGCTGGGCCTGACACCGTTCCAGTTCCAGCCGCCGTTCCTGACTATTCCCAACGCGGTCGAGGATGGCAAAACACGGGACAGCGATTTCAGCTACACCCTGCGGGCATCGTATGAGATCAGTAACAACCTCAATACGTATTTCAGCTATGCCACCGGCTTTAAGGCCAGTTCGATCAACCTGTCGCGCGATAGTCGCCCGGCGTTTGGTGACTACATCCCGGGTCCGGTTCGCTCGACGATCCTCGCGCCGACTTCGCCGATCCTGAGCGCAGGCCTTGCGGTGCCGAACCTCGGCACGGGTTCGCGGTTTGCCGGGCCGGAAAATGCCGAAGTCTTCGAATTTGGTCTGAAGGGCCAGTGGGAAGGGCTCAGCGTCAACCTCGCGCTGTTCGACCAGAAGCTCAAGGGTTTCCAGAGCTTCCTGTTCACCGGCACGGGCTTCCAGCTCAGCAATGCCGGTAAGCAGTCGGTCAAGGGTTTCGAACTCGACACGCGGATCCAGCCAACCAAAGGCCTGGTGTTCACTTTCGCGATGACCTATCTCGATCCGCTGTTCGATAGCTTTACCCAGAGCCCGGTTGGCGATTTGTCGGGCAAGCGCCCGGGCGGCATTCCGTCGATCAACATTGCGACTTCTGCAACCCACACCAAGGAATTTGGGGGCAGCGGCACTCGCCTGATCACCCGTGTTGATTTCAGCCATGAAAGCAACACCAAGATCAACAATGGCTTGCCAACGTTTGGCCCGAACAATTTCCATCGCGAAGTTAATCTGGTCAATGCCTCGATGACATTGGCAATGAGCAATGGCTTCGAAATTGGTGCCTATGCGCGTAACCTGCTCAACGATAAGTATATCCTGACAGTGTTCGATGGTGTGGCACAAGCTGGCACAGTCTCGGGTTATCCAAGCGCGCCGCGCACCTATGGTGCGGTTGCTCGCTACAAGTTCTGACCCGGAACGCCTTGAGAATAAAGAAAGGGGCTCCCGCAAGGGGGCCCTTTTCCGTTTGCACTGCTCGCTAAATTATGATCACCTCCCCGCACGGCTCCGTTCTGCGGAGTGACGGGACTGTATTGGGGGGCATGCAATGGATTTCAGCGTTTCAAAGATTATCTCCGGAACAATGGCAATTGTCCGGGAGAGGTTCGGCCCACTCTTGGGCCTGTGGGCAATTTTTTTTGCCGCAAACATCGCCATACTGCTGGTTTTCGGCCTGGCTTTGGGGGGATCGATCCTCTCGGTAAGTTCTCTGGAAAATCCGGAAGGTCTGGGGGCCGGCATGATCGTGTCGATGATCATTGCCTATTTCGTATATTTTCTGGTGTCCCTTGCACAAGTTGGATCGATGAATGCGATGGCATCGCCGTTACAAAAGCTGTCCTTCGCTGACGCCCTGAGCGCAGGTGCGCGCAGCGCGCCAACCTTACTCGGGGCAGCAATCCTGCTGATGATTGCCTATTTTATCTGTGCCATTGCGCTGGGTGTGCTTGGCGGCCTCCTCGCGATGGCCGGCAAAGCCGGGACTGTGATCCTTTTGCTGCTGGTGATCCCGCCGATCCTCTATCTCGTTTGCCGCATGGCGCTGATTGCGCCCGTGGCAGCGGTTGAGCGGGTATCCAACCCGGTGGCTGTAATCACCCGGTCATGGGCGCTGACCAAGGGAAATGTTCTCACCATTTTCCTGACCTTCCTCGTATTTGCCGTTGTTGCATTTGTGGCGGTCGGGCTGCTGTTTGTGCCGCTTATGGGCATGATGGCATCGATAAAGAACGGTGCGGCGGAAGCGCCCTCGCTGGGTTCGATGGCGGCAGCCATTGTCGGTGTATTCATCGTCAGCGTCTTGCTTTCAATCGTATCCGCGACGCTTTCGGCAGTGATGCATGGCGCATTGTCAGGATCAACTGGCCAGGCTTCGAGCGATACTTTTTCGTAATCGTTCGGGCCGGAATTCACCGGTGTTTCGGTGGGACTTCGCTGGATTTGTCACACGGGCGGCAAATCCAGCGGGTCAGCCTAAAGCTCTCTGAGCGCCCGCGCCGGTTTTGCCCGCAACAGGGGCAGTGATCCGGCCAGCGCAAAGATCAGCACGAAGGCAAGGCCCATGCCGAGCACGGCGAACACTTCTGCCCAGTTGGGCAGCCAGTCAAATTTGAACAAGCGGGTCACCACCAGCCACGCGAGGGCGCTGCCCAGCGCCAGCGCAACGAAGGCGAGCACGGCTGCCAGCAAACCATATTCCGCCAGCTGCATCAGCAACACCTGTTTCCGGCTGGCACCCAGCACGCGCAGGATGACCGTGTCATAAGTGCGAACCGCGCGGGCCGCCGCAATTGCGCCGATCAACACGGCAAGGCCAGCCAGAACCGCGACAGAGGCGGCGGCAAAGGTAGCGGAACCAACCTGCTTCAGGATGGTCCGTGCTTCCTGCAGCACCTGACCGATTTCGATGACGGAGCTGGAAGGAAAGGCCGTGACTAACTGGCGCAGCAGCGGGCCAGTGGCAACGCCGTCGGGCAGATCGATGGTTGCGGCCAGATTATGCGGCGCATCGCGGATCGCATTGGGGCTGAACACCAGCACATAATTGAAACCCATGCTGTCCCAGTCGATCCGCCGAAAACTGGTGATTCTGGCTGTGCGTTCCACGCCGAGCAGGCCGATGGTCAGATAATCGCCCAGCTTCAGGCCAATGGCTTCGGCAAAATCCTGATCGACCGAAACCTGCGGTTCCCCCTGATAGAATGGGCCCCACCATTCCCCAGAGGTCAGGCTGTTGCCGGCCGGCAATTCGTCAGAGTAAGTCAGCCCGCGTTCGCCGCGCAGCGCCCACGCACCTTCAGGAATTTCGGCAAGTTCGGCAACCCGTATCATCGCCCCTTTCGGCCCATAGGCCAGAATTGCCCCGCGCAGCGCGGGCACGGTCCGCAAGGAAGCCTTGGGCTGATCTTTCAGGACCAATTGTTCAAATTCCACCGCGCGATCCCGCGGAATATCGAGCACGAAATAATCGGGTGCGGTCTGCGGCACGCGGCGCTGGATATTGCCATCAATGCTGCTCTGGATAGCAGCCAGAAGGACAAAGGCGCTAAGACCGAAGCCAAGCGCGGTGACCAGGGCGCCCGTGGCGGCACCGGGCCGATGCAGATTGGCCAACGCGGCACGCAGCAGCGGGTTGGCAGGGCGGGGCAGGCGTGCCGCAGTGCGCCTTATCGCCCATCCCAGCAAGGCCAGCAGTCCCAGCGTAACGACCGCACCGGCCAAGAATCCGGCTGACAGCAGCGGTTGCCGCGCGGTCACAAGGGCCAGCGCCGCGATTGCCGCCATGCCTCCAACCACCCAGACCAGCGCCAGCCAGTCCCGAGACAAGGGTGCGATCCGTGCGCGCATTAGCGCCATTGCCGGAAAGCGGCGCGCCCGCAGCAGCGGTGTCACAGCAAAAGTCAGGGCCACCAACAGGCCATAAGCCGCGGCAATGGCCAAGGCGCCCGGCTCGATCACGAAGCCGGTTTCCACGGGCAGCAAGTCCTTCAGCGCGAGGGCCAGCAGCGGGGTGACCAGCACCCCTGCGAGCAGGCCCAGGATGCTGCCAATAAGTGCGGTGGCACCGATCTGGAGCGCGTAGATCCGCACAATATCCCGGCTGGACGCGCCGAGAACCTTGAGTGTGGCAATCGAATTGCGCCGGGCTTCGAGGTAGGATGATACCCCGCCGCCGATGCCAATGCCTGCGATCACCAGCGCGGCCAGACCGACCAGCGTCAGAAATTCACCCATGCGCCCGACAAATCGATCCGCGCCGGGGGATGCCCGATCCCGCGTGCGATAATCGAAACCGGCATCCGGAAAACGCTTTTCAAGTGCAGCCTGCACCGCATCGGGCTGGCGATTGCCCTTGAACGCGATCCGGTATTTGCTCTGATACATGGCACCCGGCGCCAGCAGGCCCGCATTGCCGGGCAGGGCTTCGCCGACGATAACCGTGGGGCCAAGCTGGAAGCCCTCGCTCAGGCGGTCGGGTTCATTGGCGATGATGCCCGCTGCCCGCAGGCGCTGCCCGGCGATGGTGAAGACATCACCCTGCTGAATGTCGAGCCGGTCCATCGCGCCTTGCGCCAGCCATGCTTCGCCGGCCTTTGGTGCGCCCACACTGCGACCGTCGGTCAGGGTGAGTTTGCCGTAAAGCGGCCATTTCGTGTCGACGGCTTTCAGTTCTACCGGCGCAGCATTGGCACCCGAACTTGCCATGGCCTGCATTCGCGTGCCGCCGGAAATTGTGCCGATTTCGGTCAAGGCTGCGCGCTCGCTGGCCGTCAGGTCACGTTGCCAGACTTCTATCTCGAGATCGCCGCCGAGCAATTCCTGCCCGCGGCCCGCCAATTCGCTTTCGATCGCGCCTGTCAGTGTGCCAATCGCCGCCAGCGCCCCGGTCCCCAGAAACAGGCAGACCAGCAGCAACCGCAGGCCCTTGAACCGTGCGTTGAGATCGCGCCGGGCAATGCGCCAGGCGGTGGCCCAGGAAATGCCGTCGGTCACGGCCTTGCGCTGTCCGATGCACCGTCCAAGGTACTGTCTGATGCAATGCGCCCGTCAGCCAAGGTTACAATCCGGTCGCAGCGGGCCGCGAGCTCTGTATCGTGAGTAATAATAACCAGCGTCGCCCCTGTTTCCGCGCGCCGAGCGAACAGCAGTTCGATGATGTCATGCCCTGTCGCCAGATCGAGGTTGCCGGTCGGTTCGTCCGCCAGAATCAGTTGCGGACGCGGCGCGATTGCACGGGCGAGCGCAACGCGTTGTTGTTCCCCGCCTGAAAGCTGCGTCGGATAATGGGTCAGCCGGTGGCCAAGGCCAACCGCTTCCAATTCGGCCCGGGCGCGGGACGCGGCGTCGCTTTCCCCTGCCAATTCCATCGGGGTGGCGACATTTTCGAGCGCTGTCATGGTCGGCAGTAAATGGAAGGCCTGCAGCACGATCCCGATCCGGCCCCGGCGGGCGCGGGCCAGTCCGTCTTCATCCAGGGCGGCAAAATCTTCGCCCGCCACGGTCAGGCTGCCGCCGCTCGCGCGTTCAAGGCCCGAAAGCACTGCCATCAGCGAGCTTTTGCCCGAGCCGGAGGGGCCGAGCAGGGCCACAACCTCGCCATTGGCGATTTCGATATCGATTCCGCGCAAAATCTCCACCGCTGCCTCCCCCTGGCCAAGAGTGAGTGTGAGATTGCGGGCGGAAATGGCCGATGGCACTGTGTTCAGACTTGTCACAGCCCGCCGATGGCATAGGGCGGGGCGCACCACAAGGAGATGTGCCGATGCTGATACGCTGTTCGTCGATTATGGTTCTGTTGCTGCTGGCCGCCTGCGGCAGTGGTGCGAGCGAGAAATCGGCAGATCCGGCAGCGCCGGGCACCGCCACCACGACTGCCGCCACCGCTGCGGAAATGCCGGTCATGGGGCCGGAGCGCCGGATTCTGGCCTTTGGAGACAGTCTGTTTGCCGGTTATAATTTGCGCGAGGGGGAAAGTTACCCGGCCAAGCTGGAAGCAGCCCTGCGCGCGCGGGGGATCAATGCGCGGATCGCCAATGCCGGGGTGTCTGGCGATACCAGCGCTGCCGGTTTGCAGCGGCTCGCCTTTACGCTGGATGCGCAGGATCAGGTGCCCGAAATGGTCATTCTGGAGCTGGGCGGAAATGATTTGCTCCGCAATTTGCCGCCCGCCGCCACGCGCGCCAATCTTTCCGCAATGCTGGACGAGCTGGCCCGCCGCAAAATTCCCGTGCTGATGATGGGGATGCGCGCACCGCCAAATCTGGGGCCGGACTTCGTTGCGGAATTTGATGGGCTCTATCCGGCGCTGGCGAAGAAATATGGGGCTGCGCTGGTACCGTTTTTCCTCGAATCCACCTATGACAAGCCTTCGCTGATCCAGGCGGACCGGATCCATCCGACGGCGGAAGGAATCGAAGTGCTGGTAGGGGCGACGGTTGATGACGTGGTGAAAGCTCTGCCGCAGAAATAATCGGATTTTCAGCCGGCCCCGTTCACAGTGGCTCTATGTGCCCGTGGGCCACGCGCCAGACTGCGGCTTCGCCGATAATATCCTCGAATGGCGCGGGCTCTGTCCCGGTCAGCCATACTTGCGCGCCGCCGGCCCTCAGCCGCTCGAACAAGGCCGCCCGTCGAAGCGGATCAAGATGCGCGGCCACTTCATCCAGCAGCAGCAGATTGGGCCGCCCTCTTGCGGCCAATGCGGCATGGGCCAGTGTAATCGCGATCAGCATGGCCTTCTGTTCGCCCGTGGAACAGGTGGCGGCGGGCACCTGTTTGCCAGCCATGGTCACTTCCAGCTCATCACGATGCGGGCCGGTCAGGCTGCGTCCGGCGGCCCGGTCACGCCCGCGGCCCGACTTCAGGGCAGCGGCAAGCTCGGCACGCTCCACCGGGCCTGCCGAGGCATAGCGGAGCAGGGGGCGGGCAAACAATTCATCCGGCTGGCCTGCGATTTCCAACCCCAGCACTTCGACCAGCCGCGCGCGGCCCTGCGCCAGCAGTGCCCCATGCTCGGCCATGTGCATTTCGATGCCGTCCAGCCAGGCGGGTTCCGGCGTGCGGTCGTCCGCCAGCAAGCGATTGCGTTCGCGCAGCGCGTTCTCATAACGGGCGGCATGGCGCGCATGGGCCGGATCAAGCGCCAGCGCCATACGGTCCATGAAGCGCCGCCGTGCGCCTGCGCTATCGGCAAACAGCCGGTCCATGGCGGGGGTGAGCCAGCCGACTGCGAGCCATTCGCCCAGGCTGACGGCACTCGCACCGGCACCATTGACCTGCACCATCCGCCGGCCGGGGCGGGCCGCGTCGACATATGTGGCAAGCCGCACCGCATCTTCTGCCGTATCGCCAGCGAGCGACGCGCCGACAGCAAAGCCGCCGTCCCCGCCGATACCCCCCATATCCGCCATGGCCGCCCGGCGCAGCCCACGGCCCGGCGCAAACAGCGAAATTGCTTCGAGAATGTTGGTTTTGCCAGCCCCGTTTTCCCCCACCAGCAAATTAAAATGCCGCGCCCCTTCGAGCACGGTTTCATGGTGGTTTCTGAAACGGGAAAGGGTGATCCGGTCGAGTGCCATAAGCGATTTGAGCCTAGCCCGTGGTCAGAACATTCGCCAATTGAAAAGGACGAATACAAATATTGGTGAAAAATCCCAATAATAAGGAATCGTTGTTTATCGCTATACCCGGTTCATGCAGCACAATGGCTGAATTCTGCCGTTTTTCGAAATTGGCACGGGTCCTGCAAAGGTGTCTGCATCTCCGGGAATGGTTCCTGGAACACCAAAGAGGGAATTTATTATGTCTTCGTTTGATGATCTGAGCAGCCGTGTAATCGCTTCGGTTTCTTCGCTAGTGCTTTCGGCATTCTTCCTTGCCGTTGCCGTGATCCCCGCAAGCCCGACTGTACTGCATTCCGGCGTCTTCGCATGAGCCAGCTGGAACGCAAATCTCCGGCCGGCCCGCCTAGCAAGGGCTTCCGCCTGGACAAGGCCCACGCCAAACTGTGGGGTGTGTGCGGCGGGATCGCCAACTATTTCGGCATCGATGCCACCTTGGTTCGCATCCTGTTTGTGGCTGGTACGCTGATCGGTTTCGGTTCGCTGCTGCTGGTCTATATCGCAATCGCCCTGATTGCCGATTGAGGGGGACCCTTAGGGGTTCCCCCAATCATAAACGGACTACATGGCGGAGATACCGCCATCCAATTTCAACTCCGCACCGGTCATGAAGCGGCTTTCGTCGCTCGCAAGATAGACCACGCCCATGGCGATATCCTTCGGTTCGCCAACGCGGCCCAGCGGAATCTGACGGGCCAGCTTGCCCATCACCACATCTTTTTCCAGACCGGCTTTTTGCCCGATTCCATCAAGGATCGGTGTGTCGACGAATGTCGGATGGACCGAATTGCTGCGAATGTCCCAGCCGCGCTTGGCGCAATGCAGCGCTACCGATTTGCTCAGCATCCAGATCGCCGCCTTTGAGGCATTATAGGCTGGCATGGTGTCGCTGGCGATCAGTCCGGCGATGGACGAGATGTTGATGATCGATCCCGGCTGATGATCCTTCATCAGCGGCAATGCCGCCTGGCAGCCAAGAAACGCGCTGTCGACATTGACCGCAAAGGCCTTGCGCCAATCTTCGAAGGTGCAGGTCTCGATATTGCCATTAACCCCGATGCCGGCATTGTTGACCAGTACCGAAAGCCCGCCCAGCTGTTCGCGCGCCGCATCCACGGCGGCAGACCAATGCTGCTGGTTGGTGACATCATGCTCTATCGCATAGGCTGTGCCTGCGCCGCATTCGCCATTGATCATGGCCGCTGTTTCGGCCGCGCCATTGCCGTTGATATCGGTGCACAGGACCCGTGCACCTTCACGGGCCAGTGCCAGGCAATGGGCCCGGCCCAGACCCTGCGCCGCGCCGGTCACCAGCGCCAATTTTCCTGCCACACGCCCAGCCATATTTATTCCTCTCCAAGCAATTTCATCCCGAGCAGCATCAATAGCCGCACATCGATCCCGACATTTGCCGCGCGCTTGCTGTCAATGAAATCGGCCAGCTGCGCAAGGGGCACACGGTGTACGGTAATGTTCTCCCCCGCCACGCCGCCGCCTTCACCAACCTTGGTCAGGCCGGTGGCGCGCACCATGGTAAAGCTTTCGCTGACCATGCCAGGGGATGAGTAATAGGTCCCCAGGCTTTCCAGACGGGCCGCGCGATAGCCGGTTTCTTCCTCCAGCTCGCGCCCTGCAGCGGTCAGTGCGTCCTCGCCTTTGCTGCCTTCATCGTCTCCGATAAGCCCGGCCGGGAGCTCCAGACAATTGCGCCCGAGCGGCACGCGGTATTGTTCCACCAGCAGCACATGGCCATCTTCCACAGCGGCGATCACCGCCGCGCGGATTTCGCGAGCACGGCTGACATATTCCCAGCGCCCGCGTTTCTTGGTGATGATGAACTTGCCTTGCCAGACGATTTCCTCTGGCGCGTCCCCATCGGGGACGGAATGATCGGAATTCATACTTCGATGAGCCGGTCGGGCAATTCGTTCACATCATCGTCCGCGCGCGGGAAATGTTCGGCCAGCACTTTGCCGACATCGCGCACGCCGGCGGCCATGCCTTCGGCAATCTTGCCCTGTTTGATTTCTGCCAGCATGTCGGCCATCGCTTCGCCCCACACTTCGGCGGGGACTTTTTCGGCTATGGGCTGATCGGCCACGATTTCCGCGCGATGTTCGCGCATGGAGAGATAGATCATGATTCCGGTGCGGCCATGGGTGCGCCGTTCTGCCCCGACCTTGAAATGCGCGACAGCCCGATCATGCACCCGCGCCGTTTTCATCGGGCCGGGGATCAGGAAGAATTTGAGCGGCTGCCAAAGCTGGATCAACCACATCCCGAAAAACTTGAGCAGGCCGATGCTGATCAGGATGCTCAAAACTTCGCCGCGCGTCCATTCCAGGCTCCATCCCCCCAACAACCGGTCGATGATGGTGAGATAGAAATCAGGGTACAAGGCGAACAGGGTCATCGCGGTAAAGGCGGCGACCACCGACCAAAGGATTGCAACATCGCTGTACCCGTCCGACCGTTCGGCCAGGACGGTGACGATCTCGCCCGAGGTATGCTCCTCTGCGGCTGTGACAGCGGCTGTGACAAGGGCCGCCTCGGATTCGCTCAAATATGCCATGACCTACCAGCCCCCTGAGGCGCCGCCGCCACCAAAACTGCCGCCGCCGCCGGAAAAGCCGCCGCCTCCCCCGCCGCCGAAGCCGCCGAACCCGCCCGAGCTTCTGCCGCCGGAGCTGCGTGCCGCCGCGTTCAGGGCTTCCCACAGGATAATATTGCCGACAGTGCTGCCAATGCCGCCATGGCGCCGACTGCGCGCGCTGCGGCCAATCAGCGGGAGAATGAAGAAGAAGAAAATGAAGGCGAGCCAGATCAGCGCACCAATCGGAAATCCGCCCTCGTCCTTGCGGCTCTGGTCGGCCTCAGCGGCAATTTTCTGCGCCTGATCGGCCGGTAATTGCAGCTGCTGGATGATCGCATCGGTGCCCGCGTCAATTCCGCCGGGATAATCATTGTCGCGGAATCGAGGCAGGATCTTCTGCTGGATGATCAGCGCGGACAGGCCATCGGTCAGCACCGGTTCCAGCCCGTAGCCAACCTCTATCCGCACCTTGCGATCATTGGGCGCAACGATCAGCATTGCGCCATCGTTGCGTTCCTTGTCGCCCAGGCCCCAGGCACGGCCCAGCTGATAGCCATAGTCGGATATCTCGTAACCCTGCAGACTGGGCAGGGTGACCACCACCAATTGCCGCTGTGATTGTGTTTCGAGCGCTGCCAGCTTGGCAGTCAGAGCGGCTTCCTGATCGTCCGGGATAATATTGGCAGCATCCACCACCTGCCCGGTCAGCTCAGGAAAATCCTGTGCAGCCGCAGGCACCGCCAGCATGGCGGCGAGCAGGGGCAACAGGATCGCAAATCGGCGCATCTGACAGTTCTTTCCCAATGGGCGGCGAAGGCCGGTTACCCCGGCCCCCGCTTCCGTTTAGCCAGCCGGTTTGGTGTCGCTGTTCGGCGTCATATCCAGCTTGGGCGCAACTTCCGCACCCGGTGTTGCCGCTTCGTATGGCACCATCGGTTTGGCACCGTAGATTACGTTGGCAGCGATCGTGTCAGGAAAGGTGCGGATCGTGGTGTTATACTGGCGCACCGCTTCGTTATAGTCGCGCAAGGTAATGCGAATCCGGTTTTCCTGCCCTTCCAGCTGGCTTTGCAACATCTGGTAATTGCCGATGCTCTTGAGATCAGGATAGGCTTCGAAGCTGGCCATCAGCCGCCCAAGTCCGGCCCCCAGCTGCGATTGGGCTGCCTGGAAATCGGCCATCTTGGCCGGATCGCTGAGATCGGCGCCAGTGACCTGAATACTGGTGGCCTTGGCACGGGCTTCGACAACGTCGGTCAGAATGCCGCGTTCCTGCTCGGCTGCGCCCTGCGCCACTTCGGCGATATTGGGGATGAGGTTTGCACGTTCCTGGAAGGCCGCCTGGACATCGGCCCATTTTGCCTTGGCGTTTTCTTCGGCTGTCGGAACGGAATTGATCCCGCAGGCGGACAGACCGAGCGCTGCGATCGTCACAACCGCAAAGCGGCGAATGGCTGAAAAATTCATGGACATAATCCCCTTGGAGTGATGCAAGCCGGTGCAATGGACTCTGTATTAAATAGATAGCACACCTAAAGCGTCTTTCAAGAGGCCCCGGGACGCTTGGCTTCGCTGTGAAATGCTGGCAAGATCTTGGTTCGTTTGATCAAGCATGGGAGCGGGGTAATGCTGCAGGAATTCAAGAATTTTATCGCCAAGGGCAATGTGCTTGATCTGGCGGTTGCGGTAATCATTGCCGGGGCATTCGGGACAATTGTTACCTCGCTCACGGCAGATCTGATTATGCCGCTGGTCGGCTGGGCTTTTGGCGGAGCCGATTTCTCAAACTATTTCATTCTGTTGGGCACGCCTGCCGGATATGAAGGTTCCACCACAGACTATGCCGCGCTGAAAGAAGCCGGCGCAGCGATGATCGGTTACGGGGCCTTTATTACCGCAGTGATCAATTTCGTCATCCTGGCCTTCATCATTTTCCTGATGGTACGATACGCCAACACGATGATGCCGAAAGAACCCGAAGCGCCCGCCGCAGGTCCGACCGAGGTCGAACTGCTGGCCGAAATCCGCGATGCGCTGAAGAAATAGGGCGCCGCGCCGCCGGTCACTTCACATTAAGCTGGTATGCCCTATATAGGGCAGGCCGGTTTCGACCGGAGATGGCGATGAATTGCGATGTGCAATAGTCACAGCGGACCCGGGGGCAGTACCCGGCGGCTCCACCAAAACCCCTGATTTGTCAGGGATTTCTGACGGGGCCGAACCAGGATCGACGTGTGATCAAAGACATTGTTTTTGCTCGGGCTGAGTAACCCGTAAAACTGTTCACAACACATAAGTGCAAACGATAACGACGCACTCGCAATCGCTGCGTAATGTGACGGCTTAACGGCCTGAATTTACAAAGCTAAAGCGCGGTTGGACCGACCGGGCAACAGAACGGATTCCAGCGGTTTGGGGAGCACCGGGCAACAGAAGCTCCCTACTTAACGGACGTTCTAGTTGATGGCGGCAATTTTTTCCGACTGTTCCTGCTGTTCGTATTTGATGCAATCGATCACCTTCGCGCCGGCCATGAACACCGCGCCAGTGCAGGCAAGAAACAGCAATTTTCCGCCAAATCCGGGATATTGGGTCAGATAGACGCTGCCACGCTCCACCGCGCCCAGCGCCAGGGCATAGATGATCAGATAGGCTTCCCATTTCGTTTTAATAACGAACAGCCTTTTGATCTTGCCCAGCATATTCATCCCTTCGTTAACGAATCAAGCAGCAAACATCATGCCAGACGAGGCAAACTGCGCAAGGCGAAGGTTAACCCCCTGTCCCATTGTAAGGCAGGTCGACGGTCAGGTAAGAATTGCCAGATCCAGTTCTTCGAGCAGGGCCGCGCGCGCGGAAACAACCCGCCGTGCCAGCGCTTCATCGCCAATGTCGCGGGTGTGGATTTCTTCCGGCCAATGGGCGGCAATGACCCGTTCCATCCGTTCGGCCTTGGTTTCGCTCAGGATAAAACGCGGATCGATCGTTGCCGGATCGGCGACAACGCGCAGCCGCAGGCAGGCCGGGCCGCCGCCATTCGCCATGGATTGGCGCACATCAACGGGGATCACGCGCCGGATCGGACCATTGCCTGCCAGCATGGTTTCGAGCCAGTTTCGCACGGCGCTGCTTTCCCAGCTTTCAAGGGGAACGACCAGGGCCATCTCCCCATCCGGCAACGACAGAAGCTGTGCGTTGAACAGGTAAGTACGGATTGCCTGGTCCAGACTGACCGCACTGGAGGGAACTTCTACCACTTCCAGTTCCGGAAAAGCCGCACGAATTGTGGCGTAGGTTCCGCGCTGGTCGGCAAAGGCTTCGGCATGGGTGAACAGCACGCGTTCGTTGGCAACGGCAACCACATCATTGTGAAATGCGCCGGCGGCAATCGCGGCCGGGTTCTGTTCAACAAACAGGGCGCGCGCCGGATCGAGGCCGTGAAGCCGCGCAACAGCCCGGCTGGCCTGTTCGTGCTGGCGCGCAGGGAAGGGGCCGCCGCTTTTGCCATAAACGAATACCTCGACCCCGGCTGCGCCATGTCCGGCGCAAAACCGCATGTGGTTGGCCGCACCTTCATCACCGAAACTGCCGGGCACAGGCGGATGGATCGCAAAATGCGCCTCGTCGGCAAAGGCCACGCCCAATTGGTGCATTGTATCGGGCCATTCCATACCCCGGTGCGGCATGGTGATGAGGTTGGCCGGCGTCAGGTGGCACCGGCCATCGGCTGTATCCGCCGCCGGGCTGACGGTTGCTGCATTGGCCGTCCACATCGAACTGGCAGACCAGGCTGCAGCAACAAGCCGGGAATCCATCGTATCGTCCGCCCCCATCGCGGCGAGCCATCCGGTGTTGGGGCGGGGCAAGGGCAACAGAAAGCCTTGCGCCAGCCCCAGGCCAAGGTTGGACCGCATCTTCTCCAACCCCTGCAAGGCTGCGGCCCGCGGGTAGGACACTTCGCCCGCATTCTTGGTGGCGGCGAGATTGCCAAGGCTGAGGCCTGCGTAATTATGGCTTGGGCCAACGATCCCGTCGAAATTGATTTCGCAAATCATAAAATACATCCAGATCCTGCAGGTGCCTGGGGCCGGAATACATCGCCGCGCGTGGGCAGGCCCGGCCAGGCGTAAATACCGTATTTGGCGAATAGGGTACTAGCGCGCCACACTCCACACACTGTCGCCAGGTTTAACATCGAGGACATCCGCCGCACGCGCGTCGATTGCCATGGTCCCATCCTCCAGAAATTCGCGTGCGCCATAGCAGGCGCGAAAACTGGCGAGCTGGCCAGTGGCGACAATCGCCCTTTCGCCTTTTTCCAGGTCTGTCGAAGTCAGCTGCGCCGACACGGCTTCGCGAACACTCTTCACCTGATCGGTTCGTGTGGTCATGGTCGGGCCGCCATCGAAAATATCGACATAGCCTTCCGCCGCAAAGCCTTCATTCTCGAGCATCCGCATTGCCGCACGGCCGGTGGGGTGGGGCAGACCGATCACGCTCCGCGCGCTTTCCTGCAGCATGGCGATATAGACCGGGTGTTTGGGCATCAGATCGGCGATAAACTGATTGCCGTTGATCGCGTTGAAGTAATCGGCTTCCTGGAATGTCATACCAAAGAAACGGCCTGCGACACCGTCCCAGAATGGCGATCCGCCGCGGTCGTCGATAATGCCGCGCAATTCGGCCAGCAACCGGTCGGCGAAACGCGCGCGGTGCATGGCAATGAACAGATAACGGCTTCGCGCCAGCAACAGGCCCAGACCGCCAGCCCGTTCATTGGGATGCAGGAACAGGCCGCCAACCTCGCTCGACCCTTCCAGATCGGTGGTCAGACTGAGCATTTCGGCGCGCACGGTGCGGTCCAATTCTTGGGAATGCTGGGTCAGCGTGGTCATCCGGTAGGAATAAAACGGCCATTGTTGCCCGACTTGCGTAAACAGCTGGCAGGTTCCGCGCACATCGCCATTGGCGGAATTTTCCAGCACCAGCACGAACTGTTCGTCGGCCACTTCGTCCCCTTCGCGGGCAAAAGCCGTTGTGGCCCGGTCCAGCTTCGCGCCCAGCGCCTTGCGGTCGGGCGGCAGATTGGTGAAGCCGCCGCCGGTAAGTTTGGCCATTTCATATAGCGGCTCAAGATCGGCGGGGCGCGCAGCGCGCAAGCGAAAGGTCAAAGACATTCTCCGGAAGCGAGGCGATGGAGGACCAGAGCGGATAGCGCGGCCCGTTCCCAAAGCGAAGGGACAATTAGAAATTCATCGGAAGAATGGATCGCGCCGCCGCGTACGCCCATAGTGTCGACAACCGGTACACCGCAGGCGGCGATATTATTGCCATCGCAGACACCGCCGGTTGCCTGCCAGCCGATGTCCTGACCCAGCTCGGCGCCGCAGGTTCGCACCAGATCGAACAGTTTCTGAGCCTGCCGGTCAACCGGCTTCGGAGGGCGGGTTACGCCGCCATGCAAGTGAACGAAGACTTCATGCGTCTGCCGCACTTCCCCCATCAGCGCCTGCAGTGCCTGTTCGAAGCGTTCGCCAGCGCTGGGTTCTTTGGGGCGGATATTGAACCGCAGCACCGCATTGTCGGGCACGACATTATTGGCAGCCCCCCCTTCGATCTTTGCCGGATTAACCGGGCAATCGGGGGTTTCGATGGCTTTCAGGCCCACCGCCAGCGCGGCCGCCGCAACCAGGGCATTGCGCCCATCCTGCGGATTGCGCCCGGCATGGGCGGATCGGCCTTTCACGATCAGCGAATAATTCCCCGTTCCGCCGCGCGCATGGGCCAGGGTTCCGTCCGGCAAGGCAGAGGGTTCATAGGTTAGGGCAGCATATTTACCCTGGGCCAATTTCTCGATCAGGGGAGCTGAGGATAGTGAACCGGTTTCTTCGTCCGAATTGATCAGCACATCATAGCCGATGCGGTCCCCGCCTTCGCCTTTTTCCAGCGCCAGCAAGGCGTGAAGCATGACCGAAATCCCACCTTTCATATCCGCAAGTCCAGGGCCGCCCAAAGTCTGGTCGTCGATCCAATGCTGGTGCTGAAACGGATGATCTTCCGGAAAGACTGTGTCCATATGCCCGGTCAGCAGCAAACGGCGGCTGGCATCGGGGCGCACCTGCAGCAACAGGTGTTTGCCGTGTTGTCTGGCAAATTCCTCACCATCGGCACCTATCGCCGTGACTGGTGCCCCTTCGTGCAAGGTTACTTCGCCCGGTAATTCCGCAAAGGCATCCGCCAATGCCGAAGCCTGCAGATCCAGACCGGCCAGATTGGCGGTGCCGGTGTTGATTGCGCTCCACGCCTGAACTTGCGTCAGCATGGCAGCCTGGTCGATCCCGCTGGTCAGAGTGCGTGTATGTGTGGTCGATTGTTGCATGAAAAGCAGCTCTATACATGCGGAAGGGGATGGCCAACCCCGCCGCTGACGGCTTTATCCGCAAAGCCGTTGCAATCGGGCAAGCTGCAGGCCATAGGGCAATCATCCTCCCCCGGATAAATTGAGCAATTTGAATGGTGCGGCGCATTGGCCGCATGGCAATACGGGTAGGTTCCATGAACAATTACGAAACGCGCGGCCAACTGCAGGTCGACGGCGCTCTTGCCGGATTTGTCGAGCGCGAAGTGCTGGCGCCGCTGGGCCGCGATGCCGATGCCTTCTGGCAGGGCTTTGGCGCATTGTTGGCCGAATTCGCGCCCCGCAATCGCGAACTCCTGGCCAAACGCGATGATTTGCAGAAAGCAATCGACAGCTGGCACCGTGAATGGCGCGGTACGCCGCATGATCCTGCGGCCTACAAGGGCTTCCTGCGAACCATTGGCTATCTCGTGCCGGAACCGGCAGATTTTTTCATTGGCACAGAAAATGTCGATCCTGAAATTGCGACCATGGCCGGTCCGCAGCTGGTAGTGCCCATACTGAACGCGCGGTTCCTGCTCAACGCGGCCAACGCCCGCTGGGGCAGCCTTTACGACGCATTCTACGGCACAGACACGCTGGACGCAGCTCAGGCAAAACCGGGCGGTTACGACGGGGAACGCGGGAAAGCCGTGATCGCCGCAGGGCGCGCATTTCTGGACGCAGCGCTGCCGCTGGAAGGGCAAAGCTGGACCGATATTACCGGCGATCACGATGGCAAGCTGATCGATGAAGGCCAATATGTCGGCAAGACGGATCGTGGTCTTTTATTCAAAAACAACGGCCTGCATATCGAAGTTATCTTCGATTCTACCAGTCCGATCGGTAAAGGCGATAAGGCAGGAATTGCCGACATCGTGCTTGAAAGCGCACTGACGACCATTTGCGATCTGGAAGATTCGGTGGCCGCTGTGGATGCGGAAGACAAGCTGCTGGCCTATCGGAACTGGCTTGGCCTTATCCGCGGCGATCTGGTGGAAAGTTTTGACAAGGGCGGCAAGACCCTGACTCGCAAGCTTGCCGCGGACAAGCCCGTGACAGCGGCCGATGGTACGATCCAGACCTTGCCGGGGCGCAGCCTGCTGTTCGTTCGCAATGTCGGGCATCTGATGACCAATCCGGCAATCCGCCTGCCCGATGGTTCGGACGTGCCCGAAGGGATCATGGACGCAGTTATTACCAGCGCAATCGGGGCGCATGATGTGCGCGGACTGGGCCGTTATTCGAACAGCCGCAAGGGCAGCATCTATATCGTGAAGCCAAAGATGCATGGACCTGAAGAATGCAGCTTTACCAATGATCTGTTTAACGCGGTTGAGGATCTTCTTGAACTTCCACGCCACACAATCAAGGTTGGCGTAATGGACGAAGAACGGCGGACAAGCGCCAATCTTGCCGCTTGTATTCATGCGGTCAGGGACCGGATCGTGTTCATCAACACCGGCTTTCTTGACCGGACGGGGGATGAAATACACACCGCGATGCAGGCCGGCCCGATGATCCGCAAGGGTGCGATGAAAACCAGCACCTGGCTCACCGCGTATGAAGCGCGCAATGTCGGCATTGGCCTGCGCCACGGCCTTTCCGGCAAGGCGCAGATCGGCAAGGGAATGTGGGCCGCGCCCGATCTGATGGGCGCGATGATGCGGGAAAAAATCGGACATCTGAAGGCGGGTGCCAACACCGCCTGGGTGCCAAGCCCGACGGCCGCGACCCTGCACGCACTGCATTATCACAGCCTTGATGTCTTTGCGGTGCAAAAAGGCCTGGGCGATGTCCCTAGCCTCGATCAGCTTCTTACAATTCCGCTGGCCGGCGGCATCAATTGGTCGGAAGACGAAGTTCGGGAAGAACTGGACAATAACGCGCAGGGCCTGCTGGGTTATGTCGTGCGCTGGATTGACCAGGGGGTCGGTTGCTCCAAGGTCCCTGACATTCACGATGTCGGCCTGATGGAAGACCGCGCAACCTTGCGGATTTCCAGCCAGCACATGGCCAATTGGTTGCTCCACGGTGTGTGCAGCGGCGAACAGGTGATGGAATCGCTGCGGCGCATGGCAGCCAAGGTCGATGCGCAGAACGCAGGCGATCCGGATTACGAACCCATGACCGGCAATTGGGAAGGCATAGCTTTTTCAGCAGCCTGCGATCTGGTGTTCCAAGGGATAGACCAGCCGAGTGGTTATACTGAGCCATTGCTGCACAAATGGCGATTGAAAAAGAAAGCTGCCCTGTTGAACAAGTAAATAGCTCTCCTGATGTATAGGGCGAATTCAATTTGCTTGAACTCGCCCTAAAAGCGGCTCTTAAGCCACTCGGGACTGGACTTGTTTCGAGTATTCTTGTTATTTATTGGCCATGCAAACGGAAAAGAGCAATGTTCCTGCATATGTGATCAAAGCCGAAGACCTGATTGCGCTTAACTTTCTTCCGTCCGATCATCCCCATCCGCGTGAATTGGAATGGATCAACCGCGCGACAGATCAGAAGCTGCGGCCAACGTCTGTCGACATGCTTATGCGAACGCTTTTCCAAGGCGCGGTGTCGCCCAGCGTGGCCCGCCTGCACCAGTCATCCGGGTTGCGGGCGTGTTTTCGAACGGATCAGGAGCGGGAACGTTTCGCCGCTGCATTTGCCGCTGCGCAGGCACAGGAAAGTGCCACCAGGGATCACCAGCTCATCGCGACGTTTGACGAACGTGATGTAGCCGAACGCACCATTCTTGAACTGAAAAGCGCTGGGGTGGCAACAGCGGCAATTCTCCTGCTTTGGCGGGTCAGCAAGTTTATCGACCCTGAAGTTTCCTGGACGAAAGGGCACAGCATCACCAACGTTTTTGGGGCCACCGCGGGTGGTGGTATCGCCGGGGCGGTGCTGGGGGTGGCAGTTCTGTCGATTCCCGGATTCGGTCAAGTCGCGGCGGCGGGCGCCGTTGCGGCTTCGGCCTATTCCTCCATCGCTGCGGTTGGCGGCGTGATCGGCGCCACCGGCGCGGCCCTTGCGCGGATGCTCACCGATTTTGATGTCGATGGCCGTGAAGCGGCGCAATTCGAAGAAAATGTCCAGCGCGGCAAGGTTTTCGTGTCCATCGATATCCATACGGCCGGGGTGGATCGGAACATCATTGGCACGATCATCACCTCAGGTGGGGGTAAAATCGTGGCCGCCGCCAAGCCCAAGCCCAAGCCCAAGCCCAAGCCCTAACCTGGATTTCCTGACTTCAGGACAATTCGCGGGCCACAGCCACGAATTCTGCCACATCCAGTGTTTCGGCCCGCCGCTGCGGATCGATCTTCAACCGGTCCAAAGCCGCCAATGCGCCAGGCAATCCTTTCAAGCTCTGGCGCAGCATTTTGCGGCGCTGTCCGAAGGCGGCTTCTGTCACACGCTCCAGCATGGGGGCCGACACGCCTTCGGGCATGGACGATGGCTCGACATGGACAATCGCGCTCATCACTTTGGGCGGCGGGGTAAAGGCGCTGCGATGGACTTTCAGTGCCAGTTTCGCTGTGCTGCGCCACTGGGCAAGAACGGCGAGGCGGCCATAGGCCGAATTGCCGGGTGTGGCGGCGATTCGCTGGGCCACTTCCTGCTGGAACATCAGCGTTAGCGAGGTCCACTGCGGCGGCCAGTCATTTTCGTGGCCTTTGGGGCCGCTGAGCCAGCGCACGAACAGGGCTGTGCCGACATTGTATGGCAAATTGGACAGTACGGCGAAGGGTTCACCCATCACAGCGTAGTGATCCAGTTTCAGCGCGTCCCCTTCGATAATGCGCAACTGGCCGGGAAATGCATCGGCCAGTTCGGCCAGTGCGGGCAGGCAGCGACGGTCCATCTCGATTGCCGTCACGCGCGCACCAGCCCGGAGCAAGGCACGGGTCAGGCCGCCGGGGCCGGGGCCGACCTCCAGCACCGCCTTGCCCGCCAGATCACCCGGAATCGCGGCGATACGGGCCAGCAATTGTTCGTCGAACAGGAAATTCTGCCCCAGCGCCTTGGATGCGCTGAGCCCATGCCGGGCGATGACTTCGCGAAGTGGTGGTAACTCTAGCAATTCCGCTCGCCTGAACGGGCATGGGCAAATCTTTGAGCCGAACATTCGCCCGCCATGCGGATTGCCGCGATCATCGCGCCCGGATCGGCCAGATTCTTGCCGGCGATGTCAAACGCAGTGCCGTGGTCGGGGCTGGTCCGGATGATGGGCAGCCCCAAAGTGACATTGACCCCGGAATCAAAGTCCAGCGCCTTGAGCGGGATGAGCGCCTGATCATGATACATGCAGATCGCCGCATCATAGGTCGGGCGCGCACGGGCGGTAAACAAGGCGTCCGCCGGATGCGGCCCCGTTACCGCGATTCCTTCTGCCCGCAGAGCCGCGATGGCCGGGGCGATAATCCGCGTTTCTTCGCTACCGAACTTGCCACCTTCTCCGGCATGGGGATTAAGCGCGGCAAGGGCGAGGCGCGGATTGGCGATGCCGAAATCCCGTTGCAGCGCCGCAGCCGCTATTCTTGAACGATGGACGATGTGTTCGACCGACAACAGGCCCGGCACTTCGGCCAGCGCGCAATGCACGGTCAATGGCACTGTGCGCAGCTGCGGACCGGCCAGCATCATGACTGCGTCCTCGGCGGCCAGACCGCAGGCGGCGGCGAGGAATTCCGTCTGGCCCGGATAGGCAAAGCCCACTTCGGCCAGCAGGGATTTGGCGATTGGCCCGGTGACCAGGGCCGCGGCAGCGCCGGTCAAACTTAGCCGGGTGGCCTGTTCAAGCGACGCAAGAGCCAGCGCGGCACCGGCGGCGTCTGGCGCGCCCGGTGTATAGGCCGCACCATGGCCGGGTAACGCAAGAACAGGAAGGCCATGGCCAAAGGCAGAGGATGCCTCCGCCGGGTCGGCAATCGGCACGATGGGCACGATCAGGCCCCGCACGGCTGCGGCGGCGGCAAGTATATCGGCCCCGCCAACCGCGAAGAACATCGGCAGCCCTGCGGCCCTGCGCTGGTCCCAAGCCGCCACAATCACTTCGGGGCCAATGCCCGCCGGATCACCTAGCGAGAGCGCCAGCGGGCGGGGTGCTGTATCGGACAGGGGCGCGCTCAATTATACTCGATATAAGCGTCGTTGCGCAGATCGCGCAGGTAACGCTGGGCCCGCTTCTGGATCCGGTCGTTTTCCATTTGATCCAGCATCTGGTCAAAGGTCGGGCCATTGTCAGACTTCGGATCATCCCGCCCGCACAGCATCAGAACCCGCACGCCATCGCTGATCGATCCGAAGGGCGGGGTGGTTTCGCCCAATTGCATACCCAGTATCAGGCCCTGCAATTGCTCCGGCAGCGAACGCACACGGATATTGTCATTGGCCACCACTTCGGCCCCGATCGTAGCAGCGACAGCGTCGGCATCGCCGCAGCCCCGCATGGATTGCACGCCCTTGGTGAATTCATCGACCCGCGCGGCCGCAGCTGGTTCGGTGGTGCCAGCCGGAAAAGCGATCGAAATCTGCTTGAGGCTGAGCATGGCGTCACGCGGATCTGCCATCAGGATCTGGCGCTTGTCGATCAGATAGAGAATTTCAAAGCCGCCCGGAATTTCGAACGGGCCAACCAATTGCCCGGTCTGCATTCCGCGCGCGACGACCTGCATTTGCGTTGGCAGTGTTTCCAGACGCACAAAGCCCAGATCCCCGCCGACCGCGGCGGTCGAAGCTTCCGAGAACTGCCGCGCGTAGGCCACAAAGCTGCCGCCCTGCTCCAATTGCTGCATGATGCGCTGGGCATTCTCCAGCACGGCACCCTTGGTTTCAGGCGTGGCCGAAAGGTAGATTTCGCCGAGTCGGTATTCGTCTGTTCCGCGGGATTCTTCCATCCGCTTGAGAAGTTCGCGGACTTCTTCTTCCGACACATTGACGAAAGGAGCGATCTGGCGGCGTAGAAGCCGCTGCCATGCCAATTCGCCTTCGATCTGGCGCTTGAGAGAGGCTGCGGAGGATCCGACGCCGGTCAGATATGTGTCCATTCTGGCCGTGTCGTTGCCGAAGTTTTGTGCGGCGACCTGGGCGTAACGCTGGTTGATCTCATCCTTGCTGACCACGATTTCCTGCGCTGCCGCTTCCTGGATTTGCAGGGTTTCATCGATGAGATTGCGCAGCACCTGTTCGCGCACCCGCTGCAGTTCTTCCGGCGAAATCTTGCCATCCGATGCCGCCACCAACAGCGCGGTGCGCTGGTCGACATCCGTACCAGTGATGACCGAACCATTCACCAATGCGGTCGCTTTGCGCATATTGGGGTCGCTCTTGCCCAGCAGCACAACTGTACTGGGGATGTTGAGCGTGTTTTCGACTTCGGCAGTTGCCGCGCTGTCTGGCCCGGCCTGCGCCTGTAGGGCAATCGGGGCGGTCATCAGGCTGGCGCTGGCAAGAACTGCAAGGCAGGTAGGAATAGTCTTCTGGATCACACGTTAATTCCGATTACTGCGCGAAATTCGCGCCATGGGATGCCTTAATTTTCGCCCTTTCAGGCTTAACCGTAGCTGAGTGGATGGGCGAATAGCTTGTTTACGGCCCGCTGCCAATCACGGCCTTCCGGCTTTTCTCCATCGCTGTTGCCCAGCACTAGCGGAAGCCGAGATTGCGCAGGGAGAAATAGACCTGGAAGGTGTTGCCGCGCACAGCATCGCCCGAAGTCAGATAGTCGCGCCGCCAGGTCACTCCCATCTCAAGGCAATCATCCTGATAGGCGATACCCAACCGGGTGCGGACGGCCTGGAATCCGTCGGCCGTCTGCGTCGGGTCTTCGCTGCGATCAGTCAGGTTGAACACGCCCGACCCGAAGGCCGACCAATAACGGGCAAAGGCCACGCGGACAGCTGCCCGCAATTCTTCGCGGTCCTGCAAATCTTCGACCAACGCGTTTACGTCGCGATTGAGTTTGAGATAACCGAGTTCGGCATAGGTGCGCCGCGATCCGATGGTCGCATCCACTTCGTTGCGGCGAAGTTTGAAATTGTCCTTGTCGAAGCGGTAGCGATAAGTGAATTTGACGAAATCCTTGAACCGTACTTCGGTCCGCCCGACGAAATCGGACAGGCGTTCACTCAGGCCGGTGCCGTCGACCAGAACATCCGATTCCGTATTGAACCGGTAAGATTGCCCAAGTGTCGATTTGATCCGCCAGTCGGGCCGCTGCAATTCCCAGTCGAAGCCATAAGTGATGCGGACACCGTCTTCGACCCGGTCGTATCCGGGAAAACGGTTCAGCGCGAAGAGATTGGAATCCTCCAGATCGATTGCGCGCGAATCTTCGTTGGGCACTGCCAAATTCCGGATCGGCGGGGTTGCCACCAGTTGGATGCGCGGTGTCAGCACCTGTGTTCCGCCAAAGGCTTTGCCGATGAAGGGCCACTTCACATCCATTGCCGCCAGACCGACACCGCGTGCCTGCCAGCCGGAATTGCCGCGATAGATTGCCGTGGAGGTGAGATCCGAATGCGAACTGTGGTAAACATCGCCCCGCGCAAGCGCGGTAAAACTTACTTCCTGCCCAAGTGGCGTGATGCCGCGCAGATCCCACCGCGCGCTGGCAAACGCCCGCTGCGTATCCTGCCCCGCACCACGCATCAGGTTGATGGAATTGATCTGGAATTCGGCTGTTCCGCCCGCCACAGGATCGGCCAAGCGCCGCCGGTAATCGATCACTGGCAGAGCCACGGGGACCTGGCCCTGAACATCATCACGCCGAAGTGTCTGAGTGGCCCATCCGGAAAACGAGAAATAGGACAGATCATCGATCCGTTCGAGATTCGCGTAGGAACGCAGCGTGTCGTCATAGCTGAGGTCATAACGGCGCAGGAACGTCCGGTCGCTGGCGCGGCGAATCGATGCGGTCAGGCTCCATTCGGGGTCGAACTGGAATCGTCCGTTGGCAAAGACATAGCCGCGCAGCCCGCGCTGTGAATCCGGTACTCCGACCGTGCTCGATATGCGCCGGCTTTCAGTCAGATAGCCGGTGATCTGATAGGCACCCTTGTCCACCAGATGCCGCCATTGGCCATAGGCCATGGGCGGGGCCTGGGTGAACAAATGGGCGCCGACAGTCAGATCGCGATTATCCGCCAGCCGCCAATAGTAATTCCCGTTGATTTCGGCCCCGTTCGACTTTGATATTCTGAAGTCGGGCACCAAAATGCCGGACACCGCCTTGCCATCGGTGCGAAAGGAAAGGCCGGGAAGGGGCAGCAATCGGGCGCCAAACAGTTCAAGATAGGCACCGCGCAGCCGCACTGTGTTATTGTCTGGGTCGTAGGTGACGCGTTCCGCAGTGATCCGCCAGCTGGGGTCCTTGCTGCAACCATTTACGCCTTCAACCGAGCAGGCGGTATAGGCCGCCTGCGACAAGGTGACGGTGCCATCGGCCAGCCGCGAACCGCTGTTGGCTGCAAGCCGGCCACCTTCGCGAAGGGCCAGCAACAGGTTTTCCATTGCACCGGCTTCAAACTTGTCGGTCAGTTCGAGCCGTTCGGTATAAAGCTGGTTGCCATTCTCATCGACGAATCGGATGTTGCCGGTCGCCACGATCATTCCGGTCTTGCGATCCCATTCGACCTTTTGCGCCAGGACCGACTGGTCTTCACTGCGCATTACGACATCACCGGTTGCCGTGACCGTATCAGTGTTCGAATCATAATCGACATTATTGGCTTCGAAGGCGATTCGGCGGGCCGGCTTGGCAGGCTGCTCCGTTTGATTCTGCCCCCCGGCACCATCCTGAACCACCATTGCGATTGCGGCCCGATCGGTGCTGTCACCTGTGTCCGCCCCCAGCGCCAAGGCGGGCGTAGCGCCGCACCCGATGGATACCAGCATAGCCAAAGCCGAAGCGCCGCAGAGTGCTGGTCGATCGTGGTGGCGCAGCACGTTCGGCAGTAAGGTCAACTGAAGGGGGAGCATGGCTTGCCTATCGCACCGCCCGCGCCTAATCGCAATCGCCAAGCGGACGGAGCGCGACACACTGTTGCATCCCTCCCTCAATCTTGCAAAATTCTGTCTTTCGGAGTCCCCATGAAGATCGCATTCAGTCAAACCGTTCCCGCCAACAGCCGCCTCATCGCGCATATTGCGAATAAGGATACGATCCCTGCCGGGCTGGAAACCGCGCTGGCAGAAGGGGCAAAGGCCGCGCGCTTCAAAGGTAACGCGGGCCAGAGTTTCGAAAGTTTCGTGGAACGTGGCGGCGAAGTGGTGCGCGTGGCGCTGGCCGGTGCGGGCGATCCTGCCGCCTCCGACCGGCGCACTGCGCTGGAAAAAGCCGGCGCGGCGCTGAGCGGGAAATATCTGACATCCGGCGAAACATCGCTGGTCATCGATTTGTCGGGAGCCGGGCTGTCGCCTGCCGAAGCTGCGTCGGTATTGCTTGGTTTGCGCCTGCGCGCCTGGCGGCATGATGCCTACCGCACCCGGCTTAAAGACGAACAGAAGCGCACGCTCGCCAGCGTGACGGTCGCTGGTGCCCCCGAAGGCGCCGAAGCGGTCTGGGCCGATGCGGCCGCGCTGGCAGCCGGGGTCGAATTCACCCGCGATCTGGTCTCGGAACCGGCGAACAAGGTGTTCCCGATTTCCTTTGTGGAGAAGTGCCAGGAAAAATTCGCGGGCACCGGGGTCGAGATCATCGTGCTCGACGTTCCGCAGATGGAAGCCCTGGGCATGGGGGCGCTGCTTGGTGTCGGTCAGGGATCTGAACAGCCTTCAAGGCTGCTGGCGATCAAATGGATGGGCGGCGGTAACGCGCAGCCGACCGTCTTTGTGGGCAAGGGCGTAACCTTTGATACCGGCGGTATCTCGCTCAAACCCGGACCCGGTATGGAAGACATGAAATGGGACATGGGCGGTGCCGGATGCGTGGCAGGCGGCATGTTTGCGCTGGCTGGCCGCAAGGCGAAAGCCAATGTCATTGGCGTGATGGGGCTTGTGGAAAACATGCCCGATGGCAAGGCAATGCGGCCGGGCGATATCGTGACCTCCATGTCTGGCCAGACAATTGAAGTGCTCAACACCGATGCCGAAGGGCGGCTTGTATTGTGCGACGCGCTGCATTGGGCGCAAAAGGAATTCAAACCGGCGGCAATCGTCGATTTTGCGACCTTGACCGGGGCAATCATCATTTCGCTGGGCAATGAACATGGCGGCCTGTTTGCCAATGATGATGATCTGGCAGCCAAATTGACCCAAGCCGGCAAGGACAGCGGCGACGCGATGTGGCGGCTGCCGCTCGCACCTGCCTATGACAAGCTGATCGATAGTCCGATTGCCGACATGAAGAACATTGGCGGGCGCGGTGCGGGTTCGATCACCGCCGCGCAATTCCTCCAGCGGTTCATCGAAAATGGCACGCCCTGGGCGCATTGCGACATTGCCGGTATGGTGTGGGCCGAAAAGGCTGGCACCACCTGGGACAAGGGTGCGACCGGATTTGGCGTGCGCCTGATTGACCAGTACGTTCGCAATAATCTGGAAGGTTGAACCGAAACAATGGCCCGCACGTCCCACAAGGCAGCCTTGCCCAGCAAGTTATGCCAGACCTGCGGGCTGCCGTTCAACTGGCGCAAGAAATGGGCGCGGGAATGGGATAATGTGCGCTATTGTTCGGAGCGCTGCCGACGGTCGAAAAGTAGCACCGCTGTCAGCGATGCATCCATGAAGAACCCCACGGTTCACAAGCCGGAAGGCTGATTGCGGAGAAACGATGAAGGTCGATTTCTGGCAGTTGAGCCGCGATCCGGCGGAAAAAGTGGCGGCGCTGATCGCAGGCCGGGTGCTGGGCGAAGGGGAGCGGCTGCTGATCGTATCGGAGGATGAAACCCAGATCGCGGCGATCAGCCAGGCGTTGTGGGAGGCAAAGCCCGAAGCCTTTCTCGCCAACGGAACGGTTGATGCACCGCACGCCGAACGCCAGCCGATTCTGCTATCCGGGCAATGCCACGCGGCGAACGGGGCCAATCACGTGATTTTCGCTGACGGCGTTTGGCGGGACGAAGCCCGGGGTTTCGCCCGCAGCTTCCTGCTGTTTGGCGAAGCCCGTGTGGATGCTGCGCGTGCATGCTGGCGCTCGCTCGATGGAACCGACGGGCTGGAACGTTCCTTCTATCGTCAGGACGGCAGCAAATGGACCAAGGTCGCCTGATTGCTCCGTGACGCAAAGCTTGCGAATTGCGCGCGCCGGCGCTAGGGGCGCGCGCAACATAAACACCCCCCTTCAACGACCAGAACCAAGGAACACCCCATGGCGGTTACCCGCACCTTTTCGATCATCAAGCCCGATGCCACTCGCCGCAACCTGACCGGCGCGGTTACCAAGATGCTGGAAGATGCCGGCCTGCGTGTCGTGGCCAGCAAGCGGATCCACATGTCCCGTGAACAGGCCGAAGGCTTCTACGCGGTTCATAAGGAACGCCCTTTCTTCGGGGAATTGGTCGATTTCATGATCAGTGGCCCAGTCGTGGTGCAGGTGCTCGAAGGCGAAGGTGCCATGCAGCGCAACCGTGACGTGATGGGCGCCACCAACCCCAAGGATGCTGCCCCCGGCACAATCCGCGCTGAACTGGCCGAAAGCATCGAAGCCAACACTGTTCACGGTTCGGACAGTGATGAAAATGCAGCGATTGAAATAGCTTACTTCTTCAAGCCGGAAGAAATCGTCGGCTGATTTGGCCAACCTGTCTGGCCGGTTTGCCAAAACCGGCCAGAAGGTGATATCCCCCGCCGCAGCGATGGGTCGTGAACCGTTTCGGCATTCCTGCCGAAGCCTTGGGGGAAGGACTTGTCATGTCGCGAATTATTGCTCTTCCGGTGGCGCTGCTTTGCTACGCCGCCTTTTTTGTAAGCTTCGTCTATCTGGTCGGCTTTGCCGCCGCTTTCGATCCTCTGCCGATCCATGTCGACAAGGCCATTGCCGGACCGGCCGGTGTGGCCGTTCTGGTCGATCTGGGATTGATTGCGCTGTTCGGCTTGCAGCACAGCATAATGGCGCGGCCAGGGTTCAAGGAAAAATGGACCCGGATCATTCCGGCCGCGCTCGAACGCAGCGTCTATTGTCTGGCCACCGCGTTGGTCCTGCTCGTGCTGTTTTCCTTCTGGCATACCATCGACGGGTCGCTCTGGTCGGTTGAGAACCCTGCCCTACGCATGGCTTTTTGGGCGGTGTTCTTCCTTGGTTGGGGCATATTGTTCATTGCCACATGGCTGCTCAACCATTTTGAACTGTTCGGCTTGGCGCAGGCCTGGCGGCACATGCGCGGGATCGAGGCAGCTCCGCCAGAATTTCGTACACCCCTGTTCTACAAGATGGTTCGCCACCCGATCTATCTGGGTTTCTTCCTGGGCCTTTGGGCCACACCGGATATGACCTATAGCCATGCACTTCTGGCCGCTGGAATGACGGTCTATATCATGATCGGTATTTCCTATGAGGAACGCGACCTGATTGCGGAATTCGGTGATCGTTACCGCGAGTACCAGCGCAGTGTTGGATCATTCCTGCCGTGGATCGGGAAGAAAAGCTGACCCCTGAAAAGTGGCGCTGATGGCTGCAAATGGGGCGGTGCGGATCGGCTTTTCCTGACCAGAGCAGGTAAGCGGGTCAAAAATCGTCGGCAGCATCCATCAGCGCCGTCAGCCTTTTGGGCGCGACGCTGCGCCAGCTGCGCTGCAGCCAATAGGCGACCTGGTCCCAGTCCGCATCGCGCCGGTTCAGTATCACGCCGACCCACCCGCTCGCACCGTAATAGGCCGGGCGAAAAAATGTATCAGGATCGCGGGCGATAAGGTCGGCCATCTCGTCTTGACCACTGGTCTTGGCGAGCAGCGCAATATGCGGCTCTCCGTGGTGCTGATTGTTGAAATAGGCGAAATATTTGCCGCTTGCTCCGCCGGTGCGCCAGCCGGGGCTTCCGTGGCTTTCACGCGCTTCCACCTCGGGCAGGGCAAGAGCAAGCTTCGCCACTTTTTCCAGCAGATGATCGGCATCGAACGGCCGCAATACATACGCGTTCAGTACGCGCGAATAGAGTTGATGTTCGGCAATAAGGACCCTTTTTGCCAGCGTGTCCGGCGTATCATCCGGCAGGATTGTGACCTCGATCTGACCCAGAATTTCGCCGGCATCAAGTTCCCCGGTCACCAGATGTACGCTCGTTCCGGCGGCGGGGTCTCCCGCTGCCAAAGCGCGGGCGTGCGTTTCCAGACCGCGGTATTTCGGCAGCAGCGACGGATGGATATTCAACATCCGGCCTTCCCACCGGGCCACGAATTCTTCGGACAGGATGCGCATATATCCGGCAAGAGCGATCAGTCCCGCACCTGCGTCCACGGCTGCGGCCTCCATTGCGGCATCGTGATCGGCGCGGGTCATTCCCTTGTGCGACAGGGCAAAGGTGCGGACACCTTCCGCGGCGGCGAGTTTCAGACCCGCCGCATCGGGATCATTGCTGGCCACAAGGACCACTTCGTAGCCTGCATCGGCCATCTTGCTGGCGTAGAGCAGCGCGGCCATGTTGGTTCCGCTGCCCGAGATGAACACGGCGACTTTGGTGGTGTCAGCCAAGGTGAACGGCTTCCCAATCTTCGCGCGCTGACCAGGTGCCGGCTGATCCGCGCACGGTGCAGCCCTTGTCTCCTGCCACGACCATGCCAATCGGGTGCACGGTTTCACCCGCCGCTTCCAGTTCTGCCGTCAAAGCGGCAACATCGGCATTATCGACCAGCAACACCATGCCGATTCCGCAATTGAAGGTGCGGGCCATTTCCTCCGGCTCGATATTGCCTTGCCCTTGCAGAAAAGCCATCAGGCGCGGCTGTTCCCAGGCGCCGGCATTGACCACGGCATGTGCGCCATCGGGCAAAACGCGTGGGATATTTTCCAGCAATCCGCCGCCCGTGATGTGGGCAAGGGCAGCGATTTTGCCACCGCGGATAGCAGGCAGCAGGCTCTTCACATAAATTCGCGTGGGTTCGATCAGGTGATCGATCAGCAATCGTTCTGCATCGAACAGGGCCGGACGATCCAGTTTCCACCCTTTGTCGGCCGCCAATCGGCGGACCAGCGAATAACCATTGGAATGCACACCGGAACTGGCGAGGCCGAGCAGCACCTGATCGTGGGCAACCTTGTCACCGGTCAGTTGTTCCCCGCGCTCAACCGCGCCAACACAGAAACCCGCAAGGTCATAATCGCCTGCCGAATACATGCCCGGCATTTCCGCGGTTTCGCCGCCAATCAGTGCGCAACCGGCCATCTTGCAGCCTTCGGCGATGCCCGCGACAACCCTTTCGGCAATTCCGTTTTCCAGCTTGCCCGTGGCAAAATAATCGAGAAAAAACAGCGGCTCTGCGCCTTGCACGATCAGATCGTTGACGCACATGGCAACCAGATCGATTCCCACGGTGTCATGCCGGTTGAAATCAATCGCCAGTTTCAGCTTGGTCCCGACCCCGTCATTCGCGGCAACCAGCAGCGGATCGTTATAGCCTGCCGCTTTCGGATCGAAAAATCCGCCAAAGCCGCCCAGTTCCGATGTCGCGCCCGGCCGCGCTGTTGCTTTCACCAGCGGTCCGATCGCCTTGACCAGGGCGTTGCCGGCGTCGATGGATACGCCAGCCTTGGCGTAAGTGTAGCTTTCCGGCGGTGCGTTTTTGTCAGGCATGGGCCCGCTTTACGCATTCGCGCTTGGATTTCCACGTCCGTTTGGGCAAAAGGCGCCAAGTTTTCCCCGATGACCCTTTCAGTCTCCCTTCCAGCCACTGTGCGCCAAGGCCTTTCGCGGCCAACCCTGAGGACCGGGTTGATCGCGCTCGCCGTGCTGATGCTGGCTGTGGCCGCAGTCCATGCCTTGTGGGCGCAGGTGGAAGGAAACCGCGGCATCGCCGCCGTGGTGAGCAGTACCGATATCGATGTTGGCGGAATTGCTGTCGATGTGCGGGGCGATAATGCGGAAAATGCGCAGCAGAACGGCTGGGCGCTGGCGCAGAGACTGGCCTGGAAAAAACTTGGCGGACCGGAACTGTCCGATTCGCAGATCGATTCGATGGTCTCAGCTGTGGTGATAGAGCAGGAACAGATCGGGCCGCGGCGGTATATCGCCACATTGAGCGTGATTTTCGACCGCGCGCGCGCCGGGCGGATGCTTGGCACTGGCGGGAACACGCCGCGTTCGGCGCCGATGCTGCTGATCCCGGTCACTTTCGAAAGCGGCACCACCAGGGTCTATGAGATGGTCAATCCGTGGCAACGCGCCTGGGCCGAATATCAGGCTGGGGCCAGTGCGATCGATTATGTCCGTCCTTCTGGCATGAACGGCGATTCGCTGCTCGTCACTTACGGGCAAATTGGCCGTCGCAGCCGGACATGGTGGCGTAATATTCTCGACCAATTCGATGCCGCAGACGTATTGGTGCCGATTGCCCGCCTCGAACGCCAATGGCCAGGCGGGCCGGTCAAGGGCACATTCTCCGCGCGATACGGTCCAGATGATGAATATCTGGATGGCTTTGTTTTGACCGCGAAGAATGAATCCGAACTGCCGAAAATGCTGAGTGACGCGGTGCTGAGAATGGATGCAATTTTTACGGCCGCGCTGGCTTCTGGCAAACTGAAGCCGGATCCGACCCTAAATCTTGGAACTCCGGCCCTCGATCCGGCGCTGCAGCGGCTGATTGACCTTGGCCGCGCCGCCGATGCCAATGACAATGCCGAGCGCGAGGCGGCCGATGCAGCGGCAGCAGCCGGTATTCCGGTTGCCACACCCAATCCGGCGGCTGGATCGGTTGTGGTCGCCACCTTTGTCGTGCAATTTTCCAGCCCGGATGGCGGAACAGTCGATGCCACGCTGGCTGCGGTCCGCGGGACCTCTGGCGTGCGCGGTGCGGCCACCAGCAGTCTGGCAATTGGCGGGACATCGGTGATGCGGGTCAGTTATGGCGGGACGCTGGAACAATTGGCGGCGGCGCTGCGATCACGCGGATTCACGGTCACGCAGGGCAGTAACGCGCTCGCCATCAGCCGCTAGGGCCGGCGCATGTCGCAGATCGCCCTGCCATTACCAAACCGGCATTCCGGTGATCCCGACCGGATCGTGATCGGCAACGCCAATGCCGCCGTGATCGAGGCGTTGCGCGATCCGGCCGCATGGCCATTTGGCACAGCCGTTCTGATCGGCCCGCCGCGTTCCGGAAAATCGCTGCTCGGCCGCTGGTTCTCGGCGCAGGGCCATGGCCAGCATGTCGATAATGCCGATACGATGGACGAGACGGACTTGTTCCACTTGTGGAACCGGACGCAGGAAAGCGGACAGCCCCTGCTGCTGATCAGCAATGCGGTGCAATGGGACATATCCCTGGCGGACCTGCGTTCACGCCTCAGTTCGGCCATGCACATCGAACTTGGCGCCCCCGATGATGAGATGATGGCCGCCCTGATCGAAAGCCACGCCCAGCAACGCCGCCTTGCATTGGGGGAAGGTGCGCTTACTTATCTGGTGCCCCGTGCAACACGAAGCTTTGCCGCTGTGGAGCGGCTGGTGGAAATGATCGACCGGTTAAGCCTGGAACGCAAGGCACCGGCTACATTGTCGATCTGGCGTGACGCGCTGGAAGCAGTGCAGGGTGCGGAGCAGCCCAGGCTCCTGTGACTTGCGTTGGAAGGGTTTTGGTGGAAGAATCTTCCATCAGGTCCGCATGGTGAAAGGTTTTGCTGCGCATGTTTGACGGATTGACCTCCTATCTCGATTCGATCAGCGCCCGTGATCCGGCCCCGCGTTCGCGCTGGGAAGTCCTGCTGTATCCCGGTGTGTTGGCGCTGGGTATGCACCGGATTGCCCATTGGCTGTTTGAAGCGAAGCTTTATTTCCTGGCCCGCTTCATCAATCATTTCAGCCGGATGATAACCGCAATCGACATCCATCCGGGGGCGACCATCGGCAAGAATTTCTTCATTGATCACGGCTTTACAGTGATTGGGGAGACAGCCGAAATCGGGGACAATGTTACAATTTACCAATGTGTTACGCTTGGCGGAACCAATCCGGCCAACGGGAAGGGCGGCAAGCGTCACCCCACGTTGGAGGATAATACGATCATTGGTTCCGGCGCGCAGATCATCGGCCCGATAACCGTGGGCAAACGCGCCCGCGTTGGCGCCAATGCCGTGGTTATTGACGATGTCCCCGAAGGGGCAACCATGGTCGGGCTCAAGGCCCGCAGCACGCTGGTCCCGGCGGAAGAATGGCTGAAGGAATTCATTCCTTACGGCACGCCTTGCGATGAGCCTTGCGAAGAAATGGTCGGCGCAGGCAATCGCCGGATCGAAGCCATGGAGGCGGAAATGGCCCTGTTAAGAGCCGAAGTCCGCGCCCTGCGCGATGGCGCACCGATAGAAGCTGCCAAACTTAGCGGCACAGATAGCTGATGGCGGCAAATTCGGGTTTGTTCACGCCTGGATCCATCATCCCCTTCCCCGGGCGGCAGCCGTTGCAAGTGGGGTTCGAACGGCAGGAACTGGGCCGGATCATGGATCTTTATGGCCGCATGGTTGCCGCTGGCGAATGGCGTGATTACGCGATGGACTTTACCCGCGACATGGCGCTGTTTTCCGCGTTTCGTCGGGCGGCCGAACGCCCGCAGACAGGATTGGAGAAACGACCTGCGCTGCGCGGCAAGCAGGGCATGTGGACGCTGTTTGGCGAACATGGCCAAATCCTCAAGCGAGGGCATGATCTGGTGGCCGTGCTGGCGCCGGTTGAACGGCGCCTGATGAAAGTTGTCGATAGCTGAAAACGCATTGGGCCGATTGCTTGGCCCAATGCGTCTGTATGTCAGCCCGGCGGGTTAATCAGCCCCGCGCACTGCTGGGTGCGGCATCAACCCCAAGAACTTCCTGCATCGCCTTCAGGATCGCGGCGCTCTGTTCAGAGCCGGACTGCGGCGCCTTGAGGTTGGTCATGGAATTGATGTCATCCCACCGTGCAGCGAAACCTTCCACCGTGCGGTCTTCGTCTTTCAGCCAAACGGCATCGTTCATCGCCACCCATGCCGAGTGGAAACCGCCTGCACCAGCGCCGACAATCTGATTGGTCGGTGCATCTTCGCTGACCAGGAACAGTGCGGCAGGGACGACATTGGCTGGATCGAACAGCTTGAAAGCCTGTTCAGGGAACAGGTCTTCGGTCATTCGCGTGCCGGCTACCGGGCTGAGTGAGTTGCACTTGATGTTGTATTTCGCGCCTTCAAGATAAAGCGTCTTGGTCAGTCCGGCGAGCCCGAGTTTCGCCGCGCCGTAATTGGCCTGGCCGAAATTGCCGAACAGGCCGGTGCTGCTCGTGGTCATCAGAATGCGGCCATAGGCCTGTTCGCGGAAAGTTTCCCAACATGCCTTCGTGGCATAGGCGGAGCCGAGCAGGTGAACGCGGACCACGAATTCGAAATCTTCCGGGCTCATCTTGGCGAAGCTCTTGTCCCGCAGCACGCCAGCGTTGTTGATCAACACATGGACGCCGCCCCATTTCTGCTTGGCGTCGGCGACCATCTTTTCCATCTGGTCATATTCGGTAACCGACGCGCCATTCGAGATGGCTTCGCCGCCCATTTCCTTGATTTCTTCGACAACTTTGAGCGCCGCGTCCGAATGGCCGGTGCCATCGCGCGATCCGCCGAGGTCGTTCACCACCACCTTGGCCCCGCGCCGGGCGAGTTCCAACGCATATTCGCGCCCCAAACCGCCGCCTGCACCGGTAACGATGGCAACGCGATCTTTGAAAGAAATGGTCATAATAGTCTCTCCAGAATTCCGAATAGGGCCTTACGTTTCCGTAAACGTTGCGCGGAATGGCAGGTTCGCCAAGGCGTTTCAACCGTCAATCAGGTAGCCCGCCATGCCGTAGCGGCAGAGTCGCGAAGCCGAAGACGTTCTTAGCAGCGAATCGCCGGTCAAAGCGACTCCAGCGTAGCGATCAGTTGATCGAAGTGATCGATGACTGCATCCGCGCCCAATTCATGGGGCGGCTTGTCGCAATAGCCATAGGCGGCAGCGATGACCGGAACGCTGGCCGCCCTGGCTGCGGCCACATCGTAGGAACTGTCCCCGACAAAGGCGAAACTGCCGCCACCACAGCGGGAAATCGCTTCGTAAATCGGGTCGGGTTCGGGTTTTGCACGCCCTTTGCCCAACGTATCGCCGCCAATAATGGTGACAAACCGATCGGCCAGGCCAAGCTGGGTCAGAATATCCGTGGCAAAACTTTCGAACTTGTTGGTTACCACGGCCATCCGCACGCCAAATGTGGCCAGGATGTCCATCGCCGCCTCTGCCCCTGGATAAGGGCGGGTGTGGACTGCGTTGTTCTGCGCATAATAGGCCAATAGAGCCTTGTAGAGCGGACGAAATTCCTCATCCGAAACACCGCCCTGATCGTCCAGCGCCTTTTTCAGCATCAATTTGGCCCCGCCACCGATCAGGCTTTCCACCTGTTCCACCGGAACGGTTGCGCGCCCACCCAGCCGGAGGGCATGGTTCACCGCTGCGCCCAGATCATGATGCGTATCGAGCAATGTGCCGTCGAGATCGAAGCCGACAATTGCGAAAGGAAAATCACTCATGCGCAGGTCGTTGCGCGAAGCTTCTTCAAACCGCAAGCAATTGGTGCCATTGCATGGCTCATGACAGAATTCGCGACCATCATCCTCGCCGCGGGCAAGGGTACCCGCATGAAATCCAACCTGCACAAGGTGCTGCATCCCATTGCCGGGCGGCCCATGCTGGATCATCTGATGGCTTCGGCGGGCCAGTTGAAACCGTCGCGGACGGTGGTGGTGGTCGGCGCCGGCCGGGAACAGTTGGAAGCGGCGCTGGGCGACCGCGCGCAGACCTGCCTGCAGGAACCGCAGTTGGGTACCGGCCACGCGGTGCAGCAGGCACAGGATGCTTTGGCCGGTTTTTCCGGTGATGTGCTGATACTGTATGGGGATGTGCCCTTTGTCCGCGCGGCGACCATGCAAGCCATGCTGGACCGGCTTCATGCCGATGATGCGCCTGCCGTGGTTGTGCTGGGTTTTGAGCCGGGCGATCCGATGCACTATGGCCGGGTGATTGCGGATGAAAGCGGCCGGATCCTGAAAATGGTCGAATATAAGGATGCAAGCGAGGAGGAGCGCGCTTGCCGCCTGTGCAATTCCGGCCTGATGGCTGCGCGCGCGGAGGACATGTTCGGCTTGCTGGCGCGTGTGGGTAACGACAATGCCCAGGGCGAATATTATCTCGTCGACGTGGTCAATGTCGCCAATGCCGACGGACGGCACAGCGCCGTGGTGGTGACAGATGATCCGGGCGAAGTGGCCGGGATCAACAGCCGTGCTGAACTGGCTGCGGCAGAGCGACATTGGCAGGATGTTCGGCGGGAAGAAGCGATGGCGGAGGGCGCTTCGCTCAAAGCCCCGGAAACGGTGTTTTTCAGCTGGGACACGCAGCTTGGCCGCGATGTAACGATTGATCCCAATGTCGTGTTTGGCCCCGGTGTAAGCGTAGCCGATGGTGCGAAGATCCGCGCTTTCAGCCATCTCGAAGGGGCCAAGGTCGGCGAAAGCTGCGAAGTTGGACCCTATGCCCGGCTGCGCCCCGGTGCGGTGCTGGAACAGGGTGCAAAGATCGGCAATTTCGTCGAAGTGAAAAATGCCACCTTGGGGCCGGGGGCCAAGGCCAATCACCTTACCTATCTGGGTGATGCCACGGTCGGCGCGGGCGCGAACATCGGTGCAGGCACCATCACCTGCAATTACGATGGCTATTTCAAACACCGCACCAACATTGGCCCACGGGCCTTCATCGGTTCCAACAGCGCCTTGATCGCACCTTTGAATATCGGGGCCGATGCAATCGTGGCTGCGGGCAGCGCGGTAAGCCGCGATGTCGCGGACGGCGAATTGCGCATGGTCCGGGCCGATCAGATGGTCAAACCGGGCTGGGCAGACCGTTTCCACGACGCGATGAAAAAGAAAAAAGCCGGGACGAAGAAGTGAAGGGCTTACCGCTGATCGCAGCATTGGTTCTTCCGGCCTGTTCGCCTGCGAATCCGGAAACGGCTGAAGCCAGCGCAAGGCAGTCGGTCGTACCTGGGGCTGTGGTTGCAACGGCGGCTGCCACGCCGGCGACTGGTGCAAAGGCTGCAGTTGGCGCGGTCTGCGCGAAAGATGAACCTGTGCTGTTTTCCTGCAATCTCAGGAATGGTCGTAAGGTCGCGGTTTGCGGCGCCCTGCTGGGCGGCAGAGCCACCGCGCAATATCGTTACGGCAAGCCGGGTGAACCGGCCGAAATGATCTGGCCCCGATCTTCAAGTGATAGCCGCGTCGCCTTTGCCAGCGTACCCTATTCCGGCGGCGGTGAGGCGCAATTGAGCTTTGCCAATGGCACGACTCGCTATGTCGTTTACAGCCGCATCATTCGTACCAATTTTGCTGCGGATGAACCGAACGATCCTGCGATCGAAGATGGAGTTCTGGTTATGCAGGGCGGCCGGAAGCTGGCCAATCTGGCATGTGATGATCAACCGATGCATCCGGTCGATTACAATGTGTCGGAAAAATTCGCCGACAAGGCCGAGGAATTGTTCACCTTGGGGGATTGAAGGCTTAGCTTTGATTTGGCTCGATTGAGGCAAGGCTGGCCAGCATAAGCACGCCGACCATGATCGGGAAAGCGAAGTGGAATGATCCATCCAGCATCGATGTTGCCAGCAGGGCAGTGAACGTAGTCACAGCAGGAATTGCCACCTTTGGCTGTGCCGCAACTTTGGCGCGAATTTTCCACAAGGCGCCGCTAGCCATCAGGCAGATCCCCAGCAATCCGGCGAAACCCCATTCATACAGGAATTGCAGAATTGTATTGTGGGGGTGCCTGAAACCACCAACAGGGTACACAAATTGGCCGTCGCCATGGCCGAACAACGGACTTTGCTGGATCCACTCGAGTGTATCGATCCATATTCCAATGCGGTTGGAGCTATAGGTGTTGACGTCGGCAGTGGCCGTGCTGGCGCCTTCTACGAAGTTGAAGGGCCCGTAAAATGCAGAAGGAACGAACGCCGCCGCCAGCGGCACTGCCAGCACAAGGCAACCAAGGGCCGTGATCACAAAGGCTTTCCGGCGGTCGGGTGGGCACAGAATGAATGTTACAGACAAAGCTGCGATTGCGGCGAGCGACGCTGCCCGGCTGCCGCTCCATAAAACAAAAACCATTCCCAGCAAGAGTAGCCCTGCGGACATCAGCCTGTGCCTGGGGGATTGTGCGGTACAGTAAAAACCCGCCGCCAGCCCAAGAATGGTCAGCGCAAAGCCGGCCAGATGGCGGACGTTGTTGACAGCGATACCAAATGCCAGCCAGTCGTATCCGGGGGTATTCCGGTTTGCCAGTGCCCAGACATACGCGATGACGAAGAAAACCGCTGCGCCAAGGGCCGTTGCCACCAACATATTTTCAACGTTGGATTTCCAGGGACCCGAAAGCTGGACGGCCAGCGCCCAAGCAAAAACAAAGTGCACCAGCGTGAACGGAAAGAAGAGCGTTGAAAGCACTCTGTCGGTGGCGAAATGATAGTTCGCTATCATCGCAGCGGCCAGCCAGAGAGCGGCACCAATCTTGGTCAGTGGGCGAAGTCTAGCCAGTGAGCCGACAATTTTCGGATTGGAAATCAGAGCGCAAACGATGACCAATATTTCGGTCAGGATAATGGGAAGACCGAACCCGTTGAGAACCGTAGGTGGGCCAAAATCCCGGATCGACAGAAGCGCGAAAACTGGCGCGCAACACAGCAACGCGGTGATGACAAGTTTGGGTAAAACCTGTTGAAAATCGCTTGGGGCGTTGGTCAGGGGATCGGCCTTATTCAAACCCGTCAGCCGTCAACATGCTCCGCCAAAACGGTTAGGCCATTGTCGCCGACTTCGGCAAAGCCCCCGCGCACTTCGATCAGTTCGGGCGCGCTGCCTTCGGTCTTGTAGACTTGCACGGCACCATCGCGGATCGTGGACATGAACGGCGCATGGCCTTCCAACACGCCAAATTCGCCTTCGGTGCCGGGTACGACCACCATATGGACATCTTCGGAACGGACCAGTTTGGCCGGGGTCACGAGTTCGAAATGAAGTGGCATGGTCTAATTGTCCAAATTATAGATGATTGTCGAAACAATTTGCGGTCTATCCGTCCGGCTACCCGCTTCCAAGGCATAACTGACAAACAGTTCCATCTTGGGGTCGGCAACAAAGGCGAACCTATGCGTCGAGATATCTTCGCGGGCAGTTTCGCCCTGGTTTTCCCAAATATTGGTAGCGCCAAGGAACTGCAGCAATCGCTCACCCGATGGAAAGAGATCATCTGATCCACCACCCACCACATGACAGACCGGCGTGACGTCAGACGCTGTGATAAAGTAAATCTCTGTCGCCTGGCCCACTTGCCAGTGATGCATGTTTCGGCGCGCCTCGGGCATGGGCAAGGCAAAATCGGGTACCGACTCGATTTCACCAAGTCCAGACTGATCCAGCCCAGTATTGGCTGGAAACTCACCAATCCCGTCTGCCCAGCTCGCCGGTTCCGCGATCCAGCTTGTGCATGCCTGAACGGCTGTTTCCAAGGGGGGCAAGCCCGCCGGGGCAACAAATACGTCCGCTGCTACAAGAAGGATTGCGGAACCAAGCACCGTTACGACCTTAGGCTTCTTCGGCCATCTTCTTGGCTTTTGCGACAGCTTCGTCGATCCCGCCGACCATGTAGAAGGCGTTTTCGGGCAGGTGATCATATTCACCTTCGACCACGGCCTTGAAGCTCTTGATGGTGTCTTCAATCTGCACGAACTTGCCGGGAATGCTGGTGAAGACTTCGGCCACGTGGAACGGCTGGCTGAGGAACTTCTGGATCTTGCGCGCGCGTTGCACGGTCAGTTTGTCTTCCTCCGACAATTCATCCATGCCCAGAATGGCGATGATGTCTTGCAAAGACTTGTACTTCTGCAGCGTTTCCTGAACCTTGCGGGCCGTTTCATAATGTTCCTGACCGACAACGCGCGGTTCGAGCACGCGGCTGGTGGAATCGAGCGGGTCAACCGCAGGGTAGATGCCCAATTCCGAAATCGCGCGGTTGAGCGTGGTCGTGGCGTCCAAGTGGGCGAACGACGTAGCTGGCGCAGGGTCGGTAAGGTCATCGGCAGGCACGTAGATCGCCTGGACCGAAGTGATCGAACCCTTGTTGGTGGAAGTAATGCGTTCCTGCAGATTGCCCATGTCGGTCGACAGGGTCGGCTGATAGCCCACGGCCGAAGGAATGCGCCCGAGCAGCGCGGACACTTCGGAGCCGGCCTGGGTAAAGCGGAAGATGTTGTCGACGAAGAACAGCACGTCCTGGCCTTCTTCATCGCGGAAATATTCGGCCATGGTCAGACCGGAGAGCGCCACGCGGGCACGGGCGCCCGGCGGTTCGTTCATCTGACCGAAGACCAGCGCCACTTTGGAACCTTCGGAGGTCGCATTGCCGTCCGCATCCTTGGCAATAACGCCAGCGTCGAGGAATTCGTGATAAAGGTCGTTACCTTCGCGGGTGCGTTCACCCACACCGGCGAAAACGGACACGCCGCCGTGACCCTTTGCGATGTTGTTGATCAGTTCCTGAATCAGAACCGTCTTGCCCACGCCGGCACCACCGAACAGGCCGATCTTCCCGCCCTTTGCATAAGGTGCGAGCAGGTCGATCACCTTGATTCCGGTGACGAGAATTGCCGCTTCGGTCGACTGGTCGACGAACAGCGGGGCTTCGGCGTGGATCGGGTTGCGCTTTTCGGCGCCGACCGGGCCGCGTTCGTCAATCGGTTCGCCAATGACATTCATGATCCGGCCAAGGGTCTTGGGGCCGACGGGAACCGAAATTTGCGAACCGGTGCTGGTCACGCTCTGGCCGCGGGTCAGACCTTCGGTCGCGTCCATCGCGATGCAGCGGACGGTGTTTTCGCCCAGATGCTGCGCAACTTCGAGCACCAGCGTGTTGCCGTTATTGTCGGTTTGCAGCGCGGTCAAAATCGCGGGCAGTTCGCCCGGGAACGCCACGTCGACGACAGCGCCGATGATCTGGCTAATCGTGCCAGCGGTTACTTGATTGAGTACGGGAGCGGTGGCCATGATTGTGTCCTGCCTTGCGGGGTTATTCGGCGCCGTGTTCGGCGCAAGTGGTTTTGGGATCAGCGACCGTCCAAACGCCTTCGCTGGGGGTCAGCGTAGCGTTGTGACGCATATATTCGTCCTTGCCGAGGCCGTATTCGCAAATGACATCGGTCGAACCCAGGCCAGCACGCTTGCAGACCGAGATGTTGACCTTGTCAGCCGTGGGGCAAGCCTTGGCGAATGCAGCCGCAAAGTTTTCCTGGTCGGGTGCCGGCAGCGATGGCTTGACCGGGGCCGCAGCGACAGTTTCGCTGGGCACAGGCTGGGCTTCGGGCGCCTGACCACATGCCGCCAGAAGGATAAGCGGGAAAATGATGGCAAATTTCTTCACAGCGCTTCGGCTCCTGCGATGATTTCGATCAGTTCGGTGGTAATCGCGGCCTGGCGGCTGCGGTTGTACTGGATGGTCAGCTTGCTGATCAGATCGCCCGCATTGCGCGTGGCATTATCCATCGCCGTCATCGATGCGCCCTGTTCGGACGCCGCGATTTCGAGCAGCGAACCGAAAATCTGCGTCTTCACATACCGGGGAAGCAGCGCCTCGAGGATTTCTTCCTCACCCGGCTCATATTCCACCACGGCATCGCTATCTTCGGCAACTTCGGGAGCCGGTACCGGGATCAGTTGCTGCGTGACCGGTTCTTGCGCCAGCGCCGATTTGAAATTGGCAAAGACCAAATGGGCGACATCGAACTTGCCGGCTTCGAACATGGCAAGAAGTTCGGCGGCGATAGCTTCGGCTTCGGCAAAGCCCGGATCGCGAACTGTACTGGTGTCGAACTGCTGGCCAATCTGCGAAGGAAAGGCGCGTTTCAACGGCGCACGGCCCTTCTTGCCGACCAGATAGAAATGCACATCCTTACCCGCAGCGGTAAGCGCGTTTGCCGTGTTTCTTGCTTCCTTGACGATGTTGGAGTTGAGCCCTCCGCACAGTCCCTTGTCCGTGTTGACGACCACCAGCAAATGGCGCTTGTCCGAACCCGTACCGGCCAGCAATTTGGGCGCATCATCGCCCGAAACCTTGGCGCTGAGTGACGCCATCACGCCAGCCAGCAGCGCGGCATAAGGCCGTGCCGCTTCGGCCGCGGCCTGGGCACGGCGCAGCTTGGCCGCTGCGACCATCTGTTTGGCCTTGGTGATCTTCTGGGTCGATTTGACCGAGTTGATCCGGCCCTTGAGTTCTTTAAGCGAGGCCATTTCGGCTCCTTAATTCGCTACAGGGTCAGGCGAAAATCTTGGCGAAAGCATCGAGCGCCGAAACGGTCTTGGCCTTCACATCATCGTCGAAATTCTTCGAAGTCCGGATGGATTCGAGGATGTCGCCGTGATCGGTGCGCATGTGGCTGAGCATGGCTTCTTCATATTCGACGACCCGGTTCACCGGGATCGCATCGAGGTAGCCATTGGTTCCGGCGAAGATCGATACCGTCTGCTCTTCAAAAGGCAGCGGGCTGAACTGGGGCTGTTTGAGCAATTCGACCAGACGGGCACCGCGATTGAGCAGCTTCTGGGTCGAAGCATCCAGATCCGAACCGAACTGGGCGAAGGCGGCCATTTCGCGGTACTGCGCCAGCTCCAGCTTGATCGAGCCGGACACTTTCTTCATCGCCTTGGTCTGTGCAGCACCGCCGACGCGGCTGACCGACAGGCCGACGTTGATCGCCGGGCGCACGCCCTGATAAAACAGGTCGGTTTCGAGGAAGATCTGGCCATCGGTGATGGAGATCACATTGGTCGGGATATAGGCCGAAACGTCACCGGCCTGGGTTTCGATGATCGGCAAGGCTGTCAGCGAACCGCCGCCATTGGAATCGTTCATCTTGGCGGCGCGTTCCAGCAGACGGCTGTGAAGATAGAACACGTCACCGGGATAGGCTTCACGGCCCGGAGGGCGGCGCAGCAGCAAGGACATCTGACGGTAAGCCACCGCCTGCTTCGACAAATCGTCATAAACGATGACGGCATGCATACCGTTGTCGCGGAAGTATTCGCCCATTGCGCAGCCGGTGTAGGGCGCAAGGAATTGCAGCGGGGCCGGTTCTGATGCGGTTGCCGCGACGACAATCGAATATTCCATCGCGCCGTTTTCTTCGAGCGATTTCACGATCTGGGCAACGGTCGAACGCTTCTGGCCGACCGCAACATAGATGCAGTAAAGCTTCTTGCTTTCGTCGGTTCCGCTGTTGACGCCCTTCTGGTTGATGAAGGTGTCGATTGCGACAGCGCTCTTGCCGGTCTGGCGGTCACCAATGATAAGTTCGCGCTGGCCGCGGCCAACAGGAACCAGGGCATCGATTGCCTTGAGGCCGGTCTGAACCGGTTCATTAACCGACTGGCGAGGGATAATGCCGGGCGCCTTGACTTCGACGCGGCTACGCTGCGTCGTCTTCAAAGGGCCTTTGCCGTCGATCGGATTGCCGAGAGCATCGACAACGCGGCCAAGCAATTCCTTGCCGACAGGAACGTCCACGATGGTGCCGGTCCGCTTGACGACGTCACCTTCTTTGATTTCGGCGTCAGAGCCGAAAATCACCACGCCGACATTGTCCGCTTCGAGGTTGAGAGCCATGCCCTGTACCCCGTTGGAGAATTCGACCATTTCACCGGCCTGAACATTGTCGAGGCCGTGAATGCGGGCGATCCCGTCACCCACGGAGAGAACAGAACCGACTTCGCTGACTTCGGCCTGAGTACCGAAATTGGCAATTTGGTCCTTGATGACCTTGGAGATTTCTGCGGCGCGGATTTCCATGATTAGCCTTTCATGGCTTGTGCAAGGGAGTTGAGACGGGTCCGGATCGAGCCGTCGATACGCTTCGATCCGATGGTGACAACGAGACCACCCAGGAGATCAGGGTCGACGCTCGTCTTGAGTTTGACTGTGCGGCCTTCGCGAGCCGTCAGCTTGTCCTTTAGTGAAGCGAGCTGCGCGTCGCTCAACGCATGGGCGCTGGCAACTTCGGCAGTCACTTCACCGCGCTGCGCAGCAGCGATGGTGTTGAAGGCGCGAATCATCGCAGCCAGTTTCGCAAGGCGGCGGTTCTGCGCCAAAGTGCCAAGGAAGTTGCGCGTCAGCGGCGACAGGCCAAGCAAGTCGCCAAGTCCGGCTATCGCCCCTTGGGCGGCATCGCGCGAAATTTCCGGATTGGTCGTCAGGCTGCGAAGATCGCTCGATTCGCGCAAGGCGGAATCGAGTTTCTCGAGGTCAGATTCGACCGCGCTCACTGAGCCATTGTCGGCAGCTAGTTCGAACAGGGCCGAAGCGTAGCGCCCTGCCAGGCTAGCCTGTATACCGGCGGAAATGTCCACGCGTATTGGTCCTCTTGGGTCCGGGGAAAACGATGTTGCAGCCGGGCCAGAAATGGGCGTGCAAAGCACTGCCCCAAAGGCTGGCCCTTAGTGGCTGGCGCGCCCCTATCACCGGCAATGCTGCGATGCAACCCGGCTCGGTGAGAGTCTTTGAGCTTGCATTCCCTCCAGGCGCATATTGGGATATGCTTTGTCCAAGCAGCCACGCAGATGGCCAGAACGGAGTGCAGGATGCAAATTACACAATTGGCCCCCAATGTCGGTGTCGAGATCGCCGGATTACAGCTAGCCGAAGCCGAAGGTGATGAATTGGAAGCGCTGAAACAGGCCGTCTATACCCACGGTGTAGCAGTTCTGCGGGACCAGCAGTTCTCCCCCGAAGATCACATTGCTTTTGCCCGGCGCTGGGGCGGGATCGACATCAACAATTATTTCCCGCTGGAAGATGAGCACCCGGAAATTGCCGTGGTGCGCAAGAAAGCCGACCAGCAAACCAATATCGGCGGCGCCTGGCACACCGATCATTCATATGATCAGGTCCCGGCGATGGGTTCGATTCTGGTGGCGCGAGTATTGCCGCCATCGGGCGGGGACACGATGTTCGCGCATATGGGCGCTGCCTATGATGCGCTGCCGCAGGATCTGAGGGACGAAATCGAAGGTTTGGAAGCGTTTCACACGGCGGACCATGTATACGCGCCAGACGGGATTTACGCACAAACCGATATGGGCAAGGAATTGCGCGGTCAGGAGCTTAAAACCGGCGCGGTCCACCCGATCGTGATCCGCCATCCCCGTACCGGGCGCAAGCTGCTTTATGTAAATTACGCTTTCACCATCAATATCGTGGGCCAGACGCGCGAGGAAAGCCTGCCCTTGCTGCAACGCCTCTATGACGCTGCGTTGTTGGCGGACAATCAGTGCCGCGTCGCATGGCAGCCCGGCACGGTGGCCATATGGGACAACCGCACGACCTGGCATAACGCTCTCAACGACTATCCGGGCTACGCCCGCGAAATGCACCGTATTACGTTGAGTGGGGAGGCACTGGCCGCTTAGGGCGCGGTTTTGGGGCTGCAATCATAAACCAGCCGTTCGTTTGGTTGCGGTGGTAACGAGGCCAGCACCGCGCCTTGCAGATCGCCCAGTTTGGCTGCAGCATTTTCGGTTCCGCACATCGGCGGTGTGTAACCGGTGCGGGCCTCACGCGAGGTGCTCATCTGGTTGCGGGCGAGCAGATATCGGTCCGTCCGCAAAATCATGCCGGCGGGGTCGAAGCTGTTCACCGACACTGCGGCTTCATCGTTGGGAACGAAGACCCGGCTCCATGTTCCCCCTGAAAAGCCATATTGCGTGCGGCCGTTGACGCAGCCATCTTCCGACCAGCTCAATTGTACCTGCTGGTCCGGGGCCCCGGTGATACGGCTGCGCTGCACATCAAGCGTACAAATCATTGCGCCTTCGCTGTTGCTGGCCAGGGGCACCGCGGGAGCTTCCGGCTGGCCGTTTTCCATCGCGGCGGCCACCCGCCGGTCGATCGCATCGAGACCGGGACGGGTGAACCACAGGGCAAGCGCTGTAACCAGCGCAACTGCGGCTACTCCTCCGGCGATGGCCAACCGCCGTTTTTGCTCAGCATTTTGCCGGGCCTGCCAGGCAAAAGCACTGGCTCCTCCTGCAAAGATGACCAGCAGGAAAGCCAAGGCCATCTGGTTTTCGCGCGATTCGGTAACGGCCAGTTCGGCTTCCAGCTGTGCCCGATCGCGCTTGGCCCGGTCTGCTTCGGCCCGCTGCGCCATGTTTTGCAGCGCAATCTGCTGTTCTTGCGCAATCCGGTCGCGTTCGGTCTGGTCCACTTCCGCCAGGCTGCGGCACGGCAGGGAATTAACCGCTGGCTCTATCTGATTGGCTTTAAGGAAGGGCATCAATTCGCGGTTGGAAACGGCAAAATAGAATTCGGCATCACCGCCTTCCGAATCCGCGCCGAAGGAATTGACCCCCAGAACCCGGCCGCATGTGTCAAGCAATGGCCCACCCGAATTGCCGCGCGCAATGGGCGCTGTGTGCAGGATTGTATCAAATTGCCGGCTGGGCCGCGCCCCTGACAGGAAGCCGCGGCTTTTTACAGGCGGCTGCGATTCAAAAATATCGCCCAGGTCCAGTCCCTGCGCGCGGTCGACATTCATCGGATAGCCGACGGCCGATACCTCGGCTCCGTCCTGCTCGATTGTTCCCGACACGGTAAGTGGTGGCAGGCGCAAAGTACCCCCGACAATTTCCACCAGTGCCAGATCGTTGCGGGGGCTGATGGCGATTATCCTGGCAAAGGCCGGGCTTTCCCCGTCAGAGGGGACGACCGCGATGCGCAAGGTATCGTCAAGCTGCGCCTCGCGCACGACATGGGCGTTGGTTACAATCTTGGTCGGAGTGATGGCAAAGCCGCTGCCATGGCTGATCGGGAATACGCGCGTGCCATCGGTTCCCACGATCACCACCCGCACAACTCCGCGCGCGGCAGCGGAAATGTCTGACGAATCGGCGAATGCTGCCTGAGGCAACATCAAGGTACACAGTGCCAGCAAGGCCAGGAAAAACCGCTTCATACACCGGGTCTTAGACCGGTCGGGCTTTTGACCGCAAGCTTCGGGACGCGCGGCAGTCAAATCCATGCGAATTGATTGGTCCAGATAAGGAGTAAACCGCATGACTTACCGCATTTCCCCGCTCGCAAGGGACCAGTTCGAACCTTTCTTTGCAATGGATGATGCAGAGCTGGCCCGTCATTCCGCGGTCCGGATGATTGCGCTGCAAGATAGCGGTTATCCCTGCCGTGTCAGCCTGCAGGATGCGTGCGCGGGTGAACGGCTGATCTTGCTCAATTACGTCAGCCACGATGTTGCGACGCCCTACCGCAGCGCTTTCGCGATTTTCGTGCGCGAAAATGCAATGCAAGCCGATCCGCTGGTGGATATCACTCCGCCGGTATTCGAAGGTCGGCCACTGTCGCTGCGCGGCTTCGGCAAGGACGGGATGCTGATCGATGCGCGGCTGGCCTTGCCCGGACAGGCAGACACGAAAATCCGCGACCTGTTCGGCAATAGCGATATCGCCTATATCCATGCCCATAATGCCGCGCATGGTTGTTATTCGGCGCGGATCGATCGGGATGGAGAGACGGCATGACCAGCCCGGAAAAAATTGTGGCGGACCAGGCATGGGCGGCTGTGCTGCGGCGTGACAAGGCGTTTGACGGCCAATTCGTGACCGGTGTGCTGAGCACTGGGATCTACTGCCGCCCGTCCTGCGCGGCCCGCCATCCCGCGCGCAAGAATGTGCGTTTCTTCGCGCAAGGTGCCGATGCCCGGGCCGCTGGGCTGCGCCCATGCAAGCGCTGCCTGCCCGATAATGTCGGGCGCGATGAAGCCGCTGTGCTGGCGGCCATTGACGAAATCAAATCGTCCGGCGGGCGGCCCTTGTTGGCAGAACTGGCGGCGCAGGTCGGCTATTCCGCCACCCATTTCCAGCGCGTGTTCAAGCGCGCTACTGGCTTGTCCCCTGCAGCCTATGCCCGTGCCTTGCGGGAAGAGCGCGCACGTGATGAATTAAGCAGTGGCGGCCGGGTGACCGATGCGATCTATGGTGCAGGTTTCGAAGCGGCTTCGCGTTTTTACGATTCGATGCAGGGAAGGCTTGGTATGACACCATCGGCTTGGCGTGATGGCGGGCGTGGGGCAATTATTCGTTGGGCCGTGGTGCAAACCTCGCTTGGCCCGATGTTGGTTGCAGCGACAGACAAGGGCGTATGCCGTCTGTCCTTCGCCGAAGGGAAAGCGCAGCTCGCGGATCGTTTTCCCAATGCGGAGCTGCGCCAGGGTGGCGCGGATTTTGCCGCATTGCTCAAGCAAGTGATCGACGCGGTCGAAACACCGGGCGCTGCCAATGAAATCCCGCTCGATGTGAAGGGAACCGCCTTTCAGGAAGCAATCTGGCAGGAACTTCGCAAAATACCGCTCGGCGAAACACGGTCCTATTCCGAAATCGCGGCCGCCGTGGGCAAACCCAGGGCCGTTCGCGCCGCCGGATCGGCCAATGGCGCAAACAATGTCGCCGTGCTGATTCCGTGCCACCGCGTGGTTCGTTCCGATGGGTCTTTGGGCGGATATGCCTATGGGTTGACGATCAAGCAGGCCTTGCTGGATCGGGAACGCAGCAACACAGATTGACTTGCAGTCAGATGGTGGCACTTACGGCTGGAAATGGGGGATAATGCATGACCGAAGTTTCCGAATCCGCGGTGGGCAACCCGACCGATGAGGCCAAGCCAACCTGGCGCAAGGTGGTGGATTTTCCGCTGGTATCACTGGCTATTGCGATCGCCGCTGTTGCCGCCGTACTGGCCGCGGCTTCGTTTGGTTTCAAGCAGATGCCACCGATGCTGGGCAAGGATGCCGACAGATTTGTGCAGGTCGTGCTGATTGTTGCGGCCCTGTTTGCGCTGAGCAAACTTGTGCTGCGCCATCTGGGTGAACAGCCGCGCGATGATCTTCCCTTGGGCATTGCGCTGAAGGACCTTGGTATCGGCGTGCTTGGCGGTGTCTGGCTGATGACGTTGGTCGTCGGGGTGGCGGCGATTTTGGGCGCGTATCGAATCACCGGATGGGGCGGGTCCACTGATGCCCTGAGGATTTTCCTGATGACCGGCTTATGGGCCGGCTTCGCTGAGGAATTGCTGATGCGGGGCATTCTGTTCCGCTGGCTGGAACAGTTTGCCGGAAGCTGGGCGGCATTGGCGATATCCTCGCTGGTTTTTGGCCTGGGCCATTTGGGCAACCCGAACGCCACCGTCTTTTCCTCCATTGCGATTGCCATCGAAGCGGGCATTCTTCTGGGCGCAGCCTATATGTTCACGCGTTCGCTCTGGTTGGCGATGGGTCTGCACGCCGGCTGGAATGTCACGCAGGGCTATCTGTGGGACGTGCCGGTATCGGGTAACGCGATGGACGGGCTGGTCGACGCCCGTCTGCAGGGTCCTGAATTGTTGTCGGGCGGCGCGTTTGGTCTGGAAGCCTCGATCGTCGCGGTGGTGATCGTGACAACGGCCGGTCTGTGGCTGCTGCGCGAAGCGGTTCGGCGCGGTCATGTGGTCAAACCGTGGTGGACCCGCCGCAAACTGGCGCGTCAGGCGGTTGCCGCCTGATCCTGCCGTTGGTTAGGATTGGATTGACCGGCGCCCATCAGTCCAGCTTGGGCGGCATCCCCGGTTCCGCTTTGGCCATCGCGCGTTGATAGGCCGGACGTGCGCCAATCCGTTTGAGATAAGCCTTCAGATTGGGAAAGGCATCAATGGACATTGAGTTGAATGCGCGGCTGGTCGTCAACTGGAAACCCATCATGATATCGGCAGTGGTCAGATTGCTGCCACCGAAATAGTCGGCTTCGCCCAACCGCGCTTCGACCATTTGCCATGCCTTGCGGGTGCGATCCGCCACGAAGGGGGGCATTTCTGCTGCGCCAGCCTGCTGCGCGGCTATGGCCATCATGCCGTTGGTCATGAAAGTGGCGTTGGCGAAGTGGAACCAGAACAGGTGGTCGGCAAAATCCGGATGATCGGGCGCAGGAACCAGTTTCCCATCGCCATATTTGGCCGTGATATATTCAACGATTGCGCCGCTTTCGCCAAGGACCAGTTCGCCATCCTCGATTACCGGGGCAATACCCATTGGATGCAGCGCCTTGTATTCATCGGGCGCCAGCCGATTGTCGCTCCGCCTGTTGTAGAGCTTCAGATCGTAATCCAGCCCCAATTCCTCGCACAGCCAGACGATCCGCTCGGATTGGGAGATACGCAGGTGATGGACTGTCAGCATGTCAGGACTTTCTATACGAAACTGTAAGGGTCGATATCCACGTTTACCCGCACGCCTTGCGGAAAGTCGAGCCTTCCCAGCCAATCGCGGATGATGTCCTGCACTTGCGCGCTGCGCCGGGCATTGACCAGCAAGCGGTAGCGATAGCGCCCGCGCAGAAGAGAAAGCGGCGCAGGCGCCGGGCCAAGGATTGCCACATCGGGCAGGCTGGGCCGGGTACCGCCAATAGCGCGGGCGGCCTCCTTCGCTTCGGCCTCGTCTTCGCTGGACACGATGATGGCGGCCCAACGGCCGAAGGGCGGGGCTCCGGCATGACGGCGCGCCTCGGTTTCGGCTTCATAGAAGGCATCGCGGTCACCCGCCGCCAGCGCCGCAATCACCGGCGCTTCCGGGTGCCGGGTCTGGATCAGAACTTCGCCCGGCTTGGCCCCGCGGCCCGCGCGCCCCGAAACTTGGGCGATCTGCTGATAGGTTCGCTCTGCCGCGCGCAGATCGCCCCCTTCCAAACCCAGATCCGCATCGACGACGCCGACCAAAGTCAGTTCGGGGAAATGGAAACCCTTTGTCACCAGTTGGGTGCCCACGATTACATCGATCGCGCCAGTTTCAGCCTGGTTCACAAAAGCCGCGATCTTGTCAGGTGAATTCAGCGTATCCGAAGTGACCACCGCGATCCGCGCTTCGGGCATGATTTCGGCCACTTCATCCGCTATCCGTTCGACCCCGGGGCCGCAGGCGACCAGACAATCAGGCTCTCCGCAATCCGGGCAATTGTCCGGTGGCTGTGTTTCGTGCCCGCAATGATGGCACGACAGGCGGCGGCTCAGACGGTGTTCGACCAGCCAGGCGCTGCAATTGGGACATTGGAAACGAAAACCGCAATTGCGGCACAGCGTCAGCGGGGCATAACCGCGCCGGTTGAGGAACAATAAGGACTGTTCGCCGCGCTCCAGCCGGGTCTTCATCTCCTCCACCAGACGGGGGGCCAGCCAGCGGCCGCGCTCGGGCTTTTCTTCGGTCAGATTGACGATGGCAATTGCCGGCAAGGTTGCCCCGCCAAAGCGGCCCGGCAGATCAAGCTTTTCGTAAATTCCGCTTTCCGCCATTTGCAGGCTTTCCAGCGCGGGCGTGGCGCTGGCAAGGACCACCGGGATCTGTTCGAAATGGCCGCGCATCACCGCCACGTCGCGGGCGTTGTAGCGCACCCCGTCGGCCTGCTTGAAGCTTACCTCATGCGCTTCGTCGACCACGATCAGCCCAAGCTTGCAGTAAGGCAGAAACAGTGCGGAACGCGCGCCGACCACCACTTGTGCCGATCCGCTGGCAATGGCCCGCCATGCCCGCCGCCTTTCCGTGGCCTTCAGACCCGAATGCCACAACACCGGCGCAGCGCCGAACCGGTCTTCGAACCGGCGTAAAAAGGCTTCGGTCAAGGCGATTTCGGGCAGCAACACCAGCACTTGTCTGCCCATGCGCAGCGCGGCAGCGAGCGGTTCGAAATAGGTTTCGGTCTTGCCCGATCCTGTGACTCCGTCGAGCAGGAAGGGCGCAAACTTCGCGTCCTTCACTGCGGCCTCCAGCCGGTCGGCGACGGTGCGCTGATCGGCATTGAGTTCAGGCTGCATGAAGTCCGCACGGGCGCGGGGATAGGGCCGGTCAATATCGACCTCTACCGGCTCCAAGGCCCCGCTGTTGACCAGTCCGCGCAGCACACCCTCGCTGACACTGGCCAGTTCGGCCAATTCGCGGATGCTGGCCTGTTCACCCTGGAGCGCATCCAGCGCGACGGCGCGCTGCGGGGTCATCCGTTCGGGTTCCACACCGCTCAATCGGTACTCGATCATGGTCGAAGGCCCGCGCAGCGCCCCGCCGGACGACAGCACCATCCGCGCCACGGCGGCGACGCGTGCGCAGTAATAATCGGCTGTCCATTCGATCAACCGGCGCAATTCGGCGCGTAGCGGTGGGACGGGCAGCACTTCGATAAGCGGGCGCAACTTGTGTTCGGGAACAGGGTCGGTCGGCAGCCGGTCTTCTTCCCACACAATCCCGACGATTTGGCGCGGACCGAGCGGAGCGACGACCACAGAGCCGGGCTCAACCGTCATGCCGTCCGGCACCCGGTAGTCCAGCGGGCCGAGCGCGGCGTTGAAGTGAAGGATTCTTGCGCGGTTCATGTTCTGTGGCCCATATGGGCGCGGCTGGGGTTTGGCGGCAAGGTAAGGAACGCGAAAATGACCGAATTAATCGCACATGCGACGGGACGGCGCGCCGTTCTTCTTGGAATGTCATCGGCAGCCATGCTGGCTGTGTCTGGTTGCGCATCCATCCCCGGCTTCGGCTTGAACGATGCGATACGCCGGCTGTTGACCTTGTCGAGCGAGCGGGCCTTTGCCCGGATGACGGCCGATGGCGGCTACTGGGATCAGCAGGTTGCGCGTATCGGCCTGTCCAATATCATGGGCACGCGAGGGGACATTTTGTCGGGCATCCTGACCTCATCGCTGTTCAAATCCAAGCTGGAAGGCGCCTTTGCCGATGTGGCTGTGCGCGGGGCCGAGCGGGCTGCGCCGCTGGTTGCCGATGCGGTGCGGGTCGTCGGCCTTTCTGCGGCTGAACAATTGATCCGCGGCGGGCCAACAGCCGCGACCGCTTTTCTGCGCGGGGAAATGGGCAACAGTCTGGTCGAAGCCATGGTGCCCGAACTGGGGCAGGCAATCCGTCTTGCCAGCGATCCGGTTATTGGTCAGGCCATCGCTAGGCTGAGCGGAGTGGATGTTGGCAGTGTGGCCAATCGTTTCTCCGGTCAGATCAATGACGCGGTGTGGAACGAGATCGGGATCGAGGAAGCTGCGATCCGGGCCAATCCGCGCAGCACCAACGATCCCCTGATCATCGGCGTGTTTGGCGCTGGCTTGTAGAATTGTCGCGGTAGCAGGGGTGGCGAAGGTTGCATGGTCCGCATATAGCGGACAACGAATCCAACCCGCTTACCGGAGCCGAACATGAAATTCTTCGTCGACACTGCCGATATCGATGACATCAAGGAAATGGCCGCTACCGGCCTGCTCGACGGGGTCACCACCAATCCCAGCCTGATCGCCAAGTCGGGACGGGATTTTATGGAAGTGACGCGGGAAATCTGCGGCCTCACCGATGGGCCGGTCAGTGCCGAAGTGGTCGCGCTGGATCATCCCACGATGATGAAAGAGGCAGAGGTGCTGCGCAAGATCGCTGACAATGTCTGCATCAAGGTGCCGCTTACAATCGACGGTTTGAAGACCTGCAAGGCCCTGACCAGCGATGGCACGATGGTCAATGTTACTCTGTGTTTCAGCGCCAATCAGGCCTTGCTGGCCGCCAAGGCAGGGGCGACCTTTATTTCGCCCTTCGTTGGCCGGCACGATGACAACGGCTTCGACGGTATGGAGCTTATCGAAGATATCCGGTTGATTTACGACAATTACGCGTTCGAGACGCAGATTCTGGTCGCCAGCATCCGCCATGCCACGCATGTGCTGCAAAGCGCCAAGATCGGTGCCGATGTGGCGACCATGCCGCCAGCGGTGATCAAGAGCCTGTTCCGACATGTGCTGACCGACAAGGGGATCGAAGGCTTCCTGGCTGACTGGGCCAAGACCGGCCAGAGCATCCTGTAGAAACTTGGCTGACCAATCCCCCCTTGATCGCTTCAAGCAGGCCTTGACCGGCGCGAGCCGCGCCTTGGCGCGCGAGCCGGAAGTCGAGGTGGCGTGGAGCGCGGACAGCCCCGCTGCGGCAGGCAAGAATTTTCGGGTGCCGCTGCCCGGGCGGAACTTGCCGCCTGAACAGGCGCGGGAAGCGCGCGGCTTCGCGGACAGTTTCTCGCTCAAGCTACGGCATCACAATTCAGCCCTTCACGGCCGAAACGCGCCTGCCGAACCCCTGGCACGGGCGGTCTATGACGCAGCAGAGCAGGTTCGGTACGAAGCCTTGGGGGCTAATAATTTCAGCGGTATAGCGGACAATCTTGATGCCGCGATTGAGCTGCGTACGGCATCCGATCCGATCGCACGGGCACAAAGCGCGGATGACGTACCATTGCAATCGGCCTTGGGCCTGATCCTGCGCGAAAAGCTGACAGGCCGCCCGATCCCCGGCCGCGCCCAGGCGGGTGTCGCCATGGTTCGCAGTTGGATCGAAGATCGCGCCGGGGCCGATTTTGACGCTTTGGCTCTCTCGCTGGACGACCAGAAGGCCTTCCAGTCGCTTGCGCTCGACATGCTGCGGCACCTCGAACTGACCAGGGAAGATGGCAAGGATAGCGGTGACGATGAAGAGGGCGAAGACGAGGAAGGCCCTGACGATAGTGAGGATGATGGCGACGACGGCGCAGACCAGCCCGACCCGCAGGCGGTCGATATGGCGGGCGAGCCGGCCGATGGCGATTCCGACGGGGACAGCGAAAGCGAATTAAGCTCCGAAGAGGAAATGGCCGACGGGGACGTGGGTGACGAGGGTGAAGAAGGCATGATGCCGGTCCGCCCCAACCGCCCGTGGACCGACCTGCCGGACACATTCGATTACAAGGTTTACACCGACCGCTTTGACGAGATCGTGGAAGCACCGGAACTGTGTGATCATGAAGAGCTTGACCGGTTGCGCGCCTATCTCGACAGCCAGTTGCAGGGCCTTCAGGGAATTGTCACACGGCTCGCCAATCGCTTGCAGCGCCGCTTGATGGCGCAGCAGAACCGCAGTTGGGATTTCGATCAGGAAGAAGGCATTCTTGATGCGGCAAGGCTTGCCCGCGTCGTCACCATGCCGGGCCATGCGCTCAGCTATAAGGTTGAACGGGATGTTGAATTCAAGGACACGATCGTGACCTTGCTGATCGACAATTCCGGTTCGATGCGGGGGCGGCCAATCAGTATTGCCGCCATCAGCGCGGACATTCTGGCGCGGACGCTGGAACGTTGCGGGGTCAAGACCGAGATTCTCGGCTTCACGACCCGCGCATGGAAGGGCGGACAGAGCCGTGAGGCCTGGCTGGCCGAGGGCAAGCCCGCCCACCCAGGCCGCCTAAACGATTTGCGCCATATCATTTACAAGAAGGCCGACGAGCCATGGCGGCGTGCGCGCCGCAATCTCGGCCTGATGATGCGCGAAGGATTGCTCAAGGAAAACATCGACGGGGAGGCGCTGCAATGGGCGCATTCGCGTTTGCTTGCGCGGCCGGAAGATCGCCGGATTCTCATGGTGATTTCGGACGGGGCGCCAGTGGATGACAGCACGCTGAGCGTGAACAATGCAGGCTATCTCGAGACGCATTTGCGCAAGACCATCGACTGGATTGAACGCCTTTCGCCAGTGCAACTCGTGGCCATCGGTATCGGCCATGATGTGACACGCTATTACAAGCGTGCGGTGACGATCATGGATGTCGAGCAATTGGGGGGCGCAATTATCGAGCAGCTTGCCGGATTGTTCGAAGTGGAGAACTAGCTCTATGAACGTTTCCGAAGCAGTTATCTCCCGCCGCTCGATCCGCGCCTTTACGGACCAGCCGGTTGATCAGTCTACGCTTCGGCGGGTGCTGGAAACGGCGCAGCGCAGCCCGTCGGGCGGCAACACCCAGCCTTGGCACGCAGCCGTGCTGACGGGGGCGCCGCTGGCGGCGCTTATCCAGTCCGTGGCCGATGTGCTGCCGCAGGGGCGCGAAGCGCATTCGCCCGAATATCCGATCTACCCGCCCGAACTGGACGGAGCCTATGAGCTGCGCCGGAGAGGCGTGGGCGAGGACCTTTACAATTCGCTCGGCATTGCGCGCGATAACAAGGCCGGGCGCCTGATGTGGTTCGCCAACAATTTCCGCGCGTTCGGTGCTCCGGTGCTGATGTTGATTCATACGCCGAAATATATGGGACCGCCGCAATGGTCGGACACGGGCATGTGGCTGCAGACTGTGATGCTGCTGCTGCGGGAGGAAGGGCTCGACAGCTGCGCACAGGAAGCATGGGCTGTATATTCGCAGCAAGTTCGCGCGGCGGTGGCAATTCCGGACGATCATATCTTTTTCTGCGGTCTGGCAATTGGCTATCGCGATCCCGATGCCCCGGTAAACACTTTCCCAGTCGCCCGTGCGAATTTGGATGAAGCCATTGTTTGGCAGGGATTTTCTGGCGAAGCCTAGGAATCCTGCGGGGCCAGAACCGGGCGCATCGCGATTAATCCTGTTTTTTGCCTCAAGGGGTGGCCCTCGATAGATAACCTGGGCTAGACTGCCCGCGATAAGAATAAAAAGGTGTCGCAACCATCGTGTCGGCAAAATGCCGGTTCGAATGTATCCTGGGGAGGTACAAGGATCGTGCGCACGCATAAAGCCATCGTCTCGATGGCCGCATTGGTAGGTGCCCTGTGGTGCATCCCAGCAACCGCGCAGCAGCGCCCGGTACTCTTGCGCGACAGTTTCCCGATTGGCGATGGTCAGGGCATCATGTGCCAGGTGCAGGATCGCAGCGTAGAAAATCCCGCCAAGCAGGGCATGTTCGATCGCAGCTGGGCCGTGGTGTGCCGCGATTCGGCGCAGTCCGTTGCCAATATCTATGCGTTCCGCAGCGCTGCGGCGGACCCGGCCGCGCTGGTCGCTCCGTTCCGCAGGGAAGCGGTCGATTGCAGTGCGGACAGTCTGACGCCTCTGGCTGGTCTTGCCGGGGCGCGAAGGATGAATTGCACCATTATCGGCACCAGCCTTAGCTGGTCCAGTATCCGGGTTGAACGCGGCGAAACGGCGTATATTGCGGAAGGCTTCGCCGCCTATGATAGCGCGGCCATTCTCGCGCTTAAGTCCGTTATCGACAATGTAATCGCCAAGGGCACAATCGACGTGGCATCGACGTCTGTTGCCGATCCGGATTCCTTCGCCCGCGTGCAAGCCGAAACCTTGAAGCCGGAACAGGCACTGGCTGAAGGGTATCGCCGCAATCTTGGCGGCGAATATGCCGAAGCTGCGGCCTATTTCGAAACGCTCCAGCAAAGGCTCGAAGGAACCAGCAAATCGGATATCAATCCCGGCGAATTTCTGGTGAACCGCGCGCTGCAAAAAAGTAATCTTGGCGAATTTGCCGAGGCGGACCGGCTGTTTGCACAGGCCGCCCCCCTGACCGCCGGCGACATGGTGGCCGAGCGGTTGCAGCGTAATTTCGAAGCGATCAACCTCCTCAACCAAGGCTATTTTCCGGACGCTGTGACCCGGTTGGCCCAGCCGCTCAGCACTGGGTTGCAATCAATCGATACAGTCGGCGGAACGATCGCAATTACCCAGCCAATTGCGGCACGGCTGAATAATGGCCGGCAAGGCGATGCTCTGCTCGGCTTTGTCGATGAATTGAAGCTGACCCCGCAGGAACGCGCCACCATAATCGACGCGCAGGCGCTGCAATTGCGCGGAACCGCGTTGCGGATCGAAGGCGATCACACCGGGGCCAAGGCAGCCATGCTTGACGCCTATGACCGCGCAATTGCTGTGCGCGATGGGCGAGTGACTTCGATTGCAAGGCTGCGGGCACAAATCCTGGGCGAATTATCTTTGGTGGCCGAAGCCCAGGGCGATCTTGGTCAGGCCGAAAATTATCTGCGCAGCGGACTTGCACTGATCGAGGCGCAATACCCCGAACGGCGGGCTGTGGCGGGGGCCAAGGCCCGGCTGGGCGCATTTCTGCTGCGGCAAGGGCGCGAGGGCGAGGCCGTTACTCTCTATCGCCAGGTGATCAATGAATCGGTCGGCAAACGCGACGCGATTACCGGCTTTGCCAACCAGCTTGCCCCCTATTTCCGGCTAATCACTGCGCGTGTCGGCGCCAATGCAGATTATGCCGATGATTTCTTCAAGGCGAGCCAAATCCTGGTCAGACCCGGTGTGTCGGAGACCCAGGCGATCCTCGCCCGTGAACTCAGCGCCGGGACAGGCGATGGATCGCGCTTGTTCCGCCAGTCGCTAGACCTTGGTCGGGATATCGAACGGTCGCGGATTCGCTTCCTGACGCTGGGCCGGATGGAGCAATCGCCGCCAGTTGTGCAGGAACAGGCCGAACTGGCCGCGCAGATCGAGCAGCTCGAAGGCGAGCAATTGCGGACCCAGGCACTGCTGAGCAATTATCCGCAATATCGCGTGGTTGCCCCCAAGTTTCTTTCGCTCGCAGATTTTCGCAAGGCCCTGAAACCGGGGGAAGCCTATGTCCGCCTTTCCATTGTTGGCGGCGATGTTTTCGGATTTTATGCCGACCCGATCACCACGCGGGCATGGCGGCTGCCAATGTCCGAAGCGGATCTGGATTTTGCGGTTGATGTGCTTCGGGCCTCGATTTCGGCGCAGGAGGGCGGACGCTATGTGACCTACCCTTACGACGTTGCCATGGCGCGCGATCTCTACAAGGCCCTGTTTGACCCGGTCGCGCAAGAAATTGCCGCGGCCAAGCATCTCATTTTCGAACCGGACGGGGCGATGCTGCGCCTGCCGGTGGATATTCTTGTTGCGGACGACGTTTCTGTCGCAACTTACCAAGCGCAGCAGACGCGGGACACAAGCGACCCATTTGATTTTCGCGGGATCAACTGGCTTGGCCGGGGTAAAATGGTCAGCACGGCTGTGTCCGCACAGGCCTTTGTCGATGCGCGTAACGCTCCGCGTTCGGCCGCGAGCCGCGAATATCTTGGTCTTGGGAAGAATGTTGCAATCGGCACCAATCCGTCGCCGGAAATTCGCGCTGTTCTGGCGGGCGGCAGCGACTATTGCGGCTGGCAAGCGGCAGTGTGGAATGCGCCGGTTAATGATGCGGAGCTGCGGAGTGCCCAAGCCTTGATCGGCGCGGCTGGCGCTCAGCTTCTTACAGGCGCGGCCTTTACCGATATGGCAATCAAGGCGGACCGTCAGCTTGACCAGTTCCGGGTGCTCCATTTTGCCACCCATGGGCTGGTCACACCGCCCAATCCTGCGTGCCCGGCCAAACCGGCGCTGGTGACATCGTTCGGGGGCGCAGGATCGGACGGACTGCTTTCGTTTGACGAGATATTCGGGCTCGATCTGGATGCCGATATCGTGATCCTTTCCGCCTGCGATACGGCAGGGGCCGCGAGCATCGAGGCTACGCGTGCGGCAGGGATCGGCAGCGGTGGCGGAACCGCGCTGGATGGACTGGTTCGCAGCTTCATCGGTGCCGGTGGGCGCTCGGTAATGGCCAGCCATTGGCCTGCGCCTGATGATTTTGACGCCACTGAACGGTTAATTTCGGAAATGTTCCGACTCGGCAAGAACGAAGACCTCGGCTTGGCGCTGCGCCAATCCCAGCAAGCCCTGATGGATCAGGCCGATACTTCGCACCCTTATTACTGGGGCGGTTTTGCCATCATCGGCGATGCGGCGCGGCCTCTGCTGGCCGATCCGCAGCAATTGGCGGCACATGGCAATAATGACGAAAAGACGGTGATGGCGAAATGAGCGGCCTTTCCAATTCTGCGGTTCGCCGCATCGCCTGTTCTGCGCTGGCATTGGCCGCGTCCGGTCTGTGGGCAGGGCAGGGGATGGCTCAAACCGCTGCCTCTGCGGCGCCGCCAACCACGCGGGAGGAAATCCAGCGCGGGCAATTGGAAGAACGGCTTCGCACGGAAGGCCAGTCCGTTGTGGTGGATGGGGCGCTGGAACGCGCACCTTGCCCGCTGGCGGCACCGCAGTTTGCCGGACTGCGTTTCACCTTTGCGGGAGCGCAGTTTTCGGGCCTTGAGGCGGTCGATCCGGGTATTGTACAACCCGCCTTTGCCGATCTGATCGGCAAGGATCTGTCTGTCGCTGCAATTTGCGACATTCGCGACCGCGCGGGCACTTTGCTGCGCCAGCGCGGCTATCTTGCGGCCGTTCAAGTGCCGGTGCAACAGATTGATGGCGGTGTGGTCCGCTTTGATGTCGTGCTCGCGAGGATGAGCGACATTCAGGTGCGCGGGGAGCCGGGGCCATCGGGCGCACAATTGCAGAAATATATCGCAAAGCTGATCGGCCAGCCGGTGTTCAATATCAGTGAGGCGGAACGGTATTTGTTGCTGGCGCGCGACATTCCGGGATTGGATGTGCGCCTGGTGCTGGAACCAGCGCCAAGCGGAGGAGATACCCGGCCCGGCGATGTTGTGGGCGTGTTCAATGTTGCGCGCACTCCGGTCTATGCCGAGGCCAATATTCAGAATTTCGGTAGCAGAGCGGTCGGCCGATTTGGCGGTTTGGCGCGGGTACGCTTCAATGGTTTGACCGGGCTTGGCGATGAAACCACGCTGAGCGTTTATGCTGCACAGAGCCCGAAGGAACAGAAAGTCCTCCAGATCGGGCACCAGTTCCAGTTGGGCAGTGAAGGACTACGGCTGGGGGCGAGCGGCACTTTCGCCTGGAGCCGGCCCGATGTGGTTGGGGACGATTTGTTCGATACAAGAACGACGGTGGTGTCGGCCTACGCCGTCTATCCGATCCAGCGGCGCCAGACATCGAACCTGTTTGTTTCCGCCGGTTTTGATTTGATCAATCAGGATGTCGATTTTTCCGGTTTGCAGCTCAGCATGGACCGGCTTCGTGTGGCATATGCGCGGCTTGATTTTAACCGGATCGACGGGGCCAGCCTGACCGGGCAGGGCGGCTACAGCGCGCAAGAGCCGCGCTTTGCACTGCTGGGTTCAGTCGAGATCCGTCAGGGGCTGGATGTGTTTGGCGCCAGCAAGGCGTGCGGAGCGGGCTTCGCCGGGTGTGTTGGTCCAGGTGTTGTTCCGATCAGCCGCCTGGATGCCGATCCCACAGGCCTGGTGCTGCGCGCGGATGCGCAGCTGGATTTCCGGCCAAGCCCGCTGATCAAATTCTCGCTCAAGCCGCGTGTGCAATATTCCCCGGATGCCTTGCTGGGTTACGAACAGATTTCGGGCGGCAATTACACCTCCGGGCGTGGCTTTGATCCGGGCGCGGTGATCGGTGACAGTGGTTATGGGTTGCAGACAGAGCTGGCCTATGGATCGCTCATGCCCAAGACACCGGGCGGAATAGCCTTGCAGCCTTATGCCTTTGTTGATGTGATGAGGACCGATTCCAGGAATGTGGCGGGAAATCCTGACACGATCAGCTCGGCTGGTGGTGGTTTGCGGGCGACGCTGGGCCGCCAGGCCTCCCTTGATATCTTCGGGGCCGTTCCGCTGCAAAAGGCACCTTTCCAGACCGGGATCGGCGATGTTCGGTTACTCGTCAATCTGTCGGTCCAACTGGCGCCGTGGCACCGGTGATCGCGATGCAGACAGAAGCGGCCACGGGGCACAGCACCAAGGGGAAACGGACGATGGGCAGTTACCCGAACCTCAACAGCCAGAGCCAGCGTTATGGGCGCAATCGCTGGCTTTCCGGCGGCTCTGCACTGGCAGCGGCCATTGCGGCCCTGGCCCTGGTCCCTGACCAGTCGCTCGCACAGAGTATTGCTGGCGGAACTGCACCGCTGCCACGCGGCGAAGTGCCGCACCTGCGGGTAATGGCCGATGATCAGGCACCGGCGCCGCGTCTGCCTTCCGCGCTGGTTCTGGCGAATGCACCCGCGGTGCCGGTAACACAGGTTCAGGCCCCGGTTACCTCAGGTCCAGCTGTGCAGACGACGGGTGCTTATGCGATTACCAGCGCCCCGTTGGCCGGTGGTATCACAACCTTGTCCAGCACAGTGGCACCATCGCCCGGCGATACCGACACGGCTGGCATCAGCGTTCTGGCTTCGGCCAATTATTTCGCCTCGGAAATCAATTATACGCCCAACGCGGCAGGCGATGTCATCAATGTTCTGGCCAGCAGTGCAATTATCAACTGGACCACGAACACGGCGGGCACAGCAGGCGGACAGGTCACTTTTCTGCCGAGTGGCAATCAGCTCAGCTTCACCAGTTTCCTGACGGACTACACGGTGCTCAACCGCATCTTCACACCGGGCATAGACGCCGCTGTGCGGATCGACGGGGCCGTTAACGCCAGCGCGATTTCCGGTTCGCCCGGCGGCAATATCTGGTTCTACAGCCCCGGCGGCCTGATCATCGGCAGCAACAGCGTGTTTAATGTAGGCAGCCTGATGCTGACCAGCAGTAATGTGAACGCCATCGGTGCAGCAGGTTCCGCGATGAATTTCACCGGGGTGGCCGATCCGGCAAGCTCGGTTGTCATCGAACAGGGTGCGCAGATCACGGCCAATTCGGCCAATGCCTATCTCGCGGTTGTGGCGCCGCGTGTCGAGCAGCGCGGTACCGTCAATGTCAATGGCTCGGTTGCCTATGTCGGGGCAGAGCAAGCGCAGCTGACCATCGTCAACGGCCTGTTCGATATCACCGTCGGTCTGGGCAGCGACGATGCAAATGGGGTGGTCCACACTGGCACGACTACCGGTTCAGCCGCCCAGCCAACCGTTAACGGTTTAGGGCAGATAACGGATGCCGATGCCCGCGGAATATATTTGGTGGCAGTCCCCAAGAATACGGCGATTGCAATGCTGGTCGGCGGATCGCTGGGATATCAGCCAGCGGTTGCGGCATCGCTCGCACCCAACGGCAGCATTATCCTCAGCGCCGGTGCCGGTATTACGGTCGGCGGCAGCCCCGCAGACCCGGCGGCCAAGGTGGATAGCGCAAATGCTGTTTCAGGCGGCAGTGTGACAATTGCTGATGCTGCCTTGACCTCCAATACCGCGATATTCGCGTCCGATAGCGTGGATATGACCCAGTCGGGTGCAGGCCTGGTGGTGACCGGTGATGCGCGGGATAATCACGATCTGACGGTAACCGCCGCCAATGCGATCACCTTCGGAATTTCCGAACTCGCAGGAATTTCGGTTGCCGGTGACCTGATTCTGAAGGCCGGCCAGTCCGTCGATGTCGTTCTGGCATCGCGCGAACCGAAGATTGGTGAAAACCCGCCTCCAGGCGGCGGAACGCTGGCTGTGGGCGGCAATTTTGTGATCGATACCAGCGCAAGGGGCGCGGACGATTTTGATACCACCCGCAACAATGGCAACACCGGTATTGGCGGCGATGCGGCCGCGGGTGCCATCAATTTGAATATCAGCGGCGGTTCGGCGCTGACCGTTGCCGGCAGTCTGATATTCGATGCATCGGCTCAGGGCGGCAAGGGCGAATTGCAGAACGGTTCGGGCACTGGCGGCACAATCGTTGCCAATTTCGGTGATGGCATCACGGCGATTGGCGGTGCGCTCATACTGGATTCCAGCGTCGCCGGTGCCGGTGAAGACAAATTGGGCGGTAACGGGCCGGGGCTGGTAGGCAGCGATAGTACGGCTGGCGATGTCACCCTTGCTCTTGCTGGCGGACAATTCATCGCCAACGGGATTGGTATTTTTGCCGGTGCCAATGCCACGGCGGGTTCGGATAGTGCGACGCCGCAAAGCAATGATGCGGCGGGCGGCACCGTCTCCATCGATGTCACTGGCGGCACGCATCTGACATCCGCCCTTCTGGTTGATGTGCAGGCCAATGCCGCTGCCTCGTTTGACGGGTCAGGCAATGCTGTAAGCGGGCAGGCGGGGCGTGGATCTGTCAGCATCAACCTTGCCAATCCTGCCAGTCTGTTTGAAATAACCAATGATCTCGACATCTTTTCAACTACCGACGGCATAGTTGGAACACCGTCTGCGCCTGTGGTGTCCATCGATGTTAACGGCACTGGCGCGGCGGGCGGGCTGATCGTTGGCGGCGTTATCAATATTGCGGCCTATTCAACTGGTGGTTCGGCAACCGGATTGACCCAGGCCGGTTCGGTCAGTCTGACAGCGGCGGACGGCCAGATCAGTACTGATGGTATCTTTGTCCAAACATCGGCTTCGGCATCGGGACCATTTGCCACAGGTTCGGGACTGGGCGTAGACTTTGCCGCGGGTGATGTGACCTTGCGCGCGACCACCGGCGGTACGATTTCGGCCGATGATTTGTTCATCGATGCTGCCGGTTTCGGCGCCGAAGTGGATGCCGGGGAGGGAACCGGCGGCCAAGTCACCATCGCGGCGGAAAATGGCGCGATTGCGATTGCCAACAGCCTGTTTGTCAACGCCAGCGGCAGCGGCGGCGCCGGCGGGAGCGCCGGCAATCCCGCATCCCTGGGGGTGGGCCGAGGCGGTTCGATCAATCTGGCCGTGTCGGGCGCATCCGGCCTGCTCAGCATGAACCAGGTCAATTTGAATGTTGATGCCTCGATCGCGGGAAATGTTGAATCGATGAACGGCATCGCGCTTGGTGATGGCGGCCTGGCTTTCGCCGGATCCATCATCATCGATGTGCTGGGCGGCACATTCACCGCCGGAACGGCATCCTTCAGCACTAACGGTTTTGGCGGCGAGAGTTTTGGTGTTGATCCTGCGACATTAGCCGCTCCGCCAGCCATCCTGTTTGGCGAAGCGCCCGAACTGGCGATTTCCGGCCTGTTTGGCACAGGCCCAACCGCATTTGCCCCTCCTGCACTGGCGGCGGGCGGCGGGTCGGGGCTTCCATCGGCAGGTGATGGAGGATCCGGGCAGGGCGGATCGGTGACTTTCAACCTGAATGGCGGATCGGCCAGTTTCACCGATGTGACAATTTCGGCCAGCGGAGTTGGCGGCAGCGGAGCGGCAGGCAGTTTCGACGATGGTACCCGCGGCGGCACTGGCGGGGACGGAATTGGCGGCACGGTGGTGTTCAATGGCACGGCCGGACAATTGGATGTCAGCGGTGCGCTGGATATTTCGGCCAATGGCAACTTCCAAAGCAGTGGCGGCGCTGGCGGTTTTGGCAATGGGACCGACGGCGGCAATGGCGGCGCGGGGATTGGCGGGACAGCCACGTTTAATTTCGACGGTACAGCGGCCCTGACCAGCGGACAAATCACGGTTTCTGCCGATGGCTTCGGCGGACTTGGTGGCAGCTCTGGCGCCTTTTTTGATGCCACCGGTACATTCCGCGAAGGCGCCAATGGCGGCTCTGGCGGTGCAGGCAGCGGCGGGGTTGCTACGTTCAACAATATCAGCGGATCGATCAATTCCCTGCTCTACGGCGTCAGCGGGTCCGGCATCGGCGGAAATGGTGGTGACAGCTTTGGTTTCGGCAGCGGCGATTCGACCGGCGCTGGCGGCGCTGGCGGGGCCGGAACTGGCGGTGCTGCCACGCTCAATCTGGCGCAGGATGAAGCCACTGGTCCGGGGTTTGTATCCATCGCTGTCGGCATTGGCGGCACAGGCGGCAATGGGCTGAACAGCGGCAATGGCGGGGACGCACAGGGCGGAACCGCGCGGTTGATAGTCAACAATTCAAATCTGCTGATCGGCTCGGCTCTCGTCAACGGTTCCGCGGTCGGGGGGAACGCAGGCTTTGTGGATACCGATGGCGGTGCTGGCGGTTCAGGCGGCAATGCCGTGGGGGGATCGGCGCTGGTTGATTTCATAGGCAGTGCTGCGGGGATAACTTCCGCCCTTGATATCACCTTTATCGCCAGCGCCGATGGCGGCAATGGGGCGAGCGGCGGCGCGGGCGATGCAACCGTGGCCGCTGGCCTTGGCGGCAACGGCGGCAACGCGATTGGCGGTATTGCGAGAATCGCTGTGACCGGCGCCAGCACTTCAGCCACGCAAACCTTTGCTTCGGGCGGATTTGTTTTCAATGCCGATGCCGTTGGCGGCAACGGCGGTTCCGGTGGAGGAAATTTCGCCGGTGGGGTTGCCGCTGATGGCGGCCGCGGCGGCGATGCGACTGGTGGATCAATCACCATCGAAGCCGGAAGCGGCACCATAGTCACCCTTGATGGCGGCGGCGATCCCTATGTTCTGTCTGCAGTGGGATTTGGCGGTACCGGCGGCGCTGGTGGTAATATCGACATGGTCAATGGGGGCACGGCGGGCAATGGCGGTGATGGCGGAAACGGCATTGGCGGGTCACCCACCTTGCGGGCGATTGGCGGGACCATCACCGGCCCGGATGTGCAACTAAGCGGATTCGGATTTGGCGGTGATGGCGGCGCCGGCGGTACTGATTTCACCGTAGCGCTGGGTCTGGCGGGCAATGGCGGCAATGGTGTGGGCGGCACCCCCTTGCTTGAATTGCTCAACGGTAGCCCCGGAATTATCTCGCTCGGCAATCTGACGGTTGATGCCAATGGCATCGCTGGTAGCGGGACGATTACCGGGATCGATGCAAGCGGGCTGGTCACCTTCCGGGATCTGTCGACCGAGGCAGGCGGCGTTTTCGATTTTGGCACGCTGACAGTCGATGCGACCGGTTTCGCAGTTGGTCCCGGCGGCGGCGGACTGGTATTTATTGCGGGCAGCGGCATCAACAGCGTTGCAGGCAATATGCAGGTCAATGTGACGGGCGATATTACCTATGCCTTCGATGGTGACGCACAAATCGTGGTTGGCGGCAACACCAACCTCAACGCGACGGGTAACATTACCGTTACCCATACGAATAACGCCGCGCCGGTAAATTCGATCGATACCGGGGGTAATTTCAATGCCTTCGCGGGTGGGAATTTTGCGGCCGGAGCGGGTTCCGTCATCGCGGCCGGCGGAGAGATGTTCATCTTTGCCGGAGGGGATATCGCGGCAGACGATCTGCGGGCCGTGCCCGTTATCCAGCTCAATGCCGGCGGCAATGTGTTGCTGCGCAACGCAGTGGCCAGTGGGCCTCAGGGTATTTCCAATGTGGGCGGGATCATCATTGATGCCGGCATAACCAACATTGCCAGCATCACGGTTTACGATCCCAACTACAACGCCACGATTACCGGCGATGTTCAGTCCTATTCGGACATTAGCATCAATGCCGGCGGATCCGCGATTTTCACCGGCACATCAAATGTTGCCGCGGGCAACCGATTGCTGGTGCAGACCGGCGATGATATTATTGTGCAGGCGGGCGCAGCGCTGAGCAGCGCCAACAACCCGACAACGCCGGTTGATCCGGCGGCACCTTTCGGAACTGGGCCCAACATCACCCTGTTGGCGGGCAATTTTTCCGGCCCAACCGGCCTTACCGGCCCGATCCTGACGCCGATTTCGTCCATTGTTGCAGCGGGCAGCCTTGATGCCAACACTGGTGCAGTTGTTCTGCGCGGTAATGCGATTGACGGGCTTGGCGGAAGCATCACGGGCGCTTCGTTGAGCGCAGAAATCAACGATGCGCCGAACACGGGCCTGCCGCAATCGAACGACGCCGGATTGCTCGGGGCGAACTGTCTGCAGGGCAATGTGTGCCTTGGTACCGTCATCGCAACCAACCGGATCGAAGTTGGGCAAAACAGCAACAATGATGTGATCCAGCTGATCATGGAGCAGGCTTCGATCGCTGCAAACGATGTCTTGATCACCACCCGCAATGATATTGTCATGGGAACAGGCGGTCTCCCCAGCGTGATCGCGGCAGGCAACCAATTCTCCGCCCAGAGCCTGACTGGCGATATCAATCTGGGCAATGCGGCGATTACCAGCGGCCAGATCATCCTGCAGGCAGCGGGCAGTCTGCTTGGCAACGGTTCGCTCAGCAGCACAGGTGATGTCGGCATCACGGTGGGGCAGGACCTGAATGCCTTGCAGGTCGATGCTGGCGGGCAATTGACCACGGCAGCCAATGTCGGCGGCGTGTTGGAGGCAAGCTATACCGTTCCCGGTGCCGTCGCCATCGGCACTTTGGCCCAGGGCGCCGGAAATGTGAATGTGATCGCGGGCACGGATAATTCGGTCGGCACGGTAATTCTGGCAGCACCTGGCAATGTTACGTTGGTGGCGGGCAATGCCGGGGCCGGTGATGTCTTTCTGGGCACTGCCGCCAATAATGGCACGATCAACCTGACCGGTACCAACGCGGGCTTCACGGCGCTGACCCCGACCGGTTCGGTAACAATAAACGCCGCCAACACGGTGACGGGCGG
>JAHEAV010000025.1 GCA_024642565.1 Erythrobacter sp.
TAGTGCTCTCTCACAAACAAGGAACGCATGCACTCGTCTCTTGCCGATACAATCTGGCAAACGCATCTGAGCGACGGCCGCGCGCCTCATTGGTTCAAAGGGAATGGTTGCCCGCTTGCCAATTGAAACGAAGGGTAATCCGTCCCCGCGATTGTTCGATCTCACCGCGTGCAATCAGGGATTGGACCACTTCATTTACCGTCTGCCGTGACAGACCAAGCATGTCGGCCAAATCATGCTGTGTAACAGCAATCTCTGCGGCAGGACCATTGGCTGCCTGGTTCTCCGCCAACCAAGCGAGGCGGGCACGAACGCGTTCCATCGCATTGTCTGTTGTTGCGGAAGCCAGCATTGACAGGATTGAACGGGTGAACTTGCATACGGCAGCCACGACCGCGCTATCGATGGCAGGGTATTCTTTCCTTAGTGCTTCGACCCGGTTGAGAGGCACCATTGCCAACTCGAGCTTTTTGTCTCCGGATACGAACACGGGGTAAGGCTTGCGGTCGAGACTTGCGACTTCACCGAAGCACTCTCCGGGAGCGAAGCGCTTCAGCAAGACCCGCCGTCCTTCGGGGCTTAGCAGATACATCGAGACCGAACCGGCTAGCACTCGGTAAATGCCCCGCGCCGGCGTAATTGGCGAATAGATGTCATCACCGCGGCGCGGCACGGGCTTGAAGGCAGACTGAATGGCGGCCTTGTCCGCGCAAGGCAGCGTCTCGACCCAATCAAATGGTGAAACCGAGCGGTCTGTCATAGAACGCAAAAGAGAAATATGTCGGGCATCCGACATATTTTGCACCTTTGCTCGACTATGTCGAGCCGAGTTGGAGAGGCGGAGGAAACTGGCATGGCTAACTTAGAGCGCAGGGTTTCATTGACGAAGCGCGGGCTTGTTTCGCTGGGCGCGCTAGTCGCGGTTGTGGCAGTCCCTGCCGCGGCACAGGAGCCGCCACCGCCCGGCACGACCACCAAGGCGACACAGGCAGCCAACAAGTCGGTCGCAGAACGCCTTTCGCTGGAGGAACAGACCGATTTCGAGAATGCGCGGCGGGGGTTTCTCGCCCGGATCGAAGGCGATGCCATACGCGATCCCCAAGGTCGGGTGATCTGGCCGACGAAAGACTATGCCGCGTTCGCGGGGGCTGCGCCGGAAAGCGTCAACCCCTCGCTCTGGCGTCAGGCACAGCTGGTCAACATGCAAGGCCTGTTCGAAGTCATGGACGGGATTTACCAGGTCCGCGGCTACGACATTTCGGTGATGACGGTCATCCGGGGTCAAGCCGGCTGGATCGTGGTTGATCCGTTACTGAGCGCGGAAACTGCCGCTGCGGCCATGGATCTGGTCAACGCAAGGCTAGGCAAGCGACCCGTGACCGGTGTTATCTACAGCCACAGCCATGCCGATCATTTCGGCGGCGTGCGCGGTGTGATCGACGAAGCTGATGCCCGTGCGCGCGGCGTGCCCATCATCGCACCCAACGGCTTTACCGCGGCAACCGTGGCGGAAAACCTCATGGCCGGCAATGCGATGACCCGGCGTGCGGAACTGATGTTCGGCAACCATCTCCCGATCAACGAACAAGGTCAGGTGTCGATCGGTCTGGGGCCGGGGCTTTCGAGCGGCACTATCGGCCTGATCCAGCCGACCGAGGAACTCGGCAAAGGCGTCACGCAGCGCATAATCGACGGGATCGTGTTCGATTTCGTCGATGCGGGCGAGACCGAAGCTCCGGCTGAATTCATGTTCTACCTGCCCCAGTTCAATGCACTGTGCACAACCGAGGTGGTCACCACCACAATGCACAATGCCCTGACCCCGCGCGGCGCCCGGATCCGCGACCTCGCACGGTGGAGCGAGGTCATCGACGAGGTGCTGCAGGCCTATGGTAAATCAAACGTGGTCTTCGCCTCGCACGGCTGGCCGACATGGGGTGCGGATAATGTCGCGGAGCATCTGCGTTCGCAGCGCGATACCTACCGCTATGTTCATGACCAGACGCTGCGCATGATGAACCAGGGCCAGACCATGGTCGAGATCGCCGAACAGATCGACGAAACCACCGACCAGCAGAAGCACTTCGCCACGCGTGGCTACTACGGCACGATGAACCACAACTCCAAGGCGGTCTATCAGGCCTATATGGGGTGGTGGGACGGGGTTCCTGCCAACTATTTCTCCTATCCGGCCGAAGAACGCGGCAAGCGCTTCGTTGCGGCCATGGGCGGAATGGACAGGCTGCTTGCCGAAGGCAGGCGCGCCTTCGACGCAGCCGATTACCGCTGGTCTGCTGATGTGTTCAACAATGCGGTGTTTTCTGAACCGGGCAATCAACAGGCACGCGCATGGCTGGCAGCGAGTTACGAGCAGCTTGGCTTCCAGGCGGAAAGCGGCGCCTGGCGCGCCTACTTCCTCTCAGCAGCGCATGAACTGCGCCAGCCGAAGGCCGCAAGCGGCAAGATCGACTTTGGCAATGCCGGCTTGCTGGGTGGTGTGCCATCCGCGCAGTTGTTCCGGTCATTGAGTGTGCGCTACAATCCGGCGAAGCTGGCGCGCGAACCATTCACGGTCGCTTTCGTCTTCCCCGGCGAAATCATCGAAGTGGAAGTCAATCGGCAGGTTGCCTTTGCACGAACCGTAGCTGCCGCTCCGGACAATGCCGGAGCGGTACTGACAATCGCTCGCCCGGATTTCGACGCTCTGATCCTGCGCCGCGCCAGCCTCGCGGATCTGCTAGGCGACGGGCGGGCGACGCTGTCAGGGGACGCCGGAGCGCTTGGCGCCTATTTCGGGGCGCTGGAAACGCCCACCCCCGGCTTCAACGTGGTCGAGCCTTAGTCAGACTTGCAATTCAGGCAGGCAATGCCCGCTCGGCGATCGAGCGGGCATTGTAGGCGTAGGCATTGTAGGCCATGCCGCAGCGAATAATCGTCTGGTTTGCATGATCCGGCCTCTCTCTGAACAGTTATTCTGAGCAATCTTCTTTGATCATGTCGGCACATTTTTCGCCGATCATAATAGAAGGTGCGTTAGTATTTCCGGACACTACGTTAGGCATGATCGAAGCGTCGGCAACTCGCAGGCCTGCGATGCCTCGAACGCGCAGGCGTGCGTCGACCACCGCCATTTCGTCTCGGCCCATCTTGCAGGTTCCCACCGGATGGTATTGCGTATCCGCCCGATTGCGGATGTCTTCGCGCAGAACCGCGTCGTCATCGCTTTCAGCGGCGTAGTAGGGCTTGCCGCGCACATCGGCGAAGGCCGACGAACGCATAATCTGCTGTGCGACCTTAGTGCCCTGAAGCAGCTTTTCCATGTCGCTTTCATCTTCGAGAAACGCCGGATCGATTGCGGGTGGTGCGGCCGGATCTGCACTGTTGAGCCAGAGCCTGCCACGGCTCTTAGGACGGATAACAGTGATATGTAGGCTGTAGCCATGCCCCCAATGCATCTTGCGCCCGTGGTCATCGACAACCGCGCGCACGAACACCAACTGGATGTCCGGCGAAGGCTCGCTGCGATCAACGTAGATGAAACCGCCGCTTTCAGCGAAGTTGGAAGCCAGCATTCCCTTGCGTTCACGGCGATAGCGAAAGAACTCGCCGAACATACGAACCGCACCGCCGATCGAGAGGCCGATATTGTCCTTCAGGTCGGAATCATAGGAAAGCACGTAGTCAGGATGATCCTGAAGATTTTCACCAACTCCGGGCAGATCGTGCACCTGCGCAATACCGTGCGGTTCAAGCTTGTGCCTTGGACCAACGCCCGACAGCAGAAGTATCTGCGGCGATCCAAATGCGCCGGCGCTCAGTATGACTTCCCGCTTGGCACGCACTTCATGGACACTCTTGCCGGTGCGGTAACGAGCGCCCACTGCCCGTCCATTCTCGATAAGGACTTTCTCGGTCAGCGCTCTGGTCACCACGGTAAGGTTTTGCCGATCTATTGCAGGATCGAGAAATGCCCGTGCCGTCGACCAGCGCTCCCCATTCCTGTGCGTCACTTCATATAGGCCCGCACCTTCCTGGTTGGCTCCGTTGAAATCGGAATTTCGTGGTATCTGTAGCGCGTCACAGGCGGCCAGAAAGCGGTCATTGATTGAACCAGGCGTCGTTACAGGGGCAACGTTGAGTTCGCCCCCTGCGCCGTGGAATTCGTTGCCGCCTGCCTCGCGATTTTCGCTTTTCCTGAAGTAAGGCAGGACGTCTTCATATGACCAGCCTTCATTCCCCAACCGGGCCCATTCGTTGTAGTCCTCGGCATGGCCTCGAATGTAGATCATCGCGTTGAGTGCTGAGCTGCCGCCAAGCATCTTGCCCCGCGGCTGGTAGCCCTTGCGATTGTTCAGCCCCTTTTGCGGGACCGTCTCGAAGGCCCAGTTGCGCTTCTTGGTGACCATGTTCCACAGCAGCGCGCCGGGTACCCATACCGACCAGTGTTTGTGCGTTCCGCCCGCCTCGATCAGGCAGACCGAAACAGCGGGGTCTTCGCTCAGGCGATTGGCAATCGCACAACCCGCGCTCCCGGCCCCAACAATGACGTAGTCAAACTCCTCAGGCACTCACTCTCTCCCCATTTGCGCCCAGGACTAAGCACACCTTCAGCGTTAACACAAAAACGAGAGGGCTCGCCACACAAGCCCGTACCCTATCAGTCTCTGGCCGTTAATTAGATTTTCAATCGCGCACGGATCAGATCGGTGATTACGCAATGTCGCAGAGTATAGGCCGATACGGCAACGGGCAGGCCAGCCGCCTTGACCGCATCCTTAATCGGATAGTTCCACGCGTCCTTGTTCCACCCTTCACACAGGTAGGGTCGCAAGTTCAATCCTTGCCGCGCCCACTATCGGGCCTCGGGTACAGCGCCCGCTTGATCGTGATCAATGCACCATGCCGATCGAAGATGCATGGGTGTGCCTGAAAAGGGGGACAATCGATGTTCAAGAACAATGTCGGCTCTGGGGATCGGATTATTCGTATCCTTGTTGGTCTGCTGATGATCGCACTGGTGTTTGTCGGCCCCAAGACGGCCTGGGGCTGGGTGGGCATAATTCCGCTGGTTACCGGATTGCTGGGGAGTTGCCCTGCCTATTCCCTGTTCGGGATCAACAGCTGCGCCAAGTAAACGCTGCGACGGCTTGCACGAAACCGGGCTTGGCGGCATAGCCCGCCGCTATGCACGACATTCGATTTATCCGCGAAAATCCTGAAATCTTCGATGCTGCTCTTGCGCGGCGCGGAGTGGCGGCCGCTTCTGCCGGCATTCTCGAACTTGATGCCCGCCGCCGCGCCGTCACGCACCAGGCGCAGGAAGCACAGGCCCGCCGCAACGAGGCATCCAAAGCCATCGGGCAAGCCATGGCCACAGGTGACAAGGCCACGGCAGAAACTCTGAAGGCCGAAGTCGCCGATCTGAAAAACACTTTACCCGCATTGGAAGAGGCAGGCCGCGCGCTGGGCGCTGAGCTGGATGCCCTGCTGGCTGCCCTGCCCAACCTTCCTGCAGAGGATGTTCCCGAAGGGGCGGATGAAAACGCCAATGTCGAACTTTCCGCCTGGGGCACCCCGCGCGAATTCGACTTTACGCCGAAGGAACACGCCGATCTCGGTCCGCCGCTGGGCCTCGACTTTGAAACCGGCGCTGGTCTTTCGGGCGCGCGCTTTACGTTTCTGCGCGGCGCCATGGCGCGGCTGCACCGGGCGCTGGGACAATTCATGCTGGATCACCAGACAGGCACCAATGGCTACACCGAATGCGCGCCGCCGGTGCTGGTACGCGGGGAAGCGCTGTTTGGCACCGGACAATTGCCCAAATTCGCCGAAGATTCCTTTCAGACGACCGATGGCCGCTGGCTGATCCCCACCGCCGAAGTCAGCCTGACCAATTCGGTGCGCGAACAGATCGTGGAGGAGGCGCTGCTGCCGATCCGGATGACGGCGTTGACGCTCTGCTTCCGTTCCGAAGCGGGTGCAGCAGGCAAGGATACGCGCGGGTTTATCCGCCAGCACCAGTTCGAAAAGGTCGAACTGGTCAGCATTGCCAGACCGGAAGAAAGCGCCGCCGAACATGAACGGATGACCGCGGCCGCCGAAAGCGTGCTGCAGGCGCTCGAACTGCCCTATCGCAAGATGCTGCTTTGCACCGGCGACATGGGCGCGACCGCGAAAAAAACCTATGACCTTGAAGTATGGCTGCCCGGTCAAGGTGCCTATCGCGAAATTTCGTCCTGTTCCAATTGCGGTGACTATCAGGCACGGCGAATGAACGCGCGCTACCGGCCCGCCAAGGACGCCGGGGCCGACAAGAAGACCGAATTCGTCCATACGCTAAACGGGTCGGGTCTGGCTGTCGGGCGCACATTGGTTGCAGTGCTGGAAAATTACCAGCAAGCCGATGGCAGCGTGGTGGTTCCGGCTGTGCTGGTGCCCTATATGGGTGGTATCGAAAGGCTAACGGCGAACAGTTGATGCGTATTCTTCTAACCAATGATGATGGCATCCACGCCCCCGGCCTGAGTGTTATGGAGGAAATCGCCCGCCAGTTCAGCGACGATATCTGGGTTTGCGCGCCGAGTGAGGAACAGTCTGGTGCGGGCCATTCGCTGACTTTGAACAAGCCGGTGCGTTTGCAGAAACATGGTGAGCGGCGCTTTTCCGTGACCGGAACACCAACGGATTCGGTAACGCTGGGCCTGCGCACAGTGATGGATGGCGCGCCCGACCTGATCCTGTCCGGCGTCAACCACGGGGCCAATCTGGCGGACGATATTACGTATTCCGGCACGGTTTCGGCGGCAATCGAAGGGGCATTGGCTGGCATCCGGTCCATCGCCTTCAGCCAGGTGTCCAACCGGGAATGGCAGGGCAACGACAGCTTCGCCACCGCGCGCGCCTGGGGTGCAAAAGTGCTCGCCCCACTGCTCGACACGCCGCTGCCGCTGCGTACGCTGATCAATGTCAACTTTCCCCCGCTTGCACCCGAACGGGTGAAAGGCATCCGGGGCGTGCGGCAGGGCTTCCATGATTACTCGCGCGGCAGCGTGGTGGAAGGGCGTGATCCGCGCGGCCAGAAATATTACTGGTTTGGCCTGGAAGCGATCGAGCATACCCTCGATCACGGAACCGATCTTGAAGCAATCGACGAAGGCTATGTGTCCGTGACCCCGCTGCAGCTTGATCTGACGCACCATGCCTCCCTCGCCAATATTGCGGGCCGGTTCCCGACGTGAAACGGCGTGACCCACCATCATGAGTGACCAGCGCACCCCCACTTTTGCCCGTTCGAGGCGCGGCCGATCCCATGGCCGGCGGTTCCAGCCTCTCCGCCGTGCAGTCAAAGTGCCGGTGTGGGGTGATCTCGGCATCCGGATTGGTCTGGCCTTGTCGCTGGTATCGATGGTGGTAATCATCCACTGGTGGGATCGCACCGGGCTAGTGGATAATCTCGATGGCGAGGTGAGCTTCCTCGATGTCGTCTATTTTACAATGATTTCAATTACTACCACCGGATTTGGGGATATTGCCCCGATCAGCGATCGTGCCCGATTGGTCGAAGCCCTGATTGTTACCCCGGTCCGTTTCGCCGTGCTCTTCATATTTGTCGGCACGGCATATAATTTCATCATCAAGAGAAGCTGGGAGAAATTCCGCATGGCCCGCATTCAGCAACAACTCTCAGACCATATCGTGGTGCTGGGTTACGGGGTCAGCGGATCCGAATCGGTCAACGAACTGGTCGAACGCGGCACCGATCCGAGCAATATCGTGGTCATCGACCCGAACGAAGACAGCCTGACCGGGGCCGAGGCGCTGGGCTGCAATGTCATGGCGGGGGACGCCACGCGCGACGATATTCTGAAGGCGGTCCGCATTGCAGAGGCGCAGACGGTGCTGGTCTCCGCCGGGCGGGACGACACATCAATCCTGATCGTATTGACCGTGCGCCATCTTGCGCCCGATGTGCCGATCAGTGTCGTGGTTCGGGCAGACGATAATGAATTCCTTGCCCGGCAAGCCGGCGCAAACAATGTCATTAACCCTGTGCGTTTCACCGGACTGCTGTTGGCCGGTTCGGCAAAGGGCGCGCATATCGCCGATTACCTGGCCGATCTGGCCTCCGTTACCGGGCGGGTGCAACTGGTCGAACGCGAAGTAACACCGGAAGAATGTGGCGGTTCGATCAGCGAACTCAAATCAGGCGGGCGCGGCCTTCGCGTTTACCGCGATGGAACGGCGCTCGGATTTTGGGAGGATGGATGCGCGCAATTGCAGGCGGGCGATGTCGTGGTTGAAATCGTCCCGACCAGAAACGGCCATACAAACGGGGATGCCGTCTCCGGCTAGTGCCGCGAATTTACCGCAGCATCACAAACACTGCGCCCATTGCCGCCATCCCGACTATGAAATGGCCGGCATCGATGGCAAATAATTTTCCGGATTTGCGCTGGTAGAGGTAATTGATCCCGATCGCAGGGGCCATGATGGTTGCGCCAAACCCGACCGCCATCATCATGATCACATGCGGCGCAGGATCGGTGCGGGCGATATTATGTCCCAGCATCAGCGCGATCAGCAGTTCGAACAGGAAACACAGTCCGAAAATCAACGGCATATTTGCGTTCTTCAGCTGTTCTTCGGAAAGGCCCACTTCCCGTTGCCAAGCCTTGCCGAACAAGGCTGTGTACCAGATGGACCCGACCATGAAAAAGGCCGCAGCCCCAAGAAACACTGCCAATATGTTGATTTGGCCCATTGCCATCCTCCCATAGATGCGTCGCTATAGCACTATGCCCGCTTCGCGTGTAGAGGCGCGGCAATCATGAACACTACGACTCTCCCGGACCAGAAGAAGGTCGGCATGGTCAGCCTCGGCTGTCCCAAGGCCCTGGTCGATTCCGAACGCATCCTCACCAGGCTTCGCGCCGATGGCTATGCCATGTCACCCGATTATGCCGGGGCCGATGTCGTACTGGTCAACACCTGCGGCTTTCTCGATTCCGCGAAGGAAGAAAGTCTGGCGGCAATTGGGGAAGCCATTGCCGAAAACGGCCGGGTGATCGTAACCGGCTGCATGGGCGATGAAGCGGATGCGATCCGGGCTGCCCATCCCCAGGTTCTGGCCGTGACCGGCGCCCATCAATATGAAGATGTGGTGGCCGCCGTACACGAAGCTGCACCGCCTTCGCAGGGACCTTACGTCGATCTGATTCCGCAGCCCGATGTAAAGCTGACCCCGCGCCATTACAGCTACCTCAAGATTTCCGAAGGCTGCAACCATTCCTGCGCCTTCTGCATCATCCCCCAACTGCGCGGTAAACTCGCCAGCCGCCGGATCGACGCAGTCCTGCGCGAGGCGGAAAAGCTGGTTGCGGCCGGCACGAGGGAACTGCTGGTCATATCCCAGGATACCAGCGCATACGGTGTCGATACCCGCCACGATCCGCGCCAATGGAAAGGGCGCGAGGTGCGCGCCCATATGACCGATCTGGCGCGTGAACTGGGCCAGTTGCGCACCCCCGAAGGCATGGCGCCGTGGACCCGGCTGCATTATGTCTACCCCTACCCGCATGTCGACGCGGTAATCCCGCTGATGGCTGATGGGCTGCTGACGCCCTATCTCGACATTCCCTTCCAACATGCCAGCCCCAGCGTCCTCAAGCGCATGAAGCGCCCCGCGAACGAGGCGAAGGTGCTCGAACGGTTGAGGAACTGGCGGGAAATTTGCCCCGAAATCGCCATACGCTCCAGTTTTGTTGTCGGTTTTCCGGGTGAGACGGAGGCTGACTTTGCCTATCTTCTCGACTGGCTGGAAGAAGCGCAGCTCGACCGGGTTGGTGCCTTCCGCTTCGAACCAGTTCACGGCGCCGCGGCCAATGACCTGCCCGACCCTGTTCCCGAAGCCGTAAAAGAAGAACGCTACGCCCGGTTGATGGAGGTCACCGCGCGGATCAGCGCGGCCAAACTGGCCGCCAAGATCGGACGGAGCCTGCCGGTCATTATCGATGAAGTGGGCGATCCCGATGACGATGGCGACATTGGCGCCACTGGCCGAAGTCAGGCCGATGCGCCCGAGATTGACGGCAATGTCTATCTGCGCAATGTCCCGGCCACACTGGCCCAGGGCGATATCGTAACCGTGGAAATCGAGGATGCAGACGCACATGATTTGTTCGGTGTAATCGCCTGATGCGCCGGAATTCATCAGCGGCCACCAGCGTCGGTATTGATCCCAGGTGACCATCAGCATTAACGCCAGTTTCTCTTTCGAAACGGACGAACCCACAGATCTGCTTCTGCAATTTGAGGCTGCGGCCCTACCGGAACAGCGGCTCAACAATCCCCAGGCGTTGTTCACCAATTCCGAACATTTCGCGCGCGTCGCTGCGGAAGATAATATCGGTGAACGGATCTGGATCCGGTCGACCGGGCGGTTTGATGTGTCCTATTCCGTAGATGTTGATGTCGGCCGCTCGTTGCCGGATATTGCCGGCCTTGGGCAACTGGCTGCGCACGATATGCCGGGTGAAGCCGTGCATTATCTGCTCGATTCGCGATATTGCCCGGCTGACCGTTTCCAGCCCTTCGTCGAAGCGGAATTCGGCGGCAGCCATGGCGGTGAACGGGTCGAAGCGATCCGCCAGTGGATCGCGCATCATTTCACCTATGCCCCCGGCGCGAGCACGAGCAATACCACAGGTGAAGACAGTTTCATCGAACGCCGCGGTGTGTGCCGCGATTATGCCCATGTTCTGGTGATGCTGGCCCGCGCATCGACCATCCCGGCGCGCTTTGTCAGTTGTTTTGCACCGCGTGTCAGCCCGCAGGACTTTCACGCCGTTGCCGAAGTGTTTCTTGCCGATCCGGCCAGTGACCATGGCGGCGCCTGGCATATGGTAGACGCGACAGGCATGGCCGATCCGGCGCAAACGGTGAAAATCGGGGTCGGGCGCGATGCAGCCGATGTCAGTTTTCTGACCAGCTTTGGCCCCAGCCGGTTTCTGGGCAAGGAAATCAACGTTTCGGCCGTCTGATCTTGCCCTATATGGCGATGAATACGATTGCGGCGCGTGGCATGGACTTGGCGGCGCTGCTAGGACATCATCGAAACTTCGTTTCAAGAGTTGCATGGGGACCGAGCGCGCATGAAATTCACGGCTGACCGCTTGCTGCTGTTCGGAGCAACCGGAGATCTTTCGCAACGCATGTTGCTGCCTTCGCTGTGCGCGCTGGATGCAGACGGACTGCTCGGCCCCGATGTCCGCATCATTGGCACCGCTCGATCGCCGATGAATGACGCGGAATTCCGCAATTTCGCACGGGCAGCGCTGGAAAAATTCCTGCCAGCAGACCGGCGCGGCAGTCTGGCAAGTTTTCTCAACCGCCTCAGCTATCAGGGGCTGGATGCTACCTCGCTGGAAGGTTTTGACGATCTGGCCAAAAAGGTCGGCACCCCGGCGCAAGGGCTGGCAATTTTCCTGTCCACAGCACCCAGTCTGTTCGAACCAACGATCCGGGGCCTGCAACATGCCGGCCTGGATGGGCCGAATGTGCGGATGTGTCTTGAAAAGCCGCTTGGCACCAATCTTGATTCGTCCTGCGAAATAAATGACGCCGTTTCTGCCGCTTTCCCGGAAGAGCGGATCTTCCGCATTGACCATTATCTGGGCAAGGAAACGGTGCAGAACCTGCTGGCGCTGCGTTTTGCCAATATCCTTTTCGAACCCTTGTGGAACGCAGCCCACATCGACCATGTCCAGATTACCGTGGCCGAAACCGTCGGATTGGAAGGCCGTGTGGCCTTTTACGATGATGCCGGGGCACTGCGCGATATGGTGCAGAACCATATGCTGCAATTGCTTGCACTGGTGGCGATGGAGCCGCCCAGTAATTTCGATGCCACCGCGATCCGCGATGAGAAGGTCAAGGTGCTGCGTTCGCTCCGGCAGGTCACGCAAAGCGAAACCGTCACGGGTCAATACCGCGCCGGTGCAATCAGCGGCCAGGCCGTGCCCGGTTATGATGATGAACTGGGCAAGGATTCCGACACGGAAACATTTGTTGCGATCAAGGCTCATGTCGATAATTGGCGCTGGAAAGGTGTGCCGTTCTATCTGCGCACCGGCAAACGCCTGCCCAAGCGCGTAACCGAAATTGTTGTCCAGTTCCGCTGTGTTCCGCATTCGATCTTCGCCGACAAGGGCGCGAAAATGACCCCCAACAGGCTGGTGATCGGGATTCAGCCGGAAGAGAATATCTCCCTCTCGCTGATGGCCAAGGTGCCAGGCCTGGACCGGGACGGCATTCGCCTGCGCAGCGTGCCGCTGGACATTGCCATGCGCGATGCCTTCACCGGCGCAGTGCGGCGCATCGCTTACGAGCGTTTGCTGCTCGATTTGGTTGAAGGCGACCAGACCCTGTTCGTTAGACGCGATGAAGTGGAGGCCCAGTGGGAATGGGTCGATAGAATTCGGGCGCTATGGGATGCCCAGAATCTCGAACCTAAAACCTATACGGCTGGCAGCTGGGGGCCCAGCGCCGCCATCGCCCTGGCCGAACGCGACGGAGTAACGTGGCATGAATAACTGGGCATGAGTATTTCGGCATGAGCAACCTTCACGATAGCCTCCATCGCGTCACCCGGCGTATTGTCGAACGCTCGAAGGATAGCCGCAGCCGCTATCTGGAACTGATGAAGCGCGAAGCCGATAACCAGCCTGATCGCGGTTCGGTATCCTGCTCCAACCTTGCCCATGCCTTTGCCGGCGCACTGGAAGATCAGGCGGCGCTGAAAAGCGGAAGCGGGCCGAATATCGGCATCGTCACATCCTATAATGATATGCTTTCCGCGCATCAGCCCTATGGCCGCTATCCGGAACGGATGAAGATCTACGCCCGCGAAGTTGGCGCAACGGCGCAAGTCGCCGGCGCTACCCCTGCGATGTGTGACGGGGTGACGCAGGGCGAAGACGGTATGGAACTGTCGCTGTTCAGCCGCGATGTGATTGCGCTCAGCACCGGAGTTGCCCTTAGCCATGCCATGTATGACGGGGTCAATCTGCTCGGCATCTGCGACAAGATCGTACCGGGCCTGTTGATTGGCGCACTGCGATTTGGCCATTTGCCCGCAATTTTCGTGCCCAGCGGGCCGATGCCGACCGGCGTCGCCAACAAGGAAAAACAACGCGTTCGCCAACTGTTTGCTGAAGGCAAGGCCGGGCGCGCGGAATTGCTTGAAAGCGAATTGGGTAGCTATCATTCGCCGGGCACCTGCACATTTTACGGCACGGCCAATTCCAACCAGATGATGATGGAGATGATGGGCCTGCATATTCCGGGTTCCGCCTTCGTCCAACCGGGCACCAAACTGCGTCAGGCCCTTGACCGGGAAGCGGTTCATCGCCTTGTCGCGATTGGTCGGGCCGGTAAGGACTATCGGCCGCTGGCCCAGTGCGTGGACGAAAAGGCCATCGTCAATGCCGCCGTTGGGCTGCTCGCAACCGGCGGCTCTACAAATCATGCGATCCACATTCCGGCTATGGCGCGTGCCGCCGGAATCCTGATCGACTGGAGCGACCTTTCTGAACTCAGTTCGGCAGTACCTCTGCTGGCGCGGGTATATCCCAACGGGCCGGGCGATGTGAACCATTTCCACGATGCTGGTGGTATGGGCTATGTGATCGGCGAATTGCTCGAAGCGGGACTGGCGCACCGGGACATCATGACGGTCAGCGAAGGCGATCTGGGCGCTTATGCACGGGAGCCCGGCCTTGACGGGGATCAGCTGGTTTGGCGCGAAGTCGGCGAAAGCGGCGACAATACGATGCTTCGGCCCGCTGCCGATCCGTTCCAGAGCGATGGCGGGATGCGGCTGGTCGAAGGTAATCTGGGCCGCGCCACCTTCAAGACCAGCGCGGTTGATCCGGATCGCTGGACGATTGAGGCACCTTGCCGCATTTTTTCCACCCAGCACGAAGTGTCCGAAGCCTTTGCCAAGGGCGAACTCGACCGGGACGTTGTGGTCGTGGTCCGCTTCCAGGGTCCGCGCGCCAATGGGATGCCCGAATTGCACAAGCTGACCCCGCCTTTGGGTGTGCTTCAGGATCGCGGTTACAAGGTTGCGCTGGTCACGGACGGCCGCATGTCTGGGGCGAGCGGAAAAGTGCCCGCCGCGATCCACTGCACACCCGAAGCGCTGGGCGGCGGACCGCTGGCGCGATTGCGTGATGGCGATGTCGTGCGGCTTTGCGCACATGAAGGCACAATTTCAACCGGCGCAAACCTTATTGATCGCGAGATTGCCACGCCGCCCCATGAAGGATCCGGTATGGGCCGCGAACTTTTTGCCATGTTCCGCAATTTCGCTGACGAGGCGGAAAAAGGCGGGTCTGCCATGCTTGCGGTGGCCGGTCTATGAGCTACGAACTGGTCGCTGTCGACATTGGCGGCACCCATGCCCGCTTTGCAATCGCCACCATCGCAAAGGATGGCACGATCTCTCTGGGCGAGCCGGAAACGCTCCACACCGCTGACCACGCGAGCTTCCAGACCGCCTGGGAGGACTTCCGTGAACGGCAGGGCGGCACCTTGCCCCGATCGGTGGCCATGGCGATTGCAGGCCCGGTTGGCGGCGATATCATCCGCTTCACCAACAACCCGTGGATCATTCGCCCGGCCCTGATGAAGGACAAGCTGGACGTAGACCACTTCACCATTGTCAACGATTTCGAAGCGGTCGCCCATGCGGTCGCCCGGGCCAGCGAAGACCAGTTCATTCATCTGACCGGACCCGATGGTGCCCTTCCCGCAACGGGGCGGCTCACCGTGATCGGCCCCGGAACAGGACTGGGTGTCGCGCATCTCTACCGTGAACCGACCGGAGAATATCGGGTATCGGCAACGGAGGGCGGCCATATCGATTTCGCCCCGCTCGATTCGATCGAGGATGCCATTCTTGCTCGTCTGCGCAAACGCCACAATCGTGTTTCCGTGGAACGCGTGGTTGCCGGACCGGCTATTTTGGATATTTATCAAACGCTTGCGGCCATAGAAGGCAAAGCGGTAGCTGAAGAGGACGATATTGCCATCTGGACCCGCGGTCAGGATGGCAGCGACAGTCTCGCCGCTGCGGCGGTCGACCGGTTCTGCCTGTCGCTGGGAAGCGTCGCCGGGGACATGGCGCTGGCGCATGGGGCCAAGGGTGTGGTGATCGCTGGCGGGCTCGGCTACCGCATTCGCAAATCGCTGATCGCTTCCGGCTTTGCCGAACGCTTTCGGGCCAAAGGCCGCTTCGAAACCATGATGGCAGGCATACCGGTAAAACTGATCGTGCATCCCCAGCCCGGTCTGTTCGGGGCTGCAGCAGCCTTCGCCGCAGAGCATAATGGAGACTTACATTGAACGACATTGAATCCATCATGCGCATTGCACCGGTTATTCCGGTCATCGTCATTGAGGATGTGGCCCATGCCGTTCCACTGGCAGAGGCACTGGTCGCAGGCGGCCTATGTGCCCTGGAAGTCACGCTGCGCACCCCGCAGGCGCTCGATGCAATCCGTGCGATGAAACAGGTAAAGGGCGCTGTGGTCGGCGCCGGTACAGTTACCAACGAGAAGGAACTGGATGCCGCGCTGGCTGCGGGCAGCGAATTTATCGTCTCGCCCGGTCTGACCGAACCGCTGACGCGTGCGGCCACCCGGCACAAGGTGCCGTTCCTGCCGGGCATCGCCAATGCCGGTGACATCATGCGCGGTCTGGATCTGGGCCTGACCCGGTTCAAGTTCTTCCCGGCGATGGCGGCAGGCGGCCTCCCGGCGCTGAAGGCACTGGCGGCACCTTTCGGCCAATGCCGTTTTTGCCCGACTGGCGGGATCAGCCTGGAGAATGCTCCGGAATGGCTGGCGTTCGATCCGGTTCTTTGTGTTGGCGGCAGTTGGGTTGCCCCAAAAGGTGCACCGGATGGCCCGAAAATCGAGGCTCTCGCCCGTCAGGCGAAGGCACTGGGTGCGTGACCGATTTTGCGCTGACCATCGCCGGCATGAAGGACCGGTTGCAGGAATTGCACATCAGAACGCGCGAAACGCCGCTGTTCAATCCGGTGTTCCAACTCTCGCTCGACCTGTCACGCAAGCTGGAAAACGGGGATCTTACTCTCGACGCCGTGCAAGCGCTGGTCGCGGAGCTTGAATGCGACGCGTTGCAAAGCCGCGCCCGGCGGCTGCGCCGTCTGGTTGCTCCGGTGGCGCAGGATGCCAATCTGGACGCATTGGAAAAAAGCCACACAAGCGACAGTTTCGAAGGCTTTCGTGCGGGATGGGAACAACCGGGCCTGCATGCCGTGTTCACCGCCCATCCGACTTTTCTCCTCTCCCCCGCCCAATCCAGCGCCGTTGCCGATGCCGCGAGCAGTTCGGACGAAATTTCGGAATCGGTCTGTGCCGCGCCTTCAACCGGACCAGAAGTTACCCTGGCTTACGAACATGGCCGCGCGATGGGCGCGATTGCCAATGCGCAGGACGCCCGTGATCAGATGGTAAACCGCGCGCTGGAACAAGCCCATGCAAAATGGCCCGATCAATGGCTCGACCTTGCTCCGCTGCCAATCCGTTTTGCCAGCTGGGTCGGTTACGACATGGATGGTCGGACGGACATCAAATGGTTCGATTCCATCGGCTTTCGACTTTCTGAAAAGGCCGAGCGGCTGGACCGTTATGTCGCATCGCTGGAAAGTCTCGACCCGTCCCATCCACTGCTGACGCAATTGCGCGCCGCTGCCCGTTATGCCCATGAACGGACTGACGATTTCCGGGATGATTTGTCGCAACCGGCGGCGCTGTCTGCCGCAGCAAATCGGCTGACTGCGGACGATCCTGACAAGCTGCTATCCCTTGCACCAATAATCGCTGCGCTGGAGGATGAAGCGGTCACAGCAAAAGCCGGGCGCGCCATTGCCCTCAAGACCCTTGCCGCAGCGATGCGCGCCGATGGCCTGGGCATGGGCTGGGTGCATTTCAGGGTGAATTCGAGCCAGTTGCACAATGCGATCCGGCGGCTGATCGATCCCGAAAACACGCTGGATCTTGGCAGCAAGGGCGCGATGGCCACGCTGCGCGAATTGCTCGCCACTGTGAAGCCCCACCGGTCCAATTTCGCTGCCTTGGCCATCGAAAGCAGCACCGCAATCCGGCAATTTCTTGCGATGGCGCAAATCCTGCACCACGTCGATGCCGATGCCCCGATCCGGATGCTGATTGCCGAATGCGAACAGCCCTCCACCATTCTGGCTGCACTCTATTTCGCGCGATTGTTCGGGATTGAAGACAAGGTCGATGTATCACCCCTGTTTGAAACCGAAAGCGCGCTTGAACATGGTGGGCGTTTTCTCGACGCTTTGCTTTCAGAACCGGTTTATCAGGATTACGCGCGCAAACGCGGAAGGGTCGCCATCCAGACGGGATTTTCCGACGCCGGGCGCTTTGTCGGCCAGATCCCTGCCAGCCTCGCGATCGAACGGCTGCAAGGCCGGATGGCCGATGCCATGCGGGCCAATGATCTGACCGATGTGGCTGCGCTGATCTTCAACACGCATGGCGAAAGCATGGGCCGCGGTGCGCATCCTGAAAACTTTGCTGACCGCCTCGCCTGGCCGCTAAGCCCGTGGACACGCCGCCGGTTCATGCGTGCCGGTATCCGGCTGGAACCCGAAGTCAGTTTTCAGGGCGGCGATGGCTACCTGTTTTTTGCCACGCCCGAATTGGCACTGGCCACGCTCACGCGCATTGCCGAAAACCGCCCCCAGGCAACCGACGTCGATGCGCCGACCGATCCGTTTTACCGCCGGACAGATATCAGCCTGGATTTTTACCGTGCCATCCGTTCACACCAACGCGAACATCTCGAAAGCAAAACCTACAGCCGTGCGATCACGGCCTTCGGGCTTGGCCTGCTGAACCAGACCGGCAGCCGCAGATCGCGCCGCCAATCGGATTTGTCGGCCGACCGCGACATGAATTTGCGGCAGATTCGTGCAATTCCGCACAATGCCATCCTGCAACAGCTCGGTTATCCGGTGAATGTGATCGCCGGCGTTGGTAGCGCGGCGGACGGCAATTACGAAGATGTCGCGGCATTACTGCAGGAAAGCGAACGCGGACGGCAATTGCTCCGCCTCGTGCGCGCGGCCAATGCGCTGGCCAGCATCAAGACCGTCGCGGCGTTCGGTGAATTGTTCAATTCGGCTTATTGGGCCAGCCGCCCTTATCGGGGCATGGAAAGCCATCTGTCCGACGCTTGCGAAACATTGGCCGAATATCTGACCAAGGATGACAGGACAGGAGTATTCCGCCGCCTTGCCAGCCGATTGCGGGTCGATGCGCTGAAATTGCACCGGCTTCTCGACATGGTCCCGGACGAGGTTCCCTTGCCCGACCGCGAGAACACCCGCCGCACCATCGGCGTGCTGCAATCGCTGCGGCTGGCGCTGCTTCAGCACATGTTCCTCAAGGCTGTATCAATCCCGGCCTTCAGCCGCGCCAATGACATCAGCCGTGACGATGTGTTGGAAATGGTCTTCACCTTGCGGATCGACGACGCACTGACGCAGCTGCGCCGCGCCTATCCAACCCATTTCCCCAAACTTGATGATTTCGACATTACCGAGCCGAGCGATTATCCTGATGGTGCCGGCGAAGGTTACACAGCAATCCAGCGCGATTATATCAACCCGCTGGAGCGTGCCTATGGGTTGACGCTGCAAATTTCCACCGCGATCGCCAATGAATTCGGTGCCCATGGCTGATCCGGCGGATTAATCTTTGCCCGCGCAGCGTCTCGCACCGGGACGCGCGCGGCCAGGGTCTGGCGCTTTTCGCCATTCTATCCCATTATCCTTGCATGAAACCGATGATGAAATGGATTTGCGCCGGGGCAGGCGCGGTGTTGCTGGCCGCAGGCGGAGCGACCCTGGCGGGTGATTTGCTGAACGCCGCCTCGCCGCCGGCCCAACGTGTGGCCCTTCCTTCAACGGCAAGCCCGGCGGCAATGGCAAAGGTAGAGGGCGCCCAGCCCTCACCGGCAATCGCCGCGCACGAAGAACCGTTCGTGATCAAGCGGATACTTCCGATCGACGGGCCCATCAAATATGGCGAATGGCATTGGGACGACAAGGATGTGCCAGCCGGACCCCTGGTTGTAACAGTCGATCTTGAAGCGCGGGTTCTGTCAGTTTTCCGGGGTGGTTACGAGATCGGTGCAGCAGCAGTCTTGCTGGGTACCGATGAACACCCGACCCCGCTTGGCACCTTTCCGATCCTCAGCAAGGAACGGCACAATGTGTCCGAGAAATACAACAATGCACCCATGCCCTGGACCATGCGCCTGACTTGGGACGGTGTGGCAATTCACGGCGGCGCTACGGTCGAAAACGGATACGCCAGCCACGGCTGCATCGGCGCTCCGAATGATTTCGTGTCAAAGCTCTATGCCATTGCCAGCAAGGGCGACACGGTGATCATCACCCGCGGGAAGATGATCGGTATGGGCGATTCATTGCTTTAAACCGGTGCGCGTGTCCGGTTCGGCAAGCCCGCTATGACCTAGATACGCTCCATCAATTCGATCCGGTTGCCAAAGGGATCGGCAATATCGCAGCGCCGGTAGCCAGCCAACGGCTTACCCGGCACTGCATCCACACCCCGCGCAGCCAGTTGGGCAACGGTCATCGCCAGATCATCGACCAGCAGGGCCGGATGGGCCTTTTTCGCGGAACGGAAATCCTGCTCAACCCCCAGATGGATATGAGCCGCCCCGCCCACAAACCAGCATCCCCCACGCTGCGCCAGATCGGCAGGCTTGGCGTCCTCCGCCAGTCCAAGCACCCCGACATAAAAAGCCCGCGCAATGTCTTCGGACCCCGGCGGCATGGCAAGCTGGACATGATCAAGGCCAAGAACAGCCATCAGATGCGTTCGGCCTGGGCCACCGCATCGCTTGCGCGCAGGGCACTGATAATGCGCGTAAGATGCGCCAGATCACCGACCTCCAGATCGACTTCATAAGTATGAAACGGCGCATCCCGATTGGTCTGTTCCAGTGTCATTACGTTGGCGTTGTTTTGCGCAAAAATTCCCGCCATTTCCGCCAAAGTGCCGGGGCGGTCGTAAAGAATGACCCTTAGCCTGCCCGGTGCCCCGGTTGAACGTTTGCCCCAGGACAAATCGAACCAGTCGGCATCTATTCCGCTAGCCAGAGTGAGACAGGAAATGGAGTGAACCTCCACCCCTTCCCCTGCCTTTCGCAAACCCACGATCCGGTCACCGGGCACAGGATGGCAACATTCGGCCAGCATGAACCCTAGGCCTGGTGTCAGCCCGCGAATGGAGATTGCCCGTTCTTGCCGCGGCCATTCTTCTTCCTCCGGCAGTTCGGCGGTGCTGCCGGGAATGAGCGCTTCCATCACTTCCCGATCATCAATTTTTGCCGCACCCACGGCGTACATCAACGCTTCCTCATCCTCCAGATCCAGCCGCTTCACGGCTTCGCGGATGGCCTTCTTGCCGATCTTTGTGGGTAGCCGGGCAGTAATCTCGTCAAACATCTTGCTGCCGATCTGGGCAACTTCGGCGCGTTCCTTCAACCGGACGGAACGGCGGATTGCAGCCCGGGCCTTGCCCGTGACGACAAATCCCAGCCAGGACAATTGCGGATCTACGGACTTACCTTTGATGATCTCCACCACATCGCCATTATTCAGCGGAGTCCGCAGCGGCATGTGGCGCCCGTTGACCTTCGCGCCGACAGTTTGCGCACCAAGATCGGTGTGAACGGCAAAGGCGAAATCGACTGGCGTCGATCCCTTGGGCAATTGATGGAGCGCGCCCTTGGGGGTGAAAGCAAAGATCCGGTCCTGATAGATGGCGAGCCGTGTATGTTCGAGCAGTTCTTCCGCATCGTGGCTGGCATCAACAATTTCGATCAGGTCGCGCAGCCAGCCCACGGCACCATCGGGCCGATCGCCCTGCTTATAGGCCCAATGCGCGGCCAGCCCGAATTCGTTGGTGCGGTGCATCTCGCGCGTGCGAATCTGCACTTCCACTCGCATTGAATTTTCGTAGATCAGCGATGTGTGGAGGCTGCGATATCCGTTGTTCTTCGGTGTCGAGATGTAATCCTTGAATTTACCCGGGATGCATTGCCACGTCGTGTGCAGTACCCCCAGTGCACGGTAACAATCCGCCTCATTATTGCTGATGACGCGGAACGCCATGATGTCGGTCACCTGTTCGAAACTGACGTGGCGCTCGGCCATTTTTTGCCAGATCGAGAAAGGATGCTTTTCGCGTCCGCTGACTTCCACTTTTAATCCGGCTTCGGCCAATGCCTGCTTGATACCCAGCGCAATGGCATCGACCTGTCCGCCATCCTGTTCCCGGATTTGTTCAAGCCGCCCGGCTATGGTCTGATATGCAACGGGCTCAATCTGTTCGAATGCAAGAAGCTGCATCTCTCGCATATATTCATACATCCCCACTCGTTCGGCCAGCGGGGCGTAGATATCCATCGTTTCGCGCGCGATCCGGCGGCGTTTTTCCGGTGAGCGAATGAAATGCAACGTGCGCATATTGTGCAGCCGGTCAGCCAGCTTGACCAGCAACACCCGAATATCTTCGGACATGGCAAGCAGGAACTTGCGGAGATTTTCCGCAGCGCGTTCATCCTCCGGCATGGCCTCGATCTTGGACAGCTTGGTAACCCCGTCCACCAGCCGCGCAATTTCCGGTCCGAAATTCAGTTCGATATCTTCGATTGTGGCCAGCGTGTCTTCCACCGTATCGTGGAGCAGCGCGGTAACTATCGTTTCCTGATCGAGCTTGAGATCGGTCATCAGGCCCGCCACTTCGACCGGGTGGCTGAAATAGGGATCGCCCGAAGCGCGCTTCTGCGTACCGTGTTTCTGCACGGTATAGACATAGGCGCGGTTAAGCAGCGCCTCGTCGGCGTCGGGGTCATAGGCTTTGACCCGTTCCACAAGTTCATATTGGCGCAGCATACCCGATTAGATGTGCGGTGCCTGTGGGCGAAGGGCAAGCGCAAAAGCGAATGCTCTGCTGTTCTGGTCGCCAGTCCTGTTAACGGTAAAATCGTGTTGTTCGTGTGAAAATAGCCACGAACCCCGATTTCCGGATGCGGCGTGGTGGTGACACAGCAGCTTTGGCAGCGGTGCAGTCACCTGCACAGACCCAATTCCCCGTCGCCGGTCAGACAAGATATTACATTCATTGAACTTCATTCTTACCGCTATCGAAGGTGGTTAGAACACGATAAGGTTCTATGGCCAGCCGGTTCGATGGCTGCACAGTTAATCATTGAATGTCTTGTCGATTCTCGAAACAATAGACAGGCTAACTTTCGGAGTCAGGCAGATTAACTTGGACCAAGATATTACGAACGGCCCGAAACAATATGCGCTCCGGAAATTGGGATGGGCAGCGCCGCTGGTATTGCTGCTTGGGGGGTGCAGCCAGTCTTTGGCGCAAATCGATCGCCCCGACGCAAATATCGCCCTGCCCGAAAATTGGAGCATCGCGGGCACACCGGCACAAACCGACACAGCCCGGTATTGGCAGACGCTTGACGATCCGCAACTGAGCGAATTCGTCGAACTGGCGATTGCAAACAACCTTGATCTGGCACAGTCGGCTGCCCGCGTGGAGCAGGCCCGCGCGGCCCTATCTTCTTCGCGCGCAGGATTTTTGCCGCAACTTTCAGCCAGCGGCGGCGCCCGGCGTGACATTGGCGATTTTTCCAGCCAGCAATTGCAATATTCTGTCAGCGGCAATGCCAGCTGGGAAGTGGACCTGTTCGGCCGGATCGGGAATTCGGTTGACGCTGCCCGCGGCGATCTTGTGGCGGCCGGCTATTCACTGGCCGATCTTCAACGCCTGATTGTGGGGAATGTTGCCCTGTCGACCATCTCCGCCCGCTCGACCGCGGCGCAGCTGGCGATTGCACGCGATACTCTCGCCAATCAGGACGAGATTTTGCAGATCGCCCGCTGGCGGTTGCAGGCGGGGTTGGTTTCCAGCCTTGATGTCGAACAGGCGCGCGTCCAGCGGGCGCAAACGGCCGCCAGCATTCCAGCTTTGGAAAGCAATCTTGCCGCCACAGCCAATGCCATCTCGACCCTGATCGCGCAGCCGCCAGGCCGCGTGCTCGCATCGCTCCAGCAAGGCTCGCAAATTCCGACGCCGCCCGATGCCGTCAATTTGGCAGCCCCGGCAGAGGTGTTGCGCCGCCGCCCGGACGTCCGCGCTGCCGAAGCATCGCTGTTGGCAAGCAGCGCCCGGGTCAATGTGGCGAAGGCTCAATTACTGCCCTTGGTCCAGTTGACTGGCTCTATTGGCAGCGCATCCAGTGGGATCGGCAGCCTGTTCGACATCATCACCGGCAATCTGTTTGCCGGGATCAGCCAGTTGATTTTTGACGGTGGTCGCACGCGCGCGCAAATCGATAGCGCCAAGGCCAACGCGCAAGGCTCGCTTGCCGCATGGCGCCTGGCGATCCTGGGCGCGCTGGAGGATGTCGAGACCAATGGCGTGGCCCTTCGTGCTGCGCGTGAACAGGTCACGTCATTTTCCGAAGCCCAGGAAGCGGCCGCCAATGCCGCGGTACTGGCGCGCAGCCAATATCAGGCGGGTTTGATCGATTTCCGCACCCTGCTTTCGGCGGAAAGCCAGTTGCTGTCCGCCCGCAATTCGTTGGTGACAGCACAGGCCCAACGCGCCAGCGCCTTCGTGCGGCTAACCCAGGCGCTGGGTGGCGGTTGGTCTCCCGATGATTATCCCCTTATCAGCTCGCAAGGAATGGCCCGATGAACCAGACGTCTGCAACCGGCGCAGAATCGGCCGAAAGCATCGAGGACTTTCTCGGCGAACAGCCCCGCCCGCGCTGGCGGCGCTGGGCCCGATACTGGGTGCCCGCGCTGGTTCTGATCATCCTGATCTTTACCATTTCGCGCTGTGCGAGCGGTGACAAGGGTCCGGAATATATCACCCAACCAGTAGTCGAAAAATCCCTCGACCTGACGGTTACCGCGACCGGGAACTTGCGACCGACCAACCAGGTGGAAGTCGGCTCCGAAGTTTCCGGCAAGATTGACCGGATAAATGTCGATGTGAATGATCGCGTGGTGCGCGGGCAGATACTCGCCGTGATCAACACCGATATTATCGATGATCAGATCACGCAGTCGCGCGCCAATCTCAACGCGGCCCGGGCCTCTGTCGCGCAGGCGCAGGCTTCGCTCAATGTCGACACTGCGCAACTGGCCCGGCTTGAGGAGGTTTACCGCATTTCCGGCGGCAAAGTGCCATCAAGAACAGAGCTTGAGGCCGCCCAGGCCAATGTGGCCAGGGATAAGGCGGCTGTTGCTTCGGCTCGCGCCAATGTCTCTGCATCGGAAGCGGGCCTGTCATCAAGTGTCACCACACGCGGGCGGGCGGTGATCCGCTCTCCTGTTTCCGGCGTGGTGCTGGTTCGGCAGGTTGAACCCGGGCAGACAGTGGCGGCGTCTTTCAACACGCCGACCCTGTTCATCCTGGCGGAAGATCTTTCTGCGATGCAATTGCGTGTGGCGATCGATGAAGCCGATGTCGGACAGGTTAAGGCCGGCCAGAAAGCCAGCTTTGCCGTGGACGCTTATCCGGGACGGAAATTCCCAGCGACAGTGGAGCGGATTGATCTGGCGTCCAACAACACCGCCACCAGCGCGAGCGGTGCAAGCAGTGCGGCCTCCTCCGCAGCCGGAAATACCGTGGTCAGCTATGAAGCGCGTTTATCTGTGGCCAATGGCGATGGCTTGTTGCGACCCGGAATGACAGCCACTGCCACCATCGGCACGGACAGCACCGGCAAGCAGATGCTCGTCCCCAACGGTGCGCTGCGGTTCAAGCCGAGCGACAAGGACAAGGATGAGGAAGCCAGCGTTCTCAGCCCGCAGATCGGGCTTGAGAGGGGTGGCCAGAAGGCAAGCATAGGCGCGGGCAGCCGGCAACAAGTTCAGGTGATGCAGAAGGATGGCACGCTGAAAGCGATTACCGTTGTGACGGGCCTTAGCGATGGCCGCATGACCGTGGTCCGCTCCGCGGATCTCAAGCCCGGAATGGCCGTGGTTACCGGGATCAAGGCACCCGCAAAGTGAGCGAAGCCCCGCTGATCGAACTGGAAGGAATTACCAAGACTTTCGGCACTGGCCCGGCAGCTTTCCAGGCGTTGAAAGGCGTCGACATGACCATCGAACGCGGCGATTTCGTTGCGGTCATGGGCCCATCCGGATCGGGCAAGTCGACGACAATGAACATCCTTGGCTGCCTGGATGTGCCGACCAGCGGCATTTTCCGGTTCCACGGGGTCGAGGTTCAGGCCCTGACCCGCGACCAGCGATCGCTGCTCCGGCGGCGCTATCTCGGCTTTGTGTTCCAGGGTTTTAACCTGCTTTCGCGGACCACGGCACTGGAAAACGTGGAATTGCCCCTGCTCTATCGCGGAGAAGGCAAGGCGGCGCGGCGCAAGGCCGGACTGCGCGCGCTCGACATGGTCGGGCTGGTGCCATGGGCCAAACATACACCGGCGGAACTTTCCGGCGGGCAGCAACAACGTGTCGCCATCGCAAGGGCGCTGGTGAGCGAGCCCGATGTACTGCTGGCCGATGAGCCGACCGGCAATCTCGATACCGAGCGTTCGCTCGAGATCATGGAATTGCTGACCGATCTCAACCGCAGCGGTATCACCATCCTGATGGTCACCCACGAACAGGAAATGGCCAATTTTGCGCGAACCATCGTCCATTTTCGTGATGGCGTGGTCGAAAGCATCGAGCGCGGGGCACGATCCCAGGCCGGAGCAACCGTCTGATGTTCGGTATTTTCGGCGCGACACTGGTACTCTCTCTCCGCGAAATTCGGCGGCATATACTGCGTTCCTTCCTCACCACGCTGGGGATCATCATTGGCGTAGCCGCCGTTATCACCATGGTAACGCTGGGTAATGGCGTGACTGCATCTATCCGCGATGAGATTTCCTCTTTGGGTTCCAATGTCTTCATCGTTTTCCCGGTGCGCACAGACCGGGGCAATCCCCGTCCCTTTCATGAGGACGACGTGCGCGCGGTTGCCCAGCAAATCGCCGGGGTCGAAGTGGCCGCTGGGAATGCGTCGAGCAGCGCTATTGCTTTCCACAATGGCCAGAACTGGACCTCCTCGGTCAATGGCGTGAGCAACGACTTCCTGCGGGCCCAGTCCATTGCGCTGGTCGAAGGCCGCAGTTTCACGCTTGCGGAGGAATCGTCCGGACAGAATGTATGCATTCTCGGGCCCAAGGTCCGTGATGCCATATTTGTGCCTGGCGTTAGCCCCGTCGGCGAAGAAATGCGGCTCAATGCCGTATCCTGTTCCGTTATCGGTGTGCTGAAAGAACGCGGCCAGGGCGGCGGTGGGCAGGATCTGGATAATGTGGTGATGATGCCGCTCAAGACGGTCCAGCGCCGTTTCACCGGTAACGACAATATCCAGCTCTTCGTGGTAAAATACAACGCCGATTATGCCAGCGCGGGTATCCAGTCATCACTGGTCAGCCTGCTGCGCGAACGCCGGGTTCTGCAGGAAGGGACGGATAATGATTTCAACGTTATCGACACCGCCCAGGTCAACCAGGCATTAGGCGCTGCGACCGGCGCATTGAC
>JAHEAV010000044.1 GCA_024642565.1 Erythrobacter sp.
CTAAGCGCTAGTCATCCCATTTTTGCATTACGCAGCCATAGCCTTTGCGATACGTCGCCGTTTGCGGCGGCATCAAGGGATACCGCGCCGTAATGCTCTTGGTTTGCGCGTCATCGTTCAGAGAGACAAACTCCATTCCGGCAAGCCGATCCTTCTTGCAATCCTCTAGGCTGCGCCCACCAATGTAATGGCAGGAACAGGCGACATGCGCGCTGTAGGATGATCCAGCCGCGGCATATCCCAATATCGGCGTCCGGTAGATCCAGCCAATCGCGCCCAGCACAATGGCCAGTACAAGGAGTTTCCAGGGCATTCCCTGGCGGCGCGAATGTGGGGATTTGGGTTTTGCAATTGCCAAGTGGGAATCCTTGCGCGAGTGGGTGAGGAATGACGCGTCTGATCACCCCCCTTATCGCCACCATGGTGCTGCTGCCAAGCCTTGGTGCATGCAGCAACACACCGCCTCCACTGCCGCCTTTGAGTAAAGAGGCGCTCGCTGCGGTATCGGCAAATCCGGGCGCGCCCGACGAACAACTCGCACGGCAGGTGGATGATCTGTTCGCCAATGAGGACATCGGCGAAACCCGGGCCTTGGTCGTGATGCATGGCGGCACAATTGCCGCTGAGCGTTATGCCCCAGGCTATGATTCAAAAACGCGTTTTGTCAGTTGGTCGATGGCCAAAACGGTCACCGCTGTGATGATCGGGATGTTGGTGGCCGATGGCAGGTTACGGCTCGACGAATCCGCCCCGATCCCGCACTGGCAGCGGCCGGGCGACCCTCGCGGGGAAATTACACTGCGCCAGTTGCTCCAGATGCGCTCTGGCCTGCGCCACACCGAAGCTGGCGACCCGCCCTACGAATCGTCCGAAGTGCGGATGCTGTTTCTCGACGGGCGCGACAATATGGCGGCTTTTGCAGAGGCCCAGCCTCTGGAAGCCGAGCCTGGCGCCCAGTTTGAATATTCATCCAACACCACAGTGATCCTCGCCGATATTGCGGCGCGTGTGCTGTCTAACAGCGAAGACGCGGAAACGCGGCGCAGAGCAGTGGATGATTTCTTGCGCACCCGGTTGTTTACGCCGGTGGGCATGGCAAGCATGGTGCCTGAATATGATGCGAGCGGCACGCTGATCGGCGGCAGCTTGATGCATGCTACGGCGCGCGACTGGGCCAAATTCGGAGAATTCCTGCGTAATGGTGGTTCGGTGCGCGGGGCACAATTGGTCCCGCGCAAATGGATCGAATTCATGACCACGCCCAGCCCGCGTAGCCCGCAATATGGCGCACAGACCTGGCTCAACCGCGAATATAAGCTTTCCGATGGCGAGCCCCATCCTCTCTTCCCTGCCAGCGCGCCGAACACGCTGTTCGCTGCAATTGGGCATATGGGGCAATATGTGCTGGTTTCTCCCAGCCAAAAACTCACCGTCGTGCGGCTGGGTCATTCGGATACGGAGCAGCGCGTGGCCTTAATGCCCGAACTGGCCGATGTCTTCGCGCTCTATCCGGAAAGGTAGAACGCGCCTTCCACCACGGTAACACAGTTGCCGCCAAGCCAGACCCTATCGCCCTCCAGCCGGCAAGTTAGGTCCCCGCCCCGCGCCGAGGCCTGGTGCGCGGTAAAGGTTTGCCGGCCAAGTCTCGCAGCCCAGAAATGGGTTAGCGCGGCATGGGCCGATCCAGTGACGCTGTCTTCGTCAACTCCCCCGCCGGGAACAAACACACGGCTGGTGATATCTGTTGCCCCGCCCGGTGCCGTGCAGATGAACTGGTTGGATCCCAGATTTCCCAGTCCGCCAATATCCGGTGCGAGCCCCCGCACCTGCGCCTCGTCGGCATAAAGGAAAATGTCGTAGCCTGCCGGATTGCGCCACACCTCAAGCGGCTGCGCGCCCAACAGCGCAATGGCCTCGGGCCAGTCGCCCCGCTCTGTCGAAATCGCCGGCAAGGCGACCTCGTAACCCGCGGCGCTGCGCCTAACTTCGAGAATTCCGGCGCGGCGGGTGCGGAAAGTCACATTCTGGCCGCCATCACGCACCAACAGCACATGGCCGCTTGCCAGGGTGGCATGGCCGCACAGCGCAACCTCTTCCGTCGGAGTGAACCAGCGCAACTCCCATTCGGCAGCCCCGCTGATGTCCTTCACCACAAATGCGGTCTCAGCAAAATTGTTTTCTTCGCCAATGGCCTGAAGAACCGCATCGGGCAGCCATTCCTCCAGCACCATCACTGCGGCCTGATTCCCTGTGAATGGCCGATCGGCGAAGGCATCGACATGCCAGTAAGGAATGCTCTGGTTCATCCATCCTTCTCCAGCTTGGCAAATTCGTCCGCTTCGACCAGGGGATTGCCGGGCTCGTCGACATGGCCTTCCGGATCGATATGGATGAGTAAATCCATATTGGGGAAATGGCGGCACAGTTCATGTTCGACATGATCGATGATGTCATGCGCTTGCTCCACCGTCATATCCCCCGGCATATCGACATGAAATTGCACGAAATCACGATGTCCGCTGGTACGGGTGCGTAAATCGTGGAGGTTGTTCAGTTCCGGGTGCTTTGCTGCCAGTTCCACAAAACGCTGGCGCTTCGCTTCCGGCCATTCACGGTCCATCAGATGGTCAATCGCCTCGGTTGCAGCGCGCCATGCGCCCCACAATAGCCAACCCGCAATCGCGAGGCCAAACAAGGGGTCAGCCTGCGCGAAGCCGGCATATTGATCGAGCATCAATGCCGCGATTACCGCCAGATTAAGCAACAGGTCGGACTGGTAATGCGTATGGTCGGCTGAAATCGCCACCGAGCCTGTCCGCTGGATCACATAACGTTGCCATGCCAGCAGGCCCAATGTCGCAATGATCGCGACCACCGACACTGCAATTCCGTTTTCCGCTTCGGCCGTGCGCCCTCCCTGCACCAGCCGCTGCATGGCGCTGAAGCCGATTCCTGCGGCCGAAAGGGCGATCAGCATCACCTGGAAGATGGCGGACAGCGATTCAGCCTTGCCGTGGCCAAAGCGGTGATCTTCGTCCGCGGGCTGCGCCGCGATATAGACACCGATAAAGGTCGCGATACTTGCGACAAGATCGAGCGCGGTATCGGCCAGGCTGCCCATCATCGCGGTCGATCCGGTGTTCCACGTTGCCCACAGCTTCAGGACAACCAGGAACAGCGCCATGGTAATCGACGCCGCAGCCGCACTGCGCGTTAAAGCCGAACGTTTCTCTTGGGAAATCGCGGTCATGGGTAAAGCAGTGTGTCGGCCCAGCCCGGACTTTCACGCTCGAAACGGCGGCGATCATGCAGGCGATTGGGGCGGTCGAGCCAGAATTCGAACGCCTGCGGGACAAGCTGGAAGCCGGTCCAATGCGCAGGTCGCTGTACCGCGCCCCCGGCAAAGCGCGCCTCGGCGGCGGCAAACCGATCAAGAAAGGTCGAGCGATCCGCCATGGGACGCGATTGATCGGAAGCGACTGCACCCAATTGCGAATCACGACTGCGACTGTGGAAATACGCGTCTGCAGTGGCAGCATCGACTTCGGTCAGTGTTCCTTCGATCCGGATCTGCCGGCGCAGGCTTTTCCAGTGAAACAGCAATGCGGCCTGGGCATTCCCACGAATTTCCTGCCCCTTGCGGCTGTGGGCATTGGTGTAGAATGTGAAGCCGTCAGCCCCATGCCCTTTGAGCAAGACCATCCGCACAGACGGCGCACCATCGGATGTCGCCGTTGCCAGCGCCATGGCATTTGAATCGTTAATCTCGCTCTTTCGTGCCTCGGCGAACCAGGCGCTGAACAAGGCAAAAGGATCACCAGACGGGATTTCACTAGTGGCTGGATCGCTCATCATCCCGATGCCTCTAACGCCCAAATCGCCATTGGCAAAGCTTCACCGCTTGCGCATGGACACTGCCTGACCTAGCTAACACACCATGACTGATCCTTATACAACGCTCGGTGTGCCCCGCTCCGCAACGGAGAAGGATATCAAAAGCGCTTATCGCAAGCTCGCCAAAGAGCTGCATCCGGACAAGAACAAGGACAATCCCAAGGCGACGGAGCGCTTCTCTCAGGCGACGCAGGCCTATGATCTGCTGTCGGACAAGGATAAACGCGCCCGCTTCGACAGGGGTGAAATCGATGGCGACGGCAATCCGACCAGTCCATTTGGTGGCGGCTTCGGTGGCGGGGGCGGTTTTGGCCAACGCCCGGGAAGCCAGGGGGGGTTCCGAGGCGAGGATCTTGGCGGTGGCTTCGGCGCGGAAGGCGTTGATCTAAGCGATCTGTTCGAAGGGCTTTTCGGTGGTGGCCGTACCGCCAGTGCGGGTGGCGGTTTTGGCGGCAGGCGCCCGCCCCCGCCGCAGAAGGGCGCGGATATCCAGTACCGGCTGCGGGTCAGTTTCGTTGATGCGGCGCGGCGCGCCGATCAGCGAATAACCTTGTCCGATGGCAAGACGATCGACTTGAAGTTACCTGCCGGGGTCGAAGATGGCACCCAGATGCGCCTGAAGGGCAAGGGCCAGCCGGGGCCAGCTGGCGCGGGCGATGGGTTGGTTACCATTGCAGTCGAAGGTCATAAATTCTTCCGCCGCGATGGGTTTGACGTGCGGATAGATTTGCCAATCACGCTGGACGAGGCAGTTGTTGGCGGCAAGGTCCGCGTACCCACGGTGGATGGCCCGGTGGTTATGACGATCAAGCCCGGTACCAGTGGCGGCAGCGTGCTACGGCTCAAAGGCAAAGGCTTTTCGCAGAAGAATGGAGAACGCGGCGATCAGTTGGTCACCCTGGAAATCGCCATCCCGGAACCCGGCTCTGCCGCCTTGACCGAGCTTGCCAAACATCTCGATGGCTGGAAGGATACGAGCGACCCACGAAGCATCCTCGGGGTATAGCCTTTGCCCGATCCAGCCGAACCTGAATCCTATCTGCGCAAATCGCATTCTCTTTCGCCCGAGGCGCGGCGCCTGCTGGCCCGGGACAAACGAAGTTTGCAGCAGCGGGTTCACCACCGCTTCGGCCCCGGATCGCGGATTTTCGAGGTAATCAAGCGCACCCTTGTCGGCACGTGGAACGATGGGTCGATCCATGCCGGCAATCTGGCCTATATGGCCATGCTTTCGATTTTTCCCTTCTTTGTTTTGGGGGCAGCGGTGTTTTCCGCGCTCGGCGACGCTGGCGACCGCACGGCTACGGTCAATGCAATCCTCTCGGCTCTGCCGCCAATGGTTCGCAAAGTGATCGGGCCTGTGGCGCGTGATGTGATCGAAGCTCGCCAGGGCTGGCTGTTGTGGGCTGGTGGTGCGGTCGGCTTGTGGACTGTATCCGGTCTGGTGGAAACTATCCGGGATATTCTGCGCCGCGCTTACGGCACAGAGGCTACGCTGGCCTTCTGGCGGTACCGGTTGCTGTCGTTTGGTATCATCCTGGTCGCCATGGTCCTGCTGATCGCTTCCCTGATCGCGCAGGTCATGATCGGGGCGGCACAGGAAGTGATCGCTGTGTACCTTCCATGGTTGGGCAATGTGCTGGGCCAGTTGTCGATCAGCCGCATTATTCCGGCATTTGGCCTGTTTGTTTCGATCTATCTGTTATTTTATACCTTGGCTCCGCATGCGTACCGCCATCATCGCTATCCCAAATGGCCAGGCACATTGCTGGTAACGCTGTGGTGGGTCGCTGTTTCGGCAGCCTTGCCCAGGATCCTGCGCAACTTTTTCGCCTACAGCCTCACCTATGGCAGCCTCGCCGGGATCATGATCACGCTTTTCTTTTTCTGGCTGGTCGGCTTAGGGATGGTGATGGGTGCGGAACTGAATGCCGCGCTGGCCGAACCGAATGCCGAAGGTAACGGGAACGGCCGCGTGGCCGGCGCGCTCGACATACAAAGTGAAACAAAGGATGATGCGGTATGAACGGTCTGATGGCAGGCAAGCGTGGTCTCATTATGGGCCTCGCCAATGACAAATCGCTTGCCTGGGGAATCGCGCAGAAATTGCGCGAGCAGGGCGCCGAGCTCGCATTCACTTATCAGGGCGAAGCGCTCGCGAAGCGGGTGATACCCCTTGCGGCCCAGCTTGGTTCCGACTTCACCTTTGAATGCGATGTTGCCGATATGGCTGCGCTCGACCGGGCTTTTGCAACGCTGAAAAGCCGCTGGGAAACGATCGACTTCGTTGTGCACGCGATCGGCTTTTCGGACAAGAATGAGCTGCGCGGCAAATATGTCGACACCAGTTTAGACAATTTCCTGATGACGATGAACATATCGGTTTACAGTCTCGTCGCCGTAACCCAGCGGGCGGCCGCAATGATGCCCCCGATGACTGAAGACGGGAAAGGCGGCGGATCCATTCTGACCTTGACCTATTACGGCGCGGAAAAAGTCATCCCGCATTACAATGTGATGGGCGTTGCCAAGGCCGCGCTGGAAACCAGCGTGAAATATCTGGCCAACGATCTGGGTCCGCAGAATATCCGCGTCAATGCGATCAGCGCCGGCCCGATCAAGACCCTGGCCGCCAGCGGGATCGGCGATTTCCGCTATATCCTCAAATGGAACGAACTTAATTCACCGCTACGCCGGAATGTGACGATTGAAGACGTGGGCGGCTCAGGCCTCTACTTCCTGTCGGACCTGTCATCCGGCGTAACCGGGGAAACCCACCACGTCGACGCCGGCTACCACGTAGTCGGCATGAAACAGGAAGATGCCCCGGATATTGCGCTGGGTTGAGGTG
>JAHEAV010000009.1 GCA_024642565.1 Erythrobacter sp.
AAAAGCAGACCCTCCGCTAATCCCAAGTTTGAGATAAAAGCGGACATTCGGCTAACATCCCATAGGCGGGCATGGCGGCGCTCCGCTTTGTCCCGACGCGGCCAAATTGATTTTCCTACACCGGACAAAAGTGCCAGCTCCGCTGCGGCTCTTTGAAAATTGCATCGAAACACAGCGGTGATGCCGATCCGCTGCGCAAGTGTCACCCTGCGTTTCTGGCTTTTTTTGCAACAATTACAGTTACTAAATGGATGGCGGAATGGGTGACAGCGTGTCACCTTTGTCACCTGTATCCTACTGCGCGGCGCGCACCAGCCGGCGGCGCGCAACCTCTTCACCAATGATGGGCAACAATTCACCCATGTCGGGGCCGTGGTCCATACCGGTCAACGCCTGACGCAGGGGCAGGAACAGCGCCTTGCCCTTGCGGCCGGTCGCGTCTTTCAGCGCATTGGTCAAGGCGTGCCACGGGTCATCGACGGTGAAATCGAGCGCCGCCGCAGCCTGGGCCAGATAGGCCCGGTCCTCGGCCGGAAATTCGGGCAACTCGACCGGTCCCGTCACAATGCTCCAATATTCCTGCGCACCGCGGACAGTTTCCAGGTTTGGCCGGATTGCATGCCAGGCTTCCTCGCCCATCCCTTCGGGCAGGCGGTGCGCCACGGCGGCAAAGTCCAACTGATGCACGATGGCGGTATTGACCCGGTCCAGATCGGCATCGTCGAACTTTGCAGGCGCGCGGCCAAAGGTGCCAAGGTCGAAACTGTTCACCAGCGTCTGCCGTTCGGCAATGGGTTCCACCGGCTGCGATGTGCCGAGCCGCGCCAGCAGCGCGACGATTGCTTCGGGTTCGATGCCCCGTTCCTTGAAGCTGTCGCAGCCCAGCGAACCGAGCCGTTTGGACAATTTACCCTCCTTGCCGATCAGCAGGGCTTCATGCGCGAAACGGGGTAAATGCTGCACCTTATGCTGCGCAGCATAAAGTGCGGTAAATATCTGAATTTGAACCGCAGTATTGGATACGTGATCTTCCCCGCGCAAAACATCCGTAACGCCCATTTCGATATCGTCCACGGCGCTCGGCAGCATATACAGCCAGCTGCCATCGGCGCGGCGAATGACCGGGTCGGACAGGCTGGCGGGATCGAATTTCTGCGGGCCGCGGACACCGTCTTCCCACCCGATCGCTTCGGCATGGTCCAGCTTGAAACGCCAATGCGGGGCAATGCCTTGCGCTGCCAAAGCAGCGTGATCCGCGTCCGTCAGCGATAAGGCCGCGCGGTCATAGATCGGCGGAAGGCCGCGGCCAAGCTGCACCTTGCGCTTCAGATCCAGTTCCTGCGCGGTTTCATAGCAGGGGTAGACCCGGCCATTGGCGCGCAGCAATTCAAACGCGGCTTCGTAATGCGCCAAGCGCGCAGACTGGCGCTCCTCCCCATCCACATCAAGGCCGAGCCACGCGAGATCGGCCCGAATGCCGGTCACATATTCCTCCCGACTGCGTTCCGCATCGGTATCGTCGATCCGCAGCATGAAGCGCCCACCGGCCTTGCGGGCAAGGAGCCAATTATGCAGCGCCGTGCGTATATTGCCGACATGAAGTGTGCCCGTGGGAGACGGTGCGAAGCGGGTGATGGTGGTCATGCAGCGCGATTAGCCCGTGCTCCGGCTGGCGACAAGTAAACTCATGCGGAACGGGTGGCGCGAAGGTGCAGGCGAATGCGATATCGGCCAATCGGCGCAAGGAAGGCCTCGATAAATCAAAAGGCCCCGCCGGATCGCTCCGACGGGGCCCATGATATCGCGGTCAGAAACGCAATTTACGCTTCGTCGTCATCGCCTTCCGTTGCGGCGCTGGGCGACTGATCCGTTTCAGGCGTAATGGCAGCGCCATCATCCTGTCCCTCTTCAATCAGATATTCGCCAGCATCGGCGTCCAGGCCGTGGGTTTCGCCTTCGACTGCGGCCAACGGATCTTCAAAGACAGCCGCTTCCGCACCCTGGGCGAGTTCCGCCGCGTGCTCTTCGGCGGCGGTGTTGGCCATGATGATCGCATCCTGTGCCTTCTTCCACGAGGCGCGCAGAGCGGCATCGCGGCTGTTGGCGGTTACGCGCATCCGGTTCATGCCCGCGCCAGTACCGGCGGGGATAAGACGGCCAACGATGACGTTTTCCTTCAGACCGATAAGCGAATCCTTCTTTCCTTCGACGGCAGCCTGCGTGAGCACGCGTGTCGTTTCCTGGAAGGACGCTGCCGAAATGAAGCTGCGTGTCTGCAGGCTGGCCTTGGTGATCCCGAGGAGGATCGGCTTGCCTTCAGCGCGCGCGCCCTTCTTGTCGAGCTTGGCGTTATATTCTTCCATTTCTTCGCGGTCGACCTGCTCGCCGGCCAGCAGCGTGGTGTCGCCGCCATCGGTGATTTCAACCTTCTGCAGCATCTGACGAACGATCGTTTCGATGTGCTTGTCGTTGATCTTCACGCCCTGAAGCCGGTATACTTCCTGGATTTCGTTGACGAGGTATTCAGCCAATGGCTCGATACCCAAAACATCAAGGATGTCATGCGGGTTCGGGCTACCCGAAATCAGCGTATCACCCTTCTTGACGAAATCGCCTTCCTGCACGTCGATCACCTTGGTCTTGGGGATCAGATATTCGACTGGATCGCCCTCCTCCGGGATGATTGCGATCTTGCGCTTGGCCTTGTATTCGCGAACGAATTCGATCTTGCCGGAGATTTTGGCGATGATCGCATTGTCTTTCGGAATACGGGCTTCGAACAGCTCCGCCACCCGCGGCAGACCGCCGGTGATGTCACGGGTCTTGGCAGCTTCACGCGATGCACGGGCAAGAATGTCCCCCGCTTCGACGCGCTGGCCGTCTTCAACCGAAAGCGATGTGCCGGGCGCGAGCATGTAACGCTGCGCTTCGGTTTCACCGTCGTCGGACAGACTTTCACCTTCGCCGAGCAGTGTCAGGCGTGGGCGCAAATCTTCCTTTTTCTTGCGGTTGGCCGAACGATCTTCGGTAACCACGCGCTGGGCAATACCCGTTGCATCGTCGACGCGTTCTTCCATCGTCCGGCCATCGACCAGATCCTGGAATCGCACGGTACCGGACTGCTCGGTGATGATCGGCAGGGTAAACGGATCCCATTCGGCAATCCGGTCGCCTTCTTTCACCTTGGAGCCATCCTTGAACATCAACACGGTACCATAAGGCACCTTGTGGATTTCACGTTCGCGGCCTTCGGCATCGATAACCGCCAGTTCACCGGTCCGGGCAAGCGATAGCAGACGGCCACGCTTGTCCTTGATGGTGGGCATGTCGCGATATTCGATCTTGCCGTCCGAAATTGCTTCGAGATGGCTGGTTTCGTTGATCTGCGCTGCACCGCCGATGTGGAAGGTCCGCATCGTCAGCTGGGTGCCCGGTTCACCAATCGACTGCGCGGCGATAACACCGACAGCTTCACCGATGTTCACCGGCGTACCGCGGGCGAGATCGCGCCCGTAACACTTGCCGCAAACACCCTGGTCGGCTTCGCAAACCAGCGGCGAACGGATCTTGGCGGACTGCACTTCAGCCGCCTCGATTTCCGCAACCATTGGTTCATCCAGCAGAGTGCCGGACTTCACGATCACTTCGCCGGTCTTGGCATTGACCAGATCTTCTGCCGTGGTCCGGCCAAGGATCCGCTCACCCAGCGTTGCGATGACCGAACCGCCCTGTACGATCGCACGCATTTCCAGCATGTTTTCGGTTTTGCAATCTTCGGTAACGATGACGCAATCCTGCGAAACGTCGACCAGACGGCGGGTCAGGTAACCGGAGTTTGCCGTCTTCAATGCCGTATCCGCGAGGCCCTTGCGGGCGCCGTGGGTGGAGTTGAAGTATTCAAGAACGGTCAGACCTTCCTTGAAGTTCGAAATGATCGGGGTTTCGATGATTTCGCCCGAAGGCTTGGCCATCAGCCCGCGCATACCGGCAAGCTGCTTCATCTGCGCCGGCGAACCACGCGCGCCCGAATGGCTCATCATGTAGATCGAATTGATCTGCGCCTCGCGGCCATGTTCGTCCACCGGACGGGCCTTGATCTCTTCCATCATGGCGTCCGCCACCTGGTCACCGGTCCGGCTCCAGGCGTCGATCACCTTGTTGTACTTTTCCTGCTGAGTGATCAGGCCGTCCTGATATTGCTGCTCATAGTCAGCTACCAGCTTCTTGGCTTCTTCGACCATGCCTTCCTTGGAATCGGGGATGATCATGTCATCTTTGCCGAAGGAAATGCCAGCCTTGAAGGCGTGCCGGAAGCCCAGGCTCATGATCGCGTCTGCGAAAAGCACCGTGTCCTTCTGGCCGGTGTGGCGATAGACCTGGTCGATCACGTCGCCGATTTCCTTCTTGGTCAGAAGGCGGTTGACGATATCGAAGGGCACCTTGTGGCTTTGCGGCAGGCATTCGCCAATCAGCATCCGGCCCGGGGTCGTTTCGAAGCGCTTGAGCACGGCCTTGCCATCTTCATCCGCCTGCGGAACGCGGGTGATGATCTTGGAGTGCAGCGTCACTGCGCCAACGTGGAGCGCCTGATGCACTTCGGCCATATCGGCCAGCATCATGCCTTCACCCGGCTCACCCTTGCGGTCCATCGAGAGGTAATAGATCCCCAGCACCATGTCCTGCGAAGGCACGATGATCGGTTTTCCGTTCGCGGGCGACAGGATGTTGTTGGTGGACATCATCAGCACGCGCGCTTCAAGCTGGGCTTCCAGCGAGAGCGGTACGTGGACGGCCATCTGGTCACCATCGAAGTCGGCGTTGAAGGCCGAGCAGACGAGCGGGTGCAGCTGGATCGCCTTACCTTCGATCAGCACAGGCTCGAACGCCTGGATGCCAAGACGGTGCAGCGTCGGTGCGCGGTTCAGCAGCACCGGATGTTCGCGGATCACTTCGTCAAGGATGTCCCAGACTTCCTTGCGTTCCTTTTCAACCCACTTCTTCGCCTGCTTCAGGGTCATGGACAGACCCTTGGCATCGAGGCGGGCGTAAATGAACGGCTTGAACAGTTCGAGCGCCATCTTCTTGGGCAGACCGCACTGATGCAGCTTGAGCTCCGGACCCGTCACGATCACCGAGCGGCCCGAATAGTCGACGCGCTTGCCGAGCAGGTTCTGGCGGAAGCGGCCCTGCTTGCCCTTGAGCATGTCGGACAGCGACTTCAGCGGGCGCTTGTTGGCACCGGTAATGACCCGGCCACGGCGGCCATTGTCGAACAGCGCATCAACAGCTTCCTGCAACATGCGCTTTTCATTGCGGACAATGATGTCCGGCGCGCGCAGTTCGATCAGGCGTTTCAGGCGGTTGTTGCGGTTGATCACGCGGCGATAGAGATCGTTCAGGTCGGAGGTCGCGAAACGGCCGCCATCCAATGGCACCAGCGGGCGCAGTTCGGGCGGAATGACCGGCACGACTTCAAGGATCATCCATTCGGGACGATTGCCCGAATCGATGAAGCTTTCGACAACCTTGAGACGCTTGATGATCTTCTTAGGCTTGAGCGTGGACTTGGTCACGCGCAGCTCTTCCATCAGATCGTCGCGTTCCTGCACGAGGTCGAGGTCCATCAGCATGGTCTTGACCGCAGCCGCACCGATATCGGCGGTGAATGCGTCTTCACCATACTCGTCCTGGGCATCGAGCAGCTCGTCTTCGGTGAGCAGCTGGAATTTCTCCATGGGCGTCAGACCAGGTTCGGTGACGATATAGCTTTCGAAATAAAGCACGCGTTCCAGCTGCTTTAGCTGCATGTCGAGTAGCAGACCAATGCGCGAAGGCAGTGATTTCAGGAACCAGATATGCGCAACCGGCGCGGCCAGTTCGATATGGCCCATCCGTTCGCGGCGGACCTTGGTCACGGTGACTTCAACGCCGCATTTTTCGCAAACGACGCCCTTGTACTTCATCCGCTTGTACTTGCCGCACAGGCATTCGTAGTCCTTGACCGGGCCGAAGATGCGCGCACAGAACAACCCGTCACGTTCTGGTTTGAACGTACGATAGTTGATCGTTTCAGGCTTCTTGATTTCGCCGAAGGACCACGAACGGATCCGTTCCGGTGAAGCGATCCCGATCTGGATCTGGTCGAAGGTTTCCGGCTTTGCGAGCTGGTTGGTGAATTTTGTCAGGTCGTTCATTCTGGTCATCCCTTATGGGGTGAAATCATCGGTTCGAAGGTGGGTGGGCGGCCGCTTGGCCGCCCAGCACTTCATTCCGCCGCTATCTGCAATCCATCGTCATCCTCGGCATCGTCAAACGATGACAATTCGACATTGAGGCCAAGGCTGCGCATTTCCTTCACCAGCACGTTGAAGCTTTCCGGAATGCCGGCTTCGAAGGTATCGTCACCCTTGACGATTGCTTCGTAAACCTTGGTCCGGCCGATCACGTCATCGGACTTCACGGTGAGCATTTCCTGCAGCGTGTAAGCCGCGCCGTAAGCCTGGAGCGCCCAGACCTCCATTTCACCGAAGCGCTGACCACCGAACTGCGCCTTACCGCCCAGCGGCTGCTGGGTGACGAGGCTGTAGGGGCCGATCGAACGCGCGTGGATCTTGTCGTCCACCAAGTGGTGCAGTTTGAGCATATAGATATAGCCCACGGTCACCTGCCGGTCGAAAGCTTCGCCCGTACGTCCGTCGAACAGGGTCACCTGCCCGGAGGTCGGCAGGCCGGCCATTTCGAGCATGGTGGTGACATCGCCTTCACGCGCACCATCGAATACCGGTGTTCCCATCGGCACCCCGTTCTGCAGGTTGCCCGCCAGTTCCACGATATCCGCCGTCGAACGGCTGTCGATCTCGTCGTGATACTGTTCACCGTAAACGAATTTCAGACGCTCGATCACCGCCTCGGGCGGCTTCACGCCTTCGTAATCGTCGCCCAAATCGGGGTTGGCCTGGCGCCATTCGTTCAAGGCCGCAGTGATCTGCTGCCCGAAACCGCGCGCGGCCATACCAAGGTGGGTTTCGAAGATTTGCCCAACGTTCATGCGGCTTGGCACACCGAGCGGGTTAAGCACCACGTCAACCGGGGTGCCATCTTCCAGGAACGGCATGTCTTCGGCTGGCAGGATGCGGGAAATCACACCCTTGTTACCGTGGCGGCCGGCCATCTTGTCACCCGGCTGCAGCTTGCGCTTCACCGCGACGAAGACCTTGACCATCTTGAGAACGCCCGGTGCGAGTTCATCGCCCCGTTCCAGCTTCTCGCGGCGATCTTCGAACTTGTCTTCGATGATCTTGACCGCATCATCATATTGCGACTTTACCGCTTCGATCTGCATCTGGCGGCCATCGTCGGCAACGGCGAATTTGAACCATTCGAAACGCTCGAGATCGTCAAGCAAGGCTTCATCGATCACTACGCCCTTCTTGATGCCCTTGGGCGCTGCCGAAGCCGTCTGGCCAAGCAGCATTTCCCTGAGGCGATTGTAGGTCGCACGATTGAGGATCGCCCGTTCGTCTTCGCTGTCCTTGCGCAGACGTTCGATTTCCTCGTTCTGGATCGCCCGAGTACGGTCATCGATTTCGATCCCGTGACGGTTGAACACACGCACTTCGACCACCGTTCCGGCCACACCCGGCGGCAGGCGGAGCGATGTATCGCGTACATCGCTGGCCTTTTCACCGAAGATCGCGCGGAGCAGCTTTTCTTCCGGCGTCATCGGGCTTTCGCCCTTTGGCGTGATCTTGCCGACCAGGATATCGCCCGGATGCACTTCGGCGCCGATATAGACAATGCCCGCTTCGTCGAGACTGCGAAGAGCCTCTTCACCAACATTGGGAATGTCGCGGGTGATGTCTTCCGGCCCGAGCTTCGTATCGCGCGCCATGACTTCGAATTCCTCGATGTGGATCGAGGTGAAGACATCGTCCTTCACAATGCGTTCGCTGATCAGGATACTATCTTCGTAATTGTAGCCGTTCCAGGGCATGAAGGCGACGAGGCTGTTACGCCCCAGCGCCAGTTCGCCCAGATCCGTCGAAGGACCGTCAGCGATAATATCGCCCGGCTCGACCACGTCGTTCACCTTCACCAGCGGACGCTGGTTGATGCAGGTGTTCTGGTTCGAACGCTGGAACTTCTGCAGGGTGTAAATGTCGACACCCGACTGGCCGGGTTCGACATCACCGATAGCGCGGATCACGATGCGGGTGGCGTCCACCTGATCGACAATCCCGCCGCGGTTGGCCGAAATGGCAGCACCGGAATCGCGGGCCACGGTTTCTTCCATGCCGGTACCCACGAACGGAGCCTCGGCCTTGACCAACGGCACCGCCTGACGCTGCATGTTCGATCCCATCAGCGCGCGGTTTGCGTCATCGTTTTCCAGGAACGGAATAAGCGATGCGGCAACCGAAACGAGCTGCTTGGGCGAAACGTCCATCAGGGTAATCTGGTCGTTGGGAAGCATCACGAATTCGCCGCTTTCGCGGGCAGAGACGAGCTCTTCCACGAAACTGCCATCATCGTTCAGTTCGGCCGAAGCCTGTGCCACGGCGTGCTTCTGTTCTTCCATCGCCGAAAGATAGACGACTTCGGAAGTGACTTTGCCTTCCTTGACCAGACGGTAGGGCGTTTCAATGAAGCCATATTTGTTGACCCGGCTGAAACTCGCGAGCGAGTTGATCAGGCCGATGTTCGGGCCTTCCGGGGTTTCGATCGGGCAAATCCGACCATAGTGGGTCGGGTGAACGTCGCGGACTTCGAAGCCTGCGCGCTCACGCGTCAAACCGCCGGGTCCGAGAGCCGAAACACGGCGCTTGTGGGTCACTTCGGACAACGGGTTCGTCTGGTCCATGAATTGCGACAATTGCGATGAACCGAAGAATTCGCGCACGGCGGCCACAGCGGGCTTGGCGTTGATCAGATCGTTCGGCATCACGGTCGACACATCGACCGAGCTCATCCGTTCCTTTACCGCACGTTCCATGCGCAGCAGACCGACGCGGTACTGGTTTTCCAGCAGTTCGCCGACCGAGCGGACACGGCGGTTACCGAGGTTGTCGATATCGTCAACTTCGCCCTTGCCGTCCTTCAGATCGACCAGTTCCTTGACCACTGCCAGGATATCTTCCCGGCGCAGCGTGGTTACGGTGTCTTCGGCATCGAGGCCGAGACGCATGTTGAGCTTCACGCGGCCGACCGCCGAAAGGTCGTAGCGTTCGCCATCGAAGAACAGGCCTTCGAACAGAGCTTCGGCGGTTTCCTTCGTCGGCGGTTCACCGGGACGCATGACCTTGTAGATCGCCTCCAGGCCCTCGTCACGGTTTTCAGCCTTGTCGACGGCCAGCGTGTTGCGGATCCAGGGACCGACCGTAACTTCGTCGATGTCGAGCAATTCGATCGTGTCGACGCCCGCCTTGTCCAGCACTTCCAGATTTTCGAGCGAAACTTCTTCGCCCGCTTCAATGTAGATGCGGCCAGTTTTTTCGTCGATCATGTCGCGCGAGGCGTAATGGCCGAGAATTTCCTCGGTCGGGATCAACAGGGTCGTCAAACCGTCCTTGGCCGCCTTGTTGGCGGCACGCGGGCTGATCTTTTCCTTGGCGGGGAAGACTTCTTCACCGGTCTTGGCGTCGACTAAGGCAAAATCGGGCTTCAGGCCGCGCCATGCTTCTGGAACATAGGGGATCTGCCAGCCGTCACCCTTCTTGCCCGACACACGCTGCCACGTGATTGTCTGGTAGAAGTGGTTGAGGATGTCTTCGCTGTCGAGGCCCAGTGCGAACAGCAGCGCCGTGACCGGCAGCTTGCGCTTGCGGTCGATACGGACGTTGACGATGTCCTTGGCGTCAAATTCGAAATCGAGCCACGATCCGCGGTACGGAATGACCCGCGCCGCGAACAGCAATTTGCCCGAAGAATGGGTCTTGCCGCGGTCATGGTCAAACAGCACACCTGGCGAACGGTGCATCTGCGAAACGATCACACGCTCTGTACCGTTGATGATGAAGGTACCATTGCCGGTCATGAGCGGCATATCGCCCATGTAAACGTCCTGCTCCTTAATATCGAGAACGCTGCGGGTTTCGGTTTCCTGATCCACTTCGAACACGATCAGGCGCAGTGTGACCTTCATCGGCGCCGCATAGGTAATGCCGCGCTGGCGGCATTCGGTCGTGTCGTATTTTGGCGGCTCAAGTTCGTAATGCACGAAGTCGAGTTCGGCCGTGCCGGCAAAGTCGCGAATCGGAAAAACCGAACGCAGCGTCTTTTCAAGGCCCGAAACATAACCGATCGATGGATCGCTGCGCAGGAACTGCTCGTAGCTTTCCCGCTGAACTTCGATCAGATTCGGCATGTCGATCACTTCATGGATGTCGCCGAAAATCTTACGGATACGCTTCTTGGCGGTACCCGTGCTGCTGGAGCGGGGCGCCTTGGAAGACTTGGGAGCGGACTTTGCTTTGGTAGCCATGGAGGTTTGGTGCCTCTTTCGTCATTGGCCGGGCAAGGATGCTACCCGGCGGAAATTCCTGCCACACGCTGGATTATCCCATGATCTCTGAACGCAAAAAGCCGCAACGAAGGCACACCCCGAATCAGGTGGTCGTTGCAGTGACATGCGTCGCGATCATGAAAACTGCCGTTTCCCTTCTGGACAAGCCCCCGCGCATGGACTCGTCTTGCTCGAAACGATCAGTGAAGGGGCCATATAGGAATGCACCGCGCGACTGTCAAACGTTGCGGTGCACAATTTGCGCCCAGCATCCATCCCAAAAGACCGTGAGTTGTAAGCATATCGCAAAACAGATAGCGTGATATCGCTTTACGATAATTTTGATTGACAACGAGTCGGATTATATTTATTGAATATCGATATTGACCATATTGGAGAACGAGAAATGACCCGAACCGCACCCAACCTGTTCGCTTTGGCCGTCGCGCTGATGGTGACGACACTGCTGCTTGCGCCCGCACTCTCGGTGCCCGTGACTGGCGAACCAGTCATGGTCGAGCTGGCCTGACTTTCTAAAGGAGAATTGCCATGCGAGGCTTCACAAAAGATCCGCTGCTAAGCGCCGCCTATGTTTTGCTGGCCATTGTCTATGGCGCGATTGTTTTCGTCATGATCATGGTTCTGATCGGCCTGGGTGCCGCAATGACCGTGGAACGGGGGGAACTCCTGACCCACATTGCGGAAGCCGGCCTTGCGCCCGGCACAATCTGGCTGGTCGGCCTCGGCTTGCTTGCATTCGCGTTGATCCTGTTCCTGACGCTGCGCTTCGTCACCCACCTGATGCGGATTACCAAATCGGTTGAGCTGGGCGATCCGTTCATTCCCGAAAATGCCCGGCGCCTTTCCGCGATGGGTTGGCTGATGCTGGCCATCCATCTGATTGGCATGCCGCTGGCGATAGGCGCTGCCTATCTCAGCAAACTAACGGGCGAAGGCGATTTGACTGTCGATAGCGGCGCTGGCGGAATCGTGCTGGTCGTCACTCTGTTCATTTTGGCCCGCGTTTTCCGCAAAGGGGCTGAAATGCGCGAAGAGCTTGAAGGAACTGTGTGATGCCGATCAGCGTAAAACTGGATGATCTTCTCTACGAACGCCGGATGACTTTGACCGAGCTGGCTGAGCGGGTTGGCCTGACCCTGGCGAATCTTTCAATCCTCAAGACCGGCAAGGCCAAGGCAATGCGGTTTTCGACCCTGGAAGCCATTTGCCGCGAACTGGATTGCCAGCCGGGCGACCTGCTCGGCTATGCGCCCGAAAATCTCGATTAGAGCAAGGCAATGACTGGATACGAACACCGAATCATATCCAGCCATTGACCGGCATATAAAGGGACAGCGGGCCAATCCCTCATCACTGCAAATCTTGCATCGGCAACTGACCACGGGGCCGCTGTTTCCATCGTTTCGCGCGAAATCCAATCAGAGTTCGCTTGACTTATTGGTGCCGCTGCACCAGAGGCCCGTCCGTTCGCTGGGCTGACGGGTCCAGTGAACATCCGTCCGAGACAGTTGGTGATGGCAATCAGGCCATCTTAATTTCCAGCCTAGACGGGGACAGAGTTTCCCGCGGCACCAATGGTGTCCGCAATCGCACCGCTCCATTGGACGGCGCACCTCCTTCCCCATCAACGGACTCGCTCGGTTCTGCCGGCCTTTGGGCTTGCCGAATCGATCAATGTAGCCGGTCATGCGGGGTTCGCCTGTATGGCCATAGTGAAGGAGTAAGGCATGGATCGTTCGCAAAAAGCCGACGCGGTTGCAGCCCTGAACTCGACCTTCAGCGAGGCTGGCGTGGTTGTCGTAACCCGCAACCTCGGCCTGACAGTGGCCCAGTCCACTGATCTGCGCTCGAAGATCCGGGACACGGGTGCAACTTACAAGGTAACCAAGAACAGTCTTGCCAAGCTTGCCGCAAAAGACACGGTTTATTCAAGCCTGAGCGAACTGCTCACCGGCCCGATTGCACTGGCAACTTCGGTTGATCCAGTTGCGGCGGCCAAGGCCACCGTGGAATTTGCCAAAACCAACGACAAGCTCGAAATTGTGGGCGGGTCGATGAATGGCCAGTTGCTTGATGCTGAAGGTGTAAAGGCGCTTGCCTCGATGCCCAGCCTCGACGAACTGCGCGGCAGACTTGTTGGCCTCATCCAGGCTCCGGCGACCAAGATCGCCCAGCTTTCGACTGCCCCGGCAGCCAAGCTGGCGCGCGTTTTCGGCGCCTACGCGGCCAAGGAAGCGGCATAAGACTGAACGTGTGAATTTGCCCGGGCAACCGGGTTCCAGCTATCTATTTTGGAGTATTGAATCATGGCAGATGTAGCCAAGCTTGTTGAAGAACTTTCGAAGCTGACCGTCCTCGAGGCGGCTGACCTTGCCAAGGCACTGGAAGAAGCATGGGGCGTTTCCGCCGCAGCGGCTGTCGCCGTTGCCGGCCCCGCCGCCGCCGCTGCCCCGGCAGCCGAAGAGCAGACTGAATTCGACGTCATCCTTACGGGCGACGGCGGCAAGAAAATTCAGGTCATCAAGGAAGTCCGCGCCATCACCGGCCTGGGCCTGACCGAAGCCAAGACCCTCGTTGAATCCGCTCCTAAGGCGGTCAAGGAAGGCGTCAACAAGGCTGAAGCCGAAGAAGTTAAGGCCAAGATCGAAGCAGCCGGCGGCACCGTCGAACTGAAGTAAGCTTCACGCAATTTTGTGAATGTCTTGAAGCATTCGCAGAAGGGAGGGCGGTACCGCAAGGTGCCGCCCTTTCGCGTTTCCTAGCCTACTTCGAATCCGCCCAGCGCTTCCTTGTCCTTGGCCTGCTGGGAAAAGATCATCTCCTTGGCCGCGAGAATGTCTCCCGCTTCCAACTGCTTTTCAAGCCGCTGCTGGTCGCGTTCGCGGAAGATATCCTCTGCGCGTTCAATTTCGGCCAGGCTCACACCCAACCCGCCCAATGCCGCACGGCCCATTACCACAGCCGATTCCATGACTTCGCGCACCATATGGTCGACGGGTGAATCATGCAGTTTGATCAAGGTGCGCCGGTCAAATGCGCGGACATAAATGCCCGCCTGCGGGAACGCCTCATGCACCCCATGCAGCAGTTCCGGTTCAATCTGATCGCGGTCGATCGCAAAGACAATCAGGCTCGCCTCGCCCGCCCCGGCTTGCCGAAGAAGGTCCATCCGCAAGCCATCGCCATAATAGACCTTTGATCCGAATTCTTCCGCCACATCGATCTGTTCAACCTTGTTATCGACCATTGTCACCCGCACACCCGCTGCCGCGAGTATCTGTGCCACAGTCTGACCAAACCGGCCGAGGCCGATGACCAGCGCGCTGGCCCCATCGCTGCGCGGCCCTTCGCGTGTATCCGGCGATGCGGGTGGACGGCGCAGCGCGCTGGTCGCCATCATCAGGAACGGGGTTGAGGCCATCGACAGCGTCACAATCGCTCCGAAAAGACTGGCCGATTCAGCCGAGACAAGGCCGCCGTTCTGCGCCTGGGTAAACAGGACAAAACCAAATTCACCCCCCTGGCTCAGCAGCAGGCCAAGCGCCAACGCCGCGCGCCAGTTCATCCCCACTGCCAGGCCGATGCCGACAATCACCAGCGTCTTCGTCGTGATCAATGCCAGCGCCATTGTTAGCACGAACACCGGGTTCTGCACGATGGCGCCCAGATCCAGCAACATGCCCACTGCCAGAAAAAACATCCCGAGAAGGATCGACCGAAAGGGTTCGATATCGGCCTCCAGCTCGTGCCGATACGGTGTATCGGCCAGCATGACCCCGGCGATGAAAGCGCCCAGCGCGGTCGACAGACCCAGCCATTGCATCGCAAGGGCTGAGGCGAGGACGGTGAACAGGCTGGCCACAATGAACATCTCGCGTTCGTTGAGATTGCCGATCAGGCGAAACAGCGGCCGCAGCAGGAACCGGCCAGCCGCGATCAAACCGGCGATGGCCGCAATCGTCAGTAGCGCCAATTGCCAGCCTGGTGGCCCCTGCTCTGCGCCCCGGTCCGCACTCATGGCAGCAACAATCGTGATCAGCGGGATGATGGAAAGGTCCTGAAACAGCAGGATCGCAAAGGCACGTTCCCCGAAAGGCGTTTTCAGCCGGCCACTGCTTTGCAGCATCGGCAGAACCTGCGCAGTCGAACTGAGGCCGAGCGGCAGGCCAAGTGCGATCGCCGCTGCAAGCGGATAGCTGGCGGCAAAATAGATCACCCCAACCAGCGCCAACCCGCACAAGACCACTTGCACCAGTCCCAGCCCAAAAATGGCCGTCTTCATCCGCCACAGGCGCTTGGGATCAAGCTCAAGCCCGACGACGAACAACAGCATGACGATACCGAATTCGGCAATCCCGATCATCTGCTCCGCATCGCCGACCAGACCCAGCACATGCGGGCCGACAACTGCGCCGGCAACCAGATAGCCGAGCGTCGCCCCAAGACCGAAGCGGCGGAACACCAGCACAAAGGCCAAGGCAAACCCCAGCAGCAGCACCCCGTCGCGCAACAAGCTTGCCCCTTCATGCGCCATCGATATCCGCCCTCTGTTCGATTGCCCAACTGCGTGACTAGCCGCCCCATGCCCCGAGTGAAAGGGGCAACACCTGCTGCCCCGAATTTGCCGCGATGCGTACAATGGCTTTCACTTCGCGAGGCGTGCGCCTAATCGGCTCGGCCTTATGTCCGATGCGCACATCATGGCACCACAGCATGGTCCCTGGCGAACCGAGTTTTTGGCAACGCTCCGACTGGCATGGCCGCTGGCGGCGGCCAATTTGCTGCAAATGCTGGTGCACGCAGTCGATGTGATCTTTGTGGCGCGTCTGGGAGAAGCCGAACTCGCGGCATCCAGCCTGGCGATTGCGATTTTCGGGCTGGTGCTATGGGGTCTGTCCGGGCTGACCGGCGCGGTTGCCCCCTTGATCGCCGCAGAGCTTGGCCGGCGCCACCACGCGGTGCGCGAAGTTCGGCGAAGCGTCCGGATGGGACTGTGGCTCGCTGCCGGCGCGGGCGCGCTCGGCATGGGCGTGTGCCTCAACGGTGAACGATTGATGCTGGCAACCGGCCAGGATCCGAAAATTGCCGCGATGGCCGGGTCTTTCATGGCGATTCTGATGTGGGCGATGATCCCGATGGTCCTTGCCAACGTGCTGCGGATCTTTGTGTCTGCTCTCGATCGACCGATCTTTGCAACGGTGATTATCGCTTCGGCGATTGGCGTCAGCGTGCTTGCCAATTGGGCGCTGGTATTCGGAAATCTCGGCATGCCCGCATTGGGGCTGGAAGGCTCCGCCCTGGCCAGCGTGGTGACGTCTTTGTTCATTCTCTTTGCCTATGTCACGGCGATTGCGTGGGACAGGCGGCTGCGGCGTTACCGTGTTTTCGGCAATTGGTGGCGCACTGAATGGAGCCGCATGGGCGAAATCGTCCGGATCGGCACCCCGATCATGTTCACGATCATTGCCGAAGCAGGCCTGTTCAGCGGCGCGGCTTTCCTGATGGGCCGGATCGGGCCGTCGCAACTCGCCGGTCACACCATCGCGCTGCAGGTTGCGGCCCTGGCCTTCCAGATCCCCTTCGGCATCGGGCAGGCTTCCACCATCCGGGTCGGTTACCACTATGGGGCAAAGGATTATGATGCGATCGGGCGGGCCGGCTGGGTCGCGCTGGGTATTGCAGTCGGGTTCAGCATGATCACCGCTTCGATCATGCTATTCGCACCGCATCTGGTGCTGTCGATTTATGTCGATGTGAATGCGGCCAAAAATGCAGCCATGGTCGGCTTTGCCGTGCAATATTTGCTGCTTGCCGCGATCTTCCAGCTGGTTGACGCATCGCAGGCGGTGGCAGCGGGCAATTTGCGCGGACTGCAGGACACCCGTGTGCCGATGTTGATTGCCATTTTGAGTTATTGGGCCGTGGGCTTCAGTGTCGCGATCGGGCTGGGTTTCAGCACTCCGCTGCAGGGTATCGGAATTTGGATCGGCCTTGCCTTCGGTCTGTTGACCGCCGCAGTGCTGCTCACTTGGCGCTGGTCGCGGCGCGGCAAGTTCGGACTGGTTGGCTAGCGACTCCGGTTTCGCCGAAACGCAAAATTTTTTGCCGCTGCACCCGTTGACTCCGGCAGGGCGCATCCACATATGCCACCCGTCTGGCACTCTCATACCAAGAGTGCCAAGCGTGAAATTCAACTCATCTTGAAAGAAGAGGTCAAAAAAATGGCATTTCGCCCCCTGCACGACCGCGTTCTCGTTCGCCGGATTGAAGCCGATGAAAAGACCGCTGGCGGCATCATCATCCCCGACAGCGCCAAAGAAAAGCCAAGCGAAGGTGAAGTCATCTCCGTTGGCACCGGCACCAAGGCCGAAGACGGCAAGATCACCCCGCTCGACGTCAAGGCTGGCGACCGTGTGCTTTTCGGCAAATGGTCCGGCACCGAAGTCAAGCTCGACGGTGAAGACCTGCTGATCATGAAGGAAAGCGACATCATGGGGATCATCGGCTGAGCCGACTGACCCATCTGCTTCTCTTCACTAACTCAACCAAAGGAAATTTATCATGGCAGCCAAGGACGTAAGGTTCTCGCGTGAAGCACGCGAAGGCATTTTGCGCGGCGTGGATACCCTCGCCAACGCAGTTAAGGTTACGCTCGGCCCCAAGGGTCGCAACGTAGTCATCGACAAGAGCTTCGGCGCACCGCGCATCACCAAGGACGGCGTTACCGTCGCCAAGGAAATCGAACTGAAGGACAAGTTCGAAAATATGGGCGCGCAGATGCTCAAGGAAGTTGCATCGAAGACCAACGACCTCGCCGGTGACGGCACGACCACGGCCACGGTTCTGGGTCAGGCCATCGTACGCGAAGGCATGAAGTCGGTCGCAGCCGGCATGAACCCGATGGATCTGAAGCGCGGCATCGATCTTGCTGTGTCCAAGGTCGTTGAAAACCTCGTAGCCCGTTCCAAGGACGTGGCCGGTTCGGCGGAAATCGCCCAGGTCGGCATCATTTCCGCAAACGGCGACAAGGAAGTTGGCGAAAAGATTGCCGAAGCCATGGAAAAGGTCGGCAAGGAAGGCGTAATCACCGTCGAAGAAGCCAAAGGCCTCGAATTTGAACTCGATGTCGTTGAAGGCATGCAGTTCGACCGCGGTTATCTGTCGCCTTACTTCATCACCAACCCCGACAAGATGACAGTCGAGCTTGAGAACCCCTATGTTCTCATCCACGAAAAGAAACTGTCGAACTTGCAGGCCATGCTGCCGATCCTCGAAGCTGTGGTTCAGAGCGGTCGCCCGCTGCTGATCATCGCCGAAGACATCGAAGGCGAAGCCCTGGCTACGCTGGTGGTCAACAAGCTGCGCGGCGGTCTCAAGATTGCTGCGGTCAAGGCACCGGGTTTCGGCGATCGCCGCAAAGCCATGCTGCAGGACATCGCGATCCTGACCAAGGGCGAGATGATTTCCGAAGACCTCGGCATCAAGCTGGAAACCGTAACCCTGGGTATGCTGGGCGAAGCCAAGCGCGTGTCGATCGACAAGGACAACACGACCATCGTCGATGGTGCCGGTTCGGCTGACGAAATCAAGGCCCGTGTGGGTGAGATCAAGGCACAGATCGAAACCACCACCAGCGATTACGACAAGGAAAAGCTGCAGGAACGGCTCGCGAAGCTGGCCGGCGGCGTTGCCGTGATCAAGGTTGGCGGCGCTTCCGAAGTCGAAGTGAAAGAACGCAAGGACCGCGTCGATGATGCACTGCACGCAACCCGCGCAGCTGTTGAAGAAGGCATTGTTTCAGGCGGCGGTACTGCGCTGCTCTATGCCACCAAGGCTTTGGCTGGTCTGAAGGGCGCCAATGATGACCAGACCCGCGGGATCGACATCGTGCGCAAGGCAATTATCGCGCCTGTGCGCCAGATTGCTGAAAACGCCGGTCATGATGGTGCGGTGATTTCAGGAAATCTGCTGCGCGAAGATGACGAAACCATGGGCTTCAATGCGGCAACTGACGTATATGAAAACCTGGTCGCAGCCGGCGTGATTGACCCGACCAAGGTTGTCCGTGTGGCATTGCAGGACGCCGCATCGGTGGCCGGTTTGCTGATCACCACCGAAGCAGCCATTGCCGATGCGCCTGAAGACAAGGCGGCCGGTGGCGGTATGCCCGACATGGGCGGAATGGGCGGAATGGGCGGAATGGGCGGCTTCTAAGCCAACCTCTGCTTCCCACAGCGCAAAAAGAAGGCCCGGCGGAGCGATCCGCCGGGCCTTTCTTTGTATTCAGGCGCCGTGAACTAGCCGCCCTTGCGCATGCCTTCCGCGATACCGCGCAAGGTACTGGCAAGCGCCGCCTCTCTGGTATCGCGGCCCAGTTTGGCGGCGGCACTTTCAAGCGCCTTGGCCGCACCGGCATCACCCTTGTCTGCCAGTGCCAGCGCGGCGTTGACGGCGGGGAATTTCTTCCCCTCCCGGCCCAATTGATCGAGATAGGCGCGCGCCACGACTGGCACGGCGGGCCAGGTCACCGGTACCTGTGTCTGCGGATTGAACACTCCGCCCTGCTCCGCCAAGGCGGCAGCGGCTATCTCGTTTGCTGAAAGATATTCGCTCGGCTCAAGCGCGAAGACATCCAGACCACGCGTAATCTCGCTGCCGTACACACGCCCGCGATAGAAATAGGTCGACCAATATCCGCCCAGCACCATCTGATCGGCATTAATCGGCCCACGGTCGAAATAGGCAATTTCCGTCGGCTTGGTGCTATCGGTGAAATCCATCACCGAAATACCCCCCTGGTACCACGCCTGGGCAAAGATATCGCGGCCCGGAACGGGCACGATCGAACCGTTATGGGCAACACAGTTTTCCTTGTCGCTTTGCGGCGCAGGCAATTTGTAGGTGCCGCGGAAAACCAGCTTGCGGTCGACCACGTCATAAATTGCGTCGGCGCCCCAATTGCGCGGGTCGGATGCGCGGCAACGCGGGCGCCCGCCACCGCCCCATTCATCGGTATAGACCACTTTGGTGCCGGTGTTGTTGAAAGTGGCCGAGTGCCAATAGGCAAAGCCCTTGTCGACCACTTCATCGATCCGGCGGGGTTTGCGCGGATCGGTTATGTCGAAAATGATGCCATTGCCGGAACAGGCACCAGCCGCGATGTTCATGCTGGGGAACACAGTGATATCATGGCACTGATCGGTGCGATTGGTATCTTGGGTATCATTGCCGTGATCGCCGCCTTGCCACAATCCCGCGAGACGCCCTGTCTTGGAATCGGCAAACACCCTCGGACTGTCGACAATCCGCGCGGCTGCGGGATTGGCCCGGGGGATCTCGATCACATCAATGCTGAACAGCGCAGTCCGGTCATCGCCCGGCACTTCGCCCACACAGCCCGCCAGTTCCTCCCCTTTGCGGACCCGGCTGGTGCCCGAATTGTAGACCACGATCGAATCGGCATCTTGCGAGACAATCGAATGGGTGTGCGAACCGCGGCAGGTCTGCACCTGACCAACCTGAACCGGAGCGCGCAAATCGCTGATGTCGAAAATGCGCAAGCCGCGGAATCGCTCTGCGCTGACATCACCGGTTACACCTTGCAGACCGCAATCGACCCGGCCGCGCGTCTGTTCGACCGACATGATCAGCAAATTCCCCGTAACCGAAACATCGCCCTGCCCGCCCGGACATACGACCGAACTGATCAGATTGGGCATGCCGTCTGTGTCCAGCTTGTAGATGTTGAAGCCGTGGTAACTGCCCACCACCATTGTATCGCCAAAAAACGCCATATCGGTGTTGGCGAAATCAAGCAGCGGGGATCGTTCGCTGAACTGGGTCTTGTCTTCTTCCTTGCCGCGTTCAGGTGCGGCATTGGCAGCAGCAGGTTTTTCAGCCTCGGCCACGGCGGCCTTGCCCCCCTTCTTCGGTTTTGGCGGGGCCAGATCAGCGGGGTTGGCCGGATCGAAGAAGCCGGTTGGTTTGGGCAACGCAGCAAGCAAGGTCATGTTGCGGATCGCTTGTCCGGCATCACGAAAACCGGCTGCAAGATTGGCGCGCGCATCACCCGAAAGGCTGGCGAGCAACGCGTTCATCCGTTCCACTTCGGCGCTTTGTTCGTTGGTTACATCATTGGTGAATTCGAACATCACCGGATCATAGGCCGTGCCCGGCTCCTTTTGCAGATCCTTGACCATCGTCACCGCGCCTTCGTGATGGGCGATCATCAATTTCAGGAACAGCCGGTCGAAATCATTGCCTTTGGCCGCGGCCAGCTTCGCCATATCTTCAGGAGAAGCCATGCCAGCCATCTTCATATGTCCGGAATGGTTCATCTTGGAATGATCCATGGTGCTATGGTCCATGGTGCCATGGTCCATACTGGCCATCATGGGCATCGAAACCGGCTCGTCACGATCGGCCAGCCATTTTCGCATGAAGGCGATCTCATCCGCCTGGCTGGCGTCGATCCGCCCGGCCACGGCCACCAGTTCTTCCTTATTGGTCCGGTCCTTGACCAGCGCGGCCATATCGACCGCCTGTTGGTGGTGCATGATCATACCTTGCATGAAGGATACATCCGCCGGGGAATAGCTGGCATTGGCCAACGCCACGGCTTCCTTCGCGGACAAGGCTTTGGTCACCTGCCCCGGCGCCCCGGGCTGGACGATTTGCACATCCTGCGCCGCCACCAGCGAAGCGCTGGACAACAGAATGGTGACAAGGGAATGGCGCGCGAAACGGCGCGCAGGGAAGGAAGTTGAGAACATCGCTGAAAAACGCCCCTGGTTATTGGCAACTGGATGATTGCAATGGCAACTATCAGCGGCCCCGCGTCAAGCCCAAACCCTTAGCCCCGGCACCATTTTTACCCAGCGGAGGGTGGCTGCGGCTTGAACGGCGCGGCCAGGGCCCGAAACAGTTCTGCGTCCGCTTCTGCCGCCGGATCATCGACCCCGATCTCCACATCGGCTTGCTGCACATCATCGCGATATGTGCCGTGGAGCCGATCCCACAGGCTAAACCCGCTGGTAAAATTACTGTCACGTTCGGCCCCGTCGCGGGAGTGATGGATGCCATGCATTTTCGGAGTGGTGAGGATGCGCGCAAGGCGGTCATCCGTTCTGCCCGGCAATTTCATGTTCGAATGATGGAACAGGATCGAAAAGTTGAAGAAACTGCGCCACAGGCGCAAACTTTTCGGGCTGACCCCTGCCAGCCTGACCTGTGCCAGCCGCCACGGCAAGGAAACCAGCATGTCGACCGGATGGAACCGCACAGCTGTGCTCATATCCATATCCGGGTCGGCATGATGGACCCGGTGGAAACGCCACAGAAATGGCAGCTTGTGAGTGGCTACGTGCCACCAGTAGAAACCGTAATCCATGGCTGCAATGCCGCCGGCCACGCGCAAGGGGCGCGGCAGTTTTTGCGCGAAGCCGCGCTTGTGTGACAGGTTTTTTGCGGCAATCGCGCGGGTGAGCGGCTGCTCAACCGCCTCCACGATCACGGCGCAGCCCGCACCCAATACGGCGTTGCGGACAGTTCGCGGGATCGCGGGCCGCTTTGCCTTGCGCAAAGGTTGGCGCCGTTCGGCCAGCATGATCCCGCCGATGATGGCCGTAGCCACAATTGCCAGAGCGAACCTGCTGCGCTTCATTGTCGGAACCATGCCCTATGGCCGCACGCCCGTCGAGCCGCTATCGCACCCCAATGGCCGAACCGCTCATCTCGATCTTTGCCCGCTGGCCAGAACCAGGCGTGGCCAAGACCCGGTTGATCCCGGCTTTCGGGTCGGACGGCGCGGCGGCGATTTACCGCAAGTTGCTGGCACACACAGTGGAAGTTGCGCGGGCAAGCGGGGTGCAGTTCGAATTGCGGATAACCGGGGCTGAGCCCGCCGCTTTCCGCGCCGCCTTTGGTGATGATCTGATTGTTACCGAACAGGGCAACGGTGATCTGACGGACAGGCTCGACCGTGTCCCCGCTCCGGCGATCCTGATCGGCAGTGATTGCCCGGGCCTGACGCCTGCACTCTTGCGTACCGCCGCCGATTGGTTGGGCAGCCGGCCAATGGTGATTGGCCCTGCCACCGACGGCGGTTATTACCTCCTCGGCTACCGAAGGCCGGCACCATTTGCCTTCACCGATATGCCGTGGAGCACCGATGCGGTGTTCGCCGAAACGCTGCGCCGCTTTGCAGCGCAAGGGGTCGAGCTGGCGGTGCTGCCTGCATTGTCCGATATCGATACGGTAGAGGATCTGGCCCAGTGGCCGGAATACCTGCCATGACGGGCGTGGCGCTGGTAATCCCGGTGCTTAACGAAGAACGCACCCTTCCGGCCCTGATCGCAAATATCGCCATGCTCGACCCGCAGCCGATTGAAGTCATCGCGGTCGATGGCGGCAGCTCGGATGCAAGCTGCGCCTTGATCCGTGCAGCCGGATGGCACCTTATCGAAACGGCTGCGGGCCGCGGCAACCAGATCAATTGCGGAGTTGCCGCCGCGAACGCGCCGCTGGTCTGCGTTCTCCATGCCGACAGTATCCCGCCCGTTGATGCAGCCTCCGTGATAATCGGCACACTGGCCGATCCGACAATCGCTCTTGCCAGTTTCACGCCCTTGATACGCGGGCCGGAAAAAACCCGCTGGTTCACGACGTTCCACAATTGGATCAAGACCTGGTACGCCCCGCTGATCACCCGCCCCCATCTTTTTCTGCGCGGCGTGCGGCTGTTGTTTGGCGACCACGGAATGTTCTTCCGCCGCGCGCAATTTCTACAAATCGGGGGCTGCACCCCAAGCGATGCGATAATGGAAGAAGCCGACCTTTGTGTTAAGTTCGCCGCAATGGGGCGCATCCGCATGGTCCGCCGCTGGATCGTCACATCGGATCGCCGCATTGCCGCCTGGGGACCACTGAAGGCCAATTGGGTCTATTTCAAAGTCGGCATTTTATGGGCCGTGGGGGCGCGATCCCGATTGGCCAGGCATTACCCGCATATCCGCTGATCTTGCTTCAGCGCGGGATTGTCAGTCACACCTGGGCTGCTTCTGCGTTCAGGAAGCCGGTGGTTATGCAATAGCGGATCAACCGATGAAGATAGTCCGCTCCGGTGGGCGGGCAAGCCCTCCCGATCCGTGCGCGTAAGGCCGTGTCATCGAAGTGCGGATCCCGCTGGAAATAGCTTGCATATAGCCCTGCCACGCGCTTGTAGAGCCGCCGTTCCAGCGGCGGCAGGACTGCCGGATCGAAGGCGTGTGGTTCGACCAATCGGGGCCGCTGAAATTGCGCGAATGCCGCAATTGCATCGAAGAAATCCGTAACCGGAATGGGCTGGCCCGACACCAGGTGAAACGTTCCGCCTTCCGCCTGCTGCATATCCAGCGCCAGATCGACAAGTGCGCCCGCGACATGATCGAGCGGCACAAAGTCGAGACTGGCCCCGGCCCGCACCGGCATGTGGCGGACCCGGCCTTCGGCAATCAACTTGAACGCCGCATAAGTGGTGTCGAACTGGCGGATCGCGCCGCTTTTGCTGTCGCCCACAACGATGCTGGGCCGCGCAATGGCAAAGGGGATACCACTGGCCCGAACGCGCCGTTCAGCCTCGGCCTTGGATTGCTCATAACCGTTCTTGAACCCGCCATCGGGCAAGGGATCGGTTTCCAGAATGCGTCCGTCCCTTTCGCCGCAGACATAGGCGGTGCTGACATGCAGGATCGGCATGGCGCCGTGCCGGGCGAATTCGACCGCATTGGCCGCGCCGCCCACATTGGTCGCGGCATAGGCGGCAGCATCAAGGTCAAACCGCACCGTGGCGGCACAATGGATCAACAGGTCGTGGCTGCGGGTAAGCCGGTCATATTCCTGTATCGCCAGCCCGAAAAGCGGCTGCGTAACGTCGCCGGAAACCGCGGCCTGTACTGGCACTTCGCAGCCATCATTCGCCCGAATATCGCGGTTGGTATGGACCAGGGCTGTAACCCGGTGCCCCGCAGCAACCAGACGCGCGGCCAATTCGCCGCCAATCAGTCCGGCCGCACCCGTCAGGAAGATATTCAGCAACAGCTGGCTGCCGCACTTGAGTCCTTGCCGGCGGCGTTCGCGGCAAAGGGGATCGCTACGCCGCAATCGGGGAATATGCCGTAATGGTGGCTGAAATTACCGAAGAATTCGAAATGCGGCGCAAATCGCGTATCCGCCAGCATCCGCCAGCTGTTGCCGCAAATTGGAAACATCCGGCCCGCTTCCAGATGGTGGTGGTTATCAAGTTCGAAAACGCGTTCGCTTCCCGGCAATGTACCGCGGTAACGCACCGCCTGACCGTAATCTTCGCATTGCGGTTCCAGACCGTTCAGCTTGAACAGCCGATAGGTCGCCGAATGGAAGGCAATCCCGCCCAGCTTCTGGGCAATAGCCGGGTCCCCGATAGCCAGAGGCCGGCTGGTCACAAGGCGCGGGTCCGCAAAACCGGCCTGTTTCGCAAGCGCAAGGAAATCAGCCCAATAGAGCGCGCCCGACAGGCATTCCCCATGCAAAACCGGATCGCTTCGCAAGGCGGCAGGCACCCGGCGATCGGCGTAGACATCGGAAAAATACAGCTCGCCGCCCTCTTTCAGCAGCCGGTGCGCGGCGGCAAAAACCGCCGCCTTATCCGCCACCAGATTGATCACGCAGTTGGATACAATCGCATCGTAATGTCCTTCGGGCAGACCCAGCGTATCCAGTTTTTCGATATCCCCTTCGGCAAACCGCACATTCGCCTTGGCATAGCCAAATTTTTCGCGGTGCCATTCGACATGCTGGTTGGCGATGGCCAATTGTTCGGGCGTGGTATCGATCCCGGTGACAAAGCCATGTTCGCCCACCAGTTGGCTCAGAATATAGGCATCCTGCCCACTGCCTGAACCAAGATCGAGTATTTGCCCCCCGTCGATTGCCTGCGGGGCAACCAGGCCGCAGCCGTAATAGCGCGCGCGAACTTCGGGGTGCACGTTCATCATCGCGGCCATTATCCCTGGCGGCGGTGCCTCCGCCGTGCAGCAGGCATCTGTCTTGAGATCTTCGGAGCCACCCAGGACCTTGCCATAATAATTGCGGCTGTTTTCAATATTCATGTAACGATGCGCCTTCAGTCTGCGAATGTCCGTGCAAGCAGCAACGCGGGCTTGGCACAAATGGTTTCGCCGTGCAGCATCCATTTGTTACAGGGGCCTCATGAAATTTACCCATGACGTAATCGTGATCGGCGGCGGGGCCGCAGGTCTGACAGCAGCTGGCGGCTGCGCGCTGTTCGGCCTGAAGGTGGCGCTGATCGAAGCGCATAAGATGGGCGGCGAATGCCTCAACAATGGCTGCGTGCCGTCCAAGGCGATTATCACCGCTGCCAAGCGTGCCCAGGAAGCCCGCCTGGCCGAACGGATGGGAGTAACTCTTGCCCCGCCGCAGGTTGCCTGGGCAGGCGTACACCGGCACATCCATGATGCGATCGCGCATATCGAACCCCACGATTCGCAGGAACGATTCGAAGAAATGGGCTGCGAAGTCTTCCGTGAGTGGGCGACACTTACCGGCAAGCATTCGGTCACGGTAGGCGGGCGCATGTTGTCAGCCCCGCGGATCGTGATCGCCACCGGTTCGCGGCCGGCAATCCCGCCAATTCCGGGGCTGGAAGCGGTACCCTATCTTACCAACGAAAACCTGTTCGATCTGACCGAATTGCCGGGCCATCTGGTCATTATCGGCGGCGGGGTGATTGGCATGGAAATGGCGCAAAGCTTTCGCCGCCTCGGCAGCGCAGTCACAGTTATAAACCCCGGCCCGCTCTTGGGCCGAGATGATCCGGATTCCGTGGCGGTGGTCAAGGCACGAATGGAGGCAGAAGGCGTTCAATTCGTGGACGGAATGGCCAGCGCGGTTTCGGGTTCGTCCGGCCATCTTGCCGTGCAGGTGTCAGACGGCACGCTGATCGAAGGTTCGCACCTGCTGATCGCTACGGGCCGCATCCCCAACATTGGCAAGCTGGGGCTTGAAACCATCGGCATCGCCACGAACAAAAATGGCATCCTTGTCGATGCCCGGCGGCGCACATCGGTACGATCCATTTACGCCATTGGCGATTGCCGTGATGGCCCGCGTCTGACCCATGTTTCCGGCTACGAAGGGTCAAATGTTGCGCTGGAAATCACCACCGGCCTGCCGACCAAGGTCAACTGGAAGGCGCTTCCGTGGTGCACCTATACCGACCCCGAAGTGGCGCAAGTGGGCATGACGGAGAGCGAAGCAAGGGCGCAATTCGGGGATACAGTGACCGTGATAAAGGAAGGGTTCGACCATAACGAACGCGCGATCGCGGAAGATGCGACCGAAGGTTTCCTCAAGCTGGTTTTGAAGGGCAAGAAAGTGCTCGGCGTCAGTATCGTCGGCAAGGGCGCTGGCGAATTGCTGCTTCCATGGACCCAATCGATCACCGGCAAAAGCGGCACGTTCGATATGGGTAGTGCGGTGATTTCCTACCCGACCCGCAGCGAAATCGCGAAAGCCGCCGCCTTTGCGGCGTGGGAGCCCACCGTCTTCGGATCGCTGCCCAAGAAATATGTCGCGCTGGTTGCGCGTATCCGCAGGACCCTTGCGTGAACACCGGCGTCAAGAATTCACGAAACGCACCCACCGGGCCATCCCCCTTCCGGGTCGAAGGGGCAGACCTTCCCCGTGATAAATTCTCCGATCCCGATTGGACGGCAAAGGGAGAGCCGCGGGCATCGGTTCCACTGACCGGTCTGGAAACCCTGTGGTTCAATACCGGTACATTGTGCAATCTCGCCTGCGCGACCTGCTACATAGAAAGCAGTCCGAGCAACGATGCCCTGGTCTATATCACTGCTGCTGATGTGTCCGCCTATCTGGACGAGGTTGCGGCCCTGGGCCTGCCCGCGCGCGAGATCGGTTATACCGGCGGCGAACCTTTCATGAATCCCGAATTCATGGCGATGCTGGAAGACAGCCTTTCACGCGGATACCGCGTGCTGGTGCTGTCCAACGCCATGAAGCCGATGCGGCGGCACGAGGATTCCTTGTTGGCCCTGCGCGACCGGTTCGGTGAAAAGCTCACTATTCGGGTCAGCCTTGATCACCACACCGCCGCAGCGCACGAGGCAGAGCGCGGGCCGCGCAGTTGGGAACCGGCGCTCGCCGGGCTCAAATGGCTGTCGGAAAATGGTTTCTCCATTGCTGCCGCGGGCCGACTGTTACCACAAGAAAGCCTGAACACCGCCCGCACAGGCTATGCCGCGATGTTTGCGGCTGAAAACATCCGGATCGACGCGATGGATTCAACGCGTCTGGTCCTGTTTCCCGAAATGGACGCGAATAAGGACATCGCCGAAATTACCACTTCATGCTGGGACATCCTTGGCAAGGATCCGGCGCAGATCATGTGTGCCAGCAGCCGCATGGTCGTCCATCGCAAGGGCGAAAGCACACCCCGCGTCGCCGCCTGCACACTCATTCCCTATGATCCGGGTTTCGACATGGGCGCGACACTGGCCGAGGCATCAGGCGCTGTATCGCTCAACCATCCGCATTGCGCGCGTTTCTGCGTGCTCGGCGGGGCAAGCTGTTCCGCCTAGGCTGGCGCAAGGCCGTTCCCCAAGTGCCCTTGCCCCTATCGCAAAACTCTGCCGGCCACTGCATCCAGCTTGGCCAGCAGGGAACGGTCACGCGCATCCGGCGCCGTTATCAGCGCATGGTCCAATACCGTATCGAGCGGTGACGCTGCCCGCTTTTCCGGTAGCCCCCCCACAAATGCCTCCACTGCCTTGCGCGCGATGTCTCCATTGACCTTCATCTGCGCAATTACTTCGCTGACCTCGACAAAGGCCGCATCTTCCCGCCAGCAGTCGTAATCGGTCACCATGCCGATCAGCGCGTAAGGAAGCTCCGCCTCCCGCGCGAGCTTGGCTTCCGGCATGGCGGTCATGCCGATCACATCGGCGCCCCACGAGCGGTATAGATGGCTCTCTGCCCGCGTGGAAAACTGCGGGCCTTCCATGGCCAGATAGGTGCCGCCAACCTTGGCTTCGCCGCCTGCCGCCACAACCGCTGCCGCCGCCATGCCGGCCATCCGTTCGCACACCGGTTCGGCCATGCTGACATGCGCGACCATTCCCGTGCCGAAGAAGCTGGAGGTGCGGTTCCTGGTCCAGTCGATAAATTGGTCAACCACCACAAAATGGCCGGGGGGTAGATCTTCCCGGAGCGACCCGACCGAGGAAATCGCCAGCAGATCAGTGCAGCCAGCGCGTTTGAGCGCGTCCACATTGGCCCGCGAATTGACTTGCGACGGGGCAATGTGGTGCCCGCGGCCGTGGCGCGGAAGGAACCGCACATTCACTCCGCCAATCCGGCCGCACAGGATCTCGTCCGAGGGATCACCCCAGGGTGTTTCCACCTTGATCCATTGCGTGTCTTCAAGCGCGTCAAGCTGGTAGAGGCCAGAGCCGCCGATGATGCCTATGGTCCAGTTACTTTTCATACGACCTTCCTAGAGCACCAGATGATTGCAACAATGCGAAAAGGGGTGGTTACCCGAACGTGGCCTTGCGCGGTCCGAGATAGCCGAACAGATACGCGGCCACCTTGCGCATCTGGATTTCCTCCGCGCCTTCGGTGATCCGGTAACGGCGGTGGTGGCGATAGATATGTTCGAACGGTTTGTGCCGCGAATAGCCAATCCCGCCATGCACCTGCATCGCCTGATCTGCCGCCTCGCACACCAACCGGTTCGCCCAGTAATTGCACATGCTGACCTTGTCGGAAAGTTGGCTTTCGATCTGCCGGTGCGGCATCCGGTCCATTTCCCACGCGGTTTTGTAGATCAGCAGGCGCAGCATCTCGCATTGGGTGGCCAATTCGACCAGCGGGAACTGGATACCCTGATTGCGCGCCAGTTCTTCACCAAAAGGCTTGCGCGCCCGCGCATATTTCACACTTTCTTCCAGACAATAGGTCGCCGCGCCAAGGCTGCTGGCCGCCTGGCGTATCCGGTTCTGATGGACAAAGCTCTGCGCCAGAGCGAGGCCATTACCCTCCTCGCCCAGGATCACGCTGTCGGGCACCCAGACATCGGTCAGGCTAAGCCGGGGATGGTCGGTGGGCATGTTGAAAGTCCACATCCATTCCTCGATCCGGAGGCCTTGGATTGGATGGGGAACGAGAAAGCAGGTGATCCCGCGCGCATCGCCTGCTTCGCCCGAAGTCCGCGCAAAGACCGCGCAATGCGTGGCAACATGCATTCCGGTGATCCACATCTTTTCACCATTGATCCGCCAACCGGCCGCACCATCGCGCGTTTCGCGGACGGCCACGGTTTCCATAAAGGTGGCGTCGCTGCCGTGTTCCGGTTCCGTCAGGCCAAAGGCAACGCGGCGATTTCGTGCAAACCCGCCAAGGATAAATTCGCGCTTCTGTTCCTCCGTCCCAAAAGTGTCGAACATGGCGACGAAAGGAAAATTGCCGACGATCGAATGTTCGTTCTGCAAATCATTGTGAAGCCCAAGACCCTGCTGCGCGAAGTGATCCCGGATCACGGCCATCCACAGATTTGAGCCATCCTTGCCGCCATAACCCTTCGGGGCGGAAAAGCGCCAATGGCCAGCGTCATCCGCGCGGCGTGTGGCTTCGGCCAACAAGGCTTCCCAATCCTTGCGCGGCAATCCGCCAGCTTCGAAATCGGTCCGGGCGTATTCGCGGCGATGATCGAAGAAGCGTATATTGTCATCCTGCTGCTCAAGCGGCCGGATCTCCGCCTCAATGAATGCGTCGAGTTCGGCGAGATAGGCTTGCAGGTCTTGCGGCAGGCTGAAATCCATCAGTTTTCTCCGGTCCACTTGGCACGCGCCAAAGCGAGCGCAGGATATTTGGGCATGTCGGCCGATAATTTTCTCAGTGCATCGGTCCTCAAACGCGTGAGCAGGCCAGGCGATGCCAATGTTTGCGCCCCGGCCATGATGTCAGCGGACAGCGCTGGATCGAATGACGAGCGATCCTTGCCGCGCTGGTCCCTCCCGATGATTCCCAGGGCATTGCGCGCAACTGCCAATTGGAAGCGATCATGGCCTTCGACCTGGCTTTTGATCGTGGCCAGCCATTCGGAGACAGCTTCGGCGAGTTCGCCGATGTTGGCTTCTCCGCATTCCGGATCCGGCGGTGCGGGTGCGCCAATCATGCGCGCAGCTTCGTCTGCCGGAGCATCGGTCTCTAGCAGTAACAGCAGGTCCAGTTCCTGTTCACTGGTCCGGCGGGATATGACCACACGCTCCAGCATCCGGTCTTCGCCGCTGCGCCAGTATTTTGCCATTTGCAGGCAGCCCAAGGCCCACCACACGGTGCGGTAGACGAGCCAATAGCGAAACCGCCCCCGATCAACCGCCTGACCGCCATTCGCCTCATAAGCGGCGAACCAGTCTTCAAATGATCCCAGCCCCAGCGCTTCACGGTCGGGCCGGTTGAAGCGCCACACCGTCATGCAGGCAAAGGCAAGATCTTCATGAGGATCGCCCCAATGCGCCAGTTCCCAGTCGAGTACACCGGTCAGGCGGCCATCTTCAACAAGCAGGTTGCCCAGCCGGAAATCACCATGATTGAGCACCGGATCGACCGGTTCGGGGCAATTTTCGCCAAGCCAGCGCAGGGCCAGCGCGATCACCGGGCGGTCGGCACCTGCTTCGCGGAACTGATCCCTCAGCCCGGCCAGGGCTTCCCGGTAATCCATACGGACGATCCCCGCTGGCAACCCTTCGCGATCAATCGCATGAATTCGTGCCAATTGGGCCGCGCATTGGTTCAGCAAACGGTCCGGCCTATCGCAATCGAGGATGATCTTCGGATCGGCCGTGCCAGGCAGAGCGCGCATAACATAACCGCTGCCGATCCCGTCGTCCGGCTGCAATTGCGCCACCACCTCCGGCGCGGTCACACCAGCAGCGTAGGCGGCACGGATGATTGCGGCTTCGGTGGTGTGTCCAAAAGCACGTCCTTCCATGAATTCCGGCGAAGGCGCGCGTCGCAGGACGAACTTCTCCTCACCGCACGAAAACAGCCAGCTTTCCATCATCGCCCCGCCCGTAAGGCGGGTAAAATCGATTGGTGCGGGCTTGCCAGCACGGGCCATCACTGGCCCGATTCCGCAAGACAGCAACGCCGCTGTTGGAGCTTCCTTCGTCATTCCGGGATGGTTGCAGGACAAGCGGCCAAGTCACAAGAGCGAATAGATGGCAACAGAATGGCTGTTTCAGCCGCGTGATCTATAAGCCGCGCGTAATCTTTTGTCGCGCGCCAGACACTTTTCATCAGTTTTGGCTTGTTTGCGCTGTAATCCCGGCCATTAAGGAAAAAATCACCTTGAATGGGGTAACTTCGAGGAATGCAGATTCAATCACGATTGATCAGCTGGATCGGCGCGGGGCTGGTATGGACCATGGCACCTTTGGTCATGCCTATCGGCGCCGCACAGGCTCAGGCTCAGACCCAGGGAACCAATTTCGAGGCCGCTTTCGATAGCACTTTCGGAACCGATGTTCGCGCCCCGCGCGATTTTTCGACAGCCTACAAATCCAATCTGGAACGGAGCATTGCCCAGCTTGCCAACGGCGATCGGGGGCGAATTGGTGTTGCCGCGATTGACCTTTCAACAGGTCAGCAGGTGTCCGTGCTGGGCGACCAGCGTTTTCCCATGGCCAGCACCAGCAAGATCGCCATTGCGGCAACCTTCATGGAAGGGGTGGAACAAGGTCGCTGGACATTGTCGAGCGAGTTTCCACTGATGATACCCGTTCGCTCGACGCCCTTCTCCAGCAAGGTCGCGCCGGTTAAGCCCGGCCAGTATATGGCCGCCGTCGACCTGATCGAACTGATGATCACCCGAAGCAGCAATTCAGCCACGGATGCGCTGCTCAAGGCAGTCGGCGGACCGCAGGCGGTCAACGACTGGACCCGGCGCGCGGGCGTCCGCGAATTTCGACTGGATCGGGATATCGCAACGCTGGTCCGCGACGATGGGGAAATTGACCCGGCATCGCATATTGATCTGCGCGACAGCGCGTCTCCCAAGGCCATGATCGATTTGTTGGTTGGCCTTTATCAGGGCAAGTTCCTGTCGGCAGAAAGCCGCCGAGTTATTCTGGGTGCGATGGAACGCTGCCGTACGGGTACGCGCCGGATTCCTGCACTGCTGCCGGCATCCGCATCGGTCAAACACAAGACCGGTTCGCTCAACAATACCTCCAGCGATATCGGTATCATCGAAGCGCCTGATGGCCGCGCCATTGCAGTGGCGATCTATGTCACCGGGCAGGGATCACGCGGCGCGCGGGAAGCCCGAATCGCCGAGATCGCCCGGGCATTGTACGAAGGGTATTCACCCGGCAACTCAGGCAATTGGACCAGCGCGACCTATCCGGGCGGCTGAACGGCTAACGGACCGATCACGGCCCACCACTGCAAAGCGGAATTTGAAATTGGAATCAAAAAAGGCGGCGCCTTGCGGCACCGCCTTTCCTGTTTTCGAAACGAAAACTAAAGCTTATTCAGCTTCAGATTCTTACGAAGCAGCTTCAACAGCGTCGGTAGCAGCTGCAGCAGCATCGGTAGCGGTCGCAGCAGCATCGGTAGCAACTTCAGCAGCGGCGTCGGTAGCAGCATCCATGTTGGTTTCTGCATCAGCCATTGCCGAATCGGTTGCTTCAGCAGCGGTATCCGTGGTGCCTTCCGAGCAAGCGGCGAGCGAGAGAGCGGCGCCGGCAACTGCGGCAGCGAGAACGAACTTGCGCATGTTTCAAAATCCTTAAACAGCGAGTGAAGATCGCACGCCCTATCAGGGTCGCACGTTGAGGCCTCCCGGTTGGTCGACTTCTGCTCGGCTGAATAATGGCGATAATGTGACGAAGCAAGCGGTTTTACATTTTTTTGCCATCATTTTGCCGCATTCTGTCCAGGATCGGCAGAATTCCGCCATTCATGATGGTTGCAAAAGCGATGACAAAGTTGGCTGACCTTGGCCATTTACGCTGCTACCAGCGCTACATGGCCAAAAAGCAGCATCTCTATCTGGTCGACGGGTCCGCCTATATTTTTCGGGCCTATCACCGTCTTCCACCACTTACCAATCCCGAGGGTACGCCCGTCGGCGCGGTGTACGGGTATACGACCATGCTCTGGAAGCTGGCGCAGGATCTCGACGATGCCGATGGCCCGACCCATCTGGCGGTCATTCTCGACAAGTCCGGCAAGAGCTTCCGCAACGATATCTACCCGGAATACAAGGCCAACCGGCCGCCGCCGCCCGAAGATCTGGTGCCGCAATTCCCGCTGATCCGCGATGCAACGCGTGCCTTCAGCCTGCCCTGTATCGAGGAACAGGGATTGGAAGCCGATGATCTGATCGCTTCCTATGCCCGGGCCGCCGCCAGGCGGGGCTGGGACGTGACGGTCGTCTCTTCGGACAAGGACCTGATGCAACTGGTTTCCAAGGGATCCGACGAAACCGGCACCATCGACATGCTCGATACAATGAAGAATCAGCGGATCGGCATTCCCGAAGTCGAGGAGAAATTCGGTGTCCCGCCGGAAAAGGTCGGTGACGTCCTCGCGCTGATGGGCGATTCGGTCGACAATATCCCCGGCATTTACGGCGTAGGGCCGAAGACCGCGACCAAGCTGATCCAGGAATATGGCACTCTGACGTCTGCACTGGATGCGGCACCACAGATGAAACCTTCCAAACTGCAGGAACGGTTGGTGGACGGGCGAGCGATGGCAGAGCTCAGCCGCGTGCTGGTCACGCTGAAGGAAGATTGCGACCTGCCGCTTCCACTCGAAGACTTTCTGCTAGACGGCGTTCCGCCGGAACCGCTCGCTCAATTTCTGGAAATGCATGGATTCGCCAGCCTGTTGAAACGGCTTGATGCTGGCCGTGGCAGCCCCGAACGGAAGACCAACCTCAATCCGGCCAAGCGGGTCAATTCTGGCGCAGCCGCGGGCATCCGGCAAACGCTTGCGGAGATGCCCGCAGTGGATCGCAGCGCTTATGCCTGCGTACAGGATATAGAAACCCTGAACCAATGGATCAGCCGCGCCTTTGCCGCGCGCGAAGTGGCGGTGGACACCGAAACCAGTTCGCTAGATGCGATGCAAGCCGAACTGGTCGGGGTCAGCCTGGGACTTGGCCCCAACGATGCCTGCTACATCCCGCTGGCGCATGGCGGCCATGATCTGTTGTCGGAAAAGCCGAAGCAGGTTGACCGCGAAGCTGCGATCATGGCGCTGAAACCGCTGCTGGAAAGTGATGCGGTCATCAAGATCGGTCAGAATATCAAATATGATCTCAATGTGCTGGCCCGGTACGGGATCGAAATATCGCCCATTGAGGACACGATGGTCATCAGCTTCGACCTCGACGCCGGACGGTCCGAGGAAGGAATTGGCGGCGGGCACGGGATGGACGAATTGTCCCAGCGCCATCTCGGCCATACGCCGATCGCCTTCAAGGATGTCTGCGGGACCGGCAAGAAAGCAATATCCTTCGGGGAGGTCGCTCTGGATCGGGCGACCGAATATGCCGCCGAAGATGCCGAAATCACCTGGCGGCTCTATCAGCAGCTCCGGCCGCGCTTGGCCGAAGAAGGCGGAACAAAGATCTATGAAAGAACCGACCGCCCGTTGATACCGGTGGTGGCAAGGATGGAGCGCGAGGGGGTAAAGGTTGACCGCGCCAGCCTGGCGAAACTTTCGGAGGAATTCTCCACCGAAATTGCCAAGCTGGAAGGCGAAATTCATAATCTGGCCGGAACGCCATTTACCATTGGCAGCCCCAAGCAATTGGGCGACGTGCTGTTCGATACGCTGGGCTACAAAGGTGGCCGGAAAGGCAAGAGCGGCCAATATTCGACCGATCAGGCGGTGCTGGAAAGGCTTTCCGGCGAAGGCGCGCCAATCGCCAATAAAGTACTGGAATGGCGGCAATTATCGAAACTGAAGTCAACCTATACCGACGCCTTGCAAGCGGCGATCAACCCACGCACGGGCCGCGTACACACCAGCTATTCGCTTGTTGGTGCACAGACCGGGCGGCTTTCCTCGACCGATCCCAATCTCCAGAACATCCCGATCCGCTCCGCAATCGGGCGGCAAATTCGTGAAAGCTTTGTCGCTGAACCGGGCAATGTCCTGCTGTCTGCCGACTACAGCCAGATCGAGCTGCGGCTGGCGGCGCATATGGCCGATGTCCCCGAACTGAAGGCTGCTTTCGCCGAAGGTGAGGATATTCACGCCCGCACCGCACGCGAAATGTATGGCGAAGTTACCCGCGACACGCGCGCGCAGGCAAAGACCATCAATTTCGCGATCCTCTATGGCATTTCGCGTTGGGGCCTGGCGGGGCGGCTGGGGGTCGAACCGGACGAAGCACAAGCGATCATTGACCGGTATTTCCAGCGCTTCCCCGGCATCCAGAACTACATCCACTCGACCTTGGAATCGGTGCGGGAACGCGGATATTCGGAAACCCTGTTCGGCCGCAAGACCTGGTTCCCACGGATCAATTCCAAGAACCCCAACGAACGCCAGGGCAGCGAACGGGCCGCGATCAACGCGCCAATCCAGGGGACCAGCGCCGACATCATCAAGCGGGCCATGGCGCGAATGCTTCCGGCTTTGGCCAAGGCTGACCTGGGCCACGTGCGCATGTTGCTGCAGGTGCATGACGAACTTGTGTTCGAATTGCCGGAGGCGGATGTTGCTGCGGCGAGCGTGGTGATCGAAGAGGTGATGGCTGGTGCAGCCAAGCCCGCCGCCCCGCTTTCGGTTCCGCTTGGCGTCGAGATCGGCAGCGGCGCAAGCTGGGGGGCCGCACACTGACGGACAGTTTCACCAAAGCTGTGCCTCCGCGGACGCGCAAGAGCCATGCGCGCTGGGCGAATCTTGCCCTTTTGGCCGTGATCGGGGCCGCGCTGATTGCCGGGCTATTTTTTGCGTTTCAGACGATCGAGGCCGAACGCACCGAGCGCGAACAGGTCCGCCGGACCAATGAAGTGCTGCTGGAATTGCGCAGCCTGAGCAGCGCCGCACTGAACGCCGAAACCGGCCAGCGTGGCTATCTCATCACGCTCGACCGCCGTTACCTGCAACCCTATCTTCAAGGGCGGGAGGAATACAGGCCGACACTGGCGCGCCTGCGCGCCTTGATTGGTGACGAAGCAACAGTGCGGCAAGCGGCGCTGCTCGACGAAATCGACACGCTGACAGCCGCCAAATTCGCGGAAATGGGCGAATCGGTGCAACTGCTTCAGAACGCGCAATTGCTCGACGCGCGGCGCAAAGTGCTGAGCGATGAAGGTCAGGAAGTCATGACCCGCCTGCGTCAGGCGATCCACGAAATGGAAACAATCGAAAGCCAGCTACTGGACGAAGCAGCCAACCATACGGCTGAGGCAGAGAGCCGGGTACTCCCGCTGCTTTCCGGCGTAATGGCATTGCTGCTGGTTGCTCTAATCATGGGCTATCTGCTGGTTGTCCGCACCGCCCGGGCAGAGGCGCAGGCGCATCAGGCAGCGGCACTGCGCGAAGCGCGGGACCGGGCGGACTTGCTCGCCCGCGAACTCAATCACCGGGTCAAGAACCTGTTTGCCGTGGCACTGGCGATTGTGCAGATGAGCGGGCGAGACGATCCGGACGCACAGCCTGTGGTTGGCCGGATTTCCGAACGAATTCGTGCGCTGCTGACTGCGCATGAAGTGACGCAGGGCACCTCCGGCCAGCCGGTTGGATCACTGCGCGCGCTCGTTGAAACCACTCTGGCGCCTTACCGGTCGGAGAATACGCGTGCCGATATTTCGGGGCCAGAGATACTCTTGCCAGAAAAACAAGTCACCCCGCTGGGTCTGGTGCTGCATGAACTGACCACCAACGCCGTCAAATATGGTGCCTGGGCGAAGGATGGCGTGGTGTCCGTTGATTGGCGGGTGGATGATGGCAGTGTCGTGCTTGACTGGTGGGAACATGGCCTGGCTTTCTCCGGCGAACCGGAACACAAGGGCTTTGGCAGTATGCTGATGGTTAGTGCGGCCCGCCAGTTGGGCGGGACGATCGAGCGGAGTTTTGATGCCCAAGGCCTGCATGTCCGGATCGAGATCGCCTACCACGCGTGACGGCCCAAGGGTTGTAACCATCGCCGGCAAGCCATAGTGGACAGGCCATGTTCGAAAAATACTTCTCCCAGAACACGACAATCGCCTGGCCCCAGATCGCCGCTTCCGCAATCGCAGTCACATTTGTCGTAGCCGCAGCCTTGGTATTGCACCGGGTGCTGTTCACGATATTGCGGCGCATTGCCAATCTATCCGCCACCCCCGTAGACGGAATGGTGTTCGACCGGCTCCACAGCCCGCTGCGCTGGTCCTTCGTTGCCATCGGTATTTCAGTGCTTTCGGCGCATGACGCCGAAATTGCTTCTGTATGGAATATCCTGTCGGCCTTTGCCGTACCCGCGCTGCTTGGCTGGGTTACGCTATCGATTACCCGCGCCTTCACCGATACGCTCGATTACAAGGCAGAAATATCCGAAGACCCGGTCGCTGCGCGTAGCCGCAAGACCAGGATCGCAATCCTGTCGCGCACCGCCACCTTTGCCATTGTCGTGGTTACAGTCGGCCTGATGCTGTTCGCGATTCCGGCCGTGCGCCAGATCGGGGTGACCTTGATGGCTTCGGCCGGTCTTGCGGCCCTGGCCGTGGGTGCAGCGGCCCAGCCCGCGCTCAAATCGCTTATCGCAGGTCTGCAGATGGCAATCACCGAACCAATTCGCCTGGGGGATCTTGTGGTGGTGGACGGTCAGACCGGCCGCGTCGAGGAAATCCGCATGAGTTTTGTCATCGTGCGCACATGGGACGAACGCTCTGTCATTGTGCCGACATCCCGTTTTATCGACAGCAGTTTTGAAAATTGGTCGCGCAAGAATGAAATGCTGTCCGGGCCAGTATTCCTGCACCTTGACCCCGCCGCCGAAGTCTCGCGGATTCGCGCCGAATTCGAACGCTTCGTTGCCAGCCGGCCGGATTGGGACAAGCGCACGGCCACTCTGGTTATGACCGCGGCCCATCCGGAAAGCATCGAACTGCGCCTGGCGGTCAGTTCGGCCACCATCGGCGAATTGTTCAATTTACGCTGCGCCGTCCGCGAACACATGGTCGAATGGTTGCGCATGGAAATGCCGCACGCCTTGATCCGGCACCGGCTGGAAGTCGAAGCCGCCAACGCGCGTGTGATAGGTACGGAATAGCCTCTCTAGCTGTGCTTCTTGTCGCGCGTTGATTCAACCATCCCGTCAAAAACAAAGCCGATCGGATTGACCTCTGCAGCGCGTTTTTTCAGCTCGCCGCGCATACTCTTGTATTCGGCCTCCATCTGCTCGGTAACCGTTGCACGCGAATCATCGAGTGCCTTGGCGAAGTCAGCGGCGCTAACCCGCTTAACGCCGCCGCCTGCGCGGCGCAGAGCGTTGAGGCCAGCCCTGCGGACGACATCCTCCAGATCGGCCCCGGTGAAGCGGTCGGTCTTCGCCGCGACATCCTTCAGCTTCACATCCTTGCCCAGCGGCATGTTCCGGGTGTGGATCTTGAGGATATGCTCCCGGCCCGGTTCGTCCGGTGTGCCGACATAGACCAGTTCATCGAACCGCCCCGGCCGCAACAGCGCCGGATCGACCAGCGTTGGCCGGTTGGTCGCGCCAATCACCACCACGGACTGCAATTCCTCCAGCCCGTCCATTTCGGCAAGGATAGTGTTCACCACACGCCCGGTTACTTGCGGTTCGCCCTGACCACTACCGCGGGCCGGGACCAGCGAGTCAATCTCGTCGATAAAGATCACGCAGGGTGCAACTGCCCGGGCACGAGCGAACATCCGGGCGATCTGCTGCTCGCTTTCACCATACCATTTTGACAGAAGGTCAGAGCTTTTCATGGAAATGAAATTGGCCTCGGCCTCCTTCGCCACCGCCTTCGCCAGCAAGGTCTTGCCGGTGCCGGGTGGGCCATAGAGCAGGAAACCCTTGGCGGGACGGATGCCGAGGCGGCGGAAGGCTTCGGCATTTTTGAGCGGCAGTTCGATGCCCTCTTTCAGCTTGTCGACCGCGTCTGCCACGCCGCCGATATCATCCCAGTTTACGTTGGGCACCTGCACCATAACCTCACGCATGGCGCTGGGCTGGATGCGCCGCAATGCGCTGAGGAAATCTTCGCGGGTAACGCAAAGTTCCTCCAGCACTTCTGGTGGGATTGTGCGTTCATCGAGATCGATCTTGTGCATGATCCCGCGCACAGCATCAATCGCCGCTTCCCGGGCCAGAGCAGCAAGGTCGGCTCCGACAAAGCCATGCGTAACCCGGGCCAGTTCGGCAAGATCGACCTTATCGCCCAGCGGCATCCCGCGCGTGTGGATCGCCAGGATTTCCCGGCGCCCTTTCGCATCGGGCACTCCGATCACGATTTCACGGTCAAATCGTCCCGGGCGCCGCAGGGCCTCGTCGATTGCGTCTGGCCGATTGGTGGCCGCGATCACCACCAGATTGGAACGTGCGGCCAGACCGTCCATCAGCGTCAGCAACTGCGCAACCAGCCGCTTTTCCGCCTCACCATGCACCTGTGTGCGCTTGGGTGCGATCGAATCGATTTCATCGATGAAAATAATCGCCGGTGCCGCCCGGGTCGCTTCCTCGAACACTTCGCGCAAACGCTTCTCGCTCTCACCATAACCGGACCCCATGATCTCCGGGCCGTTGATCGTGAAGAATTCCGCATCGCTTTCGTTGGCGACAGCTTGGGCCAGGCGGGTTTTGCCGGTTCCCGGCGGGCCGTGCAGCAACACTCCCTTGGGCGGATCAACACCAAGGCGGGTGAACAATTCCGGATAGCGCAGAGGCAATTCAACCATTTCGCGCAACTGTTGAATCGTGTCCTGCATACCGCCGACATCATCATAATTGACCACCGCACGGCCATCGCGCGGCTCTTCGAACTCGGCGCGAAGTTCAACTTCGGTGTTCTCGTCGATATGGACGATACCCTTTGGCGCGGTGGAAACCACGGTCAGGCGGATTTGCGTAAGCGCATAGGCCGGCGTGTTGAACATACGCCGCACTTCAGGCGGCATGTTCTGCACAGGCTGCTGCCCCGTGGTGGCAACCAGATCGCCCGCGACAACGGGCCGCCGGAAGAAATTGCGCTTCAGCGCCTGGGTCGGCCCCTGAAGCCGCATCTCGCGCTGCGCCGGCGCGAAGACGACGCGGGTTGCGGGGCGCGATGTGGCAACCACAATCGTTACATGTTCGCCAGAGCCGACTTCGGCATTGCCGCGTTGGAGACCGTCCAGCCTGACGATTTCGAGCGCCTGATCCTCGTCATAGGCAGACATGGCGATTGCCGGCGTGCTGCGTTTGCCGGTGATTTCCACCACATCGCCTTCGGTGATACCCAATGCCTGAAAGGCTGACCGCGGCAGCCGGGCGATGCCCTGGCCGCTCTCCTCTTGCCGCGCCGCGGCTACCTGCAGCCGCACTTTCTTCTCGTCTACCAAGGCTTCGGTTTCCGCCATCAGGGGCTTGCTCCTGCTATCGTTCCGGTCTCTGTCGAATCCTAGCTAGGTACCCATGGCGGCGTATGCAAACGAAGCTTGGTCTGATCGGCTGCAGGAACGGATGAATTGCCGCCGGATTGCACAACACAGAAAAAAGGCCCGGTCGTTGCCGACCGGGCCTGAAAAGTCTTGGGAGAGGATGCCTAAAAGGCCTGTTCTCTATGTCGGCGAACCATTTTTTGTGCAAGTGCGAAAAGCGCAGTAGGTGTTGCGTATTATGCAACACTCAGTTTAAACTGATTCAATAGATTGTATTATAACACTCTTTTTTCGGCACTAAGCCGGGATTGCGGAATAAAAATTCCTTTCCCAATGGTTGCTGTTGCATCGCACCATATTTATGCCCTTCAATGCTGGGCAAGACAGACTATCGCGCCGAGGGGTGACAGCGATGTGGCCCTGCTCTAGAAAAATGCCGATTGACTGGAGATTCCATGAACAAGATTTTCCCTGACGCCGCATCCGCTCTCGACGGAGTTCTGGCTGACAATATGCTGATTGCTTCGGGCGGCTTTGGCCTCTGCGGCATACCCGAACGCCTGCTCGATGCGATCCGCGACAGCGGCGTAACCGGCCTGACCTTTGCCAGCAACAACGCCGGCATCGATAATGAAGGGATCGGCAAGCTGCTGCGCACCCGACAAGTCAAGAAGATGATCTCCTCCTATGTCGGGGAAAACAAGGAGTTTGAAAGGCAGTTCCTCGCAGGCGAACTTGAGGTCGAATTTTGCCCCCAGGGAACCCTTGCCGAACGGATGCGTGCGGGCGGCGCCGGTATTCCCGGTTTCTACACCAAGACCGGCGTCGGCACCCAAGTTGCTGAAGGCAAGGAAGTGAAACGCTTCAATGGCGAGGATTACATCCTCGAAGAAGGCATTTTCGCCGATCTGGCCATCGTCAAGGCGTGGAAGGCCGATGAAACCGGCAACCTCGTCTTCCGCAAAACGGCGCGCAATTTCAATCTGCCCGCCGCGACATGTGGCAAGGTATGCCTGGTCGAAGTTGAAGAAATTGTTCCTGTCGGCAGCCTCAATCCGGACTGCATCCATTTGCCCGGTGTCTATGTCCAACGGATGATCGTTGGCGCGCCATATGACAAGCAAATCGAATTTCGAACGGTGCGCGAAAGGGAGTCGGCTTGATGACCGTCGATAATAATCAAACCAAGGGCTGGACCCGTGACGAGATGGCAGCCCGTGCCGCACGCGAGCTTCAAGACGGATATTACGTCAATCTTGGCATCGGCATTCCCACGCTGGTCGCCAATCACATTCCGGCAGACATGCATGTGACCTTGCAGTCCGAAAATGGAATGCTGGGCATCGGCCCCTTCCCCTATGATGACGAGGTCGATGCTGATCTGATCAATGCCGGCAAGCAGACCATCAGCGAATTGCCCAACAGTGCCTATTTCGACAGCGCGGCCAGCTTTGCCATGATTCGTGGCGGACACATCGACCTGACTGTGCTCGGCGCCATGGAAGTGGCCGAAAATGGCGATATTGCCAACTGGATGGTCCCGGGCAAGATGATCAAGGGCATGGGCGGCGCGATGGACCTTGTCGCCGGGGTCAAGAAGATCATCGTGGTGATGGAACATGTTGCCAAGGATGGCAGCCCCAAATTCATTCCGGAATGCACCCTGCCGCTGACCGGGCGCAATGTGGTGGACATGGTCATCACCGACCTTGCCGTGTTCCATCGGCCCGACCACCAGAGCCCGTTCGAACTGGTTGAACTTGCCCCTGGGGTCACGGCCGAAGAAGTCGCCGCGAAAACGACTGCCCATTATCTGGCCAAAGGCTAGTGCGGTGCCCTACACGCTAATCACCGCCAACCGGAATTACTCAAGCTGGTCCTTGCGGCCATGGGTGCTGATGAAGGCGCTGGGCATTGATTTTGCCGACCGGATCGAACCTTTTGCCAGCCCGGATAATTACCAGGAATTCCGATCGTTCTCGCCGACCGGACAAGTCCCGGTGTTGCTGGATGGCGAAAAGGCAGTGTGGGATTCGCTCGGTATCACGCTGTATCTGGCCGATCGGCATGAAGGCATCTGGCCCGCGGATGCCGGGGCACGCAGGTTTGCGCAATGCGGTGTCAGCGAAATGCATGGCGGCTTTTCCGCCCTGCGCAATCAATGCACCATGAACGTGGGCGTTCGGGTAAAACCCCATCCGCCAGCCGATGCTCTGAAGCGCGATATCGCCCGGCTGGAAGAACTGTTCACCAAAGGGCTAACGGAATTCGGCGGGCCATGGCTGGCCGGTGCGGAATTTTCTGCGCTTGACGCATTCTTTGCGCCCGTGGCTTTTCGCATTCGCACCTATGGCCTTGATGTGGGCGCGGGGCAGGCCTGGACCGAACGCATGCTCGCCCATCCGGCGATGCGGCAATGGGAAGATGAAGCGCTGCGCGAAGAATGGCGCGAGATTACGCATGAAGAAGAACTGCGCGCGGCCGGCATGGTAATGGAGGATTTCCGCACACCATAGCCGGGCCAGCGCCCATTCTCCGTCAGGTAAGCGCAGCCTTCAAGGCGTCCACCAGATCGGTCCGTTCCCACGGGAAGGCATCGCCTTCTGCAGTCCGGCCAAAATGGCCATAGGCCGCCGTCTGCCCGTAGATGGGCTTATTGAGCCCCAGATGCGTACGGATACCGCGCGGTGTCAGCCGCACCAGCTGCGGAATTATGGCCTCGATCCGCCCTTCCTCGACCGTGCCGGTGCCGTGCAAGTCCACATAGATCGACAGCGGTTCAGCCACGCCAATGGCGTAACTCAATTGGATCGTGCAGCGCCGCGCAAAGCCGGCCGCGACGATATTCTTGGCCAGATATCGGGTGATGTAAGCCGCCGAACGGTCGACCTTGGTTGGATCCTTGCCGCTGAAGGCGCCGCCGCCATGCGGAGCCGCGCCGCCATAAGTGTCGACGATGATCTTGCGCCCGGTCAAACCGGCGTCGCCATCGGGGCCACCGATCTCGAAACAGCCGGTCGGATTGATATGATAAACGGTGTTCTCGGTCAGCAATTCCGCGGGCAGCACATCGGCTATCACGCCCTTCACATAGCTGCGCAGCTCGGCATATTTGGCCTCGTCACCTTCGCCCTTATGGAAGAAATACCCCGGCGCGTGCTGGGTTGAAACGACAATCGCGGTCGCTTCCACCGGACGTTCGTTGGCGTAGCGCAGCGTTACCTGGCTCTTGGCGTCGGGTTCCAGGAACGGAGCTTTGCCGGACTTGCGATCAGCCGCCATCCGCTCGAGAATCTTGTGGCTGTAATCCAGCGTCGCGGGCATGAAATCGGGCGTTTCGTCCGAAGCATAACCGAACATGATGCCCTGGTCGCCTGCGCCTTCGTCTTTGTCTTCGGCGGCATCAACCCCTTGCGCGATATGCGCCGATTGCGGGTGGAGATTGTTTTCAAAGCGGAGCGTTTTCCAGTGAAAGCCGGTCTGTTCATACCCGATCTCGCGCACAGTATCGCGCACGGCATTTTCAACTTCTTGCTCTACGCCTTCGGCCCAGTTTCCATCTTCATCCATGATCCCCTTGCCGCGAATTTCCCCGGCAAGAACAACCAACTGCGTCGTGGTCAGAGTTTCACAGGCAACGCGCGCTTCCGGATCCTTAGCCAAAAACAGATCGACGATGGCATCGGAAATCTGGTCCGAAACCTTGTCAGGGTGGCCTTCGGAAACGCTTTCGGAGGTGAACAGGAAATTGTTACGCATGGTGCCTCGATCTTGGGAGTGGATGCTCCGATATAAAGGAATCTTTATGTGTTGGAACGGCTTCCTAGCCGCGTCGCTGGCGTGTGGCAACAAGGTATCCGGCCCATGCCACCGCCAGCGCCGCAACAGCCCATGCGAGCGACAGGAAATTGCCCAGTCGGGCAAACCATGTCGCGGCATGCGCTGGCGGAACAGACCCGTCGATGCGGTCGGCGCGGTGCATGTCTACATGCTGCCTCACTACGCCACCGGCATCGATAATCGCGCTGATCCCGGTGGTGGTCGATCGCAAAACAGGCAACCCTTCTTCGATCGCCCGCATTCGCGCCTGGCCCAGATGTTGGGGCGGCCCCCAGCTACCGAACCAACCATCGTTGGACGGATTGAAAATGTAATCGGGCCGGTGCGCCCGGTCCACAACCTGGCCAGCAAAAGTGATTTCATAGCATATTTGGATACCGGCCTGACCCCACGATCCGAGATCGAGTGTCTGCGGGCCGGGGCCGGGAATAAAATCGAGCGTGCCCGCCACCAATCGGCTCGCCCCCAAGGGTTCGAGCAGCCAGCGCAGCGCCAGATACTCGCCATAGGGAACAAGGTGTGCCTTGTTGTATCCGCCCACGATTTTGCCATCGGCATCGATCGCGGTAACCGCATTATAGGCACCGAACGCCCGGCCGTTCCTGATCGCCAGATCAACAGCGCCGGTCATCAGCAGGCTTCCCGAACCAATGGTCTGGCCAATCCGATAGCGCGCGAATTCCGGATCACCGGCAGCGGTCATCTGGTTGTAATATCGCTGCGGATATCCGTCTCGCAAATAGTCGGGCACGCCCGATTCCGGCCACAGCACCAGCCGCCGTTCCGGCGCAGCAACCGGCCGGGAAAGGCGGGCAATGCGCTGAAACTGGATTTCGAATTGCGACGGGTCGTTCAGCGAAGCCTGATCAAGATTGGGCTGAATCAGGGTGAAGCGAAGTTGCCCGTCCTGCGGCGGCGGAGCCGGCCAATACATGCCGGCGGTCAGCAGTGCAGCCGCCACTAGAGTGAGAACGAAGCGCCGTTCCGCCAGCAGCATGACCAGTCCCGAACCCACAGCGACCACCAGCCCGGAAAGCGCGTATGTGCCCATCCACGGCAGCAAGGCCGCAAGGCCGGCCCGATCCCATCCGCCAAGCAGGACCAGTCCGAGCGGGTCCCAGGCATAGCCGGTAAAAACCCAGCTGCGCAGCCATTCAGCGATGGTCCAACATGCTGCAAAGGCAATTGCGCCGCTTGCCAAGGGCCAAAGGCGGGCGACCCGGTGGGCCGCAGCGCCAGCAATCGCCGGATAGATTGCAAGATAAAGGGATGCCAGCGGCACGGCCACCCAGCCCAGCATTACCGGCATTTCGGCCTGATAGACAAACGCGGTTGCTATCCAGTTGTTGGCGAGCGTGAAGTGGGCGACACCGAAAAACCAGCCCAAGATGGCCGCCTCACGCGTCGAAGGTGCGGCACGGATCAGGGCGAACAACCCGCCGATTGCCAACAGAGCTATCGGCCATAGCGCCAGCGGGGGAAAGCCGGTGGCAACCAGTAAACCAAGCGCAATGGCCAGCCAGCGGGGATGCGCTGCCGCCTGATCCTTTACGGTGCGCGCAATGGCATGAAAATAATCCATCAACGCGTTTCTCACCTCAGGTGCGAATCGCATCAAACGGCATCTCAGCCGATCGCTTCGCTGGCTTCACTATCGTTTGTGCGCTTGCGTCGCGCGCGCAAGGCGGGCTTGCGGGCTGGCGCTTCGTTCGAACCGCCATCATCGCTTTCGGATTTGCCAAATGCAGGTGGAAGCACGGCAATATCGATCTCGCCATTGCCGTTAGCGGGTGCCTTCGCCGAACGGGGCTTGCCCGAACTGCGCATGGCACTGCGCGGTTTGCGCGCTGGTTTCTCTGCCACGCTGTCATCGGAACGGTCGCCGTCGAAATCGTCGCTATCGCGGTTGCTGCGTCCGCGATCTTGGCCGCCCCGGTCAGCGTTGCCGCGATCTGCGTCGGAACCGTCATCACCGCGATCATCGTCTTCGTAGCTGGAACCACGCGAGTGGCGGCTACGGCGGTTGTCGTCATCGCCGCGCTCATTGCCCCGCTCATTGCCCCGATCCGGCGATCCTTCGCCCTGTTCGTCGCGCTTGGCGCGAGCTTCATCCTGGCGGAGCTTGTTATCGTTGATCACGCGGAAATAATGGTCGGCGAATTGCAGGTAATATTCGGCCTGCACACGGTCCCCATTATGCTGCGCATCCTGGGCCAGCTTCTTGTATTTATCGAGCAGCTGGGGGGCATTACCCCGCGCCCGGCTGTCGATCCGGTTGATCTGGTTCCCACCACCGCCGCCACCTTGCGGCCGATTATTGCTTCGGCCACGACGTCGGTTGCTGTTACGATTGCTGCTATTGCTGTTATTCAAGGAAAAATTCTTCCCTCACTAATGTCTGGCGGCGGCAATTACCGGCGCGAGTGACAAAATTTTCAAGCCATGTCCGCCTTAACGCGGTTCATGGTGCCCCATCTGCAATCACCTTGCGCGGCAAAGCACAAGTTACCTGACAAATGTTGGAGCTAGACCGGGCGGGTGGCGAACACGCCGCAAACCGCTGGTCTTGACATAGAGGTAGCCACTGCAAACAGGTTTGCCAAGCCCTTAATGCAACACCAGCGCACGGGGCCTGTGGGCAAGATCGCGGTGCAGGCTGGCTTGATAGCCGCCGCCCAGCGCCAGAGCACTGACGCTTTCGGCCTGAGTTGCACCAATTTCAAGCACTACCACGCCAGCCGGGGCCAGAAGACCGCGCAATTGCGGCACCAGGATCCGATAATCATCGAGACCATCCCGGCCTGAAAAAAGGGCTTCTGCCGGCTCAAATTCGCGGACCGAAGGTGCCAGCGGGGCGTCAATTTCGACATAGGGCGGGTTGGCAATGATCAGGTCGAATTGTCCCAGGCCATCGCTCCAGCCCGGTTTCCGCCAGTCACGCAGGAGCATCCGTGCCCGGTCCGCCACGCCAAGCCGCGCCCCATTGGCTGCCGCCACGGCCAGCGCCCCGATAGAGGCATCAATCCCGATACCTTCCAGCCCAGCCCGTTCTGCCAGCATAGTGATCAGCAGCGCTCCCGATCCCGTACCGCAGTCGAGCACCCTGCCGGCTGCGGGGGAGACAGCCAGGGCCGCCTCGATCACACTTTCGCTGTCACTACGCGGGATCAGAACTTCGGGCGTGACCAGGAAATCCCGGCCATAAAATTCCTGATGCCCCAGAATATAGGCAATCGGTTCGTGCCGCATCCGCCGTTCGACCAGCCCGCCAAAGCCGTCGGGCACGGCATCGTTCATATGGCGTAGAAGGAGTTCGGAACGGGTTACGCCCAGTGCGTCGGCCATCAGCAATTCGGCATCCAGCCGGGCCGTATCGCTGGTTTCGGCCAGATGTTGCGCCGCTGCGCGAATGGCAGCGGCGACCGTATCAGCCATCAAGCGATGCGAGGCGCTTCGCCTCATCCTCTGCAGTCAGCGCATCGACCAATTCGGCCAGACCCGGCCCGGCGAGAACTTCGTCAAGCTTGTGCAGCGTCAGCCCGATGCGGTGATCGGTCACCCGTCCTTGCGGGAAATTGTAAGTCCGGATGCGTTCGCTTCGGTCACCCGAACCGACCATGGCCTTGCGGGCCTCCGCCTCTGCCCCATGCGCCTCTGCGCGCTTGAGATCGTACAGGCGCGTGCGCAGCACCTGCATCGCCTTGTCCTTGTTCTTGTGCTGGCTGCGCTGATCTTGCTGGATCACCACCAGCCCAGTCGGAATATGGGTCAGCCGCACGGCCGAATCGGTGGTGTTGACATGCTGACCACCTGCGCCGCTCGCCCGGTAGATATCGATCTTGAGATCGTTGGGGTCGATTTGCACATCGACCTCATCCGGTTCGGGCAGGACCGCCACAGTCGCTGCAGAGGTATGGATACGCCCGCCGCTTTCCGTAACCGGCACGCGCTGAACCCGGTGCACCCCGCTTTCGAACTTCAATTTGGCGAATACGCCGGTGCCCTTGATATTGGCCACCACTTCCTTGAAGCCGCCCACGTCCGACGCGCTGAGGCTGACGGTTTCAACCGACCAACCCTGCTCGGCGGCGAATTTCTCGTACATACGGAACAGATCGGCGGCGAACAGCCCTGCCTCATCCCCGCCGGTGCCGGCACGGATTTCCAGCATGGCAGGCCGCGCATCAGCGCTGTCGCGCGGCAACATGGCAATGGCCAGCGCCCGTTCGGCATCGGGCAGGCGCTGGCGCAATTCGGCCAGTTCTTCATCCGCCATCGCCTTCATTTCCGGGTCTTCGGTAAGCGCGGACAACTCGGCAATTTCGATCCGCATTTCCCGCACATCACCGGCTATTTTGGCAATGGGTTCAAGTTCCGCATAATCGCGGCTGGCGCGCACGAAATCCTCGCCCTCCAACGTCCCGGAAGCCATCCGCGCCTCCAGCTCCGCAAAGCGGTTGATGATCTGATGCAGGCGTTCGGCGGTAATGGTCATTCGTGCGTCACGAAAGCAGCGAAGATGTCTGCGACGCGCGCATTTTCGCGAATATGCTTGATAGCCTCGCGTTTTTCACCGTCACGAATGTCGAGGGAAACAACTGCCGCTGGGTTCACTTTCATAGCGCGGTCGAAGCGTTTTCGTGGGCTTCCAGTGGCGAAAAGTTCTGCCACCACACCCGCATTTCGATAGATTGAAACCAGTCGAGCAGCCTCGCCTTCACGCTCGGTATTTTCAGCCACCACTGCAACTTCAAGCTCAGCTTCGCTGCGCTCCCCCACCAGCATCGCCAACCGCTCGATCCCCGCAGCCCAGCCCACTGCCGGGGTCGCCGGTCCGCCAAGGCTTTCCATCAGCCCGTCATAGCGCCCGCCGCCCAGCACAGTGCCCTGGGCGCCCAGCCGATCGGTAACAAATTCAAACGCGGTGTGGCGGTAATAATCGAGCCCGCGCACCAGCGCCTTGTTCCGTTCATAAGCGACCCCTGCCGCATCGAGGCCGCCGATCACCGCGCCGAAGAAATCCTGCGCTTCCCCCGATAGAAAATCGTCGATCTGCGGCGCGTCGGCCACGAATTTACGGTCACGCGGGTCTTTGCTGTCGAGTATCCGCAGCGGGTTTTTCTCCAGCCGTTCCTGCGAATCTTCGGACAATTCGCCCTGAACATCGCGGAAATAGCCCACCAGCGCGGAGCGCCATGCCTCGCGGCTGTCGGCATCGCCCAGCGTATTCAATTGCAGGGTCACGCCGTCTGCCACACCCAATTCCTTGAGCAACTGGTCCGCCATGGCGAGCAATTCGACATCAGCCTGCGGTTCGGCGGCGCCGATAATCTCTGCGTCAATCTGGTGGAACTGGCGGTAGCGCCCCTTTTGCGGGCGTTCGTAGCGGAACAGCGGCCCATGCGTCACCAGTTTCAGCGGGGCGTGCTGCTGCCAGCCATTGGTCAGATAAGCGCGGGCAATGCCAGCGGTGAATTCCGGCCGCAGGGTCAGTGATTCGCCGCCGCGATCCTCGAACGAATACATTTCCTTCGAGACCACATCGGTGGTTTCCCCGATGGACCGGGCAAAGACCTCTGTCTTTTCAAACACGGGCATTTCGGCGCGGCGGAAGCGGTAGAGCTTGCGCATATGTTCGAAGGTTTCGACAACGAAGGCGAAGGCTTCGGCATCGGCACCAAAGATGTCCTGCGTGCCGCGAATTGCGTGGGGAGTGTTGTTGGCCATGGTGCGTGGCCCCTAATCACTTTTGGCGCGCGTTGGAAGCTTGCGCGATGCGGGACACGGCGGCATGAGAAAGTTGATATGAAAAAATCAATGGTCGCGCGCGCGCTTTTCGCCCCACTTTCACTTACCCTTGGCTTCATCGTTCCGCTGGCGGTGCAGGCACAAGCACCTCGGTCGGCGCCGGTTACCGTGCCAATTTCGCCCGGCATTCAAGATGCGGTGGATACGCCGTGGCCGGGCGGCACAATCGCCCTCGACATTGATGCCACCGACATTACCCGCGGCGTGTTTCGCGTGGTGGAAACCATCCCGGTCGCAGCGGGCACCAGCACGCTGATCCTGCAATATCCGCAGTGGCTGCCGGGCAACCATGGGCCGCGCGGACCGCTGCCGCAGATCGCCGACATGCATTTCTTCGCCGACGGGCAGGAAATCCGGTGGACGCGGGATCCGGTGGAAGTTTTCGCCTTCCATCTCGCCCTGCCGCAAGGGACACGGGAAGTGACCGCCCGCTTTGTCCACACGTCACCCCTCCAGACAAGCGAGGGACGGATCGTGATGACCCGCGAAATGCTCAATCTCCAGTGGGAAAAGATGAGCCTCTACCCCGCCGGCCATTATGTGCGGCAAATCATGGTCAAGCCGGTGGTGACATTCCCGCAAGGCTGGGCCGTTTCCACTGCGCTGGACGGTCAGGCGCAAGACGGCAATCGGGTCACCTGGGATGTGGTGGATTACGAACAGCTGGTCGATTCACCGATCTTCGCCGGCAAATATGCGCGCAATTGGGATCTGGGCCACGGCGTGTCGATGAATGTTGTGGCAGACAAGCCCGAACTGCTCGACGCCAAGCCGGAGAATATGGCGCGCTATAACACGCTGGTGGACGAGGCACTGGCCACCTTTGGCGCCCGGCATTTCGATCGTTACACCTTCCTCCTCGCACTGACCGACCGGATGGGCGGCATCGGGCTGGAACACCAGCGTTCGAGCGAGAACCAATACGAACCCAAGGCGCTGACCCAGTGGGACGAATACGACTGGGGTCGTAACGTCATTGCCCATGAATTCGTCCACAGCTGGGACGGCAAATATCGCCGCCCGGCCAAAATGTGGACGCCGGATTACCGCCAGCCAATGCAAGGCAATCTCCTGTGGGTTTATGAAGGCCAGACCCAGTTCTGGGGCCTGGTTCTGGCAGCACGATCGGGAATCCAGACCAAGGAAACAATATTGGGTGCGCTGGCCGGTAGCGCCGGGCTCTACAGCGAACTTCCCGGTCGGGAATGGCGCTCTGTCGAAGATACCACGCATGATCCAATCTTCGGAGCACGGCGACCCAAACCCTTTGCCTCGCTCTCCCGCGGGGAAGACTATTACAATGAAGGTGCATTGGTCTGGCTGGAAGCAGACCAGATCATCCGGGCCGGGACGGGGGGCAAAAAGGGCCTGGACGATTTCGCCAAGGCATTCTTCGGTGTGCGCGATGGCGATATCGGGCAGCTGACCTATGATTTCGCCGATGTGGTCGGAACGCTTAATTCCATTTACCCGTATGATTGGGCCAATTTTCTCGAAACCCGCATCGAGACACCCGGCCAGCCGGCGCCACTCGGCGGTGTTGAACGGGCCGGATACCGGTTGGTCTGGAAGGATGCGCCCAACCCTTACGACAAGGCGCGAATGGGGTACACCAAGACGCTCAACCTGTATCATTCACTCGGCATCACCCTCAACAAGGATGGCGGCGTCACGTCGACTCGCTGGGACAGCCCGGCATTCGATGCCGGCATCGTCACCGACGCCAAGATCGTGGCGGTCAACGGAACTGCCTATGACCCGGATATTTTGAAAGCCGCGATTACCGCTGCCAAGGGTGCCGATGGGGTACCGGTCGAACTGCTGGTCAAGCGCGGTGACAGTTTCCAGACCATCGCCGTCAACTGGACGGGCGGATTGCGGTGGCCGTGGCTGGAACCTGTCGGCAAGGGTGAACAAGCCCTCGACCGCCTTCTGGCTTCTCGAACAAAGTCAATTGGCCGAACGAACTAGGTTGGCAGAAGTCCTTGCTGCAATGCAACAAGGGGCTTAAGGGCGCTGCCCATGCAGATCGACAAAATTCCCACCGGGGACAATCCGCCCGAAAGCCTCAATGTCGTCATAGAGGTGCCGACCGGCGGCGAACCCGTCAAATATGAATTCGACAAGGCATCAGGCGCACTGTTTGTTGACCGAATTTTGCACACGCCCATGCGTTATCCGGCCAATTACGGCTTCGTGCCGCATACACTGAGCCCGGATGGTGATCCGCTCGATGCACTGGTCATCGCCCGTTCGCCCTTTATCGCAGGCTGCGTGGTCCGTGCCCGCCCGATCGGCGTGCTTAATCTGGAAGATGAGCATGGCGGCGATGAAAAGCTGATCTGTGTGCCGGTCGATTCGACTTTCCCCTATTATTCGGATGTCGGCGAACGGCAGGATTTGCCATCAATCGTGCTGCAGCAGATCGAACATTTCTTCACCCATTACAAGGACCTGGAAGCCGAGAAATGGGTTCGTGTCGGCAAGTGGGGCGATGCCGCCGAAGCGCGTCAAATCGTAATCGAAGCGATTGAACGCGCCAAGAATAAGGGCTGAACTTACCCACCTGCCACGACCATCCCGTCGACCCGCAAAGTGGGCACATTGATCGCGCGGTGCATTTCCAGATCATCCGCTGCCTGCAACGCAGCCAACATCGTCAACAAATTGCCGGCAATGGTGAATTCGGCCACCGGCCCGGCCACTTCACCATTCACGATGCGGAAGCCTGATGCACCGCGGCTGTAATCACCAGTCACGCCATTCACCCCCTGGCCGGCAAGCTCTGTAACCAGCACGCCTTCGGAAATATCGGCGATCAGCTGTTTCGGTGTGGCAGATCCTGCTTCCATATGGACATTGCTGGCGGAAATGCCGGGCGCGCCGCTGCCGCCGCGTGCGGCATGGCCGCTGGGCGCAATGCCCAACTGCCGCGATGCCGCCATATTGGTCAGCCAGCCGGTGATCCGGCCCCCTTCGACCAGCACACGCGGCGCCGTTGGCAGGCCTTCCCCGTCAAAGGGGCGGGAACGCAGCCCGCGCGGGCGATGCGGATCTTCCAAAATCCGGATTCCCGGAGCCAGAATTTCCTGATCCAGCCGGTCCAGCAGAAAGCTTGATCGCCGCGCAATTGCTGCGCCGGACATTGCCCCCAGTAAATGGCCGACCAGCGATGCGCCCACACGCGGATCGAACACGACCGGCATTGACCCACTGACCATCCGCCCTGGATTAAGCCGGGCCACGGCCCTTTCACCGGCAAGCCGGCCAATTTGCGCAGGGGTGAGTAAATCGCCCAAGTGGCGCGCCGTGCGATAGGCATAATCGCGCTGCATGCTGCTGCCTTCGCCGGCAATCACGCTGGCGCTGATCGAGTGGCTGGTTGCGCCATAACCACCGGCGAAACCCTCGCTTGTGGCCAAGGCAGCAACCGAGCGGCCAAAACCGGCACTGCCGCCTTCGCTGTTGGTAATTCCGCTGACTTCGCGGGCCGCATCCTCGGCTTCTTCTGCCTGCAAGCGGAGCGTCTGCGGATCCGGCTCGCCGCTGTCTTCAAGATCGAGCATCGGCCACGGGCCATCAGCCAGCAAGGCCGACGGCGCGAGGCCGGAATAGGGGTCTTCAGGGGCAGCGCGCGCCATGTCCACGGCCCGCTGCGCCAGCTCGGCAAATCCGGCATCGGAAAAATCACTGGTGCTGACCGAGGCCGAACGTTGGCCGATAAACACTCTAAGGCCGATCTCTTCGCCTTCCGAGCGGTCGATATCTTCCAACTTGCCAAGCCTGACAGTGACGCTTTCCGAAGAACTGCCCACGGCCAGTGCGTCAGCCGCATTCGCCCCTTTGCCAAGCGCAAGCTCAATCATCCGGGCGCAGCGCGCCTGTGCTTCTTGCGGCGTAATCATCTGTGGGGGAACACCTGGCGAATAGGAGAGCAAATCATGCCCATTGGCCTAAGCGTGGAAACGGCGCGCCGCAATGGCGCGCAATCCTAGATCACCGATGCGATGAACCGGAAAATGCCGGTGAAGGCGAATGGCAAGCCAATGGCCAGACCCCACAACAGAATCAGGTCGCGGCGAAAGGCCGGGGCGAGCGCCGGATCCGCCGCCGATTCGTTGCTGAGATTCACCCAGCGACGTTCAAAAGCGCGGCAGGCCGGAATTATCCCGACCACTAGAATGACGAGCGCCAACAGGGACAGCGACTTCATCCCGGTGTCTTTCATCGCACCGACGGTCACAAATATATGGATTCCTGTATAAACCAGCAGGGCATAGGCGACATGGTTACTCATCCCCCGGCGCCAGTCGCGCGAGTCAGAACCGTCAGCCTGCTTCTGCCCAGCCGATCGATCCAGCGCCTTGCCCATGACCCTATCTCCCCAATTCTCTCGCCCTGAAAGAGTATTCCATTCCTTTGCCTGACAGTCAAATACGGTAACCAAACTGTCACATTGCCCAATTCTGGTAATTTGCCGCCCGTACCATGCACAAAGCTTGCCAAAATTGATGCGTCAGGGGTTTTCTGGCTGCGTGGCGATGCTACATGGGAAGGAATGAAGGATTCAAACAACAGCGAAGCCGCACTGGGCGTTGCCACTGCCGTCCGCGTTACGCCGGCATCGAAGAATGCCGTGGCCCCTATCCCGCAGGGCGGGCTGGAAGTGGTTTCGATCGCGAAGAGTTATGACAAGCGGGCCGTGCTGACCGATATCTCGCTTTCTGTGGGCAAAGGCGAAGTCCTCGGTTTGCTTGGCCCCAATGGTGCGGGCAAGACCACCTGCTTCTATTCGATCATGGGTCTGGTCCGCCCGGATTCCGGCCGTATCCTGATGGATGGGGAGGATGTGACCAAACTGCCAATGTATCGCCGCGCCATTCTGGGTCTCGGCTACTTGCCGCAGGAAACCAGCATCTTTCGCGGGATGACGGTGGAACAGAATATCGATTGCGTGCTTGAGATGGTCGAACCGGACAAAGCGACCCGCGCGGTCGAGCTGGAACGGCTACTTGACGAATTCGGACTGACCCGGCTGCGCGCCTCCCCGGCCATGGCCCTGTCTGGCGGGGAGCGGCGGCGCTGCGAAATCGCCCGTGCGCTGGCTGCGAAACCTTCGATCATGCTGCTGGACGAACCCTTTGCCGGGATCGACCCTCTATCGATCAGCGATATTCGCGATCTGGTGATCGATCTGAAAGATCGCGGCATCGGTGTTTTGATCACCGATCATAACGTCCGCGAGACTCTCGATATCGTCGACCGCGCCTGCATTATCTATGGCGGGCAGGTCTTGTTTGCCGGCACCCCGCAGGATCTGGTTGCGGATGAAAATGTCCGGCGCCTCTATCTTGGCGAAGGGTTCACCTTATGACCCATCCGGACCTTCCAGAGCCCGCGCCAGCCGGAAGCTGATTCATGGCCCTTGGCCCTCGCCTGGACCTTCGCCAATCCCAATCGCTGGTGATGACGCCGCAATTGCAGCAGGCAATCAAGCTGCTGGCGCTGTCCAACCTCGAAATCGAAGCCTTTATCGGAGAAGCCCTGGAGGCGAACCCGCTGCTCGAAGCCGGTGAAGTCACGCGCGACGCCGCAGGCAGCGAAGACATTGCCGACAGCCCGCGTGAAGAAGCCAGCGCGGATCTGCTTATGGCCGAAGGCCGGGGCGAAGATGACCGGCCGCTCGACATCGCAGTGGAAACGCTCGACCGGGACCGCGATACAGGTGACGGCGAATGGGGCAGCGGGGCCGCCATTGGCATGGGCGCGGAAGGGCCATCGATTGATGAGCGCGGCTGCGGCGCGATCAGCCTGGCGGATCATTTGCTCGAACAGATCGGCCCGGCCGCGCATGACGAGCGCGAGGCAGCGCTTGCCCGCTATCTGATCGGGCAGATCGACGATGCCGGCTATCTCACCATGTCGCCGCGAGAGGTGGCGCTGGAACTGGACTTGCCATTGGAGGAGGTCGAACGCGCACTGGGCGTCGTGCAATCGCTCGATCCCACCGGAGTGGGCGCGCGCGACCTGTCCGAATGCCTCGCGCTACAGGCGAAGGAGGCGGACCGTTACGATCCCTGCATGGCGCGGCTGATCGACAATCTCGATCTGATCGCCAAGGGTGCGTTCGAACAACTTCGCCGGATGTGCGATGTCGACGCTGAAGATTTTGCGGACATGCTGGCCGAACTGCGCAGCTACGATCCGCGCCCCGGCCTGCAATTCGGAGGGGCAGAGGAAAGCCCGGTGGTGCCGGACATCCTGATTGCCGAGGCCGGTGATGGCGGCTGGTCCATTTCCCTCAACGAAGCGACCCTGCCCCGGCTGGTGGTCAATCGCAGCTATTATCTCGAACTGCGCGATGGCAGTGCCAACCGGGAATCGCGGGCCTGGCTGCAGGAAAAACTGGGCGATGCCAATTGGCTGATAAAGGCGCTGGACCAGCGCCAGAAAACCATCCTGAAAGTGGCGGCTGAAATCGTGAAGCAGCAAGACGGCTTCTTCCGGCAGGGCGTATCCGAACTGCGCCCTCTGACTTTGCGCAATGTCGCCGAAGCCATCGAAATGCATGAAAGCACCGTCAGCCGGGTTACCAGCAACAAATATCTCAGTTGCAACCGCGGGACATTCGAGCTCAAATATTTCTTCATGAGCGGGGTTGGCGGCACAGCCGATGGCGAAGGCGGTGCATCATCCGAAGCGGTCAAGGCGGCGATCAGGGCGCTGATCGATGCGGAGGACCCCAAGAAGATCCTGTCGGACGATACGCTGGTCGATCTGCTGAAGGAGAAGGGATTCGATCTCGCCCGCCGAACGGTTGCCAAATACCGCGAAGCGCAGGGTATCGGCAGCAGCGTACAACGGCGGCGGGCCAAGAAAATGGCCGGGATACGATAAGAACATCAGCCCCCGCGGCACCCCGCGACTCGCAGGAAATCTGCGGTTTACGCAAAATTAACCTTTTCTGTTCAGAACTCGTGTGGTTAATGCAGGTCAATACCTCTTGCTGAGAGGTTACCGGCCATTGAACAGGCCGCAAGGTTTGGGGTTAAGGGGGACTTTCCCATGCGTGTATTGCTGATTGAAGACGAGCCGACAACGGCCAAGGCCATCGAGCTGATGCTGACGACGGAAGGCTTTAACGTCTATTCGACCGACTTGGGCGAAGAAGGTCTGGATCTGGGCAAGCTGTATGATTACGACATCATCCTGCTCGACCTGAACCTGCCTGATATGCACGGATATGACGTGCTCAAGAAATTGCGGGTGGCAAAGGTTCAGACACCGGTCCTGATCCTGTCCGGCATCGCCGAGATGGACAGCAAGATCCGCAGCTTCGGCTTCGGGGCTGATGATTATGTCACCAAGCCGTTCCACCGCGAAGAACTGGTCGCCCGCATCCACGCCGTGGTGCGCCGTTCGAAGGGCCATAGCCAGTCGGTCATCCGTACCGGCAAACTGGCGGTGAACCTGGATGCCAAGACCGTCGAAGTCGATGGTGCCCGCGTGCATCTGACCGGCAAGGAATATGCGATGCTCGAGCTGCTTTCGCTGCGCAAGGGCACTACGCTGACCAAGGAAATGTTCCTCAACCACCTTTATGGCGGGATGGACGAACCTGAACTCAAGATCATCGATGTTTTCATCTGCAAACTGCGGAAAAAGCTTTCCCATGCCTGTGGCGGTGAAAATTACATCGAGACTGTTTGGGGCCGTGGTTATGTGCTACGGGATCCCGACGTGAAGGCGGAGGCTGCGTAAGCCCTCCCCTTTGCCGCAAAATTTTTCCGGCGATTTTCTTCCCAAAGAGTGTCCTCGGATCAACTTACCGCCCCTCAGCTCAGGCTTCGGGGCGGTTTTTTGTCAGGCCCCCGTCTCTGGCGGGGAAAGAAATATCTTCCGTCACTTCGCTTGAGGGAAAGCCGACAACCCACTAAGCGCAGCGCGCATGACAGCCTATAAATCTGGTGACCCCACCACGCTCAACCGCCTCTATGGCCGCGCCGTTGGTAAACCACTGCGGGCCGGGCAACAGGAACTGGTCGACCGGCTCTTGCCGCAGATTTCCGTACCTGCCGAAGGTCCGATAGTGGCCGAGCGGTTGTTCGGCGATGAACGCCCCATGCATTTCGAGATCGGCTTCGGGTCTGGCGAACATATGGCGGACCGCGCCGATCTGTTGCCCAATCACGGCTTCATCGGGGCCGAACCCTTTCTCAACGGTGTTGCCGCCGCTCTGGTCCATATTCGCGATCGTGCCTTGCCCAATATCCGTCTGCACCATGGGGATGCACTGGAAGTGCTGGCCCGCGTGCCGGACGCCTCCCTCAGTTTTGTTTATTTGCTCCACCCCGACCCCTGGCCGAAAGCGCGCCATGCAAAACGGCGGATGATGAACGACGGGCCGCTAGATCTGATCGCGGCCAAGTTGAAGCCTGGCGGCGAATTCCGCTTCGGTACCGACCATCCGGTTTACCTGCGCCATGCGCTGATGGTGATGCGGCGGCACTGGCACCAGTTTGAATGGCTGATCGAAGGCCCAAAGGATTTCCAGAACCGCCCCGGCGGCTGGGGCGAAACCCGTTATGAAAAGAAAGCCCGCAAGCAGGGCCACGAAGTCTGGTATTTCCGGTACCGGCGGCGCGGATAAGCTTCGCAATCGCCGCGCCTGATTTCCTACTCGGCTGCAACGCGCTATCGCTGTGGCTGGCTCTTTCGCATTGTTGGCATCATGGCACGCTTTTCGCCGCACCCGCATGTGTGTCTTCCCGCATGTGCGGGGCCTGTAACTGGCGGAATTATGCGCTTTTCGGGTGGCGGACACATTTTGTAGGATGTGTCACTTCTGTCCGCCCTGCTCTGCGGCACCGGTGGGCTGCGGCTATCCGACCACGCCCGCCGCAGCCAGCACTGCCAGCGTCAGCAAATCGGGCGCAATCGCGGTCATCGGCACGATCTGGACCGGTTTTTCCATGCCGATCAGCATCGGGCCGATCGTATCGTCACCGCCCAATTCGCGCAAAATCTTGGCCGAGAGATTGGCCGATTGCAGACCCGGCATGATCAGGACATTGGCCGGGCCAGACAAACGGCTGAAGGGGTATAGCGCCATCACTTTCGGATTGAGCGCGGCGTCGGGTGCCATTTCCCCTTCATATTCGAAACCGGGATCTTCGGCATCGAGGATCGCCACCGCTCCGCGGATATTGTCGAGCCATTTGCCGCTGGGGTTACCGAAGGTCGAATAGGACAGGAAGGCAACACGCGGTTCATGGCCCATGCGGCGGGCCACAGCGGCTGTTTCGCGTGCAATATGGGCCAGTTCTTCCGCGCTGGGCCGTTCGTTGATTGTCGTGTCCGCAAGGAAGGTGGTGTGGTTCTTGCCGATCATCATGTGAATTCCGAAAGGCAGCGCCCCCTTCTTGGAATCGAGCACCAGATTCACCTCGCGCGCTGTTTGCGCGAAAGTGCGCGTCACGCCGGAAATCATGGCGTCGCCGTGGCCCAGCGCAACCAACAAGGCGGAAAAGACATTGCGTTCCTGGTTGACCATCCGGCGCACGTCACGCTCTGTATAGCCGCGCCGCTGCAGCCGCTTGTACAGATAGTCGACCATGGCCGGGACATAATCACTATCGGCCGAATTCTGGATTTCGAAATCGCCGGCATTATCCGCCCCGAGCATATGCAATTTGTCCGCAACCGCCTTGGTCCGGCCAACCAGAACCGGGGTGCCATACCCGAAATCCCGGAACTGGATTGCCGCGCGCAGCACCACATCCTCCTCCGCTTCGGCGAAAACCACACGCTTGGGGTTGGCCTTGGCGATTTCGTATGCGTTGGTCAGTACGGCAGTGGTCGGGTTAAGGCGCGATTTCAGCGCCAGGCGATAGGCGTCGAAATCCTCAATCGGTGCCTTGGCAACGCCTGAATCCATCGCCGCCTTGGCCACGGCGGAGGACACCACTTCCATCAGGCGCGGATCGAATGGCGCTGGGATGATGTAATCGGTGCCAAACTTGTGGTTCTTGCCATAAGCTGCCGCCACTTCATCGGGTACGCGTTGACGGGCCAATTCGGCAATCGCATGGGCTGCGGCGATCTTCATTTCCTCGTTAATAGCCGTCGCCTGAACATCCAGCGCACCGCGGAAAATGAAGGGGAAGCCAAGCACATTGTTGACCTGATTGGGATAATCGCTGCGGCCGGTGGCGATGATTGCATCGGGCCTCACCGCTTTCGCATCATCCGGCGTGATTTCGGGATCAGGATTGGCCATGGCGAAAATGATCGGATTCTTCGCCATTTTTACGACCCATTCGGGCTTCAGCGCGCCCGCTGCCGACAGGCCGAGAAAAATATCCGCTCCGTTCAAAGCTTCTTCCAGACTGCGTGCCTCGGTCGGCACGGCATGGGCGCTCTTCCATTGGTCGACATTGTCGCGCCCGGGATAAATCGGTCCGGTCCGGTCGCAGACGATCACGTTTTCATGGCGCACGCCGATCGATTTGATCAACGCGGTGCAGGCAAGCGCAGAGGCGCCCGCGCCGTTGACCACCATTTTCACATCCTTGAAGTCCCGCCCGGTCAGATGGCAGGCATTGATCAGACCGGCAGCAGCGATGATCGCGGTGCCGTGCTGGTCATCATGCATGACAGGAATATTCATCCGGTCGCGCAGGGCCTGCTCGATGATAAAGCATTCGGGCGCAGCAATGTCTTCGAGATTTATGCCGCCAAAGGTCGGCTCCATCAAGGCAACGGCATTGATGAAAGCTTCGGGATCCTCCGTGTCGAGTTCGATGTCGATGGAATCGACATCGGCAAAACGCTTGAACAACACCGCCTTGCCTTCCATCACCGGTTTTGAAGCCAGCGCGCCGAGATTGCCCATCCCGAGGATCGCTGTGCCGTTGGTAATCACGGCGACAAGATTGGCCCGGGCGGTGTATTTCGCAGCATTGGCCGGATCGTCGGCAATCGCCTGAACCGGTGCGGCGACACCTGGCGAATAGGCAAGCGACAGGTCGCGCTGGGTCGCCATGGGTTTGGAGGCAACAATCTCAATCTTACCGGGCCGGATAGTCTCGTGATAGAACAAGGCTTCGCGTGTCGTGAAGCTGGTCTGTTTTTCGTCGGCCAAGTCTGATCCTCCCGTGTTATGCCAAGCAGTAACGGACGCGGCGCAAAAGCGATAGGGGAAAGCTGGCACGATACCCTTCCCGAATCGCTGGCGGCGCGGCAAGCGCTTCAGCAATGGCGGTTGGCAAATCAAGCGGGGCGACCCCAATGATGCAGCAGTATCTCGCACTTAAGCGAGAGGCAGAGGGCTGCCTGCTGTTTTACCGGATGGGCGATTTCTTCGAACTTTTCTTCGACGATGCGAGGGAAGCGTCCGCCATTCTCGATATCGCTTTGACCAGCCGGGGGGAACACGATGGGGCCCCGGTGGCGATGTGCGGTGTGCCGGCCCATGCCGCAGAAGGTTACCTAGCGCGGTTGATCAAGGCCGGCTGCCGCGTGGCAATCGCCGAACAGGTGGAAACGCCCGAGGAAGCGAAGCGGCGAGGCGGCTCAAAGGCACTGGTCGCGCGCAGTATCGTGCGCTTTGTGACGAGCGGTACGCTGACGGAAGAAGCGCTGCTCGAACCGCGCCGGGCAAACATCCTCGCGGCAATATGCGAAGTGCGCGGGCGTATCGGGATCGCCGCTTGCGACATCTCGACCGGCAGAATGGAACTGGAAGAATGCGCGCCCGAAGCCATGAGCGCGGCGCTTGCCCGATTGGACCCGAGCGAGTTGGTCGTGCCTGAAGGTTGGGACGGAGCGCCGGATAATGCGATCCAACGGCCGCGTCAGGACTTTGCCAGCGATGCGGGCGAGCAGCGGCTGAAAGCGGTGCATGGCGTGGCTACGCTTGACGGTTTCGGTACCTTCACGCGGGCTATGTTGTCGGCCGCGGGCGGCCTGGTTGGGTATCTCGACCATGTCGGGCGCGGTAATCTGCCGCTTCTTTTACCGCCTGTCGCCCATGTGGGCGAGGCCGCGTTGGTGATGGATGAGGCGACCCGGGCCAGCCTCGAAATTCTGCAATCGCAACAGGGCGGCCGTACCGGCAGTCTGCTTGCGGCAATAGACCGCTGTGTGACCGGTGCAGGTGCGCGGCAGCTTGCCGAAGACCTTGCTGCACCCTTGCTCGGCTGCGAAGCAATAAACGCGCGGCTGTTGATGGTGCACTGGCTGCACGATGATCCTTTGCTCCGCGCGGATCTGCGAGAAGTGATGCGGGCACTGCCGGATATTGGCCGCGCCTTGGGGCGCGTTGTCGCTGGCCGCGGCAGTCCTCGCGATCTTGGCCAGATTCGCGACGGTCTGGCGGAAGCCCGGCGGATTGGTGACTTTCTCTCGGGCAAACCGGATCGCCCCAGCTTGCTGGACCGGTTGCTGCCAGCCTTGGGCGGACATGGCGCGCTGGTCGATCTGCTGCAACGCGCTTTGGTTGCATCGCCTCCGACTGAACGCAGCCAAGGTGGGTTTATCGCGGAAAGTTTTGATGCCGCACTCGACGAATTACGAGCCATTTCGGGCAACGCCCGACGCGCGATTGCTGCGCTGGAAAACCGGTACCGCACCGATACCGGAATCGCTGCCCTGAAGATCCGGCACAATGGCGTTCTCGGTTACTTCATTGAAGTGCCCGCAAGGCATGGCGATGCGCTGATGTCATCGGATAGCGGTTTCACCCATCGCCAGACGATGGCCGGGGCTGTACGCTTCAATTCCTTGCAACTTCACGAAGAGGCCGGACGGATAACGGAAGCCGGTGGTCATGCGCTTGCCGCAGAAGACGCCCATTTCGAAGAATTGACCGCACATGTGGTTGAGGCGCGAAGTGCCATTGCACAAACTGCCGCAGCCCTTGCCCGCATCGATGTCGCGGCAAGCCAAGCGGAACGCGCCGCCGAAGGCGGCTGGTGCCGACCCGAAATTGTCGAAGAACCCGTTCTGGCAATCACAAGCGGGCGCCATCCCGTAGTCGAGACAGCCCTGGCGGCATCCGGCGCGCGCTTCGTAGACAATGATTGCCAATTGTCTCCCGACGACCGACTGTGGCTGATTGGCGGCCCCAATATGGGCGGCAAGTCCACCTTCCTCCGGCAAAATGCGCTGATCGTAATACTGGCGCAATCCGGGGGTTATGTTCCTGCAGCAAGCGCCACCATCGGATTGGTCGACAAGCTTTTCAGCCGCGTCGGGGCATCGGACAATCTGGCGCGCGGCCGCTCCACCTTCATGGTCGAAATGGTCGAAACCGCTGCCATCCTGGCGCAAGCGGGGGAGCGAAGCTTTGTGATTCTGGACGAAGTGGGACGCGGCACTTCGACTTACGACGGCTTGGCGCTGGCTTGGGCCGTCGTCGAAGCTGTGCATGGCACAAACCGGTCGCGCTGCCTGTTCGCCACGCATTATCACGAGCTGTCCCGATTGGCTGACAGCTGCGAAGCGTTATCGCTTCACCATGTTTGCGCCCGCGAGTGGAAGGGAGAGCTGGTGTTGCTGCACGAATTGGCCGAGGGGCCAGCCGATCGCAGCTATGGATTGGCTGTCGCCAAGCTGGCCGGTTTGCCAAAGGATGTTGTCGCCCGGGCCAAATCCGTGCTCGACAGACTGGAGAAGGGCCGCGCGGAAACAGGCGGGCTCGCTGCGGGCCTTGGCGACTTGCCGCTGTTTGCCGCAGCAAGTTACAGCCAGGCCGAATTGCGCGATACCTTGCGCGAGCGGCTCGAGGCACTCGATGTGGATGCGCTTAGTCCGCTCGATGCTCTTCAGCTTATTTATGAGCTTAAACGCGATGCGGCAGCAACCGAACCTTAACCGTGGCCGCTTAGAATTGCGGCAAATGCGCAATTATATGTTCAAGAGCCGGTGGGGGGCGTTACTGTTCGTCTGCCTGATCGCCTTCGGGGCCGCCAATCTAATCGGCAGTTCTGAAGAGGATGGAGTATTGCTTCAGGCGACGGCGAAAATCGCCAAGGATCAGGACGAATTTGGCCAATTAAGCGACATGCCGGACAGCACCGGCCCCGCGCCAGATTCGGCATGGGGAACAGAGCCCGATGACACGTCGGTTGACGGTTTTGCTGACGATGCCGATTTAATCAACGATGCCAGAGGATTTGACCCCACACCCGATTTGGACCCTCAGCAGGAACTCGAAAAAATCAATCGGGATGACGGCGCTGTTATCGTGATCGATCGCGGCGAGGCTGATTGATACTGCCCCTTACCGCGTCGGAACCGGAGTTTCGCCTGAATAATCATAAAACCCTCTTCCGGTCTTTCGCCCCAGCCAACCGGCTTCGACATATTTCACCAGCAAGGGAGCAGGACGGTATTTTGCATCGCCCGTTGTCTGTTGCAGAATTCGGACGATATCCAGCACGGTGTCGAGCCCGACGAAATCGGCCAGTTCAAGCGGCCCCATCGGGTGGTTGAGGCCGATCCGGCACCCTTTGTCGATATCCGCGATACTGGCGGTACCCTGCCCTAGCACGAACGCCGCCTCATTGAGCATCGGGATCAGTATCCGGTTGACCACGAAACCCGGCTCGTCTTGCACTTCGACCACCTGTTTGCCCAGGCTTTCAGCAAAGGCACGGGTGCGTGCCGTGGTTTCCGGGCTGGTGGCAAGGCCCGGAATGATCTCGATCAGACCCATAACAGGCACCGGGTTGAAGAAATGGAGCCCGATAAAACGCGCGGGGTCTGGCGAGAAATTTGCCATCCGCGTAATCGGTATAGAGCTGGTGTTACTGGCCATAATGGCACCGGGTGCCAGGACCTTGCTAGCTTCGCCGAAGATCGCCTGCTTGATCAATTCCTTTTCGGTCGCTGCCTCGATTATCAATTCGGCGTCGGCCATCGCGGCATAGTCGGAAATCGGTGTGATCCGCGCAATCGCCGCTTCCGCTTCCGCGATTTCCAGTTTTCCGCGCCCGACCAATTTCCCGAGAGCATTTTCAATGCCAGCCTTGGCCTTTGTTGCCACCGCAAGGTCGATGTCAGACAACAAAACCTGCATTCCGTGTTGTGCGATTGTCTGGGCAATGCCCGAACCCATCTGTCCGGCCCCGATAACGGCAATCTTCTGCATTACACCAATCCTTCGCAGTTGCAGCAAGCGCGCCTGTTAGCGGCTCGTCACAACCATGCCTAGTGGTGCATTTTTATCGATTTGCGCCGGGGATCCATTTTACATCGCCCGCGCCAGCATGGTTCGCCACACGGGCAAGTACAAAGAGATAGTCGGATAGGCGGTTGATATAGGCGATAGCGGCCGGATTGACGGGTTCCGCACCAGCCAGCGCTGTGACCTTTCGCTCAGCCCGGCGCACAGAGGCACGCGCGACATGGGTCCGTGCCGCCGCTTCGCTGCCGCCTGGCAACACGAAACTGGTCAAGGGCGAAAGTCCTTCGTTCAGGCCGTCAATTGCGGTTTCCAGCCATTTTACCTGTGCTGGGACCACGCGAAGGACCATTTCCGACGGGGAGAAATCCTGTCCGCCAACATCTCCAAGCGGGGTTGCCAGATCAGCACCCAGATCAAACATGTCATTCTGGATGCGGAAAAGCGCGCTGGCATGGTTGCTGCCCGCCAGAGCCACTGCGGCCAATCCAATCGCGCTGTTGGCCTCGTCCACCGCACCGATCGCTTCGATCCGCAACGCATGTTTTGAACAGCGCGAACCGTCGACCAGACCGGTCGAGCCATCATCGCCGGTTCGGGTATAGATCTTGTTGAGCTTGACCACGTTGAGACCGCGTCAACCGCGTCCGCTTACCGCCAGGATCACGGCCACCACGGCAATTGCCATGGCCTGATATTTGATGCGATTGAACATCATCTTGTTCTGCAGCAACTGCATTTCGCTCGCCTGATCGCTCCCGCCGGCTTCGAGATCCATCTTGGTGCTCTTCAGGAATGCCGCGATTCCGCGCACCAACGAAAAAACGACTAGTGCACAGAGCACAACGAGGATGAGAATAAGTAGAGTTGTCATTTCCTTCATTTAGGATTGCTGCAGCGAAATACCAGAAGGAAAGAGATTCCTGCGCAGGTTTGCCGCCAGCGATGACCCATCTTCCCCCGCCTTTCGCCGATCGGCCAGCGCGGGGGAACCGCGCCGCTTGGCAAGTTTTGTTCCGGAACCATCAACCAGAAGTGGATGATGATGCCAGCGCGGCACTGGAATATTCAACAACTCCTGCAACAGGCGATGGATATGGGTAGCGGCAAACAGGTCACGGCCGCGGGTTACCAGCGTGACGCCATCAGCCGCATCGTCCAGCGTGACCGCAAGATGATAGCTGGCGGGTGCTTCCTTGCGTAGCAGCACCACATCGCCCAACTGATCGGCACGCGCGATCTGTTCGCCCGCAAGGGCATCGATCCACGTCAGTTCGCCCGTGCGTTTCAAAGCCGCAGAAACATCCAGCCGCCAGGCCGCACCCTGCGTGTTGTCCGGCGGACAACGCTTGCAAGTTCCAGGGTAGATCGGACCCTCTGGCCCCATAGTGGTGATGGCAGCAGCAATTTCGGTTCGGGTGCAGACGCATGGATAAAGAAGGCCCTGCGCCTTTAACCGGCTGGCAGCCTTTGCATAGCTGGTGATCCTTGTGGATTGTGCCGGCACTTCCTCCCATTCCAACCCTAGCCAGGCGAGGTCTGCGCGAAACGCATCTGAAAGTTCGGGTTTGCTGCGCGTGCCGTCAATATCTTCCACCCGCAAAAGGAATCGTCCGCCTGCTTCCCGTGCCAGATCATGGGCAACGATTGCCGAATAGGCATGACCCAGATGCAACGGGCCATTCGGGCTAGGGGCAAAGCGAGTGACCATCATGTTTCGGACAGAATTTGGTAAAACCTTGCGAATCGGCAAAAAGCCTGTGGATTCCGCCTCTGTAACAGGCTTGACGCTTTTCCGCGCAAATGCTCCGTTACAGGCAATCGGGAGGAGCACCGCACGTGTTCAAAGCCGAATTGATGGAACGGGCGGCCCAGTTTCGAAGCGCCGCAGAAGATCCGACACGCAACGTTTCGGGATGTCCGGCGCTCGTGCTGAATGCGGACTACACGCCGCTGTCCTATTATCCGCTCAGCATTTGGCCATGGCAAACTGCGATCAAGGCGATTTTCCTCGACCGGGTCGATGTGGTCGCGAGTTACGACCGCGAAGTGCACTCCCCTTCGCTCGACATGAAAATCCCTTCGGTAATCGCTCTCAAGCAATATGTCCGTCAAAGCGAATTTCCTGCGTTTACGCGTTTCAACGTGTTCCTGCGCGATCGTTTCACCTGTCAGTACTGCGGCGATCCGCATCACCTGACTTTTGACCACGTTACCCCGCGGCGGCTTGGCGGCAAGACCAGTTGGGAAAATATCGTTGCTGCCTGCGCACCGTGCAACATGAAGAAGGGTGGCCGCACGCCCAAACAAGCGCATATGCCCGGGGTTAATCCAATTCGCCCCACGAACTGGCAATTGCAGCAGGCAGGCAAAGGGTTTCCGCCAAACTATCTCCACGAAACGTGGCGGGACTGGCTTTATTGGGACATTGAGCTGGAGGCTTGAACGGTCTCTCCAGGAATCAACTTCAGATAGCTATGTGACCGCTGCCCGTTCCTGAAATTCGGGTCGGCGCCATTCACCAGTTACGATTACGTCAGCTAATGCACGTGCCGCCCCAAACACATCCTCAAAAGATACATAGGCTGGCGCAAAGCCGAATCTCAATATATCCGGGTCGCGGAAGTCGCCTATGATACCGCGAGCGATCAGAGCCTGGCAGATGGCGTAAGCTTGGGTGTGGCGGAAGGACAGCTGGCTGCCTCTCGCCATCGGATCAGGCGAACTGACGAGCTCCAGATCGGGGAGACGATCCGCCACCGCCTGCCGGAAAAATTCGCTCAGCGCTCGGGACTTTGACGCCAGCCGGTCAACCCCGATCTCCGCGATCAGATCCACGCCCACTTCCAGAGCCGCAAGACCGAGAATTCCCGGCGTTCCCGCCAACAGCCGGTCGATCCCCGGTGCCGGGGTATAATCGTCCGTGAAGGCAAAGGGGGCGGCATGACCCATCCAGCCGGTCAGCGGCTGCGAAAGGGCTTCTTGGTGGCGTCTGGCAACATAGGCGTAGGCTGGCGCACCGGGGCCGCCGTTGAGATATTTGTAGCCGCAGCCTACCGCGAAGTCGGCATTCGCAGCGTTCAGGTCAACCGGAAGCGCGCCGCCGCTATGCGACAAGTCCCAAAGTACCAAAGCGCCTACATCATGCGCGGCCTTGGTCAGCGCGACCATATCGAACGGCTCCCCATACTTGTAATGGACATGGGTCAGCAGAAGCAGTGCAACGCTTTCATCGAGCGCCGCCTCAATCCGTTCGCGTGACGCAAGCCGGCGGGTCGCAAGGCCTTGCGCCTCAAGGCCGGCGATCATGTAAAGGTCGGTGGGAAAGTTGCCCGGTTCGGACAGAATGACCTTCCGCTGAGGCTGCATCGACAACGCCGCACCAATCAGTTTGAACAGGTTGACCGAAACACTGTCGCACGCAATCACCTCATCCGCCTGGGCGCCGATCAGTGGCGCAATCTTGGCGCCGACGCGCTGCGGCAAGTTTATCCAGTCCGCATCGTTCCAACTGCGGATCAACCCTTCACCCCATTCGCCGCGCACAACCTGCTCCAACCGGGCAGGCGTGTCCTTCGGCAAGGCGCCCAGCGAATTGCCGTCAAGGTAGACCACTCCTTGCGGCAGGCTGAATCTCTCACGAAAGGCTCGCAAGGGATCAGAGGCATCGAGATTGCGCGCAAGGTCGAGCGTCATCCGGCAAATTCCCGCAAGATCGCCCGAACCGGCGAAGCGTCTGCCCCGGCAATGGCGAGAGGCAGCGCGATCAGTTCATATCGGCCTGCCGGCACATCATCGAGTACCAGCCCTTCGAGCACACGCATATTGGCAGCCAGCACAGCCAGATGTGCATCCATCGACTTGGAATCCTGGGGATCAAGCGACGGTGTGTCTATGCCGATCAGCTGGACCCCTCGCGCAGTTAGATCGCGGATCGTATCGGGCGCAACGGCCGTAAAATCGGCTTCCCACACATCATGCGGAAAAGCCGCATAGGTGCGGAACAGCACTCGTGCGGGCAATGGCCCCCGAGGCAAATCGGCCACTTCAATCCTGCCTGCCGAATGGCGCGCATCGACCACCAGGCATTCTCCCAGATATGGCTCAAGGTCGACCGTGGCGATATCCGAACCTTGGGCGCAATAGTGCAACGGCGCATCGGCATGACTCCCACTATGGGTCGACATCGTCAGCGCGGAGACATTAACCGGAGAACCTTCGGCCATGTTCCAGGTACCCGTATGGGTAAACTCCGTATCGCCCGGCCAAACTGGCAGGCCGGGCCGCATAACCTGGGAAATGTCCCAGATTCGCCCATTCATATTGCGGTCCGAACGGAAAGAAGTTCGGGAAAAAATGTCTGTTTCAGCACCCCTTCTAGGTAAGCCACTCCGGCCGTACCGCCCGTGCCGCGTTTGAAACCGATGATCCGTTCGACCGTCTTGAGGTGGCCAAACCGCCAACGCTGGAAATGATATTCAAGATCGACCAGCTTTTCGGCCAATTCATAAAGGTCCCAGTGCTTGTTCGGGTGGCGATAGACCTCAGCCCAAGCTTCCTCGACATGCCGGGAAGTGGCCCATTGTTTTGTCACGTCACGGTCCAAGACCTCTTTGGGAATGTCAAAGCCGCGCCTGGCCAGCAGCCGCGCCGCTTCGTCATACAAACTCGGCGCGTGCATTTCAGCCCGCAGCATCACAGCAACTTGCGGCGTCGCTTCGTGCATTGTCACCATATCGGGATTTCGTCCGCCCAGAAGGAATTCCATCAATCGGTACTGCGCCGACTGAAACCCGGACGATGTTCCCAGATGCGGGCGCACCAGCGAATAATCATGCGGGGTCATGGTGGACAGCACATCCCAGCTACTGATCAGTTGGTTCTGCGCACGGGCAACCCGGGCAAGCATCTTGAAGGCCGGGCGCAAATTGTCTGCCACGACACACTCCCGCGCAGCCTGCAATTCATGCAGACACAGCTTGAGCCATAATTCGCTCGCCTGATGCACGATAATAAACAACATCTCGTCATGCGCACCCGACACGGGATGCTGCGCCGAGAGGACCTGATCAAGATCGAGGTAGGAGGAATAGGTTACACCATCAGTCATGGGCAAACCTATAGGCACATGCGGCGGGCTTTGGAACTAGCCCTCGATCACCCGTGTTGCCGGATGATGCTTGTCCAGGTGTTTCTTGACGATCTTGAGGTTCCGGCTGTTCGACCGGAAGAATAAATCGAAGGCATCGCCTGCCACCGGTACCGCACCCAGCGCCGTATCGAACACGATGTTGCCGGCCATGCGCCACAATTTCCATCGCGGTAGATCAAGATTGCGCGCTTCCCAAACGATATAGGCGCCCATCGCCGCAGTGATGAGGTCGCCTACGACCGGCACCAGTCCGACGATCGAATCCAAACCCACTTTGTATCCAACACCGGGAATGGTGAAACTGCGTTCAAGCAATATTTCCATCGCTTCGATCCGCTTGCGCACCGATAATGCGTCAGACCCTGTGGGAAGTGAGATGCTCATCCTTTGCGGCCGAACCGGATCAACCATTGCTTTCTCCTCTTACCCCTTACTTGGGGCGCAGGGACATCGGGAACAAGGGATGTAGGCCCCAGCTGTTCTCTGCAAATCCATCAACCCCGCCGCGGACCAGAGACCAGCGGATCGGGGCGCCGATGGGGATGTACACATTTGCCGCGGTTAGTTCGGCTTCGGCTTGGGACAATAGGGCCTCCGTTTCGATTGGGTCCATGGACAGGGTAGCCTGCCGCACGATCGCATCGGCCTTGGCTGAACAGAGTCCCCGTTTTAGCGCGCAGTTGAACTGGTTGAGGAACCAGTTTGGATCGGCATAGCGCGCCAGTTGATCGATCATTTGCAAATCTGCCGGGCCGCCGGTTTTGGCGCGTTTCAGGTTCAACCCGATTACCCTCAGATCCTTCGCCAATTCGCGAAACAGGAGATCCGATCCGGGGCCGGCCGGCATGCCGATGGTCAAGGTTCTCGCAGAATCAGTTCCGCCAGCGAAGGTTGCTACCCTGCGGGTGGCTTCGGCCTGCCGTTGCGCAAGAGGCATATTCCCCCAGCGTTCGCCAACGGTCCCCGGATCGCCCGGAAGGCCTGGGGCGACAATACGCGTGGTCGGTACCCAGCCGCCGATGTTGAATGGCCCCAGCAAGGTCGGTCTATCGATCGCCATCGCCACAGCTTCACGCCCGGCAGACGTCGCGAGCAGCCCGCGTTCGCCGGTTACCTGAAGCCCCATGAGGCCAATTGCGGCATCGAGCCGGACAGTCCCGCGCGAAAGGGCCCCGGTATCGGCAAAGGGCATCACCGCAAGTGTTCCGTTGAACACGGTATTGACCAGGCCTGTGTCAAAGGCCTTTACCGCTTTTTGCGGCGACAATGCCCGCACCCGCACCTGCCGGACGCGTGATAGCCATTCTTCATCCGTCGAAAGCCCACGGCTGTCCGGCGGCAAAGGATCGAGCAGAGCCACATCCCCGTCGCGCCTGACTTTCATTGGGCCCGTGCCTTTGCCCTTACGGCGCAGACCAAGTTCCGGTTGAGCCAATAATTGCAGGAACTCGGGCATTGGACTGGTCAGCCGGATTTCAATCACGCGGCCTGTCATGGCGCGGACCTCAGCGATTCTCTTGAGATCAAGGCCGAGCGAAGTTCCCCGCAGCGCATTGGTATTGCGAAGCAAGGCTTCCCGTACATTCTGCCCGGTCAATCTGGTCCCGTCTGTCCACTGTGAATTGCGCAGTCGAAAAATGTAACTGAGGCCGTCCTCCGTCACAATCCAACGTTCCGCGAGCGCCGGGATGACTTCACCTTTTTCATCCAGGGCGACCAACCCTTCGGCCGTTGCTGCACGCAGTTGCTGGCCTGCCGAACTGAGACGCATACCCGGTTCAAACAGCGATTCGGTTGTGCCGATGAAAGCTACATCAACGACCGTATCATCCGCGCCCCTTCCGCAAGCTGCAAGCGATAGCAGACCGGAAACAACGGTCAGGCACATCAATGGCAGGCGAAAAACGCGGTTCATGATTACGGCGCGTAGCAGTTTGTTGCGGCGCGGTCAGGGGCGTTTATCGAACGATTTAGAAAACAGGATCAGATTTTGCGGATGTCTGCCAGTCCGCCGGCCTTATGCCGCAGGTTTGCGGCATGGCTGCGAAGAAATTCGGTGTTGGTCAATTCGGGGGCCGGGTTGGAACCGCTTGGTGCACGCGCCAATTTGGCATTGATTTCCCGATCAAAGGCAATGCCGAAACGGTTTTCCTGAACCCACGCTACCGCGCCATCGACCCAGCCGATATTGCGCAAATTGATCTGAAGCCTGTTGCCTGGAACAACGGGAACCGGTCCTTCGGCCATCATTCCGCCGCCCGAAAGATTGCGCACCTTGACTTTGTGTTCGCCGCGCGTGCCAGCCAAACGGAGTTCGGCCAGCAGAAACAGGCTATCGCGGGTAATATTTCTGGTGTCGACACCGGACATTGTCGCTTCTGCACCTTTCGCAAACTTTGCAACTTCCCTTGCGATCTCTGAGATCACGAGAAAGTGGTTATCATGCGATTGCCTAACGAAGCTTTAAGCTTGTCAGGCCGGGATCAAGGCAGAGTTCAGTCGTCCCGGGAAATTTTCTCTTTTCTCTCATGCGCTTCCTGCGCTTCAACGGTCATAGTCGCGACTGGTCGCGCAATCAGACGTTTGATCCCGATCGGATCGCCAGTCACTTCGCAGTAGCCATATTCACCTTCGTCGATCCGGCGCAGTGCCGAATCGATTTTGGCAATCAGCTTACGCTGCCGGTCCCGGGTCCTGAGTTCGATGCTCCAGTCCGTTTCGCTGGAAGCGCGATCATTCAGATCGGCCTCACGGATCGGCCCATCCTGTAGTGATTGCAGGGTAGCGCTGGAGGCAGAATGGATAGAACGTTTCCATTCCAGCAAAAGCAGCCGGAAATAGCTTAGCTGAGCTTCGCCCATATAGGGCTCATCCTCGCTTGGTACGTAATCGTCCGAGAGCGATCTTTTCGCTTTTTCTAGATTATCCAATTCTGTGGAAGCGGAAGTAGCCATCAAATCCTCTCAAAGTGGACAAATTCTGAAATTCCACCTGCACGGCTGCCCCGGATTTGTCCGGTGGCAAGATTGCGCCATTCGGCGGGCCTATAGTCGGGGGCGATTCTCCACACAAGCACCAATCCACAGAAGCGCTTCTATCAGGTGAGAATTAAGGTCAGCCGAACAAAACTCGGCAATTGCAGCAACTTTTTCGATCCGTCGTTAACCATTTGTTGACCATAACTGGCCGAAGCTTCCTCATCGGCGGCAAGGGGGTCGCTTCATTGGGGGATTAATGATGAAACTGACTATTGTTGACGATGGAACCGCAACACCATTCCATAACAAAGCTGCCGACATGCTTGTCGCCAATTGCCTTGCCGCCGCCGCGCAGGGCGATATTTCGGCTTATTATGATCTGGGCGTTGCCTTTTCGACTGGCAGCCACGGGGTGGAATGCGATTTGGTCGAAGCGCATAAATGGTTCAATCTGGCTGCTGTCAAAGGCCACGAAGAAGCAACCTGGTGCCGCGCCGACGTTTCCGAAGAAATGACCGCCCGCGAGATTGCCGAAGCCCAGCGCCGTGCCCGTGAATGGCTAAAGGTTGGAATCCGTTACGTCGCTTGATCTGACCGCATACACTAGGCTTTCCGAAACGGCGTGCGTTCACCCAGAAATATCTGGTCTGCTTTGACGCCTTGGCGTTCCCTTTCGAGAAATTCGGAAACCGCAGCGCGGAAGCCAGGGTCGGCTATCCAGTGCGCCGACCAAGTCTGAACCGGTTCATAGCCGCGAGCAAGCTTGTGAGGCCCTTGTGCACCAGCTTCAACGCGGGCAAGCCCGCGATCGATCGCCGCTTCGATTGCTTGGTAATAACAGAGTTCAAAATGCAGGAAGGGCCGATCCTGTGCGCAGCCCCAATAGCGGCCATATAACGCACTTTCCCCGATAAAATTGAGTGCGCCAGCAATCGGTGTCTGCCCGTCATAAGCAAGCATCAACAAGGTGCTGTCGCCCATCCGCTCACCGAGAAGCGAAAATGCTTCGCGCGTAAGATAGGGTGATCCCCATTTCCGCGAGCCGGTATCCTGATAGAAATTCCAGAACGCATCCCAATGCGCCTCAGTAATGTCCGTACCAGTGAGATGGCTGAACGTAAGCCCTTGCGCTGCGGTTAGCCGTTCCTTGCGGATTGCCTTCCTCTTCCGTGAGGCCAGTTCGGCGAGAAAATCATCGAAGCTTTTGTAGTTGCGGTTGATCCAATGGAACTGGATATCGCTGCGCTGCAACCAGCCCGCTTGCTCGAAAAAAGGCAACTGGTCCGGATCTATGAATGTCGCATGGGCCGACGAGAAACCATTGCTGGTGCATAATTGTTCAGCCGCCCGCAGCAACGGCACGCCGTACGCCGCATGTCCGGTCAGCAACCGCGGCCCAGTTGCCGGGGTGAACGGGACAGCGATCTGCAATTTGGGGTAGTAGTGACCACCAGCCCGGTGCCAGGCATCGGCCCAGGCATGATCAAACACATATTCGCCCTGACTGTGTCCCTTGGCGTAGGATGGCACGGCGCCGTGCAGGCTGCCGTCCGCATCTTCGATAACAATAGGCGCGGGGTCCCAACCGGTTCCCGGCCCTACGCTACCAGAATCTTCCAAAGCCGTTAGAAATGCATGGGAAACAAAGGGATTTTCACATCCTGCCAAGGCATCCCATACGCCTTTATCGATCGACCCGACCGAAGGAACGACCCGCGCGACCAGCGAAGTCTGGCTCACGTCAGGCCCTCTCCCTCGGCAATCGCGGCATCGGCATGCTGTGCAGCACGTGCACGCAAGGCCGGGGTGCGGACGGTCCAGCTAAGTACTGGAATACCCCTCTGGCGCTGTGCTGCGGCAAACGGGCTGGGCAAATCACGAATGTCATAGGCAAGGAAATCGGGCTTGGCGAGCCAGAGTGCGGAATGCCGGCGCCAATTGCCAAGCATATTTCCAGTTCCCTCCTCGGTCACAACCAGCCCTCGCACGGTACCGGGTGAATGGGCCGCAAACCAGCTGCCAACACGGGGGTCGAAGCTCATGACACCATGGTGGCCGCGATATCCTTCCAATGCGCGCCGAACCGCAAGGCATAATGGCACGACGCGGCGATCCTTGCGGCTTTTGACTTCAATCAGCACCGGCACCCTGCCTGCAATCCGGTCCAGAAATTCCTCCAGATCGAGGATGGGATCGCCATTGCCGGCCAGAGCGATTCTGGCGATCTCCTCTGCCCGCCGCTGGTATATCGGACCGGTTTCGGCGGTTAACCGGTCAAGTTCCCAATCGTGAAACACCATCGCCCGGCCATCGGCACTGCGCTGGACATCGCACTCAATGCCAAGCCCCGCCGCAATCGCCTTATCAAAGGCGGTGGGGCTGTTTTCGGGCACGTGCCCCTCGTGCATCCCGCGATGGGCATAGGTCCATTGGTGCATCCAGCCGACCCTCTTTGCGGTCGGTGCCGGTGCCCGCCAGGCGTCAATCCGGTTTAACAGCAACAATTGCATCCACTTCGACGGCTGCATTCAGCGGCAAAACCGGCACCCCGACGGCGCTGCGTGCATGGCGGCCCGCATCGCCAAACACTTCTGCCATCAGCTCCGAAGCACCATTGGCGATCTTGGGCTGGTCTGTGAATTCCAAGGTAGAGCTGACGAAGGCACCGAGTTTGACGATCCGTTCCACCCGATCAAGCGAACCCAATGCCGCCTGAAGCTGTGCCAGAATCATCAGACCGCACGCGCGGGCCGCTTCTGTACCCTTATCCAGGCTTACATCTTCCCCCAAACGGCCTGTAACCAAGGCGCCGTCGATAAAGGGAAGTTGCCCCGACACATAAGCCATGCCGCCCTGCACCACCACGGGAACATAACTGGCAACCGGCGCTGCAGCCTGGGGCAACACGATGCCAAGTTCGGCCAGTCTAGCATCCACGTTCATTCAAAATCCTCCTGCAACAATTGTTCGAGTAGCCACGGTGTCGCTTCGGCCCAGTTATCGATCCGCGCATGGGCATCGCCAGCCTCATGCGCACAGTTGATATGGGGTGCAAGCATGGGCTCACCACATAGATGAAGACGCCGGACATGCGGCACAATTTCCGCTGCTGATTTGATGTGTTGCGGTAAATCATCGATGAAAATCGCACGGCTTGGGGCGTATTCTGCCAAAATTGCGGCCAGCGCCGGGCCCTTTGGCCCCTGGTTGGTGAACACGCGCGCGTGAACGCCGTGATCGGCGAGTTGCTGTTTCCGGCGGACCTGCCGTTCGTCATTAAGATTGGTCAGGATCACAACATCGGCATGTTCGGCCAGCGCATTTATTCCTTGGACAGAGCCGTTGATCGGGGTCTGACGGCCCATTTCTGTGTCGAAGAACCCGCCAAGCAAGCGCCAGATATCACGCTCTCCAACCGGCTCGCCGCTCTCTGTCCAGCGCATTGCATCGGCAAAGCTGTTGCCAACCATGCGGAATGTGACGCCTTGGCTTTCCCCCAGCCATTGCTGAAACGGAACGATCATGTGCAGCAGCACTTCATCGCAATCGGAAATAATCAGTGGCTTGGTCATTGGGTCATTCTCATTGGGCAAGATTTTCATGGGCTGCAATCAAGGCAGAGGGTTCGATGTTGAGCGCATCGGCCGCCAGCACCAGATCGGGTTCGTGATTGGCAAGAAATTCGAGCACGGCGGCCAGCACGGGTCGGGCAGTCAGATTATCCCGCAAAACCTCTGGCGTAAGACCGGTCAACGAAAGCAGTCGATCAGCGCGTGCGGTATCGCCCAGCACCCATGCCAAGGCGGATAGCGCAAGCGCCTCAGGATCGCTGGATTTGTGGGTTTGGTGTTTCACGGAAATGTCCTGCCAGTGGAATAGACTCATTGTTTAATTGTCACTGCCTCGCTTCACACATAATGCGCAACTGTAAGCAACCAAGGGGAGCGGCCACCTGTGACCGGGGAAAATGTAATTGGGGCAGTGGCAAAGAGGATCCTCGTTGTCGAGGATAACGACCTGAACCGGAAATTGTTCTGCGATGTTCTGAAAGCGAGCGGTTTCTTGGTTGAACCTTGCGCTGATGGCGAACTGGCATTGGCGGCGGCAAGGGCATTTGGCCCGGATCTTGTCATCATGGATATTCAGCTGCCGAATATATCCGGCATGGACCTGATTGCCCAAATGAAGCGCGATGCAGGACTTTCCGCCGTTCCGGTGCTGGCGGTCACGGCTTATGCGGGCAAGGGCGATGAGGAGAAAATCCGCGACGCGGGTGCGGAAGCTTACCTTTCCAAGCCGGTTTCGATAGGCCCTTTCATGCGCGCCGCGCGGGGGTTGCTGGGCGTTTGATCCAGCCTAAATGCCGAACAGCAGTTCCGCGCCAAAGACCGCAAGTGTCATGAACAGACCAAAAATGAATATGCGATAGGCGATACCCAGAAATCGGTATTTCCTGCGCTGCAGAATTTGTCCGTTCTGATAGATATCCCGCATCATGGCGCGAAAAACCGTTTCGTCGCTCTTCAAATCTTCCAGCAGGCTCAATTTCCACTCTTCTTCATCGAATGAAGTGAAATGGCCGAAGAACAGTTTGTTATGCCGGCTTGGCAAACCGGGATCCTCCGGCCTCGGCTTGCCAACGGCAGGCATCACCGCCATCACCGCGAAGAGAGAACTTAGAAAGGAAAAGCCGGCCAACAGGATCAGCGAAAACGGCATATCCCCGTTCAACAGCCGACTGATCGTGAGCGAAAAAACCAGAAAGGTCGCGCCCATCAGAATCGACGCCTTCTGATCCGCCATTTGCGACAGGGCCAGTGTGTTGTTTTGCGTAGTGCGCAGCAAATGGATCGCGTGAATGGAATATTCGCTGTTGTGATACACATGGGCCAGGCTTGCCGCCACCGTGGACCCGGGCGTTTCCGGCGTTTCCGCTGTCTTTGATGTCGTGTCGGAACCCATCCAGATTGCCTCCCTTGACCGGCGCGAACCCAGCACGGATTGGCTTGCCAGCCGCGCTTGGTCTTGACAAGCGGTGACAGGAACCGCTTTGGCCGGACAACGACCTTGCGCAACTGCGGAGCATTCGCCTCCCGCTGCCAGAAGCGCCGCAACTTGAAGATTGGAATTACCCGTATGGACCGTGCCGAAGTCGACAGTTCCATCCGCTCGCTGATCGAGCCTTTCAACAAAAAAGGTGTCGAGGTGGCGGACAACACCACGTTCGCCAATGATCTTGAATTCGATAGCCTGACGGTGATGGATTTCGTTGCCGCTATCGAAGATGAATTCGATATCATCATCAGCATGAATCAGCAGGCCGAGATTGAAAACTACGGCCAGTTGGTCGACGCTGTAACCAAACTGCAGAACTGACAATGAGTAACCCAATCGATCAGGCGAGCGCGGCCACCGACCTCTTCAGCAAATTCGATCCACTGATCCAGCAACGCCAGCAATTGCTGGATGCAGGGGTCCAGGATCCGTTCAGCCTGGTCATGGAGAAGGTCCTTTCGCCCACTCGTGCGATTTGCAACGGGCGTGAAACGATTCTCCTCGGCACCTACAATTACATGGGGATGACCTTTGATCCCGAGGTCATCGAAGCGGGCAAGCAAGCGCTGGACGATTATGGCACCGGCACCACCGGTAGCCGGGTGCTCAACGGCACCTACCAGGGCCACAAGGAATGCGAAGACGCGCTCAAGGAATTCTACGGGATGGACCATGCCATGGTCTTTTCCACGGGTTACCAGGCCAATCTCGGCATCATCAGCACGATCGCCGGAAAAGGCGATTACGTAGTGCTCGATATCGACAGCCACGCCAGCATCTGGGACGGGTGCGCCATGGGCAATGCGGAAATCGTGCCCTTCAAGCACAATGATATCGAAGCCATGGAAAAACGGCTGAAACGCATTCCGGAAGGGGCAGGCAAACTGGTCGTTCTCGAAGGTGTCTATTCGATGCTTGGCGATATTGCGCCGCTCAAGGAAATGGTCCGGGTGGCCAAGGAAAACGGCGCGATGGTGCTGGTGGATGAAGCGCATTCCATGGGTTTCATCGGTGAAAACGGTCGCGGCGTGGCTGAAGCCGAAGGCGTTATGGACGATGTCGATTTCGTGATTGGAACTTTTTCCAAAAGCGTCGGGACGGTCGGCGGATTTTGCGTTTCCAACCACCCCAAGTTCGAAATAATGCGGTTGGTGTGCCGCCCTTATGTATTTACCGCCAGCTTGCCGCCCAGTGTGGTGGCCACAGCAGCAACGTCGATCCGCAAGTTGATGCACGGTTCAAACAAGCGGGCACATTTGTGGGAGAATTCGAAGAATCTCCACGGCGGGCTCAAGGCACTGGGCTTCCAGCTTGGCACCGATTCTCCGCAAAGCGCGATTATCGCGGTAATCATGCCTGATCTGGAGCGCGGGGCAATGATGTGGGAGGCGCTGCTCAACGAAGGTCTCTACGTCAATCTCGCGCGTCCGCCGGCAACGCCGGCAAATATGACCTTGCTGCGCTGTTCGCTATGTGCCGAACATAGCGAGGAGGAGGTACGCACCATCCTTGGCATGTTTGAACGGGCTGGAAAGGCCGTGGGGATTATCTAGAGATACCAGCCGATCAGGCCCGCCAAAAGGTATCCTTACTGCGATCTGGCAGGCGCGGCTGGTTGTTGCCGCTGATCTGCGATCATCCCTCTACAGTGCCCAAGCTTGACTTATATTAGCACATTCTTATTTAGTGCTTCCTAATGACCCAGCTACTGAAGACACCAATGGATCCAGCCACCTTTGCCGCCCATGCGGAAGCGGTGGCAGAGTTGCTCAAAGCCCTTGGGAATCAGAAGCGGCTCATGGTCATGTGCAAGCTCGCAGAGCATGGCGAGATGACTGTCGGTGATCTCGCAACGGATGTGGGCCTGTCGCAATCGGCCTTGTCACAGCACCTCGCCCGGCTTCGGGCGGAGGATCTGGTTGCCTATCGCCGGGAGGCGCAAGTCCTTTGGTACCGGATCGCAGATCCGCGCTGCGAGACGCTTCTGGCCACACTTTATCAATTGTATTGTAACCACGGGGCGCAAGAATGACCTTGGCCGCCAAAAGCGATGGCTTGATCTGATGGATCCGGAAACGATCGCAGCCGCGCTGTTTGCGGGATCGTTAATCGGTTTCGTGCTGGGCCTGGTTGGCGGCGGCGGGTCGATTATGGCAGTGCCGCTGCTGGTATATCTGGTTGGCGTGCATTCGCCGCATATGGCGATCGGAACAGCGGCTGTTGCTGTGGCGCTGAATGCGCTGGTCGGCCTGGTTGGCCATGCTCGGTCAAACAACGTAAAATGGCCCTGTGCGCTGGTTTTCGCGGGATCCGGCATGGTCGGTGCCGCGACAGGCGCGGCAGCGGGTAAGGCCATGGACGGAGGCCATTTGCTTGGGCTCTTCGGTCTTCTGATGGTCGGCGTTGGCTTGGCCATGCTGCGCGGCCGCAAGTCGGGTGAGGTTCCCGATGTGCACCTGACCAAGCAAAGCGCACCCACCTTGTTGCCTCGTTTGATCCCGATAGGGCTTGGTGTCGGCCTGCTGGCTGGTTTTTTCGGAATTGGCGGGGGTTTCCTGATCGTTCCCGGCCTTATACTTGCAACCGGAATGCCCATCACAATGGCGATTGGAACGTCCTTGGTGGTTGTTACCGCCTTGGGCGCCACCACCGCAGGTTCTTATGCGATGTCCGGCTTTGTAGATTGGCAATTGGTCGCCTGGCTGGTGGCTGGCGGGGTCGCGGGTAGTTTTGCCGGACGAAAGGCGGGCCAATTGTTCGAGAGCCGCAAGCGGCTGCTCGAACAAGGTTTTGCCGCTCTGGTTATTGGTGTCGGGCTATTTGTCGGTTGGAGTGCACTTAGCTAGGTCATGATAGATTTGCTGCTCGCCCGCTTTGCACCGGATCAGGCGGTCTCAGGATGCGCTTCGTTTTCGAATTTGCCTTCTGGGAACAGCGGCCAGGCCAATTGTTGGCCGAGCGAGGCTTTCGGCAGATTTTCCACCCCATAACTGCGCGGATAGGTGCGTGTAATTTTTGCAGTACCAAACAACACATCCCAGAAGAAAAGTAGATTGCCGTAATTGCCCTTGTAATGGACTGCCGGGTCGTCTGCATGGCGGCCATGATGGGCATGATGCGTTGCCGGGGTCGAGATGGTGCGTTCGACAAGCCACATCAGGGGTGACAGCCAGGCGGTTCGGTAGAGCGGCTTGTCCCAGGCGACATCGCTATGCGCCCCGGTAATCACCAACAGCTTTACCACAATGTAGCCGGCATATACCCACCCGAGGCCCAGATAGATCAACACACCCGACAACCAAATTCCTGGCATCATCATGTAATAGAACAGATTATTCCGATAGACGAGGCGGACGCTCATATAGCGGGCATTGTGATGGGCACGATGAAGGTTGTAGAGCCATTTGGTCGAATGGCTGGCCCGGTGCCACCAATATTGCGTCATGTCGTCAACCACGAGAAACAGCGCAACGGCGGCGAAAATATTGAGACCTGCAAGTGCCCCAGCCCATTGCGGGGCCGCCCATCCCGCCAAAGTGGCGGAGGTGAACAGCACGGCGGGCTGGGTAAGCCCCAGCAGCATGACGGTGCTGACCAGTTCGACAATCCCGTCATCGCGGGTCTGTTCGTCCTTGTTAAACAAGCCGGAGCGCCACAATTCGAGCAAGCAATAGCCGAAATAGATGCACAATATCGCGATAGTCGATGTTTTCATGACGTGGCCTCTCCCTTGTCGGCGGCCCTTCTAGCCGATACATCGAGAATGAAATGTCAGAAACTTTACATTTGGGATCGGGTCGGTCGCTGGTGGCGCCAACCCTGTTTGGCCAGCTTGATCCGCAGTTGCGCACGGAGCTGATAGGCAACGCGCCCTTGCGTCAGTTCGCCGATGGCGCATTGATCCAGCAACGCGGTGATACACCGAGCGGTTTCTGGCTGATCAAGGAGGGCCGCGTAACCGTGGGGCAATTCCTTGCCGACGGGACATTTCGAGCATTGGCAGTTCTGGGTTCTGGCGATTCCTACGGAGAGCTGGCGCTGTTTTCCGGTCGTCGTCGGGTTGTCGATGCTCTTGCCAGAGGGCCAGCCGATTTGCTCTGGATCGACGGGGCACGGTTCGAAGCTGCGCTGGGCCACAGCCCGCAATCGATGCGGCGGCTGCTCGGTGCTTTGGCGGAGGAGCTGCAGGAAATGCTCGATGTCGTCGCTGGATTACGCCGGGGCAGCGCGTCCCGCAGGATCGCTGCGATGCTGGTCAATCTGGCCGGGACCGGTCCAGTGCCAATCCGTGTGGCCATCGGGCAGGAGGAATTGGGCGAGCTGGCCGGAGTTACACGTGCGACAGTCAACAAGGTATTGGCCGTGCTGGAAGCCAAGGCGATCTTGCAGCGCGGCTATGGCGTTCTGGAGATCGCCGACCTTGGCCGATTGCGGATTGAGAGCGGTAAATAAGGCCTAGAGTTACCTGGCGTCCATTCCGCCGATCGCTCCTTCTGCCATAGGTACCGCGCTGATCTGGAAATACGGGTTTGCCGCTGGGATTACTTCTGGTTCGCCAGGGCAGTATTGGCCGCGGCACATTTGTGCTGCGCGCCGGGATCACCGCCATCCAACAGGCTGATCGCCAGAATACCGCCCACCACGAAAACGATGAAGGCAGCGGTTACCAAGCCAAGATATTTGTCAATGAAGCGTTTGATCGGGGCCCCGAACAAACGAAACAGAATGCCCACGATCATGAAGCTGATCGATCTACTGACAATGCTGGCCAGGATGAATGGGACCAACGGCATATGGATGAAACCGGCTGTGATCGTCAGCAGCTTGAACGGTATCGGGGTCGCACCCTTGATCATGATGATCTCTGCCCCGTATTCCCGCAAATAGCACGCGGCGACCGGGAAGCTTTCGGTCATGCCCAGCCAACCGAGCAACTGGGTGCCGATCGTGTCATACAGTCCCCAGCCGATGGCATAACCCAGCAGCCCGCCCGCCACCGATGCCAAAGTGCCAACCACGGCAAACCGGATCGCCCGTTTCGGTTCGGCAAGGCACATCAATCCCAGCAACGGATGTGGCGGAATCGGGAAAAAACTCGCCTCGACAAAGGAAAACATCGCCAGCCACCATATGGCATGACGGTGCGCAGCCTTTTCCAATGTCCAGTTATACAGTCCGCGCAGCAAGGGGGTTCTCCCGCAATATTGCGCGCCCATTAGGCCAGCGCCCCACAGCGAGCAAGCGACAATGGCATCCTAATCCCAACTGATTAACCTATTTGGTACTTTTGTATTGACATCGTCACGCTATTTGGTTAGAGAAACGGAACATCGCGATAGTGTGATTCGAACGGGCGGCCCAGTGGGTCGCCCGTTTGCGTTTCACGTCACACAGACTGACGGGAAGATCGACATGGCTGGATCCGCCAAATCTGGAAAACGACACTACATCGAAATCAGACCCGAATTGTGCGAGGGCGAAACGGGGAAACTGACGCGCCATTGGCGTGATCTGTTCCTCGACATTCTGGGCGAGACATCCAATGTGCGCGAGGCCGCCCGCCGGGCCGGGGTCAACCCCAGCCGCGCTTACAAGATCCGCCGGGAAGATCCCGGCTTTGCCGAACAATGGCACAAGGCGCTGATCGAAGGTTACGCGCATCTCGAGATGGAGACGCTCTATCGATTGCGCACCGGCACCGCCGCCGATGACAACAAGTTCGACCTGGGCAGTGCGCTGCGGCTCTTGTCCATGCACAAGGAAACAGTCGCCCGCGAACGTGCACTGCGCGGGGAAGAGAGCGAGGATGATATTCTTGCTTCGATCAACGCCAAGATTGCGGCCATGCGCGCCCGCGAACGCGCCATCGCGGAAGAATTTTCTCAGGACGGGGCCTTCTCCTTGCTGACCGACAGGAATGGTGAAATTGACTGATGGCGCGGGGGAGCTGTTCGACCTTGCCCAATGGTTCAAGGCGCTGGGGGACAGCGGCCGGGCCAATTTGTACAAACAGCTCAGCAAAAAGGAACGCGATGAACTGCGCTGGTATTGGGATTTGTGGGCGCGGCCTGCCCAATCCCCTCCGCATGGCGCCTGGCAGATCTGGCTGATTTGTGCCGGGCGCGGCTTTGGCAAGACCAGGGCCGGGGCCGAGTGGGTCCGGCAGATGGCCCGAAGCCGTGCAGCACATATTGCGCTGGTCGGGGCATCGCTGGGCGAAGTCCGATCGGTCATGGTCGAAGGGGAAAGCGGCTTGCTGGCCACCGCCCCGCCCCATCGCCGGCCGCAATTCGAACCGTCCCTGAGGCGATTGCGCTGGCCCAACGGCGCCCAGGCAACGCTCTATTCCGCTGGCGAGCCGGAAAGCCTGCGCGGCCCGCAGCACAGCCATGCCTG
>JAHEAV010000010.1 GCA_024642565.1 Erythrobacter sp.
CTGACGGGGGACAGTCTCGTTCCGAAATCTTCGTCGGACTGTTTGGTGCGGTCGAGAAGACTCGAACTTCCACGGGCTTTCGCCCACAACGACCTCAACGTTGCGCGTCTACCAATTCCGCCACGACCGCACCTGAAGTCAGGGTGCGCGAGCGCCTCCCTGCGGGGTAGGAGCGGGCCACTAGCAAAGGCCTCTCCCGCGCGCAAGCTGTCGATTGAACAGGCGGATAAAAGGCCCTGTACAAACTCTCGCAAGGAACTGTCCCGCTAAGGGACCAGGTTTCCGCTTTACTTGCAGATATGGTAAATCGCGTGGAAACCATTTGCCTATGGTATCCTTCGTCACCCTGCTGCTTGCCGCCAGCGCGCCCATCCAGGGCGCCGGTGATATGCCGCGCAGTGACATTGTGGTGCAAGCCAGCGCCACAGTGCGGATCATTACCGGCGCAGAAATCCGTTTCGATCGGCATGAGAGCAAAGGGAAATCCAAGCCTAACGTCCGGCTGGACCAGACAGGCACGGTCTGGTTCGAATTCAGTTAAAGAAGGCGGTGGGCAAGTTCAGCCCGGCTTCCAGCCTATTTCAGCCCATTTCGCCGATTTGGGGACGTCTGTGACCGCTTCGTTGATCGTCACATTCTCGCCAGGAGCAAGACTGGGCTTGGGCGGTGTCACTTCCCAGCTATAGACGACCCGGTCCCGCGCATCGCGCATCACAATGAGGATCGAGGGGACCCTGCGCGTTTCGCGGCCGATATTCGTGATCGTGCCACTGGCCCCGAAAAATTCGGTGCCATTGGGTAACGTCCGGCGATCTTGTTGGGCAGGAGGAAACTCCAGCACCAGGTCCGGCTGGTTCACCGCAAAGGTTGGGCGTTGAATTGGCACCCATTCCGGCAGGCCCCAGTAGCTGACAGCGGCGATAGTGCCAAAGGCGATCAGAGCGAATACAACTCCGGCAGCGGTCCATAATTTCAGAGGATTGCGCCGCTTGCGGAACGGGGGCTCGTAATTGAATTGCGAGGGTTCATCGCTGATTTCTTCGACGATTCCGGGCTGGGCGGTAGGCGAAGCTTCAACCGCACTCGGCAGAGGCGGAGCAGCGCTCTCTTCCTCCCGGTGTCGAAAAGCCTGTATATCGGGCTCCGGCTCGGAGTTTTCTTCCATCACTGGTTGTGCCGGCGCGGGTGGCGGCGCGGGTGGTGGTGGTGCAGCAGTCGGAGCCGCAGGACTTGGCACAGGTGCTTCTGCCCGTTCGATTCGAGCGCCTTCCTGGAACCAGCTATGCCGGCATTTGGCGCAACGGACGGTGCGTCCGTCCACACCAACAGCGCTGTCTGGGACAACGTAGCGCGTGGAGCAGGCGGGGCAGGCGATAATCATGGTTGATGCAACCTTTACGACGATGAATGAATCGCAACAAGGCTCGTAGCCCGATCTAAGGGAATACGGTGGCTTTTTTCCACACCGAAGCATAGCTATAGGCGGATCATCATGCCTGAATTTCCCCTTTTCCAAGCCAATCGCGCCAATTCCGGCCTTCTGCCGGCATGATTACTGCGGCGAACGATGTCGTGACATTCGACAATGTCGGGCTGCGCTATGGCACCGAGCGGGAAGTATTGAGTGATGTATCCTTCTCTTTGCACCCGGGAAGCTTCTATTTTCTCACAGGTGCCAGCGGGGCGGGTAAGACTTCTTTGTTGAAGCTGCTGTACCTTGCCCAACGCCCTTCGCGAGGGATGATCTCGATGTTTGGCGCCGATGTCATTACCCTTCCGCGCAACCGACTGCCCGCCTTCCGGCGGCGGCTGGGCGTGGTGTTTCAGGATTTCCGACTAGTGCCGCATCTCTCGGCCTTCGATAATGTCGCCCTTCCCTTGCGGGTATCGGGCGTTCGAGAGGCCGATCTGCGTAAATCTGTGTCTGATATGCTTGAATGGGTCGGCCTGGCACATCGCAGCGACGCCCGCCCTGCGACATTATCTGGCGGTGAACAGCAGCGCGTGGCGATCGCCCGCGCGGTGATCGGGCGACCTGACATGCTGGTGGCGGACGAACCGACCGGCAACGTCGATCCTGAAATGGCTCTCAAGCTTCTGCGACTGTTTGAAGCGCTCAACCGTTTGGGCACAACTGTGGTCGTCGCCACCCATGATGTGCATCTTCTGCGCAAGGTGCCGGATTCGATGATCATGCGGCTGGATAAGGGGCGGCTGTCCGACCCTACCGGCGCACTACGCTATCCGCCCAAACGTCCAATGCGTGCGCCAGACGCCCATGAGAATGGCCAGTCATGAGCCGCGCATCGGATAGCGCGGCGCCTTCACGCCAAAGCTTCTTGCCCTTCCGTAGAAACACGGCGACGCAGCTGGTCCCCCAGGCGCGGCTGGCTGGACCGATGCCCTGGGTCCTTGCGATAATGGTCACCTTGACGGTGATTGCAGCTGCTGGCGGCCTGGCGCTCAGCAATCTGGCAGACGGTGCGCGGGGCGAACTGTCAGGTGGTGCAACCGTGCAAATTGTTGAGGCCGCACCTGCCGAACGCAATCGTCAGGCCGCAGTTTCGGTGCAATTGCTGACCCGACATCCGTCTGTCGCTTCGCTGCGCCGCGTTCCCGATGAAGAATTGAGTCGGTTGCTTGAACCCTGGCTGGGTGTGGGGGCCAGCAACGAAGCGGTGCCAATACCGGCGCTGATAGACGTTCGGCTGCGAACCGAAGCAACCGAAGATGAACTGCGATCCATTCGCCGCCTGCTCGCAGACCAGGCTCCGGCGGCACGGATTGATGCGCAATCGAATTGGCTAAGGCCGGTATTCGCGACAATCCGTTCTTTGCAATGGCTGGCAATTGCCTTGGTTGCATTGCTTGGTCTGACCAGTGCATCGGCAGTATGGTTGGCTGCTCGGTCTGCTCTTGGCACCAACCGTAATACCATAGAGGTGGTCCACCTGCTTGGTGGAACCGATGGTCAGATCGCCCGGATTTTCCAGCGTTCGATCGGGATTGATTCAACTCTCGGCGGTGCAGTCGGTCTGATGCTGGGGTTGGGCGTGGTTCTGCTGCTAGGGCGCCAGTTCGCCGGACTCGATTCGGGCATGATTGCGAGTGGCGGACTGGAATGGAGGGACTGGCTTGTGTTGGCTGCAATTCCAATAGCGGGCGTTGCTATCGCCATGCTGACAGCGCGCCTGACCGTGCTCGCCGCACTAAGGCGGATGTTGTGATCCGGCGCGCGGTTGCGGCTGTTCTCATACTGTGGAGCTTTGGCTTTGCGATATTTGCGATCGCCTTGCCGGGACCCGCTATTTTATCCGGATCGGCTGCGAAGACCGATGCAGTGGTTGTGCCAACTGGCGGCGCAGGGCGGATCGAACGCGGCTTGGCCGTTCTCGATAGTGGCCTGTCGGGTAAGATATTGATTAGCGGGGTTGATCCGGAAGTGAAGCCGGGTGAATTTGCGGCGCAGTTCGGCGTTTCGGCAAAAGTCATGAAATGCTGCGTGACTCTTGGTTTTGCTGCCGTAGATACGCGCGGCAACGCAGCGGAAACCGCCTTGTGGATCAAACAACGCGGCTATGTGTCGGTACGCCTTGTCACCACGGATTGGCATATGTGGCGCGCGGCCAATGAATTGCGTAAAGCGCTACCCAACAATGTCATGATCATCGAGGATGCTGTACCGTCCCGGCCGACATTGCGAATTCTCTTTCTTGAATATCACAAACTTCTGGCAAGCCAGATGTCACTGCTATGGCCCGATTGATCACTGCATGATTTTCCTTCGCAACATACTGTTCTATATATTTTTTTATGGGGGAAGCCTTTTCTATGTGCTTGCCTCGCTTTTGTCGATTCCCCTGGGTATGGGGCCGTTGCGCAAGGCCGTGGCGGGCTGGTCAAACTATCACCGGACCTGCGTGCGACATCTGCTGGGCATTACTATAAGGATTGAAGGTCAACATGCCGCCGAACCGGTATTATATGCCGTGCGACACGAAAGTTTTTTCGAAGCGATCGATGCACCTGCAATGTATGACTTCCCGGTGACGTTTGCCAAACACGAGCTGTCACTCATCCCCGGCTGGGGCAAGGCGGCCAAGGTTTATGGCATGATCTTTGTCGAGCGCGACCAAGGGGCCAGGGCGCTGCGCAAGATGGTGGCGGCAGCGCGTGACTATTCAGCGGACGGCCGCCCGTTGGTGATTTACCCGGAAGGCACGCGGACGCCGCATGGTACATCGGGTAAGTTGCAGGCAGGCTTTGCTGGTCTTTATAAGCTCATAGGCCTGCCGGTCGTGCCGGTCGCGGTGGACAGTGGCCCGCTTTATCACAGGTTCTGGAAGCGGCCGGGTGTCATCACCTACCGTATCGGGGAGAAGATTCCGCCGGGTCTGCCGCGTGACGAAATTGAAACCCGCGTAACCCAGGCGATCAACGCGCTAAATTAAGCATCCGATTCACTGCCGTGATCGGCCCGCCCGAAATCGGGCCGTGCATCGTCTTGACCCATTTCGATGATTGAACGGCGGATATCGCGCGTTCGGCTGAACAGGTCAAACAAAGCGTCTCCGTCTCCAGACCGGATTGCTCGCTGCATTGCGGTGAGATCTTCGGTAAACCGGCCGAGCATTTCCAGAACCGCGCTGCGATTGTGAAGGAATACGTCGCGCCACATGGTCGGATCCGACGCTGCAATACGGGTAAAATCGCGGAAACCACCCGCAGAATATTTGATGACTTCGCCGCGCGTCACGTCTTCCAGATCCGAAGCGGTGCCAACGATGGTGTAGGCGATAAGGTGCGGTATATGGCTGGTTACCGCCAGCACCAGATCATGGTGTGCGGCATCCATTATTTCAATTCTAGCGCCGAGTGCTTCCCAAAAGCTGCGAAGATTTGACAGCGCAACCGGATCGGCATCGGCTTCGGGCGTCAAGATGCACCAGCGGTGCTGGAATAATGTGGCAAAACCGGCATCTGGCCCGCTGCGTTCCGTGCCCGCAACCGGATGTGCGGGAATGACAATGTGGCCGGGCAGGGCGCTGCGCAGGGCTTCGCTCACAGTTTGTTTGGAAGAGCCAACGTCGCTGACGATTGATCCTGCCGGCAGGCTGCCGGCGATTTGCGCCGCGGCAAGCGGAATTGCTCCAACAGGGACGCAGAAAATGACCAAATCGGCCTTTTCCACTGCCTCAGCAGGCGTGTCGCAAACCTGCCCGACAAGGCCGCGCTGCGCCGCGCGGGCACGGGTTTCGGGGTCGATATCAAAACCGGTTGTTTGCACGCCGGGCAGGCATTCCGTGCAAGCAAGGCCGATCGATCCGCCAAGCAGGCCCAATCCGATGATGGCAACCCGCTCTATGGTCATTATTCCGGCTCGACCAGTTGGCGCAGTGCGTGTGCAACTTCGGCCATTTGTTCTGCCGTACCGATAGTTATCCTGAGACCCTGGGGAAGCCCCTGACCGGCCAGCCACCTTGTGGCATACCCCGCATCGGCAAGGGCATTCAGCGCCATTTCCGCAGAAACCGTGCCTTCAAACATTATGAGCAGGAAATTCGCCTTGCTCGGCAGCGGGCGCAAGCCGTAATTGCCCAAGCTTTCGACCACTTCGACAAACTTTTTCAATTCGTGCGCATTATGCAAGCGCGCACGTTCAACGAAATTCTGATCGCCAATCGCGGCCAAGGCTGCGGCCTGCCCATGATTGGTTACATTGAACGGGCCGCGAATGCGGTTGAGGTTGGTAATCAGATGCGGGGCGCCAGTGGCCCACCCGATCCTTTCCCCTGCCAGACCATAAATCTTGGAGAAAGTTCGCGTCACCAGCACATTATCAGCCTGCTCGGCGAGAGCCATGCCGCCATCATCCTCGGACGGCTCCAGATATTCGGCATAGGCCTGATCCAGCACGAGCAGGACATTACCGGGAAGCGCGGCGTGGAGACGCGCAATCTCCGACGCGGGCAGATAGCTGCCAGTCGGGTTATTGGGATTGGCGACAAACACAACGCGGGTCTGCGGCGTCACATGGGCCAGCAGCGCGTCGACATCGGTGCCATAATCCCGGTCAGGTGCGATGACAGGTGTGGCCCCGCAGCGTTTGGCGGCGATTTCATAAACGGCAAAGCTGAAGCGGGAAAATAACACTTCATCGCCCGGTCCTGCATAGGCTTCGGCGGCAAGGTTCAGCAATTCATCGGAACCTGTGCCGCAAACGATCCTGCCGGGTTCGATATCGAACAGCGCCCCGATTGCCGCGCGCAGCTCCGTTGAATCCGGATCGGGATAGTTTGCCGGCGCTGCGGCATGGGCCAAAGCGGCAAGCGCCAGTTCGCTGCAGCCCAGCGGATTTTCATTGGCCGACAGCTTTATCAGTTTGCGCCCGTCGCTCGAATGCGCCTGACCTGGCACATAGGCCTTGATGGATTCAATCCACGGTTTGGGGACCGGCGGGGAAGCTGTCTCTTTTGTCATATCGGCGGCGCGCATAGCGGCTTTGCACCCTGATGGACAGCCCGATTGACAGTTTGCACTGTCTGCCCCAATTCACGCGGCCCATGGCCCCGCAAACTGCCTCAAACAGCTTCACGCTTCCTTCCAGCTTGCCGCTTGATAGCGGACAGGACCTGGATGGCGTTGCGATTGCCTATGAAAGTTACGGCACATTGTCCCCGGCCAGGGATAATGCCATTCTTGTTTGCCATGCGCTGACCGGTGACCAATATGTTGCCAGCACCCATCCGGTTACGGGCAAGCCCGGCTGGTGGGAACGGATGGTCGGCCCTGGCCTGCCCATCGATACTGACCGTTTCCATGTAATTTGCGCCAATGTGGTGGGCAGTTGCATGGGATCGACCGGTCCGGCCAGCCTGGCGGCGGACGGCAAGCCCCACGCCATGCGTTTTCCGGTAATCACCATCCGCGACATGGTGCGTGCGCAGATCGCGCTGCTCGATGGCCTCGGGATCGATCAGCTCCATGCAGTGATCGGCGGATCAATGGGCGGGATGCAGGCGCTCAGCCTTGCGGCCAATTTCCCCGAGCGGGCCGCCCGTGTGCTGGCCATCGCCGCCACGGCCCGGCATTCGGCGCAGAACATTGCCTTCCACGAAGTCGGGCGGCAGGCGATCATGGCCGATCCGGCATGGGCAGACGGCGATTATTACGCGAACGAAGCCCGCCCCGATGCGGGTCTGTCGGTTGCCCGGATGGCGGCCCATATCACTTATCTGAGCGAGGCCGGACTGACCGAGAAATTCGGACGCCGCCTGCAGGACAAGGCCGATGGCAGCGCGGGTACCAAGAGCTTCGGCTTCGATGCCGATTTTCAGGTGGAAAGCTATCTGCGCTATCAGGGCAGCGGCTTCACGCGGCGTTTCGATGCCAATTCCTACCTCTATATCACGCGGGCGATGGACTATTTCGATCTGGCGGAAGAACATGGCGGGCATTTGGGCAAAGCCTTTGCCGGAACATCGGCGCGGTTCTGCGTGGTCAGTTTCGACAGCGACTGGCTGTACCCCACGGCGGAAAGCCGCCATGTGGTCCACGCCCTCAACGCCGCAGGCGCGGCGGTCAGCTTTGTCGAACTGTCCGCCCCTTTTGGCCATGACAGTTTCCTGCTCGAAGTTCCCGCGCTGGACCGGGTGGTGAAGGGGTTTCTGGAATGAGCGCGCTGCGCCCCGACCTTGCGGTAATTGCCGACCATATCGAACCGGGCACGCGGGTGCTGGATATCGGTTGCGGCGACGGGGCGTTGATGGCGGCGCTGCGCGATGACAAGCAGGTTGACGCACGCGGGCTGGAGATTGATCCGGCAGAGGTCGAACGCTGCGTGGCGCGCGGGCTCAGCGTGGTGCAGGGCGATGCCGACCGCGATCTGGCGTTCTATCCCGATGGCGCGTTTGATTATGCGATCCTGAGCCAGACCTTGCAGACGGCGGAGCGGCCCGATCTGATGCTCGACCAGCTTTTGCGTGTGGGGCGGCAGGCCTTTGTCAGCTTTCCCAATTTTGCGCACTGGCGGATGCGTAGTGCATTGCTGCTCAGGGGGCGGATGCCGGTGACCCGCCATTTGCCGGTCAGTTGGTATGAAACGCAGAATATCCACCATGTGACGGTGACCGACTTCCGCGAATTGCTGGCCGCCAAGGGCGTAGCGGCGGATCGCAGCTGGTTCTTTGCCGGGGGGCGGGAAATCGGCGCAACCGGTGCCAATTGGCGCGCGGAATATGCGGTGTTTCAAGTGGGCAGATAAGGCCTCCACCTTTGCGGCCGGGGTTACACAAGTGACACATCCAACAAAGGCTGTCCGCCATGTTATCCTTATGAATTATATGCGGATTCTACATTTGGACGTCACAACAGTGCGGCCCGCAAAATCGGCCATTTTTGTCCGATAGGCGCAAGACGATCCTGCGCCTTGAGCCGCGAGTAAGACCAACAATGGGAAAGAGCCGCCAGAAGAATAGCGGCCAAACGGCGTGTAGGAAAATGGGGTTAACGCCCTCGATTGGATTACTTCAACCCCGTTTACCCCAACCGCTCCGCGTGCCAGCGGATGTGGTCCGCCATGAAGCTTTCGATGAAGTAATAGGAATGGTCGTAACCTTCCTGCATCCGGATCGTGGCCGGGATGCCGGCTTTTTTACAGGCGAGGGCGAGCAGGCCGGTTTTTAGCTGATCGGTCAGGAAATTGTCGGCTGTGCCCTGGTCCACCAGCAGGTCCGGCAGCCGCGCGCCGCTGTCGATCAGGGCGACCGCGTCATAATCGCGCCAGGCCGCTTTGTCCGGCCCGAGGTAGCCGCCCAGCGCCTTTTCGCCCCAGGGGCAATTGAGCGGGCTGGTTATCGGCGCGAAGGCGCTCACGCTTTTGAAGCGGTCCGGGTTGCGCAGTGCGATTGTCAGCGCGCCGTGGCCGCCCATGCTGTGCCCGGTGATGCCCTGACGGCCCATATCGGCGGGGAAGTTTTTCGCAATCAGCGCGGGCAATTCGCGTTCGATATAGCTGCGCATCCGAAAATTCTGCGCCCAGGGTTCCTGCGTCGCATCGACATAAAAGCCTGCGCCCTTGCCGAAATCATAGGCATCATCATCCGGCACATCATCGCCTCGGGGGGACGTGTCTGGCGCAATGAAGATCACTCCATGCTGCGCACAGGCGGCGCGGTAGCCGCCTTTCTCGGTCACATTGGCATGGGTGCAAGTGAGGCCGGAAAGATACCACAGCACCGGCAATTTTGTGCCTTCGGCATGGGGCGGCACATAGACCGAAAAATTCATATCGGTGCCGGTTTCGGCGGAGGCATGGGAATAAACCCCCTGCACCCCGCCGAAACTCAGGTTTGTAGAAAGTGTTTCCATCAATCGGGGCTTAGCCCATCCGGTGCAGCGCGCACAGTTTGTTGCCATCCGGATCGCGCAGATAGGCAAGGTAGAGGCTGCCCATGCCGCCGGTGCGCACGCCTGGCGGATCTTCGATTGCCGTGCCGCCATTGGCCGCGCCGGCGGCATACCATGCGTCCGCCTGTTCAGGGCTCATCGCAAGGCCGATGGTGCAGCCATTGCCGGCGGTTGCGGGATTTCCGTCGATCGGCTGGGTGACGATGAAGATACCGCCACCATGCATATAGATAAGCCGGCCCTTGTCGTCCGTTATGCCTTCCTTGCCGCCCATGGCCTTGAAGGTGGCATCGTAAAATGTCTTGGACCGGGCAATGTCATTCGATCCGACCATCATGTGACTGTACATTTCGACTCTCCTTGTTGGTAATTCAGTAGACAACAACGCTGCGGATGCTTTCACCGGCGTGCATCAGGTCGAAACCCTTGTTGATTTCATCCAGCGTCAGGACATGGGTGATCATCGGATCGATCTGGATTTTCCCGTCCATGTACCAATCGACGATCTTGGGCACATCGGTGCGCCCCTTGGCGCCGCCAAAGGCTGTGCCGCGCCAGTTGCGCCCGGTCACCAGTTGGAATGGGCGGGTGGAGATTTCCTTGCCCGCTTCGGCCACGCCGATGATGATGCTGGTGCCCCAACCTTTGTGACAGCATTCGAGCGCCTGCCGCATCACATCGGTATTGCCGGTGCAATCGAACGAATAATCGGCCCCGCCGTCCAGCATGTTGACCAGATGCGCAACCACATCGCCGACATCTCTGGGGTTCACGAAATCGGTCATGCCGAATTTGCGGCCCCATTCTTCGCGGTCCGGGTTGATATCGACCCCGACGATGCGGTTCGCGCCAGCCATCTGCGCGCCTTGCAGCACGTTGAGGCCGATCCCGCCAAGGCCGAACACCACCACATTATCGCCGGGTTTGACCTGCGCGGTATTGACCACGGCACCAACCCCGGTGGTGACCCCGCAACCGATGTAGCAACTGGTCTTGAAGGGTGCATCCTCGCGGATTTTCGCGAGGGCGATTTCGGGCAGTACCGTGAAATTCGAAAAGGTGCTGCAGCCCATGTAATGGAAAATCTGCTGGCCCTTGTAGCTAAAGCGGCTGGTTCCATCGGGCATCAGCCCCTTGCCTTGCGTTTCACGAATGGCGCTGCACAAATTGGTTTTGCCCGACAGGCACATTTTGCATTGGCGGCATTCGGGCGTGTACAGCGGAATCACATGATCACCCGGCTTTACCGAAGTCACGCCCGCGCCCACTTCGCGCACGATACCGGCGCCTTCGTGGCCCAGGATGCTGGGAAAGATCCCTTCGCTATCGAGCCCGTCCAGCGTGTAGGCATCGGTATGGCAGATGCCCGTCGCCATGATTTCCACCAGCACCTCGCCCGCCTTGGGGCCTTCCAGGTCCAGTTCGACAATCTCTAGCGGCTTCTTGGCCTCGAAGGCTACGGCGGCGCGGGTTTTCATGAGGGGTATCTACTCCGGTGGGTTGTACATGTTACCTACGGTCTTAACTCTCATGAACGGTTTTGACCACCATGCAAGCCGCGACGCCTTCGGCACCGTCTTCGCTGCCGTGGCCGGACCATTTGACCCCGCCAAAAGGCGCGTCAACCGCGCTCACACCAGCACCGTTCAGGGCGATCATTCCCGCTTCGATCTGATCGGCCAAGCGGCGGCGGCGGACGGGGTCCTGTGTCCAGGCATAAGCGGCGAGGCCGTAGGGCAGGCGATTGGCCTCTGCGATCATCGCATCCTCTCCGGCGTAGGCATTGAGCAGCGCGACCGGTCCGAAGGGTTCTTCATTCATGATCTCTGCATCCAGCGGAATGTCGCTCAACACGGTGGGGGCATAGAAGAAACCCTGGTTGCCGATCCGCTCGCCGCCGGTATCGAGCCGGGCGCCTTTGGCGACGGCATCGGCAATTTTTGTGGCCAGCCCTTCGGTGCCGCGGGCATTGGCCATGGGGCCCATTTGTACGCCATCTTCCAGCCCATTGCCCACCTTGATCGCCTTGGCCCGGGCAATGAACCCGTCGCGGAAGCGATCGTATATGCTGTCTTCCACCACGAAGCGGGTCGGGCTGACGCAGACCTGGCCGGCATTGCGGTATTTTGTCGCAACCATCGTATCGAGCACCTTGTCGACATCGCTATCGGCAAACACCAGCACTGGCCCGTGCCCGCCCAATTCCATGGTAGTGCGCTTCATATCTTCGGCGGCAAGTTTCGCGAGATGTTTGCCGATTGCGGTTGATCCGGTGAAGCTCAGCTTGCGGATGATCGGCGAAGCCAGCAAATGGCGGCTCACTGTATCGGGAACGCCGAACACCACCTGGCACACTTCGGGCGGGCAACCGGCATCGAGCAGGGCCTGCACCACAGCCAATCCCGCTGCCGGCGTTTCTTCCGATGGCTTGACGATCACCGAACAGCCGGCCGCGATCGGGCCGCCGACCTTGCGCGCCACGTTGATGGCCGGGAAATTCCACGGCGCAAAGGCCGCGACCGGGCCGACGGGTTCATAACGGACTTCGGCGCGGCTTGCCGCCGGGCGCACCAGCATTCGGCCGTAGCTGCGCTTGCATTCCCCGGCATAGAATTCGAACAGCATGGCCGAATAGATCGCCTCGCCCGTGGCTTCGGCCAGGGGCTTGCCCTGTTCCCGGGTCATCATCTGCGCGATATCCCCCGCCCTCTGGCGCAGCAGGGCAGCTGCATCCTGCAGCACTTTGGCGCGCTTTTCCGCAGGCGTTGCGCGCCAGATGCGGAAACCGCGATCCGCATTGCCAAGTGCGGCATCAAGATCGGCCGGGGTGGCAAAGGGAACGTGACCCAAAATCTCTCCGGTTGCCGGGTTGATCACTTCCCCAGTGGCTCTGCCGCCCCCGTCTATGGTTTCGCCGCCGATGAGCATGTGGAGGCTGGGATAGTCGGTCATGGGCTTGTCCTTGGCTTAAGCTGAACATTGGGAGCTGAGCAATCGGGGATCTGTCTGCAAATAGGGTGCGGTGCCATGAATTCACACCCTGAAATTCCAACTTTCGTTGCGCATGCCGAATTCTGGGCGATTTGTGCTGGTGCCATTCAGAATTGACGGTCTAGATTGGCGGGATGATCCTTCGCATACTCCCGCTCGCCCTGCTCCTGACCGCCACTGCCGCCGGAGCGGCCGCCGGCAATGATGAAGCCAAACCCCTGAAACCTGCCGCACAGGAATCGCTGCGCTGTGCCGCCGCATTTGCAACCGTAGCCAACGCGCAGGCGCGGGGTGACCGCGAAGCGCTGGCCTATCCGCCACTGGATCAACGCGGGCGCGAATTCTTCACCCGCGTAAGTGCAAAGCTGATGGACGATACCGGCATGAACCGGGGCGAAGTGGCGGCCCGGCTGAAATCGGAAGCCGAAAAATTGTATAGTGCCCATTCGGCCTACCAACTCATGCCGGGCTGCATGGTACTGCTTGACGCTTCGGGTCTTTGACCGGACGGCGTAAAAACGCGCCGGAATCCCCAATCTTTATTGCAAAGTGACGGTTCAGGCGGTGGACGGCTCTTCTGCCATGGGGCAATAAGGTAGGCATGTGGCGCCTCCATCAGTTCCCGCTCTGCCCTTTCAGCCGCAAAGTCCGCTTACTGCTGAGTGAGAAGGGCGTTCCGTACGAATTGTGGCGCGAAGACCCCTGGGACGCGAGCGAGGAATTCTGGTCCCTGAACCCGGCTGGCCGCACGCCGGTGCTGCAGGATCCGGATAAGAAGATCACCTTGTGCGACAGCCGGGCGATCTGCGAATATTTCGAAGAAACGGTCGACAAGAACCCGATGATCAACGGGACCATGACCGGGCGGGCGGAGATCCGGCGGCTCGTCGCCTTGTTCGACGAGAATTTCTATAATGATGTGACCGGCCCGCTTCTGCACGAGAAGATGAAAAAGCGGCTGGTGCTGCGCCAGCCGCCCGATAGCCGGGCGATCCGGGAAGCGATGAAGATGGCGCATGGCCATCTCGATTATATCGACTATCTGATCGACACACGGCCGTGGCTGGCGGGATCGACCATGAGCCTGGCCGACCTTGCGGCGGCAGCGCAGATTTCGGTCGCGGACTATCTGGGCGGCATCGACTGGACCGGGCACGAACAGACCCGCGGCTGGTATTCCGTTTTCAAGAGCCGCCCCAGCTTTCGCCCGCTCTTGTCAGAACGCATGGAAGTGATCCAGCCGCCGACACATTATGCGGAGCTGGACGGGTAGATTTCTGTCCGGAGCGGCCCCATATTCCGATCCGAAGGAGTTTCCCATGTCCAAAAAGATGCACCTCACCGATGCCGAGTGGCGCGAGCGGCTTACCCCGGAGCAATATCACATTCTACGCGAAGCCGGGACCGAGCGTGCCTTCACCGGGTCGCTGGAGAAGAACAAGGCTTCGGGCGCTTATCTCTGCGCAGCTTGCGGAGAGCCGCTGTTCCAGTCGGATGCCAAATATGACAGCGGTTCGGGCTGGCCCAGTTTCACTGCACCTGTCGCGTCCGAAGCGGTGGAGGAAGAACGCGATATCTCCCTCGGCATGATCCGGACAGAGGCAAAATGCGCACGCTGCGAAAGCCATCTCGGGCATGTCTTCCCGGATGGGCCTGGCCCCGAAGGGATGCGCTATTGCATCAACAGTGCCAGTCTCGAATTTGTGCCAGAGGACGATAGCTGAACCGGTACCTGCAATTGCCCGTTCACGCGGCGTTACAACTGCCCTATGCAACCCGATCAGGATTGAGATTTGACCCCCGGCAACCGGGGAAAAGGTAAAACATTACGCATGGCAAGGCGGGGTAGCAGGCGCGGATCGGGTAACCAGACGAGACCGCGGGTAACAGAACGGACCCGGTTCGCACGCTGGACCAGGCGGCTGTTGTTATGGGGTGGCGGCGTGGCATTGCTGGGGCTGCTGTTCCTCGTGCTCGCCGTGCTCTTTGCCGCCCGCTCCCTACCAAGTTACGATGAACTGAAGGCGACACAGACCGCGCAGACCATCGTTGTTCGCGCGCGCGATGGTACGCAAATTGCGGAGCTTGGACCCAGTTTCGGCCAGTGGTTAAGCAGCAACCAGATTCCCGCCGTTATGAAGGAAGCCATGGTCGCGGTCGAAGACCGCCGGTTCCGTTCGCACCCCGGGGTCGATCCTCTTGGTTTGTTGCGCGCGACTTATGTCTGGGCGACGGGCGAAAAGCGTTTTGGTGCCACTTCCACAATTACCCAGCAACTTGCCCGCAACCTGTTCCTGAACAACAATCGTTCGTTAGATCGCAAATTGCGCGAAGGCGTGCTGGCCATGGCCTTGGAAAGCAAATTTTCCAAAGACCAGATCCTCGAACTCTATCTCAACAAGGTCTATTTCGGCGGCGGTGCTTACGGGGTCGATAGTGCCAGTCGGAAGTTTTTCAGCCACCCGGCGACAGAGCTTTCCACGGCCGAAGCGGCGATTATCGCAGGTCTGGTCAAGGCCCCATCGCGCTATTCCCCCACGGCCGATGTCCAGGCCGCGGTTGGCCGTGCCAATGTGGTGCTTTCGCTGATGCGCGAACAGGGCCGGATTTCCGCGAGCGAGGCCAATGTCGATGTCTCGGCGGTGAAGCTGAAAGAGGATACGGCGCAAAGTTCCGTCCGCTATTTCACGGACTGGGCGCTTCCACAGCTCGATCTTTTGCTGCCTGAAACTTTCGAACCGATCGAGGTCTGGACCACGATCGACATCGGTATGCAGCAGGCTGGCACTGCGGCGATCACGGCGAATACACCAAAGGGTGCACAAGGGGCGCTAGTCAGCCTCGATCGTGACGGGGCCGTGCTGGCCATGGTGGGGGGCACAGATTATGTGACCACCAGTTATAACCGCGCAACCGAATCGGTGCGCCAACCCGGTTCTGCCTGGAAACTCTTCGTCTATCTCGCCGCGCTGGAAGCGGGTTACACGCCGGAAGACCGGGTCAAGGATGTACCGGTCACGATCGATGGGTGGAGCCCGCGAAATTCGGGCGGCACCTATTCGGGCGAAATCGATGTTCGCACCGCATTTGCCTATTCGAAGAACACCGTTGCCGCGCAACTGGGCAATGAAGTCGGCTTCGGGACAGTCGCCTCGATGGCGCGGCGGTTCGGGATTACGACGCCGATCTCCACCTTTCCGGCGATGGTGCTGGGCAGTTCCGAAGTGCGGGTGATCGACATGACCCGCGCCTTTGCGGCTGTGGCGGCAAAGGGCACCGCGATCAGCCCTTATGGCATCGTCAAGGTAACATCGTCCAAGGGAGAGGTGCTGTACCAGCACACACCGTCCGCCAGGACCAGACTGGTCGCAGATTACGTTGCCGCCGGGATTACGGACCTGTTGCAGACAGCTGTCAGCACGGGCACTGGCAAGGCGGCGCAGATTGGCCGCCCCGCCGCCGGCAAGACCGGGACAACATCCTCGAACAAGGATGGCTGGTTCCTCGGCTTTTCCAGCGGGATCACGACCGGCGTATGGATGGGGCGGGATGATGCCAAGGCAGTGCCGGGCCTGCAAGGCGGCACTGCGCCGGCCCGCGCCTTTGCGGCCTATATGCGCTTTGCGGTCAAGGATCGCCCGGTAGAAGAATTTGAAACCGAGCTGAAATTGCCGGAATGGCAGCTCGAACCGGACGATGAATATTATTACGGCGAACCGGGTGATTATTATTACGTGGACGAACAGGGCAACCTGATTGATCCGGGCCGCAACCAGACGCCCGGTGGCCCGATGCCGTTTCCCGCCGAAGGAGAAGGCGTACCTCCGGGCACAGCGCAGCGGCCCGGAAACGATCCGGCCCCTCCGGCCGATGGCGCACCGCAAGCCGCCAGTGACGAATTTCTCAATCGGGCCACTGGGGGCAATCAATCGCGGCCGGCAGCCGCGCCAACCCGTCGTGCGCCGCCAACTCCTGTGCAATTTCCGCCCTCGGCCAGTCCGGTTCCCCCGCGATAGGCGCCGCTTTGTATTGCAGACCTGGCAAAGAAAGGGCCCCGTGCGCACCATGCGCCGGGGCCCTTTCGTATGGGGTGCTAATGCGCGGGCTTAGCGAAGGCGTACCGGCACATATTGCGCCGGCTGGCCGCGGCGCTGTACGCGCAGCAGCACGGCCTCACGACCGGATTTCTTGGCATCGGCTGTGACGCTTTCAAGATCCGCAGGTGCGGTAACGGACTTGTAATTGGCGCTCAGGATAATGTCGCCACGCTGCAGGCCCTTGGCCCCGGCATCGGCGTTGGGATCAACAGCGGCCACGACCAGGCCCGACACATCGCTGCCCACACCCAGCTGACTGGCGATCTGCGGCGTCAGGGTGATCACCTGCAGGCCGATCGACTTTTCGATCAAACCGCTGTTGGCGCTGCCGCTTTCCGGCATTTTGGTGTCGGCATTGGGATCGAACAGCTGCTGGTTGGCGATTTCGACTTCCGACGGGCGTTTGCCCACCAAGACATTGACTGTGCGCCTTTCTCCGTCGCGGTAGAGTTCGACAGGAACCCGCGTTCCCGGCGCAATATTGGCGACCAGGAACGACAGGGTCTGATCCGGGGTCACTTCCTTTCCGGCAACCTTGACCACCACATCACCGGGTAGAATACCGGCGGCTGCGGCGGCGGCCTTGGGCTCTACGGCCTGAACGAATTCGCCGCGGTTCTTGGGCAGGCCCAGCGACGATGCAAGGTCATCGTCAACCGGCTGGATTCGCACGCCGAGATAACCGCGCTGGATTTCCTGGCCAGACTTGAGTTTGTCTACAATCGGGGCGGCGATTTCGGCGGGAATTGCGAAACCGATCCCCACGCTGCCGCCAGAAGGCGAGAAGATGGCATTGTTGATGCCGATCACATTGCCTTGCATGTCGAACATTGGTCCACCCGAGTTGCCGCGGTTGATGCTGGCATCGGTTTGCAAATAGCGGTCATAGGCACCGCCGCTGCCGGTGTTGCGGTAAACCGCTGAAACGATCCCCTGCGTGACCGTTCCGCCAAGGCCGAAGGGATTGCCGATTGCGATGACCCAATCGCCGACGCGGGCATCCTTGGAATTGCCGAATTTGACGAAGGGGAAGGGTTGGCTGCGGTTGATCTTGAGCACGGCAAGATCGGAAGCCGCGTCATTACCGACCAGCGTGGCGGGATATTCGGTGCCATCGGGCATGGTGACCGTGATCTGTTCGACCGTTCCGCGTTCTGTCGGGCTGATCACGTGATTGTTGGTCACCACATAGCCGTCAGCCGAAACAATGAAGCCGGAACCCAGCGACTGGGCTTCGCGCGTTTGCGGCTGCTGCGACTGCGACTGGCCGCGCTGCCCGAACAGATCGGCAAAGGGGGAGCCGGCGAAAGGATTGGTGTTCGCCTGCACTTCGACCCGCTGGCGGGTGGAGATATTGACCACGGCGGGCTGCAACTGTGCCGTCAAATCGGCAAAGCTTTCCGGAGCGCCAGCCCGGGGGACCACCCGCTCCATATGGATATCGTCGTTCTGCGCCACTTGCGCCCCGGCAGGGTAACCGGTGACCAGCGAAATGGCGGCACCGCCGACCAGCAGGGCCGATGTTAATCCGTAAGCATATCGCACAGCTGTCTAATCCTCTTCTTGTACATCACACTGGCGCAAGTCGCGCCAAAACCTCCAGCATAATATCACGCCCTTGGCCCTGAACACCAATTGAACGGCCCAGCAGGATTCTGCGGGTAAAGGCCAAAGGGAAAGTTAGCGTCCCCCGCGGAACTGCCGCAGATATTCATTGTCGGGTGACAGGATGATACTGCTTTCGCCCTTAACCTCGCCCGGCGCAGCCTTGCCAAAGGTTTGGTCGTAGCTCTGCATGGCGCGGTAGAAATCATAAAAGCCGGGATCCTTGCCATAGCTTTGCGCGTAAATCTGCGCTGCCCTGGCGTCGGCTTCGGCACGGATGATCTGGGCGTTCTTTTGCCCCTGTGCACGCAGCGTTGCCGCTTCGCGCTGGCGATCGGTTTCCATCCGGGTAAACGCTGAATCCAGCGGGGTACCTTCTGGCAGATCGGTGCGTTTGATCCGCACATCGATAACCTGCGCCCCATATTCGCGCGCCTGTTCGTCCAGCTTGCGGCGGATATTCGACATCGCGGTACCGCGTTCCGCCGTCAGCATGGCAGCAAAGGTGCGCCGCCCCAATTCCTGGCGCAATACGGAAGTCAGGATCGGTTCAAGCTGCTGGCGTACACCATCAGAGGTGCCCGCGCTTTGGACCATCTTGACCGGATCGATAATGCGGAAGCGTGCGTAGGCATCAACCTGCAGGCGCTGCTGATCGCTGGAAAGAACCTGTTGCGGTTCCATGTCGAGCGCGAGAACGCGCTTGTCGACCCGTTCCACCCGGTCAATGAAGGGCACAACCAGCCGGACCCCGGCACCTGTTTCGCCAAACGGCTTGTCCGGCCGGAAACGGTTGATTGTGTAAAGCGGTTCACCAGTGCGAATGACCACAGCCTGTTCGGTTTCAGGCACCACCACGACGCTGGACATTAGGCCAATCAGCAGTGCGGCCACTGCGAAGATCGAGAGTTTGTGATTTTCCCAGATATTTTCCATGGCTTATTGTCCTCCCGCAGGTGCGGGTGTGGCGGGCGCTTGCTGCGCGCGTTTGCGAATTTCGGGCAGCGGCAGATAGGTTGTCACGCCGGAGGCTTCGACGATTGTCTTGTCCGTGCCGCTCAACACGCGTTCCATGGTTTCATAATAAAGCCTCCGCCGGGTTACTTCGGGGGCCAATTTGTACTGGGCATAAACCTTGTCGAAAGACGCGGTGTCACCTTCTGCACGGGCCAGGATCTGCTGCGCAGCGGCGCGTGACCGGTTGATGGCCGCATCGGCATCCTGCTGGGCAGCCGAAACATCCTTGAACGCTTCAACCACACGGGCTGGCGGATCGGTCTTGTCGATCTGCACACCCTGCACGGCCACACCCGAATCATAGGCATCCAGTACAGCCTGCATCCGGCGGCGAACGCGATCTTCAATCTCAGCCCGGCCTTCACCCGAGAACGTATCGTCCAGGGTTTTTTCCGCCACCGATGCCCGCATCGCGGCCTCGGCAACTTCTTCTACCGTGCCTGCGGGATCGGCGAGTTCGAACTTGAATTTCTTCAAATCCTTGATGTTCCAACGGATCAGATAGGACAAGTTGACCAGATTCTGGTCACCGGTCAGGATCAGTTTTTCCTCGCTGCCGGAAGGGATCTGCACGGCGCGGATTTCACTGACATTTTCGACCGACACCACTTCGATTGGCCAGGGCAGAGTAAAACTCAGACCCGGATTGAGCGTGCGGCTATAAATACCGACCGTTTGCACGACTGCCTTTTGCTTCGGGCCGATCAGATGGGCCGAGCTGATGCTTATCCATACCGCGCCGAGCACCAACGCTATGATTGGAACCCAGCTCTTGCCGTCAGGGCGTTGGGGGAAACGGAAGTTGGGCCCGCCGCCATCGCCGCCGCCCCGTCGCGGTCCTTCCGGTCCGCGATGTTTGAAGATATCTTCGATTTTTGCCGAACGCCGCGTATCGTCTTCGCCGGCAGGAAGCCAGGGATTGCGCGGCCCACCGCCTTTTTTGCCGGGATCCTTCGGTTCCGAACCGGAACCCGATTCGGCAGGGCCGCTGTCGCCGGAATCGTCGCCCCCGCTGCCCTTGTTTCCGCCCCACGGACTTTTGCCTGCCATGGCCAGCCCGATGCTCCTGGTAAAACCACCCAATATATCCATGAAGCCTTTATAGGGTCGGATTGCTGGAAAAACAGGGGTTGCAGCCATGAATTTGCTGCTAGGGACTGCGGCGATGGATCAGGAAGACATGCAGGCACGGTTGCCCGGCTCGATTGCGGCGCGGGTTCAATCGGCAAGAATGAAAGATGGCGTTGCGACACTTGTGCTGGATGCAGGTGGGCTGGGCGCTGCCGCTCGTGAAGAGCTGGAGGCTGCCGTGCGCGACATTATCGGCGCTGTTGACGGTGTGGCGGATGTGCGCGTGGCCATGGTGGCGGATCGCGCTGCACCGGTGGTGCGGCCGATCATTGCGATCGGATCGGGCAAGGGCGGGGTTGGTAAATCAACGCTGACGGCAAATCTGGCGGTTGCGCTGTCGCGCATGGGGCGCAAGGTCGGTGTTGTCGATGCCGATATTTATGGCCCGTCGCAGCCGACCATTCTTGCGAACAAGGGTGAGCGCCCCGAGGCGGAAGGCCAGAAATTGATACCCGTGCCCAGCAAATGGGGTGTGTCGCTGTTGTCGATGGGGCATCTGGTCGAACCGGGCAAGGCGATTGCATGGCGCGGACCGATGGCGGGCAATGCGCTGGGCCAGTTGATCGATGCCCACTGGGGTGATGCAGAAGTGCTGCTGGTCGATTTGCCGCCCGGCACTGGCGATGTGCAATTGTCGATGCTGCAGAAACACAAACCGGCGGGCGCAATTCTGGTGTCCACTCCGCAGGATCTGGCGCTTATCGATGCGCAGCGTGCAGCCAATCTGTTTGAAAGCGGCAAAGTGCCGATCATCGGACTGGTCGAAAACATGGCGGGTTACACCTGTCCGCATTGCGGTGAGGTCAGCAATCCCTTCGGCAGTGGCGGGGTTGAAGCGGCGGCCGGGCACGCGGGCATTCCATTCCTGGGGCGGATACCTCTGGAACTGCAAATCCGGGAACAGAGCGACGCCGGAACGCCGACCGCAGCCGGAGAAGGGGCTGGCGCCGATGCCTTCAACGCCATCGCTGCAAAGCTTGCGGCATGGCTTGATGGAAGAGAAGTTTGACGATGCAAGTGACCCGCCGTGGAGTGCTGACAGGCGCTGCGCTGGGCGGCGGGTTACTGGTCATGTGGACTTTGCAAAGGCGTGATTTCCCGATGCCGCTGACGCCGGGTCGCGGTGAATTTGCCTTTGATGCCTGGCTCAAGATCGGTCAGGACGGGGTGGTCACGGTGGCTGTGCCGCAGCTTGAAATGGGGCAGGGCATCACAACCTTGCTGCCGCAGATCGTGGCGCTTGAACTGGGCGCGGACTGGCGGCAGATCGCCGTGGAGCCGGCACCGGTGAGCGGTGCCTATGCCAATTCCCCGCTGGCGGCAAAATGGGCGCCGTTGTGGACACCGAATTTTGCATCCTGGGCGGACGAGCCCGATGATCTTCTGGCGGTGCGTTATGCGCAGGACAAAAGGTTCAATGTAACCGCCGATGGTACTGCGCTTGCCGCCTATGAAATGCCCTGCCGCAAGGCCGCCGCATCAGCGCGGGCAATGCTGTGTATGGCGGCCGCGGATCGTTGGGGAGTTGGCTGGGAAGAATGCGCGGCGGACAGTGGTTTCATCCTGCATCAGGACAAGAAGCTGAGTTTTGCGGAACTGGCCGAAGAAGCCGCGGCCTATTCACCGCCCGATCCGCCGCCAATCATGCCCGAAGCGGCATCGGAGCAACCCATTGCTGGACTGTCCGATGCGCCGATCGGTTTTCCCCGGCTCGACCTGCCATCGAAGGTGGACGGTTCCCATCTGTTCGCTGGCGATGTCCGTTTGCCGGACATGGTCTATGCATCAATCCGCCATGGCCCGGTCGATCGCGCGACCCTGACCTATTTCGACAAGGATGCAGCAGCAGGTCTCGGCGGTCTGGTCAGCGTGGTCGATGGCAAACGCTGGCTGGCGGCCGTCGCCGATAGCTGGTTTATCGCTGACAAGGCGCTGAACCTGATGGCACCGCGCTTCGACGTGGCGGAGGCGGCGGCAAGCGAGGCGATTGAACAGGCGCTCGACACGGCGCTGCGTGGCGGCAGCAAAGCGACCATCATCGCGACCCGCGGCGAAGGTGACGATCTGATCGATAAACCAAGCCTGGCCTTGCGTTACGATATTGCCCCCTCCTTGCATGCAACTCTGGAAACGTCCTCGGCCACCGCTCGTTTTGCGTCGGGACGGCTGGAATTGTGGATGGCCACGCAGGCGCCCGAATTCGCCCGAGAAGCTGCGGCAAAAGCGCTGAATATCGCGACATCCGACGTAGTGCTTTATCCGATGCCTGCCGGGGGCAGCTTTGACCGGCGGCTGGAACATGACCACGCGATTGAAATTGCCCTGATCGCCCGAGAGATTGGCCGGGACAGCGGCCGCCCGGTGCAACTGGTCTGGTCGCGCGGGCAGGAACTGCTTGTTGGCCGTCCGCGTATGCCGGCTGCGGTGCTGGTGGCGGCAAAACTCAAATCCGGTGGTCAGGGCGAAATCCATTCGCTGCGGCTGCGCATGGCGGCCCCCTCTTCCGCGCTGGAATTCGGACAGCGCCTGTTCGGCAACAAGACCAGCTGGGCAGCAATCGACGCGGTCAAGGATCAGGCTGACCCGATGGTGACCGAAGGCGCGATGCCGACCTATTCGATCCCCAATGTCGCGCTGTCTCATGTGCCGGTGCGGATCGGCTTGCCTACCGGGCGGATGCGCGGCAACGCCCACGGCATCACGGCCTTTGTCATGGAAAGCTTCATCGACGAGGTGGCATGGCGGCAGCAACGCGAGCCGCTTTCCTACCGGATCGAAATGCTGGCAGATGATGTACGACTGGCCCAGTGCCTGCAGAATGTGGCTCGGCTGGCCGGTTGGGATGCGGGTAAGGACCAAAGCGGTCAAGGGCTCGCCTGCCACCGGATTGGCGAAGGGGACAATGCCGGTCGTATCGCCTGCATTGCCACCGCGAGGCTGGGCGATGGCGGCGCGCGAGTAACCAAGTTGAGCGCCGTGGTGGATATCGGCCGGATCGTAAATCTCGACATTGCCCGCCAGCAAATCGAAGGCGGGCTGGTTTTCGGCATGGCCATGGCGCTGGGAGCGAGCACGACCTATCTGGGCGGGCAACCGGAAATCAAACGTCTGGCCGAGCTGGGGCTTCCACAGTTGGCGGATTGTCCGGAAATCGAAGTCGATTTCATCCCAAGCAAATCCGAACCCTTCGATCCGGGAGAGCTGGGCGCGGTAGTGGCTGCACCGGCCATCGCCAATGCACTCTATTCCGCAACCGGGCTGCGCATCCGGCGCCTGCCATTATTTTCTGAGGGCATATGACCTGGACACCGCAAGAACTGCCAAGCAGCCATCCGCCCGTTCACAGTGGCGGTGTTGGTGTGCTGCTGGTGAATCTTGGCACGCCCGATGCGCCAACGCCGCAAGCGGTAAAGCGATATCTGGCTGAATTCCTGTCCGACAAACGGGTTGTGGAAATCCCTGCGATCATCTGGCAGCCGATTTTGCGTGGGATCATCCTGAACACCCGGCCCAGAAAATCGGCCCATGCTTACAGTCAGGTCTGGACCGAGAAGGGTTCGCCCCTGGCCGCAATTACGGCCGAGCAGGCAGAAGCCTTGCAGGCGCGGCTGGGTACATCGGTCAAGGTCGGCTGGGGGATGCGTTACGGCAATCCCTCCATTGCGCAGGAACTGACCCGGCTAAAGGAACAGGGCTGCGACCGGATTTTGCTGGCGCCGCTCTATCCGCAATATTCGAGCGCGACGACGGCCACGGTGGTGGACAAGACTGCCGAGGCGCTTGGCGATATGCGCTGGCAGCCCAGCTTGCGGGTCTTGCCGCCATACCATGATGATCCCGCCTATATTGCCGCGCTGGCACGTGATCTGTCCCGTCAGCTGGATGGATTATCCTTTGAGCCGGAGCTGCTGCTGCTCAGCTTTCACGGTATGCCGCAGCGCACGCTCGAATTGGGCGATCCCTATCACTGCCACTGCCGCAAGACCGCGCGGTTGTTGCAAGCGTTGATGGATCGCCCCGGTCTCCGCTTCGAAACGACATTCCAGTCGCGCTTTGGCAGGGCGAAATGGCTCGAGCCGGCGACCGATGCCACTTTGGAAGCACAGGCAAAGGGTGGCACCCGGCGCATTGCCATCGCCGCACCCGGTTTTTCGGCCGACTGCCTTGAAACATTGGAAGAACTGGCAATCCAGGGCCGCGAGCAATTTCTGGAAGGTGGCGGTACGCATTTTGCCGCCCTTTCCTGCCTCAATGCCGGCGATGCGGGAATGGACATGCTCGACGCTATCGTGCGGCGAGAACTTTCCGGCTGGATTTAGCCTCGGGATTTACTTACACTAAGGTAAGTAAGGAACGAAAAATGGCCAGCGCAGCGAAAGCTCCAACTAACTTTGCCGATGTCCCCCATGCCGGGATCGTGCCCCAACCCACGCATTGGAGCCAGCATTTGCCCGAAGGGGCACTGTCGCATATTCCCGGTGAACGCGGGCTGCCGGTGGTCGGCAATACTTTCAAGATGCTGGCCGATCCCCATGCTTTCGCCAAGCGGATGTACGAAACTTTCGGCCCGGTTTACACCAACCGCGCCTTCGGGCGCTGGCATGTCGCGTTGATCGGCGCCGATGCCAACGAACTGATGCTGTTCGACCGGGAAAAGCTGTTCTCATCCGAACAGGGTTGGGGACCTGTGCTCGACCAATTGTTCCCGCGCGGGTTGATGCTGATGGATTTTGATCCTCATCGCGCCGACCGCCGCGCTTTGTCGATTGCCTTCAAGCCTGAACCGATGCGCCATTATGCCGATTCGCTGAACCGCGGGATTGCCGAACGGGTGGTGCAATGGGGCGGGGCATCGATGCAATTCTACCCGGCGATCAAGGCGCTGACTCTGGATCTGGCGGCCGACAGTTTCATTGGTTTGCCGCTGGGTGAAGACGCGGACCGGATCAACCAGGCCTTCGTCTACATGGTGCAAGCCTCGGTCGCGCCGATCCGCAAGCCTTATCCCGGCACCTTGATGCGCAAAGGCGTGAAGAGCCGCGAATATCTGGTCGATTTCTTTACCAAGGAGACTTTGCGCCGCCGTGCCGAGGGCGGCGGGCAGGATATGTTCAGCCAGTTCGCTACCGCCACGCTGGAGGATGGATCGCTTATGCCGGTCGATTCTGTTGTCGATCACATGAACTTCCTGATGATGGCGGCGCATGACACGATTACGTCCAGCGCGACCTCTCTGATCTGGTTGCTGGCCGCAAATCCGAAATGGCAGGAACAATTGCGGCAGGAATTGCGCGCCGTAACCGGCGGGGAAGGCCGGCCGCTTGCCTATGACGACCTGGGCAAGCTCGAACTGACCGAAATGGCCTTCAAGGAAGCGCTGCGGATGATCCCGCCCGTGCCTTCGACCCCGCGCCGCGCGCTGCGTTCGTTCGAATATGGCGGATATACCATTCCGGGCGGCGCGCAGGTCGGTATCAATGCCCATCTGGTCCACCATCAGGAAGAACATTGGGACGATCCCTATCGCTTCGATCCGATGCGTTTTACGCCGGACAAGGTAAAGGCGCGGCACAAATATGCCTGGGTGCCGTTTGGCGGCGGCGCGCATATGTGCCTGGGGCTGCATTTTGCCTATATGCAGGTCAAGATCCTGCTGGCGCATGTGCTGACCCGCTACGAGATCGAACTGGCCGAAGGGTACACGCCGGAATGGCAACCCTGGCCGATCCCCAAGCCGAAGGACGGGCTGAAAGTTACGTTTCGGCCGCTCTAGCCAAAGCTAGAAATCAATTGCGATGCCGTTCTTTTCCCAATCGCCATAGCGGGTTGGGCTGAGGCCGTGTTTGTCCCCGTCCCCATGCGTGTCTGCCGGTTTTGCCGGGGCCGGTTCGGGCGGCGCTTCATCGCTCCAGTAACTGGGCTTGTCGAAACGTTCGGGCCGGATGGTTGCACGCTTGGTCATGGCCGGAACATGGTATCGCTGGCTCTCAATTGCAATCGCGGATAGGGGCCTTGCATGGTTGATACCCCCGGATTGCCCGCCCGCCGCGCTGCCCTGCGCATGATGGATGCCGTTCTGCACCGGGGGGAGACCCTCGAACAGGCGGAGCGATCGGCCCTGCGGACCATCAATGGCCCTGCTGACCGCGCTCTGGCCCGTGCCATCGCCAGCGAAGTGATGCGCTGGCTGGTCGATCTGGACGATATGATCGACAGCGCCACCCGGAACCGGTTGGCAGATGATGCCAAGGTGCGCAGCGTGCTGCGGCTGATGCTGGTCCAGTGGCTGCGCTTTGACACTCCGCCCCATGCCGTTATCGCCACGGCACTGCCACTGCTGGATGGCGGGCCGCGCAGGCTGGCCCACGGGGTGTTTTCGACGCTTAACAAACAGGCCATGAGCTTGCCCGAAAGCCCGACCCCGCCGGATCCGGTGGCAATGCGCTGGGGCGACCGTGCGCTCGACATTTTTGGCGCATTGGGGGAACCGCCGCCGCTCGATCTGGCCCTGCGCGACTGGACGCAAACCGACCATTGGGCTGCCGAATTGGGCGGCCACAGCCTCGCCCCCGGCCATGTCCGCCTGCCACGCGGGACACGGGTGGAGGAAATTCCCGGTTTCGAGGAAGGGGCATGGTGGGTGCAAGACCTTGCCGCGACCTTGCCCGCCCGGCTTTTGGGCCGGGGTGAAGGCCGCCGCGTCCTCGACCTCTGCGCCGCGCCGGGCGGCAAGACGTTGCAATTGGCCGCTGCTGGCTGGCAGGTAACCGCGCTGGATGTGCACGAACGGCGGCTGGATATGCTCCGCGCCAATCTGGAACGGACGGGGCTTTCCGCCGAGATTATCACGGCCGATGCGCTGAAATGGCAGCCGGCCGGACCATTCGACGCCATTTTGCTGGATGCACCCTGCACTGCCACCGGCACTTGCCGCCGACATCCCGATGTGCTGCACCGGATCGGCCAGCGCCAGATCGCCGAGATGGCAGAGCTGCAGGCGGCGCTGCTGAAGCGCGCCGCATCGTGGCTGAGTGGGGGCGGCACGCTGGTTTACGCCGTATGTTCGCTGGAAGATGCCGAAGGCGCGGAACAGACCGGCGCGGTAAAACTGGCTCAGGTGCCAATTACCGCGGAAGAACTGCCCGCAGGTTTGCAGCCTGACGCAGATGGCTGGCTGCGCACGGATCCGTCGATGCTGCCAGAAGCCGGTGGGCTTGACGGGTTCTATGTCGGGCGCTGGCGGCAGGCCGCCGCTTGAACCGGGTGACAAAGGTGACACAGTGTCACCCGCCATGTTTCCTATCAATCTATTGAAATATCAGCATTATCAGCAAATATTGACGGGTGACACTCTTGCTGTGTCGGAACCGTTTTGCCGCTGGTGGGATCAACCCCTGTACGATCAACACTGATAAAGAGCCTGCGCCGGTCTAACAGCCTTGTCCGGTGTAGGAAAATTCCCTTTCGCGGCGCGCCGGACTCAGCCCTTCAGCCGTTCGCTAAAGCCTTTGCGCAGTTTTGCCAGTTTTGGCGGGATCACCGCCATGCAATAGGGGTTTCGCTGGCCTTCGCCTTCCCAATATTCCTGGTGGTAATCCTCAGCCGGATACCAGATTGTTGCTTCTTCGATCGTGGTCACCGCCTGCTGCCCTTCATGCTCTGCGTTCCAACGGGTGATCGCGGCTTCGGCCTCGGCACGCTGCGCATCGTCGAGCGGAAAGATCGCACTGCGATATTGGGTGCCGATATCGTTACCCTGGCGGTTCAATTGCGAAGGATCATGCGTCGCCATGAAGACATCGAGCAGATCGGCATAGGTGATGGTTTCAGCGGCGAAGGTCACCCGAATCGCTTCGGCATGGCCGGTGGTACCGCTGCAGACCTGTTTGTAAGTCGGGTCTGACATGGTGCCGCCGATATAGCCGCTTTCAACCTCGCTCACGCCGCCCAATTGGCGGAACACGGCTTCGGTGCACCAGAAACACCCGCCGGCAATGATGGCCTGTTCGGTAGCTGACATTTTCGCTGATCTCCGTAATTCACCGATGCAGATAGGAAGCCCGCACGCTCTTGTCATGCCCTAGCCAATCACTAAAGTACGCCGCAGACCAATCCCCCTGAATGTCCGGAGAGAATTCATGCGCCCGTTTCTTGCTGCAACCGCCGTTCTTGCCGCATTGGCAATGGCCGCACCCGCCATTGCCGACCACCACGCGGCATCCGGCGGCAGTGCTGCCCATGCGCTGGCGGATGTGCTGAACAGCCCCGCCCGATCGGCCGACCAGCCGCGCGACCAGTTTCGCCATCCCGCGCAAACGCTCGAATTTTTCCAGGTGAAGCCCGGCATGACCGTGGTGGATATGGTGCCCGGCGGCGGCTGGTACACACGCGTTCTGGTCCCCTATCTCGGGGCGCAGGGCAAATATATCGCTCTCAGCCCGGATGTCGCCAACACGCGTAATGACCGGATAAAGGAAAGCTGGGGCGGACTGTCCGGAACATTTCCGGCGCAATTGGCCGAATGGGGCCTGGCCGGCACCACGGCTGCGGGCATGAACAGCGACCAGTTGACGCCCGAAATGAACGGCACGGTGGACCGGGTACTGATCTTCCGTGAAATGCACAATCTCCACCGCTTCGGCTTCCTGCATTACGAACTCGGCACGATCCATTCGCTCCTCAAGGATGATGGCCTGCTCGGCATTGTTCAGCACCGTGCGAAGGACGATGCGCCCGTAGCCTATGTTTCCGGCGCCAATGGTTACATGCGCCAGAAAGACATTATCGGCATGGTCGAATCGCATGGCTTCGAACTGGTCGGAACCAGCGAAATCAATGCCAATGCCAAGGATCCGGCAAACCACCCGCGCGGCGTGTGGGAAATGCCGCCGGTGTGGGGCAGCAAGCGGCCGGAACTGGAACAGCTGGGTGAAAGCGACCGCATGACCTTGCTGTTCCGCAAGCGGCAGTGATGGCACCATGACCACGCTTACCGTCGCGGCATTGCAATTGCCCCTGGGTTCGGCTGACGAGGCCGAAAACATCGCCGCCGTTTCCGCACTGGTGGAACAGGCGGCGGGCCAGGGCGCGCAGTTGATCCTGCCGCCGGAATTGTTCTCCGGCCCCTATTTCTGCCGCGAAGAAGATGAATCCCTGTTCGCGCTGGCGCGCCCGCTGGGCCAACATCCATCGGTCCTTGCGATGCAGGCGCTCGCCGCAACGTTGAAAGTCGCCATCCCGACCAGTTTCTTCGAACGCGACGGCCAGCATTACTACAACACGCTGGCGATGATCGGGCCGGATGGCGGGATCATGGGCACCTATCGCAAAAGCCACATTCCCGATGGGCCGGGTTACGAGGAAAAATACTATTTCCGCCCCGGCAATGGTGGATTCAAGGTGTGGGATATCTTCGGCGCGCGGATCGGCGTGGGGATCTGCTGGGACCAGTGGTATCCCGAATGCGCGCGGGTCATGGCGCTGATGGGGGCCGAAGTGTTGCTTTACCCCACGGCCATTGGCTCGGAACCCTATGATGCCGATCTCGACACCAGCCGCATGTGGCGCCGCGCCATGCTGGGCCATGCGGTATCCAATTGTATGCCGGTCATCGCCGCCAACCGGATCGGCGCCGAAGGGGACCAGACCTTCTACGGCCACAGTTTCATTGCGGACGAATGGGGGGATTATCTTGCGGAATATGCCGCCGGGGAAACCGGGGTGCTGACCGCCACGCTCGACCTTGCGCGTTCAGCAAAACATCGTGCCGGAATGGGGTTCTTCCGCGATCGCCGGCCCCAGCTCTATGGCCGGATTTGCGAGGACATCTGAACCAGCATTACCTTATCGCGCTTGGCTCCAATGTTCCGCATCAGGTGCATGGCCGCCCGGCCCGCGTGCTGGCGGCATCGCTGGCGGAACTGGCGGCGCTGGGGATCGAAGTGCTGGCCTGGTCGGGCGTAACCACTGCGCTGCCGCTCGGCCCTTCGCGCCGCCGCTATGCCAACGGTGCCGCCGTGATCGCGGCCGATCTCGGCCCGGAAGAACTGCTCGAAACGCTGAAGCAGGTCGAGCGCGGATTCGGCCGGCGCGGGCGCGGGCAACGCTGGACAGCCCGCGTGCTCGATCTCGATATTATCCTGTGGAGCGGCGGAAATTATGCCAGCCCCGAACTGGTCATTCCGCATCCCGCCTTCCGCAACCGGCGGTTTGTTCTGGGGCCGGCAAGGGCGATTGCCGGCAATTGGCGCGATCCTGTCACAGGTTTGACCATAAAACAGCTCCAAGCCCGCTTGACCCGCCCGCGCGCCGCCCCTAGGTGGACCGCCGGTGTTGGGGCCCTTAGCTCAGTCGGTAGAGCAACTGACTTTTAATCAGTAGGTCGCTGGTTCGAACCCAGCAGGGCTCACCACCTTTCAAAATATCGCGGACGATGGGCAGTCGGAAGGTCGCTCGCTGCGGAGCCTCGGCCGTATTGGCCGGGATCGGCGGGCGGCTTGAGCCGCTTTGCAGTTAGATCGCCCTACTTTCGATGCCGAGCCCAACAGACATCCGGAAGGAGCGGGCTGGTGGGCCTGTCCATGCAGACGGGCGGTCCATTGGACTTGACCTGATCCTTGTATCTCGTATGTGTGACATACAAAAAGTTTCAGCTTGATTGGGCGGACTATGGCAGGATGATTTGGCATTCTGTACCGACAGCCGATCAAGGGCGTTGGGAGAAGATGCTTATGCGGCGCAGATCGCAATTAATCATGCTGTTGGCTTCGCTTGTTGCCGGTTGCTCGCAGGCACCGGTTTTTGACAAGAATGCACCGGGCGCGGTTGACGAAGCGCGGCTGCTGGCCGCCGATTCCGATGCTGACAACTGGTTGGCGTTCGGCCGTACGCCGGATGAACAGCGCTTCAGCCCGCTGGACCAGATCAATCCCCAGTCGGTCAAGGATCTTGGCATGGCATGGTCGGCCGATATGGACACGGCGCGCGGTCAGGAAGCCACGCCGCTGGTAGTCGACGGGGTTCTCTATGTCTCGACCGCATGGTCGATGGTCAAAGCCTATGATGCGGCAACCGGAAAACCGATCTGGTCCTATGATCCCGAGGTGCCACGCGATACCTTGTCCCGCGTGTGCTGCGATGCGGTCAATCGCGGTGTGGCGATTTATCACAACAAGGTTTTCGTCGGCGCGCTGGATGGGCGGCTGATCGCGCTGGATGCGGCAACCGGCAAACCGGTATGGTCGAAAGTGGTGGTTCCGGATCAGAAGAACTATTCGATTACCGGCGCACCGCGGGTCGTGAAGGGGCGCATCATCCTTGGCAGCGGCGGTTCGGAGTATAAGGCGCGCGGTTCGATTGCGGCCTTCGATCCCGAAACAGGCGAGGAGGTTTGGCGCTTCCACACGGTTCCGGGCAATCCGGCTGACGGGTTCGAAAATGCGGCAATGGAAAAGGCCGCCAAGACCTGGACCGGCAAGTGGTGGGAACTGGGCGGCGGTGGATCGGTGTGGGATTCGATCAGTTACGACCCGGACTTCAATCTGATCTATTTCGGCACCGCCAATGCAGAGCCGTGGAACCCGGCGCCCATGGGCCGCACTGGTGACAATCTATACACCAGTTCGATTGTGGCGGTGAATGCCGATACCGGGGAATATGTCTGGCATTTTCAGGAAACGCCGGAAGATCGCTGGGATTTCGATTCCAACCAGTCGATCATCCTGGCGAATCTGGAGTTCGGCGGAAAGCCGCGGCGGGTCATCATGCATGCCCCCAAGAACGGCTTTTTCTATGTACTCGATGCCAGGACCGGTGAATTCCTGTCGGGCAAGGCGTTCACCTATGTCAACTGGGCGAGCGGCCTTGATCCCAAGACCGGATATCCCGCCATCAATCCCGAAGCCCGTTATGAAAAGACCGGCAAGCCATTCCTTGCGGTTCCCGGGGCAGGGGGCGCGCACAGTTGGCAGTCGATGTCCTTCAGCCCGAAGACGGGATTGGTCTATATTCCGGTGCAGGAAGTGGGTTTCCCCTACGCTGCCGAGAAAGACTGGAAGCCCAGCTCCATTGGTTTCCAGACCGGCATAGACAGCGCCACAACCGCCATGCCGGCCGATGCCAAAGTGCAGGCCGAAGTGAAAAAGGTAACTACCGGTACGTTGCTGGCGTGGGATCCGGTGGCGCAAAAGGCGGTCTGGTCGGTGAAATATCCCGGACCCTGGAACGGCGGAACTCTGGCCACGGCGGGTAATCTGGTTTTCCAGGGCACGGCGGGCGGACAATTTGTTGCCTACAGCGCCGACAAGGGTAAAAAACTGTGGTCCTTCCCCACCCAGAGCGGCGTGATCGCGTCCCCCATCACCTATCGGATCAAAGGGGAACAATATGTTGCCATTCTGGTCGGCTGGGGCGGCATCTGGGATGTGGCGACTGGCGTTCTTGCCGGCAATTCGGGCAGCACCCGCAATATCAGCCGCCTGATGGTGTTCAAGCTGGGGGCCAAGGGATCGCTGCCGCCACCGCCACCTCTGGCGCAAATGCCCCTCGACCCTCCGCCGGTCACGGGTACTCCCGAGCAGATTGCCGAGGGTGCGCGCAATTACGGGCGCTACTGTTCGGCGTGCCACGGCGATGCGGCGGTGGCAGGGGGGCTGAATCCGGACCTGCGCCACAGCGGCACCTTGAACGATGCAGCGGTGTTCAAATCGATCGTGATTGATGGCATATTGCAGCATCAGGGAATGGTTTCGTTCCGATCCGCCCTGAAGCCGAAAGATGCCGATGGGATCCGTCATTATGTGATCAGCCGCGCGAATGAGGACAAGAAACTCCACGCGAAATAGGTTGATCTGGCCCCTGAGCGCTGGCCGTTTGGGCCGGGAAATTCTTGCCAGAGGCCGTCGAATATGGTTTGTATGTAACACACACTAATAATGCCGCCTGAGTCGCATTTCGGGCGAGCCTGTAATCGAGAGGATTTTCCGATGAACGACCTGTCACCGACCCATTTTCAGCAGCGTGAATATTCGGCGGCAGCGAAGGCCTTTCTGGCGCGTACGCCGCAGCTTTTCATCAATAACGAATGGGTCAATTCGTCGGCGGACGCGACGATTCCGGTAGAAGATCCATCCTCCGGCAAGGAAATCGGCCGCGTGGTCGATGCGTCGGACAAGGATGTTGATCGGGCGGTTTCTGCGGCCCGGGTCGCGTTCGATGATGGCCGGTGGAGCGGTCTGCCCCCGATCCAGCGCGATCGCACGATGAACAGGCTGGCGGACTTGCTCGAAGCCAATGCCGATCTGTTTGCCGAACTGGAAGCAATCGACAATGGCAAACCCAAGGGCATGGCCGCTGCGGTTGATGTGCCGGCAGCCGCCAGCCAGATCCGCTTCATGGCCGGCTGGGCGTCCAAGGTGAATGGCGAAGTCATCCAGCCATACACCATGCCGACCGGCGCCGTGTTCGGTTATACCTCACGCGAACCGGTGGGCGTCTGTGCCCAGATCGTGCCGTGGAACTTCCCGTTGCTGATGGCGTGCCTCAAGATTGCGCCAGCGCTGGCGGCGGGCTGCACGATTGTGCTGAAACCGGCGGAGCAGACCTCGCTTACGACACTGCTCCTTGCCGATATGGTGGCGCAGGCCGGTTTTCCGGCCGGAGTGGTCAACATTATTACAGGCAATGGCCACACAGCGGGTGACCGTATGGTCAAGCATCCCGACGTGGATAAGGTTGCCTTCACCGGTTCGACCGAGATTGGCAAACTGATCAACCGTAATGCCACGGACACGCTCAAGCATGTCACGCTGGAACTGGGCGGCAAGTCGCCGGTGGTCATCATGCCCGATGTTGATGTTGCCGAAGTGGCACCCGGTGCAGCCGGGGCAATTTTCTTCAATTCAGGTCAGGTCTGCGTTGCCGGGTCGCGTCTGTTCGCGCACAGTTCGATCTTTGACAAAGTGATTGAAGGTGTGGCGGCAACCGGCCCGTTCTGGGGCCCGAGGCCGTCGCTCGATCCCGAAGGCCATATGGGACCGCTGGTGTCGAAGGAACAATTCGACAAGGTCATGGGCTATATCGAAGCGGGCAAACGCGATGGCGCAAGTGTGGCCATGGGCGGCGATGCGCCAGCCACCGATGGCTATTATGTGAACCCGACCATCCTGGTCGACGTGAACCCGCAAATGAGCGTGGTGCGTGAAGAAATCTTCGGGCCGGTCGTCGTGGCACAGCGGTTTGATGATCTTGACGAAGTGGCCAAGGCGGCCAACGATACATGCTATGGTCTGGGCGCTGGCGTGTGGACCCGCGATGTGGCGACCATGCACAAACTCGCTTCGAAGATCAAAGCCGGCACGGTCTGGGGCAATTGCCACGGCGTGATTGATACCGCACTGCCATTTGGCGGTTATAAGGAATCAGGTGTTGGCCGGGAACAGGGACGCAATGGCATCGAAGCCTATCTGGAAACCAAGACCGTCATTATCCAGATGTAATGCGATTTGGCGGGATCCGGAACTGCGATGGAGGGGGCCGGAACCCTGCCAGACGAATGTTGACGGGACCCGATTATGCCAATTGACCTGACGAAGATCCGCGCAATCGACGTGCATGTACACGCAGAAGTATCATGCCATGATCCGGAAGATCCGGTCATGGGCAAATATTTTGACGCGGCCAGCGCCTATTTCAAGGCCCCGCGAGAGCGCCCGAAAATCCCGGAAATCATCGATCTTTATCGTGAACAGCAGATCGCCTTCTGCCTGTTCACCGTCGATTGCGAAAGTGCGATCGGGGCCAAGCGGGTGAGCAATTACGAGATAGCCGAATTTGCCGCGAAAAACGATGACATCTGCATGGCATTTGCGTCCATCGACCCGCACAAGGGTAAATTCGGTGCGCGTGAAGCGCGGGACCTGATCGAGAATTACGGGGTCAAGGGCTTCAAGTTTCACGGCATCATGCAGGATGCGCATCCCGCAGACCGGATGGCCTATCCGATTTATGAAGTGATTGCCGAATATGGTCTGCCCGCCATTTTCCACACTGGCCATTCCGGAATGGGTACGGGAATGCGCGGCGGCGGCGGCGTGCGCCTGAAGTGGGGGCAACCGATCCTGATCGATGATGTGGCCGTCGATTTTCCCGACATGAAGATCATTCTTGCCCACCCGTCCTGGCCATGGGTGGATGAAAGCCTGTCGATGGCCCTGCACAAGGACAATGTGTTTATCGATTTATCAGGTTGGAGCCCCAAATATTTCCAGCCGCAAATCATTCAATACGCCAATGGCCAGTTGAAAAAGAAGATGCTGTTCGGATCGGACTTTCCGTTGATCCATCCGGACAAATGGATCGAAGCGGCCAAGCAGGTCGGTTTCAAGGACGAAGTCATGCCCGGCATCATGAAAGATAATGCCGCCCGGCTTCTGGGGCTAAGCTGACCACTAACCACCTGTTTGCCTGAAATGAGGATTATTATGCGTTCCTGGACATTGCCTGCCGGCTGTCAGTCGATTGACCAGCTTGAATTGAACGAAGGGCCGGCACCGGTTGCCGGGCCCGGTGAAATCCTGATCCGGGTCAAGGCCTGTTCGCTCAACTACCGCGACCAGTTGATCCCCAAGGGACTCTATTTCGGCGGCGCGATCACCGCTGCCGGCACGCCGCTGTCCGACGGTGTGGGGACGGTTGAGGCGGTGGGTGCCGGGGTAACCGAGTTTGCCCCGGGCGACCGGGTGGCTGGCACATTCTTCCAGGAATGGCGGGATGGGCCGCCCACGCCTTTCATGGGTGATGCGTTGGGTGCGCCGCCAGCCAAGGGGATGCTGGCGGAATATGTGGCGCTGCCTGCACACGGCGCGGTCAAGATCGCGGAAAGCCTGACTTTTGCCGAGGCCGCGACGCTGCCTTGCGCCGGGGTCACGGCCTGGAACGCACTGACGTGCGGTATCCGTCCGATCAAGGCCGGGGACAGTGTGTTGCTGATCGGCAGTGGCGGCGTGTCGTTACTGGCGTTGAAGCTGGCCAAGGCAGCTGGCGCGCGGGTGATTGCGACATCTTCGAGCGATGAAAAACTGGCCCGGCTCAAAGCCATGGGCGCGGATGAATTGATCAATTATCGCCAAGTGCCGGAATGGGGTGCCAAGGCCGCCGAACTCGCGGGCGGCGGTGTTGATCACGTGGTCGAAGTTGGCGGTCCCGGCACGCTCGGCCAATCGCTGCAGGCGGTCGGATTCGGTGGGGAAGTGGCGCTGATCGGCGTGCTTTCGATGCAAGGAGACAGCAGCCCGATGCCGCTCATGGTCAAGGGGGCTTCGCTGCGCGGGATTTTCGTGGGATCGGCGCAAATGGCAAAAGACCTCCACGCCTTCATCGATCACCATGGAATCAAGCCCCATGTCGACCGTGCCTTCGACTTTGCCGATGCCAAGGCGGCTTATGAATATCAGTCATCGCCGGATCTGTTTGGCAAAGTCGTCATCACGCTGGACAGTTGATCGGCTGTGGCAAGTTTCATTCTGATTCACGGCTCGTGGCACGGCGGATGGTGTTTTGATAAGGTCCGCGAGATTCTGGAAGCTGCGGGGCATGAAGTCATCGCGCCAGACTTGCCGGGTATGGACGGTAGCGAAGCCGAATTGCGCGCGGCCACTCTGGACCTATGGGCGGATTTCGCGGCCGGACTGTGCCGGGGCGCCGCGCAAAAGCCGGTGATCCTTGCCGGGCATAGCCGCGGCGGGCTCGTTGTGAGTCAGGCAGCCGAGCGGGCGGCGCAGGACATTGATGCACTTGTCTATATCTGCGCGATGATGCTGCCAAACGGCATGTCACGGGCCGAATTCAAGGTGTTGGAAGGCCCCAATCCGGCCTTTGATGCGATCATTTCGCCGGTGGCGGGCGGGGCTGGCACAATCGTGGACACCGCGGCAGCTCCGCAGGTCTTTGCCCAGCTGTCACCGCCTGATCTGGTGGCCGCAGCGATGGACCGTCTGGCAATCGAACCGCACGGGCCGCGCGCCACCCCGCTGCAGCTGAGCGAAGCCAATTTCGGCAGTCTGCCGCGCAGCTACATCGAATGCACCCATGACCGGACAATCCCGATTGCCAGCCAGCGCAAAATGCAACATTTGGTGCCCGGCGCGCAGATTGCCACACTGGAATCCGATCATTCGCCGTTCTTGTGCAAGCCGGCAGAACTCGCGGATCTGCTGATCGCGGCGGCGGACGCGGTCAGTCCTTGAACACTACGGTCTTGTGGCCGTTGACAAAAACCCGATCATCCAGATGCGCCCGCACGGCGGTGGCCAGAACCCGGCGCTCGATATCCCGGCCCTTGCGAACCAGATCTTCGGCGGCATCGGCGTGGCTGATCGCTTCGACATCCTGATGGATGATGGGGCCTTCATCGAGATCGGCGGTGACATAATGGGCCGTTGCCCCGATCATCTTCACCCCGCGATTGAACGCCTGATGATACGGCTTTGCGCCCTTGAAGCCTGGCAGGAAACTGTGGTGGATATTGATGCAGCGGCCTGACAGGAAGCTGGCCAGATCATCTGACAGGATTTGCATATAACGCGCCAGAACCACCAGTTCGGCACCCGTGCTGGTCACGAGTTCCTTGATCTGCGCTTCCTGCTGCGGTTTGGTGTCCTTGGTAATCGGGAGATGATGGAAGGGAATATCGCCGACCAGCGAGATATTGAGCGCATCGGCCGGATGGTTGCCGATTATCCCGACCACCTCCATGTTGAGCTCCCCAATCCGGTTGCGGTACAGCAGATCGCCCAGGCAATGGTCGAATTTGGATACCATCATCAGCACTTTTCGCCGTGCTGCCGCGCTGCGCATTGACCATTGCATGGCAAAGGCATCGCCCAGCGGGGCAAATTTTTCCTGCAGTTCCGGGAGCAGTTCGGGCGATTCCATTTCAAACGCCACACGCATGAAAAATTGCCGTGATTCGGTATCGTTGAACTGCTGCGAATCCAGAATATTGCCGCCATTGTCGGCCAGAAGGCGGGCAACATTGGCCACCAATCCGGGCTGATCCGGACAGGAGATCGTGAGAATCTGCCGATTGTCTGACATTTGCGAGCCTCCCAACTCGAATATAATGTTTGTGTTACATACAAAAAATGGTATGCGCTAGGTCAATAAAAAACGCAAGCGGAGGATGTAGGAATGGCGCAGAACCTTGAACAATTGCTGGCTGGCAGTGGTAACACGGTGGAGATGCTGCGCAATTCGCAGCTGGGTGCCTATGTCTATCCGGTTGTGGCTCCGGAATTCCATAACTGGCGGGATGAACAATGGGCATGGCAGCATAGCGCTGTCCTGTTCGACCAGTCGCACCACATGGTAAATCTTTATGTGCGCGGCAAGGATGCGCTGAAGTTGATCAGTGATACGGCAATCAATTCCATGAAAGGTTTTGTCGTCGACAAGGCCAAGCAATATGTGCCGACTACGCCCTATGGCCATGTAATCGGTGACGGGATCATTTTCTACCTGGCGGAAGAAGAATTCGTCTATGTCGGGCGTGCACCGGCTTCGAACTGGCTGCGTTTTCACGCGGCAACTGGCGGCTATGATGTCCAGTTGGAGCTGGATGACCGATCCCCCATGCGGCCCATGGGCAAGCCGGTAACGCGGTCATGCTGGCGGTTCCAGATCCAGGGGCCGAATGCCTGGGCGATCATCGAAAAGCTGAACGGCGGGCCGGTTGAACAGCTGCGGTTCTTCAACATGTCGACCATGAATATCGCGGGCAAGACCGTGCGGACTTTGCGCCACGGTATGTCGGGCGCGCCGGGCCTGGAAATCTGGGGCCCTTACGAAGAACAGGAAGAAATCCGTAGCGCCATTCTGGATGCCGGAAAGGAATTCGGTATCGTGCCATGCGGCAGCCGTGCCTACCCGTCGAATACTTTGGAATCCGGATGGATACCTTCGCCTCTGCCAGCCATCTACACGGGCGAAAAGCTGAAATCCTATCGCGAATGGCTGGGGGCAGACAGCTATGAGGCGACCGGTTCGATCGGTGGCAGTTTCGTATCGGACAATATTGAGGATTATTATCTCAACCCATGGGAGCTCGGCTACGGCCCCTTCGTCAAGTTTGACCATGATTTTCATGGGCGCGAGGCGCTGGAAGCCCTCAATCCCGATGAACAGCGCAAGAAGGTGACGCTGGCGTGGCATCCGGAAGACATGGCCAAGATCATGGCGTCGATGTTCAATCCGGATGGTGAGGCGTATAAATTCTTCGATGTGCCGCTGGCGAACTATGCTTCGTCCAATTACGACCGCGTGGTCGATGCTGGCGGCAAGACCGTGGGCCTGTCGATGTTCACCGGCTTTAGCTATAACGAGAAACAGGCGCTGAGCCTGGCCACAATCGACCCGGAAATCCCTGTGGGGACAGAACTGCACGTGGTGTGGGGCGAGGAAAACGGCGGCACCCGGAAGACTACGGTCGAACGCCACAAACAGATTGAAGTTCGCGCGATTGTCAGCCCGGTTCCTTATAGCCGGGTGGCCCGCGAAACCTATCAGGAAGGTTGGCGCACAGATCGCGTTGCCTGAGCATCACCGCACCACGACGCTTGGGAGAAACGATCATGACTGCACCGATTATCCATCCCAATTGGGATCTTGAACCGGCGGGTGTGACCGATGGCTATTCGCTTGAAATCACCGCCAAGGATGTAGCGGCACTGCGCGAAGCTGCGCCGCTGATCCCGCCGGACACCCCCATAGCCATCACCTTTCTGCCTGGTGAGGAAGCCCAAGCGCGCATTGCCGCTGCGGTGGCCGTGCGCGAACTTGGTTTCGAGCCGATGCCGCATTTTTCCGCCCGGCGTATTCTGTCGCATGAAGAATTCGGCAGCTATCTGGAAGCGGTTGTTGGCGATGCCGGTGTACGGCGCTGCTTTGTCGTGGCGGGCGATCCCGCCGAACCGCAAGGTCCGTTCTTCGATACTTCCGCCATGCTCGCCACGGGCGCATTCGAACGGCTGGGAATCAAGGCAATCGGCGTTGGCGGGCATCCCGAAGGGCACCCCGTTATGACCGATCAGGAATGCTGGGATGTGCTGGATAGCAAGATCGCGGACATCCAGCGCCGCAATATGGCCCCGCTGGTGGTGACCCAGTTCAGTTTTGATCCGGACGCGGTGCTGGCGTGGCTCGTCCAGCTGCGCGCGCACGGGATCGATGCCCCTGTGCGGATCGGCGTTCCCGGACCAGCCGGAATCAAGACTCTGTTGCGCTTTGCGGCGCATTGCGGAGTGGGCGCGTCGGCGGCGGTGATGACCAAATACGGCGTGTCGATTACCAAGCTGCTGGGCACCGCCGGGCCGGACAAGCTGGTCGAAGCTTTCGCGTCCCGTCTTGGCGAAGAACATGGCCGGGTGCGTTTGCATTTCTATCCCTTTGGCGGGGTGGGCAAGACGGTCGAATGGATTGCCGATTTCAACCGCAGGCAAGGCCTCTAGCATGGCCGATTATGTGTTGGTGCACGGCGCGTGGGGTGGCGGGCACCTGTTTGGCCGGCTGGGCGATGATCTGCGCAAAGCCGGTCACCGCGCGTTGATTGCGCAACTGACCGGATTGGGTGCACGAACGCATCTGGTATCGCCCGCAATCGACCTGGCGATGCATATCGACGATGTCGTCAAACAGATCGAGGATGCCGATTATACCGATCTGGTCCTGGTTGGGCACAGCTATGGGGGAATGGTGATTTCCGGTGTAGCCAGCCGGATTGGCGGGCGAATTGCCCATATCATCTATCTCGATGCCTTTCTGCCGCAAGATGGCCAATCGTTGTGGGACATGGTTGGCGATTTTGAACGCGACCACTACATTTCCGGCCAGCGGGAAACTCCGGGACTGGTCACCCCCTTGCCCGGTCTCGACCCGACCGGGATGACCCATCACCCCTTGCTGACCCTTATCCAGCCGGTGAAATTCAGCGGCAAGGAACAGGAGATTTCCCGCCGCAGCTATATTTATGCCAGCGGGTGGGATCATTCGCCCTTTGGCCCGTCCTATGGGCGGGCGAAGGACGATGCTGCCTGGCAGACACATGTCCTTGACTGCGGCCATTTCGTGATGGGCGAACGGCCGGATGAACTGCGCGCGATCCTGCTGGACGCGGCTTAACCTCCAAAGAAATTAAGCTCCAGCAAGATGCCGTTGGGATCTTCGGTGAATATCTGGTCGAGATTGATCGCATCGACCCGGTTGAGTTTGTAGTCGGCGCCGCGTGCATCGAGCCGGTCAATCATTTCGGCAAAGCCGTGACAGCGCAGCGCGACATGATGGATCGAACCGGTCGGTCCGGCCACCACATCCCGTTCATAGGTGCGCGGACAATCCAGGCTGTTGATATGGAGGATCGCCCGGTCCGCGTGGTCGTACATCCATTGGGCATTGGTTGGCGTCAGCGGCGGCGGTGCATTGCGCCGCTGCAGGCCCAGAAGGCTGGAATAGAAGGCGCAGCTGGCATCAATATCGGGGGTGATGATGTTGATATGGTCAAGCGCTTCAACCTGCATCGCTATGCTCCCTCATCCTGCTCTGATAATTTGTATCTAATACATACAAATCGCGCTGGCTGAAACTGTTTTAGCCTGTTAGGCCGCAGTTGGAGGGACAATTTGTATGACGGCCTATCCTGCCTTGCACATGCTGATTGATGGAGAAAGGATCGGCGTCGGATCATGAGTGAAGTCACTGTACGCGAGGCCACGATTGCCGTGCTTGACCGGTTGGGGATGACCACGATCTTCGGCAATCCCGGATCGACCGAACTGCCGATGTTCCGCGATTTTCCCGAGCATTTCAGCTATGTGCTGGGGCTGCAGGAATCGGTCGTTCTGGGGATGGCCGATGGCTATGCGCAGGCCACACGCAACGCGGCGCTGGTGAATTTGCATTCGGCGGCGGGCGTGGGTCATGCGCTGGGCAATCTGTTTACCGCTTATAAGAATCAGACGCCACTGGTTGTTACCGCTGGCCAGCAGGCTCGCTCGATCCTGCCCTTCGAACCTTTCCTGTTTGCCGAACGGCCAACCGAATTCCCTCGGCCCTATGTCAAATGGGCGGTCGAACCGGCACGCGCGCAAGATGTGCCGGGGGCTATCGCCCGCGCCTATCATATCGCGATGACGCCGCCGTGCGGTCCGGTGTTTGTCTCGATCCCGATCGATGATTGGGACCAAATGTGTACACCGCCGGCCGCCACCCGCATGTTTGCCCGCACCTGCGGCGATGCCGCCGCGCTGGGCGAAGTGGCGGATGCTCTGGCCCATGCGCGCAAGCCGGTCTTTGTTGTCGGGGCGCAGATTGCGCTCGACGATGCATGGGACGCGGTGATTGCGCTGGCCGAACGGCACAACGCACCCGTGTGGGTCGCGCCCATGAATGCGCGCGTATCCTTTCCGGAAGATCACCCGTTGTTCCAGGGCTTCCTTGACGCCTTTCGCGAACGGATCGTCGCTGCGCTGGGTGAAACGGATCTGGTGCTGGTGCTAGGCGGCCCGGCCTTCACCTATCATGCCGAAGGCTTTGGCCCGCATGTGCCCGATGGTGCCGCCTTGTTCCAGCTGACAAATGACTCGTCCATGGCAAGCTGGCTGCCGGAAGGCACGGCTGTGGTAACTGATCTCAAAGCGGGTCTGACCCAATTGCTGGCTGGGCCAGAACCCCGGATGCGCCCGGCAGTGCCTGCAAGGGCAAAACCTGCGGCGCTGCCCGATATGCCTTTGACCGATGCCATGGTGATGCAGCGTATTGCTGCCTTGCGTCCGGCAAACAGTGTAATCGTCGAAGAAGCGGCGAGCAGCCGCGGGGCAATGCATGACCATTTGCCGATTGTGGCAAAGGATGGTTTTTACACCTGTGCCAGCGGCGGGCTTGGGCATGGCCTGCCTGCGGCCATCGGTGTGGCTCTGGGCCGCCCCGATGCGCATGTGATCGCCTTGCTGGGCGATGGCGCGACAATGTATGCGGTGCAGGGCCTGTGGTCGGCGGCCAAGCTGGGGCTCAACATGACTTTTGTGATCGTGAACAACAGCCGCTACGAAGCCCTGCATGTTTTTGGCCGGCATTTCGGTTTGCAGTCGCTGGTAGGAACCGATCTTTCGGGACTGGACTTTGTGGCGATGGCTGCGGCGCAAGGAGTTGCCGGGGTCCGGGCCGATAGTGTCGAAGCGCTTGATGCCGCCTTATCGGCCGCTTTCACGTCATCAGGACCAAGGCTGGTGGAGGTGCTGGTTACGTGATCGTGGGCTTGGCTCATAATCTGCCGGTGCAAAACCGTTCGACATGCGCGATGCGGATCAGTTCTGCCGATGTTGAAGTGCAGGGCCGATCATGCGAAAGGGCGCCCAGCACAAAGGGAACGCTATGATTGCCAACAAAGAAACGCTGGTCCCGACCACGCCGCATGTCGAAGGTGATGAGGATATTGGCGAAATCGCCAATATCGTGGGTTTTCATATCCGGCTCGCCCATGGGGCAACCTACCGCCATTTTACCGAAACATTTGCCGATCTGGATCTGACCCAGAAGCAGGTCTCCGTCCTGTGGCTCATTGGTGATCATCCGGATATCGCCCAGACAGACCTGGCGCAACGTATGCGCATGGACCGCGCAACCACCATGGCCATTGTCAACCGGCTGGAAGCGCGCGACTATCTCGTCCGCGGTAAATCCAAAACTGATGGCCGCAAGCAGACATTGAATCTGACGGATTCCGGGCAGGAAATGCTGACCGTCGCAAAATCGGCCATCAACGAGCATGAACAATGGCTAAAAAGCCGGTTCACGGACAAGGAAGTTGAACAATTGATCGAGATGCTAACGCGCATCCACGAATAAATCGCTCTTTGGGGGAAGGGACGCAATGACACCGAAACAGATTATCGAAAACGGCAGGATGCATCCGCGCCAGTGGACCGCCGTAATGATCACGGTGTTTCTGAACGCACTGGACGGTTTCGACATCCTGTCGAGCGCCTTTGCCGGACCCGGCATCAAGCAGGAATGGAACCTTGCGCCCGATGGCCTTGGCGCGGTTCTGGCGATGGAACTTGTCGGCATGGGTGTCGGTTCACTGTTGCTGGGCGGTGTCGCGGACCGGATCGGCCGCCGCAAGACGATACTTCTGTGTTTGTCCCTCATGTCTATGGGGATGTTTTTGGCGGCCTTTGCGGCTTCCCCGCAATCGCTTTCCCTATGGCGGTTCATGACCGGTCTCGGGATCGGCGGAATGCTGGCCTCGATCAACGCTGTTGCGAATGAATTTTCCAGCGCGAAAGGCCGCAGCATCGCCATGGCGCTGATGGTGATAGGCTATCCGGTGGGCGGGTTTATTGGCGGGCTGGTGGTTAAATACGGCCTGCCACCCAACGATTGGCGCGCCATTTTCGAATTTGGCGGCACAGCCACCGTTCTGTGCATTCCCCTGGTGTGGTTCTTCGTTCCTGAAACCCCGTCCTACCTCAATTTTCGCCGTCCGCCCGGTGCGCTGGAAAAAATCAACAAGACCCTGACCAGTTTCCGCCTGACCCCGCTAACCGAATTGCTGCCGCTGGAAGAGGCTCAGGCCAAGGCGAGCGTGGCTGACATCTTCAAGCCGGCCTATCTGCGCAGCACCCTGTTATTGTCTTTTGCCTACGCATTCCACGCTGTGACCTTCTATTTCGTGCTCAAGATGGCACCTATCATCATGTCCGACCCGTCCTATGCCGGGCAGACATTCACGCGCGCGGAAGGGGCCGGTGTGCTGGCCTATGCCAATCTGGGCGGCGCGGCAGGCGGGCTGGTATTCGGCTGGTTCATGCACCGGTTCGGGATCAAACGTGCGACAATCGTGGCGCTTGCCCTGTCAAGCGTCCTGGTCGCCTATTTCGGGGTCGGTCAAAACAGCCTTGTAGGCTGGACGATGGCCGTAATCGGCGTCGGACTATTCACCAATTCGGCGATTGTCGGTTTCTATTCGGCGTGGGCGCTGGCCTATCCGACCCATGTCCGCGCAACCGGCACCGGTTTTGCCCTCAGCATCGGGCGGGGCGGGGCCGCCCTGTCACCCGTGCTGGCCGGGGTCCTGTTCGCCAATCACCTGAACCTGCAAACGGTGGCCATTGTGATGGGCAGCGGCTCTCTGATTTCGCTGGTCCTGTTCGCCATGGCCAATTTGAAGGATGCCGAAGGGTCCTGATCAGCCAGCGCGTTCCTTTGCAAGCTCTGCAATTGCCCGTGCTTGCAAGAGGTGCTTCTGCACTTTGCCGGAGGCTGTCCGGGGAATGGTATCGGTGATCGCCGCAGTCTTGGGCACCTTGAATTTTGCCAGTCGGCTTGTGCAATGGGCAATGATGTCTGCGCCCGTCACCGCCCGCCCTGCCACCGGGATGACATAGACCCGGCCCACTTCGCCCCACCGGTCATCGGGCACACCGACGACCGCGCATTCGGCGACATCGGGCAGTTCGGCGATTGCCGCTTCGACTTCGGCCGGATAGACATTTTCGCCGCCGGAAATGTACATGTCCTTCTTGCGGTCGACGATGTAAAAATAGCCTTCTTCGTCGCGCACCGCGGCATCGCCGGTCACAAACCAGCCATCGACAAAGGCCTTGGCCGTCAGTTCGGGTTGGTTCCAGTATCCCATCGCCACGCTCGGCCCGGAAACCAGCAATTCGCCCCGTTCACCGGCGGGCACTTCCGCGCCGGAATCATCGACGATCTTGGCCCGAATGGTCATCAGCGGCAAGCCGCAGCTACCCGCTTTGGACAGCATCAGATCAAGTTCGAAGGGCGGAATGGCAAAGTTGCTGCCCGTCTCCGACATGCCGAACCCTTCGGAAATTCTGACCCCTGCACTAAGATAGCGTTCGCTTTGTGCCTTGGGATTTGGCGCGCCGCCGATTGCCCAGGCAACGATCTTGCGAAGCTTCTCTGCGTCAAATTCAGGCCGCTGCCACAGGGTCGCTGCCATCTGCGGGACCGAGAAATAATGCGTTACGCCCAGTTTTTCATCCGTCATTCGCCTCAGCGTCATTTCCGGATCGAACCCTTCGGAAATCAGGACTGCGCCGCCCGCGAGTAACGGAGTCCGCATCGCCGCCATCAGACCAGCGGTGTGAAACAGGGGCATGTCGCACAGGAAGGTACTGCTGATGGTCACGGCATTGCCGTGAATCAAATTGGTGCAGCCCCAGAAATTGTTCTGTTCCGAAAGCATCACCCCTTTCGGCCGTCCGCTGGTGCCGGAGGTGTAGAGCAAGGTTGAAACATCGGTAAAATCCCGGCGGGCCTGAGCTGGCGGCGCGCCACCGGCTTCGCCGAGGCCCAGCATATCGCCGATCGCGAGTGTTTCTGGCGCATTGTCCGGCGCGGTAAAGGCTTCCTGCATGAACAGGGCCGCCGGCTGACCATCATCAACCAGCCCTTCCAGTTCCTTGACGGCCAAACGCCAGTTCAGCGGCATGAAGATCGTGCCGGACCGGATGCAGGCGAACTGCAGGATGGCCATCTCGGCGCAATTCTTCGACAAACTCGCCAGGCGCTGGCCGCTTTGGGGGCCAAATTTGGCCACGATCCAGGCGGCCAGCCGGTCGATTGCCCGATCAAGTTCGGCGTAAGTCCACTCCCGCCCAGTGGCGAGATCGACCATCGCGCGCTTGCTGGGCATTGCATCGGCATAAGTGGAAATGGCATCGAGCCTGATCATTGCTTAATCCTTGATCTTGCTGGCATCAAAGGTGCCAAGGCCCGGCTTGAAGCTTTTCTCGTCAAGAAACTGGCGCGTGGCTTCCTTTCGCGCGGCGGCACCACCGAAGCTGTGCAGGGCTTCCTGTGCGCGGATCTGGTAATCCAATGCGTTATCATAGGTCATGTCGACCATGCGGCGCACGGCCCATTTTGTGGCCCGCAGCGCGTTGCCATCTTTCTTTTTGAGTGCTTCGGCAATTTCTGTCACCCGCGCCTTCAGCTGGCTGGCGGGGACAGCTTCGGTCACCAGCCCTTGTTCTTCAGCTTGCTTGCCCGTCAGGTTCTCGCCCATCATGGCATGGTACATCGCCTTGCGGAACGGCATCAGTTCCTGCACGACCTTGGATGCGCCGCCGCCGGGCAGAATACCCCAATTGATTTCACTCAGCCCGAAGGTCGCATCTTCGCTGGCAATGGCGATGTCACAGCCGAACAGCGGGCCGTAGCCGCCGCCGAAACACCATCCGTTGATCATCGCGATAGTCGGCTTTTCATACCAGCGCAGCCGTTCGAACCAGCCGTAGGATTCGCGCTGGGATTTGCGAATGGCCCACAATCCCTGTTCTTCGGTTTCGCGGAAATATTCCTGCAAATCCATACCGGCCGTCCAGGCATCGCCTTCACCGGCCAGGACCAGGACTTTCACATCTTCTCGGAACTCCAACTGCTCCAGCACGCGGAGCATTTGGCGGTTCAGCTTGGGGCTCATACAGTTGCGTTTTTCGGGCCGGTTGAAGCTGACCCACGCAATCCCGCCCATCACGTCAAAAGAAACAGTGTCTTCTTCGCTACGCTCGGCCATATTGTCTCCCACTCGATATCTTCTATACTGTTTGCAGCCCTAGATATTGTATGTATAGCATACTAAAAAACGGGTCAATGTAATGTCGGTCATGGCATTACCGATTATCCGGGAGAGCGGCTATAACGTTGGAACCGATCCTTGCGCGCCACCGGGCGACACAGGACAGCTTGCTGCCCATCCTGCATGATGTGCAGGCCGAATTTGGGCACATAAGCGAGGATGCGATCCGCACGATCGCAGAAGCACTGAACCTGACCCGTGCCGAGGTATACGGGGTGGTCAGTTTCTATCACGATTTCCGCAGCCAGCCAGACCCCCGTCCAGCGATCAAGATTTGCCGGGCCGAAGCCTGCCAGGCGCGCGGGATCGAAGCCCTTATGCCCGCGATCGAGGCCGCTGCCGGTGCCAGGGTGCGGGTCGAAACCACCTATTGCCTCGGGCTATGTTCGGTCGGCCCCGCCGCAATGATCGGCAAGGATGTACATGCCCGCCTGACAGAAGGCAGCGTTGGCGATCTGGTGAATTCCCTGTGACGGACCCGGCAACCGGCCAACCGAAGATCACGGTCCGGATTTCCGATGATGCGGCCGCTCTGGCTTGCGGGGCAGACGCAGTGGCCGCAGCCTTTGTGAAAGCCGGCTGCGAAGTCCAGCGGGTTTCAAGCTGGGGCATGCACTGGCTGGAACCGCTGGCCGAAATCAGCGGTATCGGCTTTGGGCCGATTACTGCGGCAGATGTGCCGGATATACTGGATGGCAAGGGAGATGCCGTATGTATCGGGCCCGTTGCGGCACATCCCTTCATTACTCGCCAGCAGCGCCTGACCTTTGCCCGCGCGGGCAAGACACGCCCGCTCAGTCTGGAGGATTACAGCGCCACCGGTGGTTGGGATGGGTTGGAAAAAGCCCGGTCAATGGGGCCGCAGGCGATCGTGCAAACGGTGATCGACAGCGGTTTGCGGGGGCGCGGTGGGGCCGGATTTCCGGCCGGAATCAAGTGGCGCACCGTGGCCGCGGCAACCGGCACCCAAAAATACATCGTCTGCAATGCCGATGAAGGTGACAGCGGAACCTTTGCCGACCGGATGGTGATGGAAGGCGATCCGTTCATGCTGATCGAAGGCATGGCGATTGCTGCCCATGCCGTTGGCGCGGGCAAGGGCTATGTCTATATCCGCAGTGAATATCCCCACGCGATTGCCAAGATGCAGGCGGCCATTGCCGCGTGCCGCGACAGGATCGCACCGTTTGAAATTGAAGTGCGAGTGGGCGCAGGGGCCTATGTTTGCGGGGAAGAAACTTCGCTCCTCAACAGTTTGGAAGGCAAGCGGGGCGAAGTTCGTGCCAAGCCGCCGCTACCAGCCCTGCAGGGCTTGTTTGGCCAGCCGACGGTGGTCAACAATGTGCTGACCCTGGCCGCCGTACCGTGGATATTGTCCCATGGCGGCGCTGCCTATGCGGATTACGGCATGGGCCGATCCCTTGGAACCATGCCAGTGCAACTGGCCGGGAATATCAAGCATGGCGGCTTGTTCGAAATAGCCTTCGGCGTGACTCTGGGTGAATTGGTCAATGACATTGGCGGAGGGACCGCCAGTGGCAGGCCGGTGAAGGCCGTGCAGGTCGGCGGGCCACTGGGCGCCTATATTCCGCCCGAACAGTTCGATCTGCCGTTTGATTATGAAGCTTTTGCCGCAGCCGATGCGCTGATCGGTCATGCGGGGATTACCGTGTTCGACGACACAGTCCAGATGGCCGCCATGGCGCGGTTTGCCATGCAATTCTGTGCGGTGGAAAGTTGCGGCAAATGCACACCCTGCCGGCTCGGCAGCACACGCGGAATTGAAACCATCGACCGGATAATTGCGGGCGAAAATATTGCGGACAATGTCGAGTTGATCCGCGACCTGTCCGAAACCATGAAGTTCGGGTCGCTCTGCGCCTTGGGCGGGTTCACGCCTTATCCGGTGATGAGCGCGATAAACCACTGGCCGGAGGATTTCGGCCTGCCAGTCAGGCTGGCCGCCGAATGAAGCCCCAATCCGCCCGTTCCATTTCGGTCCGGCGCATCGCATTTGGCGGATCGCAGGATGGGCAGCGTGATCGCTGCATCGCGCTCGAAGTGCCGGTTGCACTCGAATATTGCGGCATTGGCTATGCGGTTATGATGGCCACGCCGGTCGATCTCGAAGAATTCGCCATTGGCCATGCCGTGGCCGAAGGGCTGGTTACTTCGCCCGCCGACGTCAGCCATGTTGCCGCTGCCGAGCTGGACGGCGGGTGGATTGTGCGGGCCCAGCTGCCCGTTACAGCACGCGATGCGATCTTCGCCCGCGCCCGTACGCGCGTGTCGGACAGCAGCTGCGGCCTGTGCGGGGTGGACAGTATCGCGGAGGCCTTGCGCCCCCTGCCGCAGGTTACAGCGACAATCAGGACCAGCCGCGAAGCGGTAGCCAGGGCTTTGGCGGCGTTACCGGAACACCAGACCCTCAATAACGCAACCGGTGCGGTGCATTCGGCAGCTTTCTGTGCGCCCGATGGCGCGATCCGGTTTATCCGCGAGGATGTTGGCCGGCATAACGCTCTCGACAAATTGGTCGGTGCGATGGGCCTTGCCGGTGCCGCGATGGCGCAGGGCTTCGTGTTGCTGAGCGCCCGTTGCAGTTTCGAACTGGTGGAAAAAACGGTTCGCTGCGGCGCGCCCATGCTGGTGACGATCTCCGCTCCGACCAGCCTTGCGGTTGACCGTGCGCGGGCAGCGGGGCTGACCCTATGCAGCCTGGCACGGGCGGATTCGATGTTGCTGGTCAACGATCCGACAGGCGTTTTTTCATGAAAGTGCTCGGGGCGATTCTTGCGGGCGGCAAGGCGCGCCGGTTCGGCGCCGACAAGGCCCTTGCCCTGTATAACGGTGTCCGTCTGATCGACCATGTTCTTGCCGCCCTGCGCCCGCAGGTTGATGCCGTGGTGACCGTCGGCCGCGAATTTCCCGAACTGCAATCCACCCCGGATCGGCCCGGCCCGGATATGGGCCCTCTTGCCGGGCTGGCCGGGGCGCTCGCCTTTGCGCAGGCCGGGGGATTTGACGCGGTGATCAGCGCCGGGGTCGACAGCCTTGGCCTTCCGGCCGATCTGGTTGAGCAATTGAGTCCCGCGCCTGCCTATCTGGACATCCAGCCGGTGGTTGGTTTGTGGCCCGTATCGGCGCTGCCTGAACTTGATCGTATTTTGGCGAGTGACCAGCGCCATTCCATGTTATCTTTCATCGGCAGGATCGGTGCGCGCGCGGTTCGGCTGGATGTGCCACCCGCCAATATCAACACTGCCGCCGACCTTCGGAAACTGGAGCAACTGCCATGACTTTCCAACCGCAGAGCGATTTCGGCACACCCGCATCCACATCCGAAGCGCAGGTCTCCCTTACTATCGATGGCCGCACCGTCACCGTGCCGGAAGGCACCAGTGTGATGCGCGCTGCCGCAGAACAAGGCACAGCAATCCCCAAACTTTGCGCGACAGACAGCCTTGAAAGTTTCGGATCCTGCCGGCTGTGTCTGGTCGAAATCGATGGCCGCAGGGGCACCCCGGCCAGCTGCACAACGCCGGTGGAACCGGGGATGGTGGTGCACACACAGACACCGCGACTGGCCAAATTGCGCAAGGGCGTGATGGAATTGTATATCTCCGATCACCCGCTCGATTGCCTGACTTGCGGGGCCAATGGCGATTGCGAATTGCAGGATCAGGCGGGCGCGGTTGGCCTGCGCGATGTGCGCTACGCCGTCGAAGCGGATCACCTCAATCAGCCAAAGGACCATTCCAACCCCTATTTCGATTTCGATCCGTCCAAATGTATTGCCTGTTCGCGCTGCATCCGTGCCTGCGATGAAGTGCAGGGCACGCTGGCGCTGACGATGGAAGGGCGCGGTTGGGATTCCAAAATTTCTGCGGGGCTTGGCAGCGATGATTTCATGGGTTCGGAATGTGTTTCCTGCGGGGCCTGTGTGCAGGCCTGCCCGACAGCCACTCTCATCGAAAAAAAGGTGGTCGAAATCGGCACACCCGAACGCAGCGTTGTCACCACTTGCGCCTATTGCGGGGTGGGCTGCACATTCCGGGCCGAAATGCGCGGCGAACAGGTCGTGCGCATGGTGCCCAACAAGGATGGCAAGGCCAATCGCGGCCATAGCTGCGTGAAGGGGCGCTTTGCCTGGGGCTATGCCCAGCATCAGGAACGCATCCTCAAGCCGATGATCCGGGGAGACATCAATGAGCCTTGGCGCGAAGTCGAATGGGAGGAAGCCTTTGCCTATACCGCTGCCGAACTGAAACGCATTTCGGAAAGCTACGGCAAACACGCGCTTGGCGGGATCACTTCCAGCCGCTGCACCAATGAAGAGACCTATCTGGTGCAGAAACTGGTCCGGGCCGGTTTTGGCAACAACAATGTCGATACCTGCGCGCGGGTCTGCCATTCCCCGACTGGCTATGGCCTCAAGACCACTTTTGGTACCAGTGCTGGCACGCAAGATTTTGACAGTGTTGAGGAATGTGATGTCATCCTGATAATCGGGGCGAACCCGACAGACGGGCATCCGGTCTTTGCCAGCCGCATGAAAAAGCGCCTGCGCGAAGGGGCAAAGCTGATTGTGGTCGATCCGCGCCGGATCGATATGGTGCGCACCGCACATATCGAGGCCGATCACCATTTGCCCTTGCGGCCCGGCACCAATGTTGCCGTGCTAACCGCGATGGCTCACGTGATAGTGACCGAAGGGCTGGCTGACGAAGCCTTTATCCGGGAACGGTGCGACTGGGACGAATATCAGCACTGGGCTGAATTTGTGTCCGATGCCCGCAATGCGCCGGAAACGCTTGAACCGGTTACAATGGTGCCTGCGGGGGAATTGCGCGCCGCAGCCCGCCTATTTGCAACACAGCCAAACGGCGCGATCTATTACGGGCTTGGCGTGACCGAGCACAGTCAGGGCAGCTCGACCGTTATGGCCATCGCCAATCTGGCCATGGTGACGGGCAATATCGGGCGGCGCGGGGTCGGGGTAAACCCGCTGCGCGGCCAGAACAATGTTCAGGGGGCCTGCGATATGGGCAGCTTCCCGCATGAATTGCCCGGCTATCGCCACATCAGCGATGGCGAAACGCGCAAATTGTTCGAAGCGGATTGGGGGTTGGCACTGGACCCCGAACCGGGCCTGCGGATTCCCAATATGCTCGATGCCGCAGTCGATGGGGTGTTCAAGGCGCTCTATGTGCAGGGGGAGGATATCCTTCAGTCGGATCCGAATACCAAGCATGTATCCGCCGGTCTGGCGGCGATGGAATGCGTTATCGTCCACGATCTGTTTCTCAACGAAACTGCCAATTACGCGCATATTTTCCTGCCCGGTTCGACCTTCCTTGAGAAGAACGGAACTTTCACCAATGCGGAACGGCGCATTCAGCCGGTGCGCAAGGTCATGACACCGATGAACGGCCTGGAAGACTGGGAAGTTACCCAGAAGCTGGCCCAGGCAATGGGACTGGATTGGCGCTATGACCACCCATCCGAAATCATGGATGAAATCGCGCGGCTGACCCCGTCCTTTGCCGGCGTCTCCTTCGATAGGCTGGACGAAGAAGGTTCGCTGCAATGGCCAGTGAATGAAGCCAATCCTGATGGCTCGCCGATCATGCATGTTGATGGATTTGTCCGCGGGAAGGGTAAATTCGTGGTCACGGATTATGTCCCTACCGACGAAAAAACCGGCCCGCGCTTCCCCTTGCTGCTGACGACCGGGCGAATTCTTTCGCAATATAATGTTGGCGCGCAGACACGCCGCACGGAGAATGTCGTCTGGCACCCGGAAGATCTGCTGGAAGTGCATCCCGCCGATGCCGAGGATCGCGGGATAAAGACCGGCGACTGGGTCAAACTCTCCAGCCGTTCGGGGGAGACGACTTTGCGGGTGACGGTAACCGATCGGGTCGCGCCGGGCGTGGTCTATACGACGTTTCATCACCCTGCGACCCAGGCCAATGTCGTCACCACGGACTTCAGTGACTGGGCAACCAATTGCCCGGAATACAAGGTCACCGCTGTACAGATCAGCGCATCGAACGGCCCGACGGACTGGCAGGAAGACTACCAGGAACTCAGCGAGGCCTCACGCCGGATTGCCGCAACAATCGAGGCCGCAGAATGAGCGACACCTTAGCCACGCTGGTTCGTATGGCGAACCAGATCGCGGCCAATTTGCAGCACGAAGCCGACCCGGTGGCGGCAACTGCTGAGCATATAGAGCTGTTCTGGGACCCGCGGATGCGCAAAATGATCCGGCATCACGGGACAGAGGGGCTGTCGGACACTGCAGCCGCTGCTGTGCAGCAATTGGCCGCGTCTCAGTCGGCCCAGTAAAGCCGCATCGGATTATCAATCAACATCTTGCGCTGAAGCGCCTCTGTCGGGGCGATGCGCGGGATCATATCGACCAGATGGCCGTCATCAGGAATGGTGTCTTGCATATTGGGATGCGGCCAATCTGTACCCCATAGGACCCGGTCCGGGTAATCTTCGACCAGCGGGCGCACGGACTGGACGAAATCGTCCCACGGATCGCCGCCACTGTCCAACCGGTCAGGGCAGGTGGCCTTGAACCAAATATCGCCGCGGCCATCCAGCAGCTTGCGAAAAGCGCGCATGTCGGGTCCGTCTGGTCCCTGCGAAACATCAGGCCGCCCCATATGGTCAATCACCACGGGCACGGGAATGGCGGCAATAAATTCGCGCATTTCCTCCAGAATGTCGGCTTCGAAATAGATCACGACGTGCCAGCCTGCGGGCAGGCGGTTCGCCACTTCAAGGAATTTGTCCTTTGGCGCATCATCGACCAAACGTTTCAGAAAATTGAAACGGATACCGCGAATTCCGCCCGCATGAAGACCCGCCAAATCGTCCGCCGGTATCGCGGGATCGACGACTGCGACGCCGCGCGCCATGCCTTGCGATCGGGCGATTGCATCCAGCGTGGCCGAATTATCGGTGCCGTGGCAGCTGGCCTGCACGATCACGTTGCGCGCAAAGCCCAGATGGTCCCGCAACGCGAACAGTTTTTGCGCCCCGGCATCCTCCGGCAGATATTTGGCTTTCGCGCTGAAAGGGAATTGCTCCATTGGACCGAACACATGGCAATGGGCATCAACCGAACCGGGTGGCGGAACGTAGCGGGGTTTGCCGGGGCTGGGGTGCCAGCTGGTAATCCGGCCCGTCATGCAAAAACCACCCCATCCATCAATTTGCGCGCGGTACGCAGCAAGGCCGCTGACTGCACCGTGCCAGATTCATCCACTTCAAGCACACAGGTCAGTTCGCCGGTCGGATGTTCGACCGACAATGTCTTGGTGCCGCCTTCCGGAATGCAGGCCACCGCCGCCGCCGGCGATCCGGGGACCAGGCACGCTGTGGCAACGCTGACGGCACCCAGAACGCCGATGGTCGCATGGGCGCGGTGCGGGATGAAGCTGCGCACCGTAATCGCGCCGCCATGTCGGGGCGGGGCAATCAGCATCATTTTGGGCACCGACTTTTCAGTAACGTCGCCAAGGTTCATGCGCTGGCCCACAGCAATGCGAATGGCTTCGATCCGGGCCTTCAACTCGGCATTGGCATCAAGCGCTTCACGGTCTTCATAACCGGTGATCCCGACATCACTTGCCTTCATCACCACGCAGGGCATGCCATTGTCGATCAGGGTCACTGCAACGCCGTTTACCTCTTCCACGCCTTGTCCCGTCGGCAGCAGTGCACCGCAGCTCGACCCAGCAGTATCGCGAAACTCCAGAGGCACGGGCGCGTGGTTGCCGGGAACCCCGTCAATCCGTGCATCACCGGAATAGGTCACGGCACCGCCCGGTGTTTGCACGGCGGCGACGGCGATCTGCCCGGTGTTTTCCATGTAAATGGTAACTTTCGTGACTTCGCCTTCCGCCGGCACCAGCCCGCGTTCAAGCGCAAAAGGGCCAACGCCTGCAAGGATATTGCCGCAATTTTGCGCATCGGTGACGATCGCCTGGTCCACGAAGACCTGCAAAAACAGGTAATCCACGTCGACGCCGGGCCGCGATGATTTGCTGATCACGGCGACCTTGCTGGTCAAAGGATCAGCGCCGCCCATACCGTCGATCTGGTTGGAATCGGGGGAACCCATCACCCGCAGCAGGAAATGATCACGCGCCGCGGTGTCCGCAGGCAAATCATCCTTCAGGAAATAGCCGCCTTTCGACGTGCCGCCACGCATCCACATGCAGCGGATAGCGGTTGCTGGCTGGTCAGACATATTTCAGGCCCATTTCCGCCAGCTTTTCGCGCATCCGGTACATGTCCAGACCCAATTCCCCGCTGGCCAGCCGGCGGCGCTTTTCACCTTCATTGGCTTCACGTGCCCTTGCCAGTTCAAGAACCGCGGCCGCGGTTGCGCGGGGAACCACGCATACACCGTCATCATCGGCCACGATGATATCGCCCGCCTGGATAGAGGCGCTGGCGCAGACCACCGGCACGTTAACCGATCCCAGCGATGCCTTGATCGTGCCTTGGGCAAACACGGCCTTGGACCATACCGGAAATTGCATTTCGGTGAGATCGCGCACATCGCGAATGCCGGCGTTGATGATCAAACCGCGGCAACCACGAGCCTGTGCCGATGTCGCCAGAAGATCGCCAAAATACCCGTCCTCACAAGGGCTGGTCGGGGCGATCACCAATATGTCGCCCTCCTTCAATTGTTCGATTGCGACATGGACCATCCAATTGTCTCCCGGCGGGGCAGAGATGGTCACCGCCGAACCTGCGATACGGGCGCCAGAATAAATCGGCCGCATGTAACTCGCCAGAAGGCCGGTCCGCCCTTGCGCCTCGTGCACGGTGGCGACACCGCATTGGGCCAGGCCATCAATCACCGCCGGATCCGCCCGTTCGATATTCTGCACTACTATGCCTGTCGCCATCGCTTTTCTCCCGCCGCGAAGCCTGCTGCTTCGTGTATATCATCCTAGGAATCAACTTGCACGAATGATAGTATGCGTTACATACAAAGAGCAATGGGAAAGGTGATGTCAGACTTGGCTCTCATCGGATTCGGTGAAGCAGGGCGCAATTTTGCGTCTGACGGTGACTGGGCAGCCCAGTGCCGGGTGTTCGACGTTCGCAGCGACGCCGAAATGGTCGCCGCAATCCATGCCGCAGGCGCGATCCGCTGCGATAATGCCAATGCGGCTGTTCGCGGCGCTGATGTTGTGCTGAGCCTGGTGACGGCCGACCAGTCGCGAAAGGCTGCCGAGATTGCTTCGCAGGCGATTTCGCCGGGAACGCTCTTTTTCGACATGAATTCGGTCGCGCCGGACACCAAGAGAGGTTCTGCCGAAATCATCGAAGCGGCTGGTGGGCGCTATGTCGATGTCGCGATCATGGCCCCCGTTGATCCAGGATCTCTGCACGTGCCCTTGCTGGTTTGCGGGCCGAATGCAGTTCAGGCGATGGAAATTCTCGGGCAAATAGGTTTCACCAATGTCCGCAATGTCGGGCCGGAAATTGGCCGCGCTTCAACCATCAAGATGCTGCGTTCGGTGATGTATAAAGGCGTTGAGGCACTGACGGCTGAATGCCTGATTGCCTGCGAGAGAGCTGGTGTTACGCAAGAAGTGATGGACAGCTTCGGCAATGATTGGTCGAACCAGGCGAATTATCGGCTGGACCGGATGATGGTGCATGGCGTCCGGCGCGGTGCCGAAATGTCCGAAGCTGTTGCCACCTTGCGCGGCCTGGGTGTGGAACCCATGCTGACCAGCGGAACCGTTCGCCGGCAGCACGAATTGGGCGAATTGGCGGTGGCGCCTGTTCCGCATGCTTTGAAAAGCAAATTGAAGACCATCCTTGGGAAGTTGCCATGATTATCGATTGCCACGGCCATTACACTGTCCTCCCCAAGGCGCATGATGATTGGCGCGAAGCGCAGAAGGCGGCATTCAAGGCCGGCGAGCCTGCGCCCCCCTATCCCGACATTTCGGATGACGAGATCCGGGAAACGATTGAAGCCAACCAGCTGCGTCTGCTCAGGGAACGCGGGGCTGACATGACCATCTTCAGCCCGCGCGCTTCGGCCATGGCGCCGCATGTTGGCGATCAGTCGGTTGCGGTGCCCTGGGCACAGGCGTGCAATGATCTGATTGCACGGGTTGTTGCGCTTTATCCCGATACATTCGCCGGTGTTTGCATGTTGCCGCAATCGCCCGAAGCGGACATGGGCAGCAGCATTGCCGAACTGGAACGCTGCGCTGGGATGGGCTTTATCGGCTGCAACCTTAATCCCGATCCGGGCGGAGGCAAATTTGAACACCCGCCGCTGACCGATCGGTTCTGGTATCCTTTTTACGAGAAGATGGTGGAGCTGGATGTTCCGGCGATGATCCATGTCTCGGGCAGCTGCAATCCGGCGATGCATGCGACGGGCGCCTATTACATTGCGGCCGATACGATTGCCTTCATGCAGCTGATACAGGGCGATCTGTTCAAGGATTTCCCGACCTTGCGCCTGATCATCCCGCATGGCGGCGGCGCGGTGCCGTACCATTGGGGGCGTTACCGCGGCTTGGCCGATATGCTCAAGCAGCCAGACCTTTCGGGACATCTGATGAACAATGTCTATTTTGACACCTGTGTCTATCACCAGCCGGGGATCAATTTGCTGGCCGATGTGATTGACAACAAGAACATTCTGTTCGGCAGCGAAATGGTTGGTGCGGTGCGCGGTATTGACCCCACCACCGGGCATTATTTCGACGATACCAAACGCTATGTCGATGCGCTGCCGATCAGCGATGCCGAACGTCATGCGATTTTCGAAGGCAATGCGCGCCGCGTTTACCCACGCCTGGACCAGCAATTGAAAGCGAGAGGCCTATGAAACAGGACATTCACGAATATCTGGCGGATCTGGAGGATATTCCGGGAACCCGCGTATTCACGGCCAAACGGGCACGGCAGGGTTACTGGTTAAACCAGTTCGCCATGAGCCTGATGGAGCCGGAAAACCGTGCGGCATGGAAGGCCGACGAGCGTAAATATCTCGACACATGGCCAATGTCGGACGCGCAGAAGGAAGCCATTCTGGCGCGGGACTACAACCGCTGCCTCGATCTGGGCGGGAACGTCTATTTCCTGGCCAAAGTATTCTCCACTGATGGTCTCAGCTTCGCTGAAGCGGTGTCGACCATGACCGACATGACCTTTCCCGAATATCGGGAGATGATGTTGCAGGGTGGGCGTTCGCCGGAAGGCAATCGATCGATCAAGGCCAACCTCGCCGCCAAGGGCGCCGGGAACCCGCAGGAAGGAAACTGATATGGCACGGATTACTGCAGGCGTTGCGTCGAGCCACGTGCCACTGCTGGGTGTGGCAGTCGATCAGGGCAAGTCGGACGATGACTATTTCGGACCGATCTTCAAAGGATACGAATGGACCCGGGAATGGGAAAAGACGGAAAAGCCCGACGTGGTGATCCTGGTCTATAATGATCACGCCAGTGCATTCGACATGAAGATAATTCCAACATTCGCCATCGGTTGCGGGGAACGGTACAAATCGGCTGATGAAGGCTGGGGGCCGCGCCCCGTGCCAGATGTGGAAGGGCATCCGGATCTGGCGTGGCATATCGCGCAAAGTCTGATTCTGGACGAATTCGACATGACGATCATTAATGAGATGGACGTCGATCATGGTTTGACCGTTCCGATGTCGATGATGTTCGGTCAGCCGGAAAAGTGGCCGGTCAAGGTTGTGCCTCTGGCAGTCAACGTGGTTACTTACCCGGTGCCATCGGGCAACCGTTGCTGGGCACTGGGCGAAGCCATCGGCCGCGCAGTCGAAAGTTTCCCCGAAGATCTCAATGTGCAGATCTGGGGCACGGGCGGCATGAGCCACCAGTTACAAGGACCGCGCGCTGGCTTGCTGAACCGGGAATGGGATAACCGGTTCCTCGACATGCTGGAATCCGATACGGACGAGGCGCGGTATATTTCCCATCTCGAATATCTGCGGGAAACCGGCAGCGAAGGGATCGAGATGGTGATGTGGCTGATCATGCGGGGCGCGCTCGGCAAACGGGTCAAGTCGCTGCACCGCCATTACCATATACCCTGCAGCAATACGGCGATCGGGCATCTGGTGCTCGAACCCGAGCGCAGTGAGGCGAAGGAGGGGGTCGCGGCATGAGGATTGCACTGGTTGGCGGCGGTGCCTTTGGCGAAAAGCATCTCGACGGGCTGAGAAATATCGACGGTGTCGAAGTCACCGCGCTGGTTGGTCGGCGCCAGGACGCGACCCAGACAATGGCCGATAAGTTCGGTGTGGCTTTTGCCACAACCGATTACGAAGCGGTGCTGGCGCGCAGCGATGTCGATGCCGTCATCCTGTGCACGCCGACCCAGATGCATGCCGATCAGGCGATTGCGGCCATGAATGCGGGCAAGCATGTTGAAGTGGAAATCCCGTTGGCCGATAGTTGGGCCGATGCGGAGGCGGTAATGGCCAAGCAAAAGGAAACCGGCCTGGTCTGCATGGTCGGGCACACGAGGCGGTTCAACCCGAGCCACCAATATGTGCATAATCAGATCAAGGCAGGGCAGTTCAGCATTCAGCAAATGGATGTGCAGACCTATTTCTTCCGCCGCCAGAATATCAATGCCAAGGGTGAAGCGCGCAGCTGGACTGACCATCTCCTGTGGCACCATGCTGCGCATACGGTGGATCTGTTTGCCTATCAGGCCGGCCCTATCGTTCAGGCCAACGCGGTGCAGGGCCCGATCCATCCCGAACTGGGCATTGCGATGGATATGTCGATCCAGCTCAAGGCCGATAGCGGGGCCATCTGCACCCTGTCGTTAAGCTTCAACAACGATGGGCCGCTCGGCACGTTCTTCCGTTATATCGGGGATAGCGCGACCTATATCGCGCGCTATGACGATCTGGTTGATGGCCGGGAACAGCCCATCGACGTGTCCCATGTCGATGTCTCGATGAACGGGATCGAACTGCAGGACCGCGAATTTATCGCTGCGATCCGCGAAGACCGTGAACCCAACAGCAGCGTGGCGCAGGTTCTGCCATGCTATAAGGTGCTGCACGATCTGGAACGCCAATTGGTGTGAAAACGCAAGTGGCCATAATCGGGGCCGGTCCGGCAGGTTTGCTGCTCGGCCATGCGCTTCGGGCCGAGAATATTGATTGCGTGGTGATCGAAAAGGCCAGTGCGGACTATGTGCTGGGCCGCATTCGGGCAGGCGTGCTGGAGGAAACCACTACAGATCTGTTGCGCCAGTTGGGCCTGAGTGCCCGGCTCGACAAGGAAGGCATCCGCGAAGAAGGCTTTGCCTTTGCCGATGGCGAGCGGCTGGTCCGGATCGACATCTTGGCACTGACCGGCAAACACACGACCGTCTACGGCCAGACCGAAATTACCCGTGATCTGATGGATGCCGCAGCCGGGCGCGGACTTGAAATCTTCTACGAAGCGGCGGAAGTTGCCCTCCACGATGTGGCAGGCGATGCCCCCTTTGTGACCTTCACCAGGGATGGCCGGGAGCAGCGAATTGACTGCCGGTTCATTGCCGGCTGTGACGGTTTTCACGGCGTTTCCCGGCAATCCATTCCAGCCCGGGCTGACCGTATTTTTGAGCGCGTCTATCCCTTTGGCTGGCTGGGCATACTGGCCGATGTCCCGCCCTGTCATGACGATATCGTTTATGCCAGCCATCCGCGTGGATTCGCCCTGGCTTCCAAAAGGTCTCCGACCCGAAGCCGCTATTATATCGATGTCGCGCTTGATGAACGGCTGGAGGACTGGAGCGATGATCGGCTCTGGGATGAACTGTCCATCCGGCTCGGCCCCGATCTGGCGGCAAACATTACCACCGGCCCGGCCTTGGAAAAAAGCATCGCTCCGCTGCGATCGTTCGTTTTTGAAACCATGCGCCACGGAAGCCTGTTTCTGGCCGGTGATGCCGCGCATATCGTACCGCCAACCGGGGCCAAGGGACTGAATCTGGCGGTATCCGATGTGATCTATCTTGCGCGGGCACTGACCGGTTATTTCAACCGCCATGACAATGATGGCCTGGCGTCCTATGCCGAAATCGCTTTGGCGCGCGTGTGGAAAGCATCGCGGTTCAGTGCATCGCTGACCCGGTTGCTTCATCAATTTCCTGAGGATACGGCTTTTGACCGGCGGATGCGAAAAGCAGAAATGGACTTCATCGCCAGCAACACCGCTGCCCAAAAAGCCATTGCAGAAAACTATGTAGGATTGCCGTTATGATTGCGAATTTTGAATCCCATCCGGCGCTCGGCGGTTTGCCGATTGTACTTGGCGGCAATGTTTTTGGCTGGACCGCCGACAAACAGGCCAGTTTTCGCATTCTCGATGCCTTTGTGGCGGCGGGTGGCAGCATGATCGACACGGCCGATGTCTATTCAGCATGGGTTGAAGGGCATCAGGGCGGTGAATCGGAAACTGTCCTTGGCGAATGGCTGAAAAGTTCCGGCCTGCGGGACAAGGTAAAGATTGCGACCAAGGTCGGGATGCTGCCAGGAGAAGGCGGGAAAGGGCTGGCCCCGGCGCGCATAGCCGCGGCCTGCGATGCCTCGCTTGGCCGTTTGGGCGTCGACCGGATTGATCTCTATTACGCCCATCAGGATGACGACGAAGTGGAACAGGGCGATGTTGCAGAAGCTTTTGCCAGCCTGATCAGCGCGGGCAAGATTGCCTGTCTTGGCGCCTCCAACTTCACCCCGGAAAGGCTGGCATCAGCCCTTGCAATCGGCACGCCCTATACGGTCCTGCAGCCCGAATATAATCTGGTCGCGCGCGGGCCTTTCGAAGCCCGCATTAAGCAGCGGCGCGGATCCATGATACCTTATGAAGGCACCTTGCAGGACATGTGTGTCGCGCGGGATATCGCCGTATTGCCCTATTTTGGTCTGGCATCGGGTTTCCTGACCGGGAAATATCGCACCAAGGATGATCTGACCGGCAATCGTAGCTACCGGGTTGCAGACTATTTCTCCGATGAAGGTTTGGCCATGCTCGCCGCAATGGACGATGTTGCTGCCGAAAGCGGGGCGAATCTGACACAGATTGCCTTGGCATGGTTGATGGCACAGCCGGGCATAGCCGCGCCAATCGCCAGCGTTTCGCGCGTCGAACAGCTGGATGATCTGATCGCTGCGACCCGGCTGCAACTTACCGAAGCGCAGCTGGCCCGGCTTTCGAATGCGGGCATGGACGGATCATGACCGACACCCGGAGGATCAATGGCCGCGCCGTGAACCCGATTGGTCTTGGGTGCATGTCGCTAAGCTGGGCCTACGGCGTACCGCCGTCAGATGAAGACGGGGCGAAGGTTTTGCACCGCGCGCTCGACCTTGGGTATGACCATCTCGACACGGCGAATATCTATGGGCTCGGCCACAACGAAACCTTGATCGGCAAGACCCTGCGCGAAAATCGCGGCAAGTTCTTTCTGGCTTCGAAAATGGGTATCATCGTCGACGGACCGCGGCGCGGAGTCGATTGTTCGCCGGAGGCGATCCGCCAGAGTATCGACGAAAGCCTGACCCGCCTCCAGACCGATCACATCGATCTTTATTACATGCACCGCCGTGATTTCACGGTTCCCATTGAGGAATCGATGGGTGCGATGGCCGAACTGGTACAGGCCGGCAAGATTGGCAGTATTGGCCTGTCGGAAATGTCCGCCGAAACGCTGCGCCGGGCCGTAAAGGTCCATCCCGTGGCGGCCATGCAGACCGAATATTCGCTATGGACGCGCAATCCCGAGATTGCCGTTCTTGACGCCTGCGCCGAGGTGGGGACGGTGCTTGTTGCCTTCTCACCTGTCGGGCGCGGTGTTTTGGCGGGCGGGGTTCACGATGTCGGGGCGCTGGTGGAAAAGGATCTGCGCCGCAACATGCCGCGTTTCAATGCCGATAATTGGCCGCGCAATCGCGTGCTGATCGATCGTTACGAAGCGATTGCCGCTGAACAGGGGATTACACCGGCACAGCTGGCGCTGGCCTGGGTCCTGTCGCGCGGACCCCATGTGGTTGCCATTCCGGGTACGGCATCGCTTGCGCATCTGGAAGAAAATCTGGCCCGGCGCGACTGGCAAATTCCCGCCGATGTGGTTCGGCAGCTCGACAGTCTGATCAATCAGGAAAGTGTTTGCGGGCCGCGCTATGGCGCGATGATCCAGCAGACGGTCGAAACAGAGGAATTCGCCTGACTGCCCAACCGCAGGTCAGGTCTTGGGAAAGTCCAGTGACCCGCGCCGCTCTGTAAAACGCCAACCGCTGCCGGTCAGCTTCATATTGTCGGCATAGGTTCCGACCAGCGGCGGCCCGTCGGCGCTGGTGAAGAGCAGGATCTGGCTGGTTGCACGCGCCCGCTGGTCGCTTTCAATCGTCACCCGGATGTTGGCGCAAATATGCCGGCTGGTCCGTGCCGGGCGCGACTGGAACGCCGCAAGAATGGCATCGCGCCCTTCGATGAAATCATCCGGGGCGGTTGGTCGGCTCATTCGGCCATCGGCGGTGTAGAGGGCAGCAAGGGCTTCCCATTGGGCCGCATCGTTCAGCGCTACATAATCAAGGATCAACCGCTCACAAGCACGTTCGGCCAGCATACGTGTGAGCGGTTCCATGACGTTATCCCTTGCTTTGCGACCTTATGCGGCGGTGTTGCGCCAGCTCTTGGCATAGCTGGTGCGGGCCACTTCCGAATAGGGAACCGCGGCGACAACGGCTTTGATCGTGACCTGACGATGGGGTTCGACTGTCGGCTTTGAAGTGCCGCCATCGGGTTCACCCCAGATGAAATCAACTTCGGTGCCGGGTTCGGCAAAGGCTTCGTCGACGATTGCCAGTGTCAGCATCTTTCCTTCGTTTGCGGAATAGGCAATCCAGGTGGATACGCCGACCAATGCGCCATCCTTCTCGACCCGGTCAAAGGGGTGCATCGAATAGACCGCGCTGGGAAACTCCATATATTTGGCGCGCAGGCCTTCTTTTTCGAACTGCGTGTAAATTGCGTCGGTGACCGATTCACTATCGAGCGCAAGGGTGACCTTCTTGCGCTTGGGCATTTCTGCCATTTTCTCCAGCGCCGCGCGGCCGATGAAATCGTGATCGAACTTCACGAACGGGCCATAACCCAGATCCCATGGGCTGAGGTAATAGCCTTCCACGCTGTCGGGTACATAGCTGCCGCCGACCGAGCAATTGGCTTCATAATGGTTGGTCGAAAGCCATTCCCGGTACGATTGCATCGCTTCGCCTGTATAAACCGCCGGAAGGGGCGAGGGGATCCAGCCCGATTCGATGGTGTTGGACGAATAGGTGCGCCCGCCGACCAGTGCCATCTTGTGCGCCTTGCCCGCGGCGACCAGCGCACTGTGGACAGCATCACGATCTTCCCACGGACCCATCAATTCATAGCCGGGCTGGCCAGCCATGCCATGGCGCAGGGCGACCACAGTCTTCCCGCCGATTTCCATGTCGCACATATGGAAAAACTTGAGATCGGGGGCCGCTTTGCCGGTTGCGTCCTCGATCACCTTGGCCGCATTTGGTCCCTGGATCTGATAGCGGTAGTGCCGCCGATTTTCCGGATCGGGCCGTGCGGCGGTGCGCTCGTCATATGTCAAAGTCACATCGTGATCGCCGGTTTCGGCGTGGAACATCAGCCAGTTCAGGGTTGGCGCACGGCCCACCAAATTGAACTGGTTTTCCGCCAGATAGAACAGGATCACATCGCCGATAACGAAACCGTCATGGCTGACCGGAACATATTGCTTGGCCCGGTAAGGGACAAAGTTCTTGAAGCTGTTGATGCCCAGGCCGTTCAGGAATGCAAAGGCATCGGGCCCTTCGACCATCAATTCGGCCATGTGATAGGATTGATTGAACAACACGCAGCTGTTGGCCCATGCCCGCTGTTCGTTGCGCCAGTTCGAAAATTCACCAGGAACACCCGGGTAAACATTCGGGCCAACCTGCTGGTTGCGCAACAGGCCGACAATGTCCCCGGCAGCATGCAGGTGCGATTCGAGCGACTTTGACATGCAATCATCTCCCTAAAAAACGTCACGTGGACACTTTTCTGCGCCCTTCTATGTGGTAGACTGTATGTTCAGCAAACGATCTGGTCAACAAATAATGTAAGTGTTGCTTACAAAATTAATACGGTTATGCTGATGATGAGGGAGAGAGAAAATGGCCATAGCGACAACCCATGTCGGCAGCCTGCCGCGCGGGCCCGAGCTTGTACCACTCCTGCTCGCGCGTGACCACGGCGAAGCGTATGATCGGTCCGAATTTGACCGTGTGGTTCAGGCGGCTGTTGATGCTGCGGTTGACCGGCAGATTGATGCAGGCGTCACCTTTGTCAGCGATGGGGAACTCGGCAAGGTTGGCTATTCGACCTATATGACGGAGCGGCTTTCAGGTTTTGGCGGTGATGTGCCGCGCAAGCCGGCGCTCGATCTCGCGCCTCTGCCTGAATTTCGCAAGAAACTGGCCGCAGTCATGGGCGATCAGGAATTTGTCCGTGCGGCCTGCATCGGGCCAGTCCGGCTGGTCAATCTCGACCCGTGTCATGAAGACATTGCGCGTTTCCAGACGGCGACGGCGGGAAAACCGGTGCGCGGCTTCATGAATGCCGCGTCTCCCGGCTTGATTACCGCATTTCAGCCCAACCAATTTTACCCCTCTCACGAAGTTTATCTGGCGGATCTGGTTGCGGCCATGCAGCCGGAATATGAAGCGATTGCTGCCGCCGGATTTCTGCTCCAGCTGGATTGTCCGGATCTCGCGATGTCGCGGCACACCGGCTATCAGGATGCGAGCGAGGAAGATTTTCTGAAAATCGCCGCGGCCAATGTCGCTGCGTTGAATGCGGCCACCGCCAACATCCCGCCTGAACAGCTGCGGATGCACATTTGCTGGGGCAATTATGAAGGCCCGCATGATCACGACATTCCGCTGGAAAGGGTGATCGACATCATCCTGTCGGCGCGCCCTTCAACGATCCTGTTCGAAGCCGCCAATCCGCGTCATGAACATGAATGGAAGGTCTGGCGCGATGCGGCAATCCCGCAGGACAAGATACTCGCGCCCGGTCTGATCGATACCTGTTCGAATTATGTCGAACACCCCGAACTGATTGCCCAGCGGATCGAACGATTCGCTGCAATCGTTGGCAAAGACCGGGTCGTGGCCAGCACCGACTGCGGGTTTGGCACCTTCGCCGGCTACGGCAAGATCGATCCCGCCGTCACCTGGAAGAAACTCCGCGCATTGCGAGACGGGGCCGATATCGCCGATTCGCGGCTTTAGGCACAAAATGGCGCTTCGCAATTGCGGCCGCTGATTGGAGAGAGTGATGAAGACATTCGAATTCGGCCAGAAAGAAGGCCAGATCATGCAGATGGCCTATGTCGTCCGCGATCTGGAGGAATCGATCCATTGGTGGAGCAAGGAGGCACGAACCGGCCCATGGTTCGTGATCGAGAATTTTCTTGCGCCGGATCAGATTTATCGCGGCGAAACGTCAACCGCGGATGTGCGAATCGGCATGTCCTTTGCCGGCCATATGAATATCGAACTGATCCAGCCGCTCGATGATGAGCCGTCCGTTTACAAGGAACTGATCGAGCGGCGCGGATACGGTTTCCATCACGTTGGAATTGCCTTTGTGGATATGGCAGCGGCCATCGCAGAATATGAACAGCGCGGCTATGCGCTGGCCTATCACGCTGCCGTGCCGACCGGCGGTTCCGTCGCTTACATGGACAATGGTTCCAACGATCCGGGCTTCATCGAATTGCTGCCTGTTACCGATGGAATGGAGGCAACCTTTTCCCGCATATGGCGGGCCTGCAACGAATGGGATGGCAAAGACCTTATTCGACCCTTTGTGTGATTTTGCTTGCACAGAAGCAAAAATAATGTTTGTGTTGCATACGAATTGAACTGAAATCCAGGTTGCGAATGGCACATTGTTTCGATCCGAACGGACGGAATGGTTGAAAATTCCAAATCTGGAACGCGGATGAAGGCAGCGACATATCGCGCCTGAACCGCAGCATCGGTGCAATCGACTGAGGATTGTATTTCTGCGTTGCCTATTAGGGAGAGGTATCATGAAATTTACGAGATTTGCCGCCGGAACAGCTTTGGCAACCATGGTTGTGGTAAGCCAGCCAGCCTTGGCCCAGGAAGAAGCCGCACAAACCAGTCAGCGGCAGGGCGGGGTCACGGAAATCGTGGTTACCGCGCAGAAGCGCGCTGAAAATGTCCAGGACGTGCCGATTGCCATTTCTGCGTTCACTGCGGACGCACTTCAGGAACGCGCTGTTGGCGACGTTTCCGGCCTGTCTTCGATTTCGCCAAACGTAACGCTTGATGCATCGACGCCATTTTCCGGGTCAAGTTCGGTTCTGAGCGCCTTTGTTCGCGGCGTGGGGGCCAACGACTTTGCTTTCAACATCGATCCCGGCGTCGGCACCTATATCGATGGCGTCTATCTGGCGCGTTCGATCGGGGCCAATCAGGACCTGCTCGACGTTGACCGGATCGAAGTTCTCAAAGGTCCGCAGGGCACGCTGTTTGGCCGGAACACAATCGGCGGTGCAATTTCGATCGTCACGCATGATCCGGGCAAGGATTTTGCGGTAAAGGCCGATGTCACGACTGGCAGTTTCAGCCGGATGCAGGCGCGCGGTATCATCGACATTCCGATCACCCCGCAGCTCAGTTCGTCATTCAGTTTCGGTATGCTCAACCGCAAGGGTTATCAGCACCGGATTCCCTATCCCACAACCACGGCCTATATAACCGATGGTTACACCAGCTTTCCTGCGTCCGGTTATGCGGCCGGTTCGCGTCAGGGTGGCGACAACAGCTGGAGCATTCGCGGCAAGCTGAAATATGACAATGACAGCAATTTCCGCCTAACCCTGTCGGGCGATTATTCCGATGTTGACCAGGATTCCGTGGCCAGCACCGTGCTTGATGTCACCAATGGCCTGGCCGGTCCATTCGCTGGTCTTGCCGCCAACAATCTTGGCACTGCGCTGGGTTTCCCCATCGACACCGCACTTGATGTCATAACGGGATCGTCGGGCTTCCTGTTCGCCGGCCTTTACAATTTCTGTATCGGTGCAACCGATCTGCAGATTGCTGCGCGCAATGCCCAGAACCTTTGCGGACCACGGTCAAGCGTGAATGGCTATAACACTCTGCCGGGTCTTGCCGGGGTGAATGTCGATGCCAACCCGCTGAACAATCGCCTGCCGTATGATTCGCGGTGGATCAATAAAGACATCGACACGACGTACGCCAACGGCAACAACTTCTCCAAGTTGAAGAACTATGGCGCCGCAGCCACGATGGAATTCGACCTTTCGGATGCGGTTACGCTGAAGTCGATCACATCGTTCCGCAAAATTGATTTCGCGGCCGGCGTTGACCTCGATAACTCGCCACTGGAATTCCTGCAGACCAGCTTCATTGTGAAGCAGAAGCAGTTCAGTCAGGAACTGCAGTTGCTTGGCAGCGCGCTGGACAAGAAACTGAACTATGTGTTCGGTGCCTATTACTTCAAGGAATCCGGCGATCTTCGCGACTATGTGACCTTCGCCCAAGGGCTGCTGCAGGTTGATGGCCCCGGCTATGTCACTACCAAAAACTATGCCGTCTTTGGCCAGGTGGATTACCGGCCGATTGACCTGATCGGCATTACGATCGGTGGCCGTTACACCCACGAAGACAAGGGCTACGAAGGCGCTCAGGCCGACACAAACGGTTTCAATTACAAGCTGTTCAATTGTGTCCCTGCCGGCGCCGCCTGCGCTCCGCTGGTCGGCTTCCCGACGCCAAGTCAGCCGTTCCGCTACTACATCACGGGCCTGAATACACAGAAGTTCAACAACTTCTCGCCCAAAGTCGGCATTCAGGTTCACCCGAGCAATGATGTGATGCTGTATGGTTCATGGTCCAAGGGCTACAAGACCGGCGGCTGGACAACCCGCTTGTCCAACCCGCTGCCATATGCGCCAACGTTCGGCCCGGAAAAGGCACAGACGTTCGAACTCGGTGTGAAATCGACCCTGTTTGACCGGCTTCTCCAGCTTAACGCCGCAGCCTTTACCACGCAGTACAAGGGTATTCAGCTGAACCAACAGATTGGTGTGTCACCGACCGTGGCCAATCTGGGTAACGCACGGATCAAGGGCTTTGAAGCAGAAGCAACCTTTGCCCCGGCGGGCGGTTTCTCGCTGCAGGGATCAATCGGTTATCTCGATGCCTACTTCACCTATATCTGCGGTGAAGGCGGTGATTTCCAGGCGTTCTGTAATAACAATTCGGCTTTCGTGGCACCCAACCCTTACCAGTTGGGCATCAACGCTGGCGCAGTGCTGCCCAAGGCACCGCATTGGAAGATGAATATCTCTCCGCGTTATGAAGTGGCCGTTGGCGAAGGTAGAATTGTTGTGCTGGCCGATTACACCCACACGACCAAGATGCGTAACGACACCGAGGGAACCTTGCTGCTCAATCGCCCGGCGATCGACATCATCAACGGCAGCGTCGCTTACTTCGCTCCGGGGGACCGTTACAGCATCACCATTGGCGGTACCAATCTGACCAACGAGCGCTACCTCGTGAACGGCCAGTTCCAGGGTGCCGGCGGGGTGATTTACGGCACATACAGCCGCCCGGCCGAATGGTACGCGCGGCTTGGTGTGAAGTTCTAAAATCAAGGGGCGCGGGGGGAAACCTTCGCGCCCTTATTTTTGCGCAGCCGATATGCAACGGGTCCGCAGGCCCGGCTTTCGATTGAATTTCGAGGACGCATAAATGACCGATCAACAGCAGCCGGGGAACGGACGCTATCACAGCTGGCTTGTTTTGCTGCTGAGCCTGAATTTCGGTGTTCTCTTTTTTGACCGGAATGCGCTCAATTTTCTCATGCCATTCGTGCAGCCGGATTTGCAGCTGTCCAACACACAGGTCGGGATCCTGTCCTCTGCGCTTTCGCTGACATGGGCCTTGTCCGGTTTCGCAGTCGGCCGGATTTCGGACCGGATGGGTTCGCGTAAACCGGTTATCGTGATTGCGACTATCGCGTTTTGCATCTGTTCATTCGTGTCGGGCCTGGCCCATAGCTTCATTATGTTGCTGGGCGCCCGTTTGCTGATGGGCGCGGCCGAAGGTGGTGTAATGCCGGTCAGCCATTCGCTGATCGTGGCAGAGGTTGCCCCCGAGCGGCGCGGCCTGGCCATGGGGGTGGCGCAAAACCTAGGTTCCAATCTGCTCGGCTCAGCGCTTGCGCCTTTGATCCTGGTGCCGCTGGCCATCGCCTTTGGCTGGCGCTTCGGTTTTTACATGGCGGCCTTGCCGGGGCTCCTTACCGCGGCCCTGATCTGGTTCACCTTGCGCGAACCGCCCAAGGAAACCGGCCATTCCAGCGCCCCGGCTGTGACCCTGGGGGAAGCGTTCGCCAACCGCAACGTGCTGCTATGCGCGCTCATCGCCATTCTGCTGGTATCCTACCTTGTAGTCTGCTGGACCTTCATGCCGCTGTTCCTGACCAAAGTTCGCGGATTCTCGCCCGACAGCATGAGTTGGTTGATGGCCACACTGGGCATTTCGGCAGGCATTGGCAGTTTCGTGGTACCGGCCATTTCCGATGCCATCGGGCGCAAGCCGGTTTTCATCATGGCAAGCCTGCTCGGCTTGATCCTGCCGCTGGGGGCGATCTATTTTACCGGTCCGGTGCTGGTTCTGGCCGGGATATTTTTCTTCGGTTGGGCGCTTAACGGCATCTTCCCCTTGTTCATGGCGACCGTGCCAGCAGAATCGGTGGACCCACGGCTGACGGCGACCTTGACGGGGATTGTCATGGGCACTGGCGAAGTGGTTGGCGGCGTCCTCAGCCCGCTGGGTGCCGGGGCCGCGGCCGATGTTTACGGCTTGGCCGCACCCTTGTGGATCATGTGCGGGCTGACGGCAGTGGCCGTTGGTTGTTCACTCGGCCTGCGCGAGACCGCCCCCAGAGTGCTGGCAAAACGTGCTATGATGGAAGCCAGAGTCGCGTCCACCGCATGACAGGTTTGAATTTTGAGGAGATTGACATGGCAGAGGCAGATGCAAAACCATTTTGGCACGACATAAAGCCCATCGACAAGGTGTTCAGGCCCGGCAGTCTGCCGGAAATCTACGCGTCCAACATCGCCGAAGGTGACGAGCGTTACTGGGTTCCGATCACCGAGACAGTATCGTCAAAGCCGGTATGGATCAGCCCGTCCAAGAATATGTGGGCCGACGTTTTGATGTCCAAGTCTGAAGGACTGGTCAGCCGCCATTACCATTCGCACCCGATCTGGGCTTACACCATCAGCGGCAAATGGGCCTATCTCGAGCACGACTGGATCGCGACCGCAGGCGATTTTGTCTACGAGACACCGGGCGAAGCGCACACGCTGGTATCCTACAAGACTGACGAGCCGATGAAGGTCTTCTTCGTCGTTTCCGGCCCTCTGATGTGGCTCGATGATGATGGCAACACTGTCGGCCATTATGACGTGTTTGATTACATGAAAGCAGCGCGCGAACATTACGACGCAGTCGGCATTGGTGCCGATTATGTCGATACGCTGATCCGCTAAACCATCCAGACAGAGATTGGAGAATTACCATGGCAACTGTGATGAAGGCCCCCCCGTCCGATAAGCGTGAAATTGTCGATGTGCCTTTTGCCCATCGTGAAATTGTTGAACGATTGAGCCCGGGTGGCCGTTATATCGATGCGCAGAGCGATGTTGACAGCCCGTGGGTGCCGTTTGGCGACAAGGCTGCCATCAAGCACCTGGCGTTCGATGTGCGGCAGGGCATTTTCTCCAACATCCTGTGGATCAAGGAACCGGGCGTGATCGGCACGCATTTCCACCGCGGCACGATCATGATGGTCTGCCTCGAAGGCAGCGTGAAGTATCTGGAATATGACTGGGTCGCGTCGCCCGGCGGCCTGATCCTCGAGGTACCCGGTGAAAGCCACACGCTCGTCACCGATCATCCCAATGGGGTCAAGCTGTTCGGCTGGATGCAGGGGCCCATCGAATTTTACGACGAGAATGCCGTGCTGGTCGATACGGCCGACATCTGGTGGTTCATCAACCACTACGAAACCTACTGCAAGGAACAGGGCATTCCGATCAACAAGAAGCTCTACATCTGAATTTGCCGGAGGCCGAAATGTATCTCAAGAACGCCTGGTATGTCGCTGCATGGTCGAACGAGCTCGATCAGGAGCTGATGACCCGCACGATCCTTGAAAAACCGGTCCTGCTTTACCGCAAGGAGAACGGCGATCCGGTGGCAATGGGCAATCTGTGCCCGCACCGTTTCGCCCCGCTCCACATGGGCAAACGGATCGGCGATACCGTCCAATGCGGCTATCACGGTATGGTATTTGGCGAGAGCGGGAAATGTGTGCTCAACCCCCATCACGGCGGAGTGATTTCGCCTGCGATGAAGGTGCATTCCTATCCGGTGATCGAACGCAACAGCCTGATCTGGGTCTGGACTGGCGATGAAGATGCGGCCGATCCGGCGCTGATCCCGGATTTCAGTTGTTACAGTGCGGATGGTTTCGAAACCATCGGCGGGGTCATGGATGTTCAGGCCAATTACGAGCTGATTACGGACAATCTGCTTGACCTGACCCATGCCGATTTTCTGCATGAAGGCACTCTGTCGAGCGATGCGATCACGATCAGCAAGCTGGAAACGATCGAGGCGGGCGGCACGGTCTGGGCCAACCGTTGGTGCCCTGATGGGATCGCGCCACCTGTCTGGGGGCAGCTGATGCAGAGCCAGATGGGCTTCGATCTGTCGCAGAAGATCGACCATTGGCTGTATATGCGCTGGGATGCGCCAGCCCATTTGCTGCTTGATGTAGGCATTTCGCCGCTGGGCAAGCCGCGTGAGGATGGCGTTTGGGTTTACACCGGGCATCACCTGACTCCGGTCAGCCCGACCCGGACACTGTATTTCTGGTCTATCGTGCGCAATCACGGATTGAACGATCCTGAAGTGGACGCTTTCTGGAAGGGATCGATCGAATTTGCCTTCAACGGCCAGGACAAACCGATGATCGAAGCCCAGCAGGCCGCGATTGGCAACACTGACGTCAACGATCTGCGGCCCGTGGCCATCCCGGCGGATGTCGCGGGTGGGCGGGCACGTCGGGCGCTGGCGCGCCAAATCGCCAACGAGGTGAAGGGAATCAAGCCGGAATCGGGGGCTTCACCTCTCGATGAATTGTTGAAGAAAAGCGCAGGAAGTTACGCGCCCGTGCTGCCGGTCGTATGACACCCACGCTTGCCCAGTTCGATATTGCCGGGCGGTCCGCCCTGATAACCGGTGCGGCATCCGGCATTGGCCTCGCTTATGCCGAAGCCATGGCGGAAGCCGGTGCCAGGGTTACCTTGGCCGATATCGATGCCGCAGGCGCGGATCGAGAGGCCGCGCGGCTCCGCAGCCAAGGTGCCGATGCCCGCGCAACCGCGATGGATGTCAGCGATCTGGCCCAGGTTGCGGCGGGTTTTGACGGCCATGTCGCAGCCTATGGCGGGCTCGATATTGCCTTTGCCAATGCCGGTTATGATGCGGGCAACGGTTTCTGGAGCCCGGAAGGGGGCCGTAATCCGCAAGGGCAGGTCGATCGCTATGATCCAGCGGCGTGGCGCCGGTCGATCGAAGTCAATCTCACCGGAATATTTTACACCATTCGCGAGGCTGTTCGCTGCATGAAGGCGGGGGGCAACAAGGGCAGTCTGGTCGTGACCGCTTCCAACGCCGGGATCATCAACGAACCGATTGTCGGCATACCCTATATGCCGGCCAAGGCGGGTGTGCTGCATCTTATGCGCCATACCGCACTGGAGCTGGCCGAATTCGGAATCCGGGTCAATGCGATTGCCCCCGGTCCCTTCATTACCAATATCGGTGATGGCTGGGTCAAGAAAAACCCGGCGGCCAAGCTGGCCTTCGACAAGACCATTCCGCTGGGTGCAATGGCGGAAACCGAGCAGATCAAACCGCTGGCCCTGTTCCTGGCCTCTGATGCTTCAAGCTATGTAACGGGCGCGCATGTGGTGATCGATGGCGGGGTCGTGCTCGGCCAGTTCCAGTGAGGTGCCCCATCTCCGAAATGGAGGAATTTCGATGAAGCATGAACCAATCGGGCCCGGCAGATTTGCGAAGGCGCTGGCGGCGTTCCGCGATGCCTTGGGGGAAGAGGCGGTAATTGCCGATCGCAGCGGGCTTGATGATTTTCGCGATCCTTTTGCCCCGCCGACCGGCGATTGGTATGAACCGGGTGCCGTGCTGCAACCCGGCTCGGTCGAACAGGTTCAGGCCGTGCTGCGCATCGCCAACGAACATTCGGTGCCGGTGTGGACCAACGGGCAGGGGCGCAACAACGGCTATGGCGGTGCCGCACCGCGGGTATCGGGTTCATTCGTGCTGAATCTGCGCCGGATGAACACCGTGCTCGAAGTTAACGAGGAATCGGCTTACGCGCTGGTTGAACCGGGGGTGCGGTTCTTCGACCTCTATGACCATCTTCGCGCCATCGGCTCAAAGCTGTGGATGTCCGTACCCGATCTGGGTTGGGGCAGCATTATCGGCAACACACTCGATCACGGTGTCGGCTACACGCCGATGGGCGATCATATGAACAGCCAGTGCGGAATGGAAGTTGTGCTTGCCAATGGGGATGTGCTGCGCACCGGGCTTGGCGGACTGACGGCCAGCAAGGGTTGGCATGTTTACAAATATGGCTGCGGACCCGCGATCGACGGCCTGTTCAGCCAGTCCAACTATGGTGTCGTCACCAAGATGGGTGTCCAGCTGATGCCTGCGCCGGATTGCTACATGCCCGGTTGGTTGCAGCTGAAGAAGGATAGCGATCTGGAATTGCTGCTCGAAAAGCTGCGCCCGCTGATGATGGACGGGACCATTCCCAATCAGCCGATGATCATCAACAATGTTTGCGGAATGTCTGCCTTCACCCAGCGCGATGCCTGGTACACCGGTGAAGGGCCATTGCCGCCGGCCATACTCGAACAGATTTCGCAGCAACCGATGCTGGGCGCATGGGTAATGCGGTTTGCGCTTTACGGCGACGAGCGGATCGTGGAGCGCCAGCGCGAGATTGTGGAGGCAGCGTTCGGCACTATTCCGGGGTCGCAGGTCAGCTTTTCAAAATATGACGGGCACAATTTGCCCGAACTCGATAATCCGCACGAACGGGTGCAGGCGGGCATCCCCAGTATGGCTCTGGACCAGATGACCCGCTGGTATGGCGGCGAAAAGGGCGGGCATATCGGTTTTTCCAGCGCGACGCCCATTACCGCAGTCGATGGCGCCGCGATCCGTGATCTGGTGCGCAAGGAACTGAATGGGGCCGGTCTTGATTACAGCGGTGTCTTCATCGTGGGCAAACGCAACATGATCCACGTCGGCCTGGTGGTTTTCGACACTGAAGATGCTGCACAGACCGAAGCTGCCTATTCGGCGTGCAAGGCGATGGTCAAATCGGCTGCCAGGCAGGGGTATGGCGAATATCGCTCACACCTCGATTTCATGGATCTGGTTGCCGACCAATATGATTTCAACAACCATGCCCAGCGCCGTTTTCACGAGAAGATCAAGGATGCGCTGGACCCCAACGGTATCCTGTCTCCGGGAAAGCAGGGGATCTGGCCCGAAGGGTATCGCTGATGGATAAGGCCAACTGATGCGCGCTGCAGTTGTTCAGGGATTGCACAAGCCACTGGCGGTCGAAGTGCTGCCGGATCCTGACCCTGGTGCGGGCGAGATTGTGGTCAAGGTGGGCCGGTGCGGGATTTGTGGCTCGGACCTGCATATGACGGAAGATCCGGCCTATGGGGTCGGTGCAGGCGATGTTCTCGGGCATGAATTCGCAGGCGAAGTGGTGGCGCTGGGTAAAGGCGTGGAAAGCGTCCGGCTGGGCGATCTGGTTTCGGTCATCCCCTTGGTCAGCTGCGGCAATTGCGAGGCGTGCCGCACAGGTGATCTGGCATGGTGTACCGAATTCAGCCTGCAAGGCGGCGGTTATGCCGAATATGCGGTCACGCGGCCCAACCAATGCGTAGTCCTGCCGCAATCGGCAAGTCTTGCAGACGGAGCCATTGTCGAACCGCTAGCGGTTGCTCTTCACGGGGTGAATATGGCGGGCCTGAAAAAGGATGACAAAGTGCTGATCCTTGGTGCCGGGCCAATCGGGATGGCAGTGGCTTTCTGGGCGCGGCGCATGGGCGCGGCGCGGATCGTGGTGCAGGACATCGCCGATTATCAGCGGGACCGCGCCTTGCACCTGGGGGCAACCGGCTTCATCAATGATGCCTCCGACCCGATTGGGAGCGCGGAGCGGGCGCTGGATGGCAAGGCGGACATTGTCTTTGAATGTGTCGGTTTGCCGGGCCTGATCGCGCAAGCGGTTGAGCAGGTACGAAACAGGGGCACTATCCTGTTGCTTGGCCTGTGCACCAAGCCGGATACGTTCAACAGCTTCGCAATGCTGTCCAAGGAAGTCCGCCTGGTAACCTCGGCATTTTTCACCCGAAGTGAATTTGAGGCGGCGCTGGATGCGCTGAATGCCGGCGCTGTGGAACCGCGTGGGTTGATTACAGACACGATCAGCCTTGAAGCGACACCGGATGTCTTTGAATCGCTGCGGCGGCGCACCCATCAGTGCAAAGTGATGATTGCCCCCTGAACGGGCGGCAAAAGGTCAGGTAAGCGCCAAGGCGTGCTCGGCCGATTTTATCGTATTTTCCAGCAACATCGTCACCGTCATCGGTCCGACACCGCCGGGAACGGGGGTAATCGCTGACGCCTTTTCGCTGACTCCTGCGAAATCGACATCGCCGGTAATCCGGCCATCGGGCAGCCGGTTGATGCCCACATCGATCACCACCGCGCCGCGCTTGACCATTTGCGGAATGATCAGATTGGGAACGCCAGCGGCAACCACAAGAATATCGGCTAGGATGGTATATTGTGCCAGATCGCGTGTTTTCGCATGGCAGATGGATACAGTGGCGTCCCGCGCCATCAGCATCAGAGCCATTGGCTTGCCGACTATATTGCTCGCTCCGACAACCACGACATTCTGTCCTTGAATCGGGATGTTTTCATGCTCGAGGAGTTTGACGACACCATAGGGCGTGCATGGCGAGAACACGACATTGCCCGTCACCAGGCCGCCGACATTATAGAGGTGGAAGCCGTCGACATCTTTTTCCACCGCGATGGTTTCCAACACGCGCGCCATGTCGATGTGTTCGGGCAACGGCAATTGCACCAGTATGCCATGCACTTCCGGATTGGCGTTGAGTTCGACAATCCGGCCCAGCAATTCGGCATTGCTGATGGTCGCAGGCAGATAGCTGGCGAAGGACCGGATGCCGACTTCTTCACAGGCCCGCATTTTCCGGCCGACATAGACGGCCGAGGCCGGATCATCGCCGACGAGTATGACCGCCAGTCCAGGCGTCAATCCGCTTTCGCGCAGCTTGCCGACCCGGTCGACAAAGCCTCTGCGCATCGTCTTGGCCAAGCTGGCCCCGTTGATCAGGCGCGCTGTCATGTTCTGCCTCGCATTAGCGGCTGCAAATGGATTTTTGCCCCGCAAGAAACGGCGGGGATAGGACAAGGGATCAAGCCTCGCCGCCTTTTACAGCGGCGAGGCCATGTCCTTAGAACTTGTAACCAATCGTCGCCCCGTAGGCACGCGGCGGCAGATAGGTCACACCGATGATCCGGCCTGTCGCGAGTGCGAAAGTGCTCGACGCGCGGAACGTATCAGTGATGTTCTTGGCCCAAATCTGGAAGTTGATGCGTTTGGAATCGGTCCGGTAATTGATCGAAGCATCAACCACAGCATAAGCATCGGCACTTTCGATATCGCGCTTATACTCGGTGAAGTAGGTCTTGCCTTTGTAAGACACATCGACCGACGGCGTAATCGTGCCGGAGGTTCCGGGCAGAACGATCTCGTAATCCCCATGCAGCGTCCATGCCCAACGCGGGCTGTTGCGGGTAGGATTGCCAGCCAGCTGGATATTGCCGCCGCCCGGCGCGCCAAAGGCCGTCGGATCGGGATTGGTCACAGCGTTGTAGGGCGTGCCGCCAGCCACATTGACCGGGTTGAGCGGATCCAGCGTGACATAATCCACATAGTGCGAGTCCGTGTAGGACAGGGCGCCGGACAGATGCAGCCCGTCGACGGGCCGCGCCGAGATGTCCAGTTCAAAGCCAGTGGCCTTGGTCTTGGCCGCGTTCTGGAAGATCGTGGTGAAACCGCTGGGCCCACCGGAGATCGTCTTGTTCAGCTGGAGACCGTCCAGCGTATAGGTGTAACCCGCCGCGTTCACGGTCAGCCAATTGGCCAGGCTGGCCTTGATCCCGATTTCATGGTTGGTGATGTTTTCCGGATCGACAATCGTTTTACTGCCAGCGGCATTTTCCGGCGAACCAGCCTTGAAGCCTTCGGAATAGGTATAATACAGCAACAGGTCAGAGCTCGGCTTCCATTCGATCCCCGCAGTCGGGGTGAAATCCTTGAACGTCTTTTCGACATGCGTACCGGCGGCTGTATACTGGATTACCGGGCCAAGTCCGCCGCGCGCGATGATGATCGCCGGATTTTCGGAATCGACGGTCTCGGTTGACCATCTTCCGCCAAGCTTGATGGTCAGGCCATCAAGGCTGTCCGACAATGCACCCAGATTGATTTCGGTCTGACCAAAAATGGCGAAGGTTTCATCCCCGAGGTTCGACTTGATGCAGACCCGTTTGGGGGCGATTACCGCCGATCCGCCGGTGACCCCGTTGGGCGAGTAGCCGCACAGGTCATAGGCCAGCCCAAGATCAACACCCGCCGCGGTTAAGACGCCAATGTTTTGCGCCTGTCCGTTCTGGTTGGCGAGGCCGACATTATCGATCGGGCGCTGCCGTTCGTTGAAATAATAGAGGCCGAGCACCGCGTTCATCAGGTCGGAATTGTAATTCAGCTGGAATTCGTTGCTGAACTGCTTGGCGTTGATGCGGCGTTCCTGCACAGTTGTCGACTGGCCATTGGTCGCGAGACTGTCGACCACAGCCGACAAGTCGAGATCCTGGAACAGCGAAGACCGGAACCGGCGATAATTGGCGATATTGGTAATCGACAGCGTATCGGTAAGTTCGGTGCGGAAGGTGCCCGTGAACGCGTAGGTTTCCGTCTTGGTGCCTGGGCTTGCCTCAGTCGCCAGATCGCGCGGGTTGGTGGCGTAACCGCCAACGCCGAGCGGGGCGAGGCGCGCCACGCCGGGGAAGGACGCACGCAGATAGTGAATTGCGCCCGATGCATCATCCTGGCGGAAATATTCGCCAGCCAGCAGCAGGTCGGTCGTCGCGCCCAGATCGAATTTGAGCTGGCCACGGACCATCCGCCGGTTCAGGTCGTCCACATCGCGGCCGGATGCCGGGTTCGTGCCATAGCCATCACGATCTTCGGTCTTGCCCGCGATGCGGAAACTGATGCCGTTGGCGATCGGGCCGGCGATTGCCGCTTCGGCAATGATCGAATTGTAATTGCCGTATGTGAAACGGCCATAACCTTCGAAGGTATCGCTTGGCTTGCCGGTGATGATATTGATCGAACCGCCAACCGCATTACGGCCATACAATGTCCCTTGCGGGCCGCGCAGCACTTCGACCCGGTCGACATCGAACAACGAAGTCAGCTGGGCTTCGGCGCGGGCAACATAGGCTCCGTCAACATGGAAGGCGACACCGGTCGAGCTGCCGGTGGTGGAGGTGTTGGCACCCACCCCGCGGATGAAGATCTTGGCCTGGTTAAAGTCGCTACCGAAATTGACCGAAGGGACCAGCGTTTGCAGATCCTGGATATTGTTGACCTGCGCATCCTGCAATTGTTCGCTGCCAATGGCGGAAACAGCAAGGCTGACATCCTGCAACGATTGCGAACGCTTTTGCGCGGTCACGACAATTTCGTTGTTTGCTGTGCCCGAAGGTTCCTGGTCCTTCGCTGGCGCCGCAGTTTGCGCGAAAGCGCTGGTCGACGACAACAAGGCCGTCATAGCGAAAATGCCGAATCTCATAATCTCTCTCCGTATTTTGTATGTGTCGCATACAACTATTGGACAAGAGGTCAAAGAAAACCGGTGGCCGGATACATTTTCGTAAAAAGCCGAACTCAATTGTTACAATTTCGCATCACTTCCGTTGCACTTCGACCGGAGCAACAGGTCTGTGAACCGGCCGCACAATTCGCGGCGGAAAGATGCTGATGGGATGGACCAGGTGATGTGTGAAGATACCGCAACATCATCGCGTCTACCTTGCGGATTTGCGCATTGTCTCGGCCGTTTTATTGAAGGCTGATTTTCCACGGCAATGCCATTCTCGACCTTGCCAAAATGGTACTGACCGTACAGGGTTGCCTCTCCGGTCCGTTGGTATGAAACCGACCAGAACGGTATCAGAAATTGGCACGCACAGCAGTCAGGTTGGATGCGTGGGGGGGATATTTGATGGCACTTGCACCGACTTTAGCAACAAGTACCGATCCCAATCCGGTTGAGAATGATGGAAACCACATCAACGCGCCCGGATTGCAAGGTTTCGTATTTTCGCTGTTCTTCATCTTTGGCGGGATTACCAGCCTCAACGATGTTCTGATTCCCAAGCTGAAAGAGCTGTTCACGCTCAATTATACGCAGGCCTTGTTGGTACAATTCTGCTTCTTTGCCGCCTATTTCGTGGTCGGTATTCCGGGTGCCGCTCTGGTGAAAAAGATTGGCTATATGCGCGGCGCGACGGCAGGCCTGCTGACCATGATGCTGGGCTGCCTGCTGTTTATTCCGGCATCGCAATACGCCACTTACGGGCTGTTTCTGCTGGCTCTGTTCGTTCTTGCGAGCGGGGTTGTACTGGTGCAGGTGGTGGCTAATCCGTTGATTTCGTTGCTTGGGCCGGCAAAGACTGCGCATAGCCGGTTGACCTTTGCCCAGGCATTCAATTCGCTGGGCACAACAATCTTCCCAATCGTCGGGGCGATCCTGATCCTTGGCAGTCTGGCGAGCGTGAGCGCCGACCAACTGAGCGGGGCCGAGCTTGATGCTTACCGCACCGCTGAAAGTCAGGCGATCATGCATGGCTATATCGGCCTTGCAGTTGCGCTGATGATCGTCGCAGCCGTGGTCTGGACATTCCGCAACCGCCTCAAAGGCGAAAAGCATGAAGCCAGCTCGGCCCTGGCCGGTGTTGGTCTGCTCAAGCGTCCGCGCTTTGGATACGGTGCTCTGTGTATCTTTCTCTATGTCGGAGCCGAAGTTTCGATCGGGTCACTGATAGTCAGCTATCTGATGGAACCCGGAGTGATGGGCTTGGAGGAACAGGCGGCAGGCAAGCTAATCGGCCTTTACTGGGGCGGTGCGATGGTTGGCCGCTTTGTTGGCTCGGGTCTGCTCAGGATCATCAGTCCGGGCAAATTGCTGGCCTTTGTGGCGGCGGGAGCCATCACTTTGATTGCAGTGTCAGCCAACACTTCGGGTGCGCTGTCGGGTTATAGCCTGCTCGCCATCGGATTGATGAATTCGATCATGTTCCCGACAATTTTCACCCTCGCCTGCGAAAAGCTGGGCACCCGTGCCGCAGATGGTTCGGGGATCATCAATGTGGCGATCTGCGGCGGCGCTGTGGTGCCGCTTGCGACCGGCCTGATTGCCGATGTCTCGGGCAGTTTGGCCATCGCAATGACATTGCCGGCACTGTGCTATGCGACCATCGCCGGTTTTGGTCTCTACGCAAGGAACCCGGCAGCCGACTGATCGGACGTAGCCGAGCGGTGGACTGCCGGGAGGCGAGGCATGACAGTGACACAGGGTTTCGAAGATTTCGATGTTGCCGGATTCCTGCGGGAATTCTGGCAACAGAAGCCCCTGCTGATCCGAAATCCGTGGGCGGATTGGACCAATCCGCTTAGTCCGGACGAACTGGCCGGACTGGCAATGGAAGATCATGTCGAAGCGCGGCTGATCACCAGGGGGGAAGACAGCTGGCAAGCGGAGCATGGGCCAATCCCGGAACGCCGCTTCGGCGCGCTGGGGCGGGATCCCTGGACACTGCTGGTTCAGGCCGTCGATCAGAATGTGCCAGAGGTTGCTGCGCTGATCGAACCGTTCCGTTTCATTCCCGATTGGCGGATTGACGATGTAATGGTCAGCTACGCCAATGATGGCGGCGGCGTAGGCGCGCATTTTGACCATTACGATGTATTCCTGATCCAGGGGTTGGGCCGCCGACGGTGGCAAATCGGGGGTCATTGCGATCAGTCAACCGCGCTTCTGCCGCATGACCACCTTCGCCTGCTGGCCAATTTCGAACCGGTGGAGGAATGGGTGCTGGAGCCGGGTGATATCCTCTATGTCCCGCCCGGTGTGGCGCATAATGGCGTGGCGGTTGGTGATGATTGCATGACCTATTCGGTCGGCTTTCGTGCGCCATCGCGCAGCGAGCTGATCAGCGGTTGGTGCGATGATCAATTGGCCGCCATGCAGGATGATGACCGGTACAGCGATCCCATGTTGGCGCAGCAGGAAAATCCGGGAGAAATCAGCGCCGAAGCTATCGACCGGCTGCATGGTATGATCACCGCACAATTGCAGGATCGTGATGCATTTGCCCGCTGGTTTGGCGAATTCAACAGTACGCCAAAATATCCCGAAATAGACTGGCAGCCTGACGAACAGATCGACGCTGCGCAATTGCGATCTCTGTCCAGCGAAGGCGCGTCATTCTATCGCAATTCCGCCAGCCGTTTTTCCTATGTCCGCGATTCCGGCGATACGGTAATTCTGTTTGTGGATGGTGAAAGTTACGAATGCGCAGGCGAAGCGGCTGAATTGGCCGAACAGATCTGTGCGCAAACGCGCATTCATGTGGAATCTGGCGCGATGATATCGGACACGATGCTGGAATTGCTGGTATCCCTTATCAACCAAGGCAGCATGGCAATCGACGATTAAGGGCGCGTGATCATGGCTTCAGGTCAGAGATTGCGCCGTCCCGCCACATGCCCGGTCCCAGCCGATCCAGAGACCAATTGCCGATCGACCATCGCACCAGCCGCAAGGTGGGAAAGCCAATGGCAGCGGTCATCCTGCGGACTTGCCGGTTGCGCCCTTCGGTAATGGTCAGCCTGATCCAGCTGTCTGGGACCGATTTTCGATAGCGCACCGGCGGATCGCGAGGCCACAGATCTGGCGCGGCGATCCGTTCTGCCTGGGCCGGGCGGGTCATTCCATCCTTGAGACGTACGCCGCGGCGCAGGGGTGCCAGGTCTTCCTCCATAATGGCGCCTTCGACCTGGACGAGATAGCACTTGGGCATCGTGAATCGGGGATCGGAAATCCGCGCTTGCAACGGGCCACTATCGGTCAGCAGCAACAGGCCTTCGCTATCCCGATCGAGCCGACCAGCCGGATAGACGCCGGGAATTTCGATAAAATCCGAAAGCGTCTGCCGCGCGGTTTCGCTGCCCCTGTCGGTGAATTGCGTCAGTACGCCAAACGGTTTGTTGAACAGGATCAGCCGCGGCACGGCGGGTAGGCCTGATTTCCGCCTGATGTTCGGCAAAGCGCGGCAATCATGGTTTTTTATTCCGGCGTTCCCCACGCTTCGGGTCGCGTTGATGGAGGTGCCAGAACTTCTCCATGGTCAGATAGGTGAATGAGGCCGTCCAAGATACCATGACCAACCCGTTGAGCGCTTCGACACCGGAGATGATCCGCAACTGGCCTTGCGGTACCAGATCACCGATTCCCAGCGTCGTGTAGGACGAGATCGAAAAGTAGAAGGCGTTCGCCAGATCGAACACTTCGTCTCTCACGACCATGACGAATTCATTGCCCGGCGTGCGATGCAACCAAAAATAGACGAGCGCATATAGCAAGACCTGGACCGCATGGGACAGCAGGCCCATCGCCAGCACAACGATTATCCGCGCGCGGACCGGTATGTCGATATGCATGAAGCTTTGCGCGGTCAGGCGCAAAGCTTCGTAATGGATCAGAATGGTCAGCGCGACCAAGGCGATCGAAAGAAGAAAAGCAACAATCATGGCTGGCAAGCATCCGGCTGGGTACCGGAGCCTTCTAGAGCAACTTACTCCCCTTTACCAAATGTCTAGCGCTGGGGCTTGGGCGCGCCTTTGAATTTCTTGCCCTTGAACGGGGCGCCATGGGGCTTGGCTGCCACTCTCGGACCCTTGCGGTGCGGACCGTCATGGCCCGTGCCTTCCCTTTTCGGCCCTTT